>NZ_JBKECZ010000046.1:0-32390 GCF_047975165.1 Mycobacterium sp.
CTACTCTCAGATCCGTCCACATTCGTTGCAGCCACCGCTTGAATCCAAGGGTCCGTCGACAGCAGCACCGTGACACGCTTGTCGCGCCCACTGATTTGCCTGGCACCAGGTACGTGAGCGTGAGCCGCGAAGTACTCCATCATCTGAAGACCCTGGCCGAGAATCGTATTGGCATACCGCAACGCCTGAAGCCACCGCCGCGTTCGGCTCTGCAGATACATGCCGCTGAGGATAGATCTGACCGCCGACAAACACAGGCAACAACGCTTCGGCTCCTGCAATCGGATCAGACTACTTTGGTGACCTGATCGTCACATGATCGTTGGCGCGGGCCTGGGATTGAACAACCCGCGTGTCTCACGAACTTGGCAGATCTGCCAGTCGCATGCCATTTGCCGTGAGATTCTGCCGCGGTTCGTGAGAACCTACAACCCACCCCCCTACCTCGCCATATTCGCAAACCGCGACAGATGCAGCTGGTGGGCAACGGTCACCGTCTTGGTCGGGCCGTTGCGGTGTTTGGCCAGGATGAAATCCGCTTCTCCGGCGCGCGGGTCGTCGCGGTCGAAGGCGTCGGGCCGGTTGAGCAGGATGACCATGTCGGCGTCCTGTTCCAGCGAGCCGGATTCTCGGAGGTCGGAGAGCATCGGCTTCTTGTCGGTGCGCTGTTCGGGCCCGCGGTTGAGCTGGCTGATGGCGACCACGGGCACTTCGAGTTCTTTGGCCAGAAGCTTGAGGTGCCTGGAGAATTCGGAGACTTCGACCTGGCGTGACTCGTGCTTCTTGCCCGATGTCATCAGTTGCAGGTAGTCGACGACGACGAGGTCGAGGTTGGCTTTCTGGCGCAGCCGGCGGGCCTTGGCGCGGATCTCCATCATGGTCAGGTTGGGCGAATCGTCGATATACAGTGGCGCCTCGCTGATCTCGCTCATCCTCCGTGCCAGCCGGGTCCAGTCGTCGTCGCTCATCCGGCCCGACCGCATGTCGGCGAGTTTGATCTTCGCCTCCGCCGACAGCAGCCGCATGACGATCTCGGACTTGCTCATCTCCAGGGAGAAGATGACGCTGGCCTTGCGGTGCTTGATCGAGCACGACCGCATGAGGTCCAGCCCCAGGGTGGACTTACCCACACCGGGACGCGCGGCGACGATGACCATCTGCCCCGGATGTAGCCCGTTGGTCACCTCGTCGAGTTCGGTGAACCCCGTCGGCACCCCGCGCGCGATGCCGCCATTGGACGCGATGGCATCGATCTCGTCCATCGTCGGCTGCAGCAGATCCTCAAGGGGCACATAATCTTCGGTGGTGCGCCGGTCGGCGACGTCGTAGATTTCGGCCTGCGCGCGATCGACCACCTCGGCCACATCCGCACCCTCGGCGCCGGCGTAGCCGTACTGCACCACCCGGGTGCCCGCCTCGACCAGCCGCCGCAGCAGCGCCTTCTCGGCGACGATGCCCGCGTAGTACCCGGCGTTCGCCGCCGTCGGTACCGTCGAGATCAACGTGTGCAGGTACGGCGCTCCCCCGATGCGGCGTAGCAGCCCGCGGCGGTCGAGTTCGGCGGCCACCGTCACCGGGTCGGCCGGCTCGCCGCGTCCGTACAGGTCCAGCACGGCGTCGTAGATGTTCTGGTTGGCCGGGCGGTAGAAGTCGCCGGGCCGCAGCCGCTCGAGCACGTCGGCGATCGCATCCTTGCTCAGCAGCATCCCTCCCAGCACCGACTGCTCGGCGGCAAGGTCCTGCGGCGGCTGACGGCCGTAGTCCTCGGCGGGCGGCGGGCCGTCCGGGCCGGCATGGCCCAAGTCATCGACGACTGCCACCAGGCTCCACCTCCATCGACCGACACACTGACGTCACCCCACGGATCGAACGGATATTCGATTCGTGCTATCTCCGTAGCGTACGTCGAGGCACCGACATCGCCCCGACCGAAGCCACCAACCCGCCTCCGCGCGCGTCACCACCCGGCATCGTCACCACCCCGGCAAGCGCATCGCCAAGCCCTTCGACAAGCACCTGGCCACCGCTTCACCCGGGGGTCGCGACGAACGTAATCGCTACTGACGCCCGGTCCAACAGAGCGGTGTTCATGACGCTGTGCATCGAATGTGCAAAGTCAACGTCGGCGGTGTTGAACAGGGTGGGGATAACCTGTGGATAAATGCGTTGTCAACTGGAATCACCGCAGGTAGTCGACCTCCACAGGGGCAAATTGTGTGTGGACAACAATCTCTTCGGCGTGTCGTGTCAGCTAGGCCTTCCGGGCGTGTTGACTCCGTGCACGGGCACTGTCCCGAACCGGACCACAACCGTCACGGGCATCGGCAAACACCGGCCGAACCCGCCACCAACACCCGACCTGCGCGAAGACACAACAAACCGCGTTCACAGAAAATTCACGGGAATTCCGGGACGCGCCGGAACGGGACCCGGTCGCGTCCGACCCACACCGGACCGCGCGGAAACGCGCCGAATCAGCCCTCGGCGACCACGTCGAGTTGGACCTCGACGTCGACCTCGGGGTGCAGGTGCACTGCCACCGGGTGGGTGCCGATGGACTTGATGTGTGCCTTGGGCAGCCGCACGATCCGCTTGTCGAGGTTCGGCCCGCCCGCCTTCTTGATGACGGCCACGACGTCGCCGGCGGTCACCGAGCCGAACAGCTTGCCGCTGTCGCCCGCCGTCTTCACCGGCATGCTCACCGGGCCCAGCGCCTCGATGGCGGCCTTGAGTTCCTCGGCGTGCTCGCGGTCGCGGACCGCCTTGGTGGTGCGCGCACGGCGGATGTCGTCCGCCTGGCGCTGGGCGCCGCGCGAGGCGACTATCGCCAAACCGCGGGGCAGCAGGAAGTTGCGGCCGTAGCCGTCCTTGACCTCGACCGAGTCGCCGACAGCACCGAGATTGTCGACGTCAGCCGTCAGAATCAGCTTCATCGTTTGCGTTCTTTCCGTTGGACTTTCGTTAGGTGCCGGGCGATCAGCGCGTCGAGGAGGTGAAGGGCAGCAGCGCGACCTCGCGCGCATTCTTCACCGCGATCGCGACATCGCGCTGGTGCTGGACGCAGTTGCCGGTGACCCGGCGGGCCCGGATCTTGCCGCGCTCGCTGATGTAGGTGCGCAGCAGCCCGGTGTCCTTGTAGTCGATCACCGGATCCTTCTTGGCGCAGAAAACGCATTTGCGGGTCTTGACCGGCTTCTCCGGAACCGGCCGCCGCTTGTTGGACTTGCCCATGGGTGTCTGTTTCCGTTCTTGTGCTGTGAAGTCTGCTGGAAAGTTCTGTCTCAGAAGGGCGGTTCGTCGTCGCCGCCGGCGAACGAACCCGACGGCGGGGCGCTGCCCCACGGGTCTTCACCGGATCCGCCGGATTGGGCCGGCGCGGACTGCCGCGACCCGCCGCCACCACCGCCCCCGCCGCCTCCGCGGCCGGCCTTGGTGACCTTGGCGGTGGCGTACTTGAGCGAAGGCCCGATCTCGTCGACCTCAAGCTCGACCACGGTGCGCTTCTCGCCCTCGCGGGTTTCGAAGGACCGCTGCCGAAGCCGTCCGGTCACCACCACCCGCATGCCCCGGGTCAGGCTCTCCGCCACGTTCTCGGCGGCCTCACGCCAAATACTGCAGCGCAGGAACAGCGCCTCGCCGTCCTTCCACTCGCCACTCTGGCGGTCGAAGTTCCGCGGCGTCGACGCCACGGTGAAACTCGCCACCGCGGCACCCGATGCGATGAACCGCAGTTCGGGGTCGGCAGTGAGGTTTCCAACGACGGTGACAATCGTCTCACCGGCCACGATAATCCTCCTTGGTCCGCCAGTTCCTCGCCTGGTGGTCAGTCGTGGGTATGTGTGTCATCGAGCCTAGGCAATTCCTCCGACAACTGCCCCCGGGCGGGGACGCCTACTTCTTGTCGGTGCGCATCACTTTGGTGCGCAACACCGACTCGTTGAGGCCCAGCTGGCGGTCGAGTTCGGAGACCGTCGCAGGGGCGGCCTTCAAGTCGATGACGACGTAGATGCCTTCGACGTGCTTGGCGATCTCATAGGCCAGCCGCCGCCGGCCCCATATGTCGACCTTCTCGACGGTTCCGCCGTCTTTGCGGACGACGTTGAGAAACGTTTCCAGCGACGGGGCAACGGTACGTTCGTCGAGTGTGGGGTCGAGGATGACCATGATTTCGTATGGACGCATAGGGACCTCATCACCTCCTCTGGTCTTGGCGGCCACGGTCGATCCGTGGCAGGAGAGTCGCCTGCGTCGGCAACCGCCTGAGACTACCGGAGAGCCGGCGTGAGGCCCAAAAGACCGACGCCAGACCCCAAGGATCTGGGGAATTCACTTCCGCTCGCGGACGAACCGCGCCGCGGTGACCCGGGCCGCCTCGCCCGCTTTGGCCAGCGCACCGGCATCGAAGGGAGGCTGCGGGTCGTACTCGATAAGCAGCTGCGCGGCCTCTGCGGCCTGGCGGTCGACCAGCAGCTCGGCCAGCCGCAGCGCCATGTCGATGCCGCTGGACACCCCGGCCGCGGTGATGATGCGCTGCGGGAGATGCTCGACTACCCGTTCGGGCACATACCGGGCGCCCAGCGCATTGAGCTGCTCGGCCGCGGCCCAGTGGGTTGTCGCGGTGAGCCCGTCCAGCAGTCCCGCACCGGCCAGCAGCAGGGCACCGGTGCACACCGAGGTGGTGAATCTGGTGCCCGGGTGCACGGCGCGCAGCCAGGATCGGAACGTTTCGTCGCCGACCAGCACGCGGGTGCCGATCCCGCCCGGCACCACCACCACGTCGGGCGCGGTGACATCGTCGAAGGTGGCGTCGCAGCTCAGGCCGAGCATGCCGTTCTCGGTGCGGACCTCACCGCGTCGTTGCCCGACGAACACCACCTCGATCGAGGGAATGCGCTGCAGTACCTCGTAGGGCCCGACGGCATCCAGTGCGGTCAGCCGCGGAAACACCGGAACGGCAACCTGCATCAGGGCCGCTCCCCCGCCGCACCGGGCGCCGTGGCCGGTTCCCCGGCCCGGGTCCTACGTCGCCGAGCGGGCCGCAACCAGTCGGGCAGCCAATCCGGCGGCGCATCCGGTGCCCGGTCGAAGATCCCGCCGGCGGGGTCATCCACCCTGCCGCCCCAGCGCACCAGGTCTACATCCGGCCGGTAGATCTGCCGAATCACCAGCGCGCACAACCCGATCACGGCAAGATCGCGCACCAGCACCGTCAGGGTGAATGGCTGCTCGGGCAGGGCCAGGTCGGGGTTTCCGTACAGGTAGTACATCCGCGGTATCCAGACCAGCGCGTCGATTGTCATCCAGGCCAACAGGATTCGCCGGTATGGAATCACCAGCACCGCCAGCGGCACCAACCACAGCGAAAACTGCGGGCTCCACACCTTGTTCGTCAGCAGGAATCCAGCCACTACCAGGAACAGCAACTGAGCGAGCCGGGGACGCTGCGGGGCCGTCAACGCGACATAGCCGATTCCCGTGCAACACAATGCGAAGAGCGCGGCGACGACGATGTTGAGCACTGTGGGCGGTTCCCACACACCCAGCGACGGGTCGAACCCCCGCCAGCCGGTCAACGACTTCACCACGTTGTAGACCGAATCCATGTCGCCGTCACGCCTGGCGTTGAGCCGGAAAAACTCCGACCATCCACGCGGAAAGAGCACCAGCACCGGCAGATTCACCAACAGCCAGGTCGCCACCGCGCCTACGGCGACGCGCCACACCCCACCGAGACGCCCGGTGCGAACACCGAGGACGAGCATTGGGCCCAGAAACAGCAGCGGATACAGCTTCGCCGCGGCGCCGAGGCCGATCATCACGCCGGCCGGCCAGGGCTTTCGCCGGGCCCAGGCCAGCAGCCCGCCCATCGCGAAGGCCGTTGCCAGCGCATCGAAGTTGGTGAAGATCTGAAAGATCACCAGCGGTGACGCCGCCACCAGGGCAGCGTCCCAGACGCGCCGGCCGGCCAACCCCGCCGTGGCCCAGACGGTGGCCAGCCACGCCAGCGCCAGCCCGAGGGCCGAGACGTTGAAGAACATCACCACCTCGGCCACCACCGGCACCGCTACCACCTTGCTCAGCGCGGTGTAGGTCTTTGCCAGCGACATCGACGCGTACTGGTAGAGCCCGGTCAACACCGGATATTCCATGTAGCGCAATGCGGGTTCGCCGTCGTAGCGAATCTGCCGGGTGCCGTCGGGGTTGGTTTCGATCCAGCTGGACTTGTAGGGAAACCTGCCCTGGCTCAACAATTCCGCGGTGTACAGCGGGACGGTGTCGGAGTAGCACAGTTCGTAGTAGGCGCGCTGGTTCTCCCAGTTGGCCACCCGCTCGTCGGCCGTTCCCGTACCGGTGGTCTGCAGGCACGCGGCCTTCGTCGACCAGCCCAACCCCAGGAACACCAGGGCGATGGCGATCATCCCCCGCAGCGGGGTCATGAAGCGGGTGCGGCCGATCAGTGCGTGCCGGCCCACCGGCCCGCCTACGGCGACCGCGAGTGCGGCACCCAGGACATCGTTGCGGCTGGGACAATCCCGGCTGTCCGCACTCCGGCGATCGGCGGCAAGGGGCCGCGGTGAAACGGTGGGGCGCTCGGTGATCCGGTCCGTCACGGGGGCGGGCCGGGAAGATCCGGAGGCGGCTCAGGCGGCGGCGGAGCCCCCGGCGGCGGAGGCGGCGGCAGCGTGATCGTTGTCGGCGGGCCGATCGGCACGATGATCCCGGGGGCTATCTCGACCGTCGGCTGGATCACCGTCTCCGAAGGCGGCGCGTCCGGTGGCGGCGCCGGCGGCGGGGGCGGCGGCGCCGGCGGCACGCCCGCGTAGCCACCGATCTCGGCCGGTTTGGGGAACGACTCGTTCGGCGTACCCTTCAGGGCGCCGTCCATGGTCGCCTTCCAAATGTCCGAGGGCAGCCCCGAGCCGTACACCGGACCGCCCCACTGCGTCACCAGCGGCTTGTCTCCGTTGGCTGTTCCCACCCATACCGCCGTGGACAGCGACGGTGTATAGCCGACCATCCAGGCATCCTTGTCCGCTTTGGTGTCACCGAGCTGGGTGGTGCCCGTCTTGGCCGCCGAGGCCCGCCCGCCGGCCAGGTTGTGGCCCCGGGAGTACCCGGCGATGGGCAGCATCGCGGCGGTCACGTTGTCGGCCACCGCCTTGGGGATGCGCTGCTCGCCGCTGGTGTCGGTGTCGGTGTCGGTGTCGGTGATATCGAACAGCACCTGGCCGTCGTCGTTGACTACCTTCTGCACGAAGTGCGGGCGATGGTAGACACCCGAGGCAGCCAGGGTGGCATAGGCCGAAGCCATGTCCATCACTCGAGTTTGATACTGCCCCAACACGATCCCGTTGTTCGGCGGGCCGCCCTCGCCATCCTCGGACAGCGTGTGTGGGACGCCGGGAAAACTTTCGGCGATCCCGGCCTGGTGCGCGGCGCGGGCGACCGCCTCGGGCCCACCGTCGAGCTTGAGCATCAGCCGGTAATACGACGTATTCAGAGACATTTTCAGCGCCTGGGCGATATTGCAGACACCGCACCCCTCACCCTCGACGTTGGTGATCGTGATGCCGTACATGGTCAGCGGCGAACTGTCCACCTGATAACCCAGCCCGATGCCCTGCTCGAGCGCGGCCACCAGCGCGAACACCTTGAACGACGAGCCCGTCTGCAAGCCCGCCTGCGCGAAATCGAAACCCTGCGCATCGGATCCGCCGTAATAGGCCTTCACCGCGCCGTTGTGCGGATCAATCGACGCCACCGCGGCACGCATATCCGGGTCCTGGCCGTCGAGGTACTTCGCCACCGCGTCTTCGGCGGCATGCTGGGCCTGCGGGTCGATGGTGGTGGTGATCCGCAAGCCCTGGGTGTTGAGAGCCTGCTCGTCGATGTCGAATAGCTCCGTCAGCTCTTTGGTCACCTGCCGCTGGATCAGCCCGTTGGGTCCGCGAACCTGATTCGCCGCCCGGGCCTGCTCGGGCGGAACGGTCCTGGGAAACACCTGTACCGCACGCTCTTCGGCGGACAGCGCGTTGGTCTCCACCATTCCGTCGAGGACCCAATTCCAGCGTGCGAGCGCACCCTCGGGGTCGACGGCGGGGTCCAGGGTGGACGGTCGCCGGATCAGTGCTGCCAGCAGGGCTCCCTCGGAGACGCTGAGCTGGTCGACGTGCTTGTCGAAATACGCCTTCGACGCCGCCGAGACCCCGTAGGACCCGCGGCCGAAATAGATGATGTTCAGATACGCCTGCAGCACATCGTCTTTGGACCACTCGCTGGCCATCTTCGTGGCGATCACGAACTCCTTGACCTTGCGCATGATCCCGCTCCAGCCGTACTGCGCGGAACCCACCATAGCATTCTTGACGTACTGCTGGGTGATCGTGGAGCCGCCCTGCAGGTCACCGCCGAGCAGGTTGTTGCGTGCCGCGCGCGCGAACCCGGTCAGCGAGAAGCCGCGGTTGGAGTAGAAACCGCGGTCCTCGGCGGCGATGACCGCCTGGCGTAGGTGAACCGGTACCTGGCTGAGGTCGACGTCGACCCGATTACCTTCGGGCGGAACTATTTTCGCGATTTCGGAGCCATCGCTGGCCACGATCACCGAAACCTGGTTGGTGCGGATGTCGCCGGGGCGCGGCACCTGGACGACCATGTACGCCATGGCGAAGGTGACGATCGGCAGCAGGATCAACACCGCCACCAACGAAATGAGCGATCGCCTGACCAATGTCCAGTTCATCCGCGGGGTCCAGACGGGTTTCGGCCTGCGGACGCCGAGGGACGGAACCGACGGGGTCGCGGGCGAAGCCGACCCGGGCGACGGGGGCGACGGGGGCGACGGGGGCGACGAGGGCGGCGTCGGCCCCCCGGGCCCCCGACGGCCGAGGCTCCGGGAACGCTCGGGACGCTGCGGTGGCGCTTCCAGTGCGGCCTTGACCTGGTCGAGCTGATCGGGCTGGGGCGGCGGATCGGCCAGGGCTGCCTTGACCTCGTCGATGGGGTCGACGTGCCGGGGCGGCCGCCCGTCGGTCACCGGCGGGATGATCGCGGTCAACCGATCGTCGGGCGAGACAGCGCGGCGCGGGGCAGGTGCCTTCCGTGCGCCGCCGCCGTCGCCACCGGGCGGCTTCGTCCCGCCGGCGGCGCCGGGCGGTGTTCCCTGCGCGTGGGCACCGGGCGGCTTCCTCCCGCCGACCGCACCGGGCGGTGTTCCCTGCGCGTGGGCACCGGGCGGCTTCCTCCCGCCGACCGCACCGGGCGGTATTCCCTGCGCGTGGGCACCGGGCCGCTTCGTCCCGCCGACCGCGCCGGGCGGTATTCCCTGCGCGTGGGCACCGGGCGGCTTCGTCCCGCCGACCGCACCGGGCGGTATTCCCTGTGCGTGGGCACCCGACACTGTGCGCTCACCAGCGGTCGTCGGTTCGTCCGGAGCATCGTCATCCGGCCGGTGGTGGCGTCCCGTGCTACTCACTGGCCGTTCGAACTCCGTTGCGCGGCGCCCCGGTGCGGCCCGACCCCCGAGGCGGCTTCACTGGGCGCGGCGCCCCCAGGACATAGGACTTCACCAGGTGGTTCCAACTGCAAGTCCGACACACCTCCACCACATGCACAGCAAACTCAGAAAACCGGGTTGTCAGCTGCACCAGCTCCTCGGCGGTGCGCGCCGAACCCGATACGGCACCCAAATGCTCACCGAACACCCAGGACACCAGCGTCAACAGCTCCTTGCGGCAGATGGGACACATCACCCGGCTTTGTTTCCCGTGAAACTTCGCCGCGCGCAGCAAATACGGATTAGCGTCACAGACCTCGGAAACACCGGTGCGCCCCGAATACACCTCGGCCAGCAGGGACCGTCGCCGCAGGGCGTAGTCCACCACCTGTCGCTGCAGTCGCACGCTGACCAGAGTACGTCGCCCGCCCCGGCTCCGATATGCGATACAGGCTCGTGGCGGGTCGACCCCCCGGGACCGGGGACTCCGACTGTGACCAACGGCGCACCAACACCCCGCGATGTTGTCGTTAATATATCGGAGCGATACGATTGCGCGACGCGTCGCGTCTTCGTAGCGACGGGGCCGACCGGCACAGCTGCCGCAGCAGCGCAAGCAATTGCGTGCCGAAGCCATACATGAGGAGGTGATTCGATGCTGGAACTGGCAATCCTCGGTTTGCTCATCGAGTCCCCCATGCACGGCTACGAACTGCGCAAGCGGCTGACGGGCCTGCTGGGCGCCTTTCGTGCCTTCTCCTACGGTTCGCTCTACCCGGCACTGCGACGGATGCAGGCCGAGGGGCTGATCGCCGAGAACGCCGCACCGACCGGGCTGCCCGTGCGGCGCGCCCGCCGGGTCTACCAACTGACCGACAAGGGCCGGCAGCGCTTCGGCGAACTTGTCGCCGACACCGGCCCGCACAACTACACCGACGACGGATTCGGTGTGCACCTGGCATTCTTCAACCGCACCCCGGCCGAAGCGCGCATGCGCATCCTCGAAGGCCGGCGTCGCCAGGTCGAGGAGCGTCGGGAAGGCCTGCGGGACGCGGTGGCACGAGCCAGCGGATCGCTCGACCGCTACACCCGCCAGCTGCATCAGCTCGGGCTCGAGTCCAGCGAGCGCGAGGTCAAGTGGCTCAACGACCTCATCGCCGCCGAACGCACAGCGCCCAACCACGTCGAACAGACGTGACCGCGAGACCAAACACACAGCAACCCCGGAATCACCGCGAAGTGAATTAGGTAAGGAGAACATCCGAAATGAGTGAGCACAACGCGTCGCCACAGGCGTCGACCGAGGTACGCGTCGCGATCGTCGGCGTCGGAAACTGCGCGTCCTCACTGGTCCAGGGTGTCGAGTACTACCACAACGCCGACGAGGAATCCCGCGTCCCCGGCCTGATGCACGTGCGGTTCGGCCCGTACCACGTCCGCGACGTGAAGTTCGTGGCCGCGTTCGACGTTGATGCCAAGAAGGTCGGCTTCGACCTCTCCGACGCGATCTTCGCCTCGGAGAACAACACCATCAAGATCGCCGACGTCGCACCCACCAACGTGTTGGTGCAGCGCGGCCCGACCCTCGACGGCATCGGCAAGTACTACGCCGACACCATCGAGGTGTCCGACACCGACCCGGTCGACGTCGTCCAGGCACTCAAGGACGCCAAGGTCGACGTACTCGTCTCCTACCTGCCTGTCGGATCGGAAGAGGCCGACAAGTTCTACGCCCAGTGCGCCATCGACGCCGGTGTGGCGTTCGTCAACGCGCTGCCGGTGTTCATCGCCTCCGACCCGGTGTGGGCCAAGAAGTTTGCCGACGCCGGCGTCCCGATCGTCGGCGACGACATCAAGAGTCAGGTGGGCGCCACCATCACCCACCGCGTGATGGCCAAGCTGTTCGAGGACCGCGGCGTGCAGCTCGACCGCACCATGCAGCTCAACGTCGGCGGCAACATGGACTTCCTGAACATGCTCGAACGGGAGCGGCTGGAGTCCAAGAAGATCTCCAAGACCCAGGCTGTCACCTCCAACCTGCAGCGCGAGTTCAACGCCAAGGACGTCCACATCGGCCCGTCCGACCATGTCGGGTGGCTCGACGACCGCAAGTGGGCCTACGTGCGCCTGGAAGGCCGGGCCTTCGGCGACGTGCCGCTGAACCTGGAATACAAGCTGGAGGTCTGGGACTCGCCGAACTCGGCGGGCGTGATCATCGACGCGGTGCGGGCGGCCAAGATCGCCAAGGACCGCGGGATTGGCGGCCCGGTGATCCCGGCGTCGGCCTACCTGATGAAGAGCCCGCCCGAGCAGCTGGCCGACGACGTGGCACGGGCACAACTCGAGGAATTCATCATCGAGGCCTGAGCCGCCTACGGTGGTCGCATGGCCTCCGACGCGACTCCCGCCTGCTCCTCCGACGCCGACCCGGGTGCCCCCGGCGGTCCGGTTCGCATCGGGGTGCAGCTGCACCCGCAGCACGCCCCGCGCTACGACGACATCCGCGACGCCGTCCGGCGGTGCGAAGACCTCGGCGTCGACGCCGTCTTCAACTGGGATCACTTCTTCCCGCTCTACGGCGACCCCGACGGCGAGCACTTCGAGTGCTGGACGATGCTCGGCGCCTGGGCCGAACAGACCTCGCGCATCCAGATCGGCGCGCTGGTGACGTGCAACTCCTACCGCAATCCCGAGCTGCTCGCCGACATGGCCCGCACCGTCGACCACGTCAGCGGCGGACGGCTGATCCTGGGCATCGGCTCCGGCTGGAAACAGAAGGACTACGACGAGTACGGCTACGAGTTCGGCACCGCCGGCGGCCGCCTCGATGACCTGGCCGGCGCACTCCCCCGGATCAAATTGCGGCTGGCCAAGCTCAATCCCCCACCCACCCGGGACATCCCGATCCTGATCGGTGGCGGCGGGGAACGCAAAACGCTACGCCTGGTCGCCGAATACGCCGACGTGTGGCACAGCTTCAGCTCCGCCGAGGAGTTCCCGGCCAAATCCGAGGTGCTCCGCCGTCACTGCGAAGCCGTCGGGCGGGACGCGGCCGACATCGAGTGCTCGGCCGCCGCCGGCAGCGGGTCGGAACTGATGGCCAATGCCGACGCGCTGGCCGGTCTCGGTGTCCGACTACTGACCGTCGGGTGCAACGGCCCGGACTACGATTTGACCGACGCCGAAGCGCTGTGCAGGTGGCGCGACGGCGCCGGTTAGACTCCACCCCTATGTCTCGTAGCGAAAGCAGCGTCTCCGACGTCGCCGAGCTGGCAGAAGGGCTGCACCGGTCGCTATCCAAACTCTTCGCAATACTGCGTCGCGGAGATCCCAGTGGCGCGGTGGCCGGCGACCTGACGCTGGCGCAGCTGTCGATTCTGATCACCCTGCTCGACCGCGGTCCGATCAGAATGACCGACCTGGCCGCCCATGAGCGGGTACGGACGCCCACCACCACCGTCGCCATCCGCCGCCTGGAGAAGATCGGCCTGGTAAAACGCGAACGCGACCCCTCCGATCTACGGGCCGTACTGGTCGACATCACGCCCGAGGGGAGGGCGGTGCACGCCGAATCGGTGGCCAGCCGGCACGCGTCGCTGGCGGCCATGCTCAACACGCTTCCCTGCGGCGACATCGAGATCCTGATGACGGCGCTGGAACCACTGCAACGGCTCGCCTCAACCGAGGCAGCCACCGATGCTGTCGACTGCGAGCGGGTCCAAGGCGCGTGACCTTCAACGCTTTCGGATGCATGTGACGTCATGCCAACCGCGCTAATCACCGGTGCCGGCGGTGGCATCGGCTCTGCTATCGCCGACGCATTGGCGCCAACCCACACGTTGCTGTTGGCCGGCCGGCCGTCGGACCGGCTCGACGCCGTGGCGCAGCGGCTCGGCGCAACCACCTTCCCGTTGGATCTCGTCGACACCGAATCGATCGCCGCCAGTTGCGAGATCCTCGATGAACTCGACGTTTTGGTGCACAACGCCGGGGTGGCGGTACCCGGGCGCGTCGCCGAATCCCACGTCGGCCAATGGCGGGCCACGTTCGAGGTCAATGTCTTTGGCGCCGTGGAACTTACCCTTGCATTGCTGCCGGCGCTGCGTCAGGCTCGCGGAAGGGTGGTATTCATCAACTCCGGGGCCGGCCGCAACGCCTCTCCCGGCATGGCCTCGTATTCGGCGAGCAAGTTCGCGTTGCGCGCATTCGCCGATTCACTACGCGCCGACGAACCCGCACTGCTGGTGACGTCGATCAACCCGGGCCGCACCGACACCGCCATGCAACGCGAGCTCGTCGCCTACGAGGGCGGCGACTACGACCCCACCAAGTACCTGCGCCCCGAGACGGTCGCCGCCGCGGTGGCTGACGTCGTGGCCACGCCGCGCGACGCCCACGTTCACGAGGTTGTGATCCGGCCGAGCTGAGGGCTTATCCGCCACGCGGGCAACGGTTTCGACAGCCTATGGATCTCCGCAGGCGCGGCTCCACCCTGCGGTTACACGACGAGGTTCACCATCCGCCCGGGCACCACAATCACCTTCCGCGGTGCCGCACCCGCCAGGAAGGCCAGCACCTTTTCATCGGCCAGGGCCGCCGCCTGCACCGTTTCGGTGTCTGCGTCGACGGGTACCCTCACCCGTCCACGTACCTTGCCGTTGACCTGCACCGGATACTCCACCGTGTCATCGACCAGATAAACCGGATCGGCCACCGGAAACGGCCCGTGCGCCAAGGACAATGAGTTGCCCAGCCGCGACCACAGCTCTTCGGCCAGGTGTGGCGCCAGCGGCGCCGTCATCGACACCAGTGGCTCGACCGCCGCCCGCGGAACACCGTCCCGGTACTGCTTGGTCAGGTGATTGGTGTATTCGATCAGCTTCGCGACAGCGGTGTTATTTCGCAGTGCCGCATAGTCTTCCGATACTCCGGCGATCGTGCGATGCAACGCGCGCAGCGTATCGTCGGCAAGGTCCTGGTCATTCAGTCGGGTCTTGCCGGTCTGCTCGTCGACCACCAGGCGCCACACCCTTTGCAGGAACCGGTGGGCGCCGACAACATCCTTGGTGGCCCACGGACGGGAGGCCTCCAACGGGCCCATCGACATCTCGTACACCCGCAGCGTGTCAGCGCCGTACTCGTCGCAAATCTCGTCCGGCGATACCGAATTCTTCAGGCTCTTACCGATTTTGCCGAACTCCTGAAAGACCTCGATCTCGGCACCCCCGTCCGGGCCGGGATAGCGGAATCCGCCGTCGCGTTCGACTACCTCCGCGGCCGGCACATAGGAACCACGGGAGTCGGTGTAGGCGAACGCCTGGATATAGCCCTGATTGACCAGCCTCCGGTAGGGCTCCCGAGAGCTGACATGGCCGAGGTCGTAGAGCACCTTGTGCCAGAACCGGGAATACAGCAGGTGCAACACCGCGTGTTCGGCGCCGCCGACATACAGGTCCACTCCCCCCGGATCGTCGGGTCCGTGCTCATCTGGCCGCGGGCCCATCCAGTACGCCTCGTTCTCCCTGGCGCAGAAGCGTTCCGAGTTGTGCGGATCGGTGTAGCGCAACTCGTACCAGGAGCTGCCGGCCCACTGCGGCATCACATTGGTGTCGCGGGAGTAGGGCAGCAAACCGTCGCCGAGATCGAGTTCGACGTGCACCCACTCGCTCGCCTTGGCCAGCGGCGGTGAGGGCTCGCTGCCGGCGTCGTCCGGATCGAAGAGCACCGGCGAATAGTCGGCTACGTCAGGGAGTTCCACCGGCAGGGCCGCCGAATCGAGTGGGTGCGGTCTTCCGTCGCTGTCGTAGACGATGGGAAACGGCTCGCCCCAATACCTTTGGCGGGCAAAAAGCCAATCCCGCAATTTGAATTCAACGCGGGCGCTGCCACGACCGGTCGACTCCAGCCGCGCGGTGATGGCCTGTTTGGCGTCGGCGACGCTCATGCCGTCCAGATATTCGGAGTTCACCAGGACACCGTCACCGGTGTGGGCGGACTGTGCGACGTCGCCGCCCGCGATCACCTCGAGGATCGGCAGGCCGAACGCGGTGGCGAAATCCCAGTCGCGCTGGTCGTGACCCGGGACTGCCATGATCGCCCCGGTTCCGTAGCCGGCCAGCACGTAGTCGGCGATGAAGATCGGCACCGGCTGGCCGCTGGCCGGGTTGACCGCGTAGGAGCCCAGGAAGACGCCGGTTTTGTCGCGGCTCTCCTGGCGCTCCAGGTCGGACTTGGCCGCGATCGCACGCCGGTACGCGGCCACCGCGTCGCGCGGTGTGGCGGCCCCGTATTTCCAGGACTCCGCGACTCCGTCCGGCCAGGCGTCGGCGGCGAGTGTGTCGACCATGTCGTGTTCGGGAGCCAGGACCAGGTAGGTGGCGCCGAACAGGGTGTCCGGGCGGGTGGTGAAGACCTTGATGGTGAGGGCGGCGCCGGAAGCGCAGGAGGCGCCGAACAGGGCCGTGGCGCCGGTCGAGCGGCCGATCCAGTTGCGCTGCATGCTCTTTACCTGCTCCGGCCAGTCGAGCACATCGAGATCCTCGAGTAGCCGGTCAGAATAGGCGGTGATGCGCATCATCCACTGCCGCAGACGTTTACGGAATATCGGGAAATTCCCGCGGTCGCTACGGCCGTCAGCGGTCACCTCCTCGTGGGCCAGTACGGTGCCCAGCCCCGGACACCAGTTGACCATCGAGTCCGCACGGTAAACCAGGCGGTGGCCGTCGATCACCTCGGCCCGCTCCCCCGCGGTCAACTCCGCCCACGCCCGTCCGTCATCCAATTGACGTGTGCCGGTGTCGAATTCGGAGATCAATTCGGCGATCGGACGCGCCCTGCCGGCAGCAACGTCAAACCAGGCGTTGTAGATCTGCAGGAATATCCACTGCGTCCACTTGTAGAACTCGACATCGGTCGTCGAGAAGCTGCGGCGACTGTCATGGCCCAGGCCCAGCCGACCCAACTGGCGTCGGAAATTCACCACGTTGGCCTCGGTCCTGGTGCGCGGGTGGGTGCCCGTCTGCACCGCGTACTGCTCGGCGGGCAGGCCAAATGCATCGAACCCCAACGCGTGCAACACGTTACGTCCTGTCATCCGAAAGTAACGGGCATAGACGTCGGTGGCGATGTAGCCCAACGGGTGGCCGACGTGCAGGCCCTCCCCCGACGGGTACGGGAACATGTCCTGGACGAAGAGCTTGTCGTCGGGCACCGTCGAACCGTCGGCCGGGGCGAGTGAGCCCACGGGGTTGGCCACGTCGAACGTCCCCCACTGCGCCCAGTTCTGCTGCCAGGTGCGTTCCAGCTGCGCCGCAAGCTCGGCGGTATAGCGGTACCGCGGAGCGTCGAGCTCGGCGTCCTTGCTGCCGGGCGGGCTTCCGGACGCTGCGTTCGGCGATTGGGTCACGCAGAACAGGGTATAAGGGCGATTCCGCGGCACCGTCCGGGTCCAGCCGCCGCGCCCCCGGCACCGCCCGGGCGCCCCTCGCCGCGCCCCCGGGCCGCGAGCGTAACGCCAGGGCGAAAATTCAACCGCTTTTTCGCACTGGCGTTACGCTCGCGGGCCACAGAGCCGACGGAACAGCTCGCGGGCGACAGAGCCAGCGGAACAGCTCGCGGGCCATGTGGCACGGACAGGTCTCGGTTGCGTTGCACGGCGATCAGGGGTTCGTCCCAGGTCGGTGTCGAACGTCGCCGACACCTCTGAGGAGTGGTTACATTCAGCTTCACCGGCGGGCTTGCTAAGAGAACAATTGGCCGGTCTATTGAAGAGGGATCGAGGCGAAATGACTCAGATCGCACCCTGTTGGCGGACATTCGGAGTCAGCATGGTTGTAGGCGCTCTCGGTGCGCTAATGATCGCGAGCGGCACCGCCGCAGCAGAACCGCTGGTGCCGCAGCCGTCGGTCCCCAGTCCTCGACAGCCCGTCGCAACCCCGAACCAGAATTCGATGGTGCTCCCCGGAGGCGTCCCAAGATTCGCACCCGGTACCGCCCAGGCGCCCGTCGCGATACCTGCGCCCCCCGCCCCAGCCGCAATCTCAGGTCCCCTGCCGGCCACCGTCCGGCCCCCGGCGGCGATAGCCCCGGCGCCGCCAGCAGCGGTGCCCGCGGTCACCGGCACACTGCGCGAATACCTGCAGAGCAGAGACGTCGCGCTGGAGCCGCAGAATCCGCATGATTTCGACGCGCTCGTCATCACCCTGCCAGTACCTCCGCGCTGGACCCCGGTGCCCGATCCCAACGTCCCCGACGCGTTCGCGGTAATCGCCGACCGGGTCGGCGGCCACAGCGTGTACACCTCCAACGCCCAAGTCGTCGTGTACAAGCTGGTCGGCGAGTTCGACCCGCAGGAGGCGATCACACATGGTTTCGTCGACAGCCAGCGGATGCTGGGATGGCGGACGACGAATGGGGCGCTGGGTCGGCTCGGCGAATTTCCGACGTCGATCATCGAAGGCACCTACCGGGAAAACGATATGACGCTGAACACCTCGCGACGGCATGTCATCGCAACCTCGGGATCGGACAACTACCTGGTGTCGATGTTCGTGACCACCGCCGCATCGCAGGTGGTGGGCGACGGGCCGGCCACCAATGCCATCATCAACGGCTTTCGAGTGCAGAGTCCGGAATCAGCAGAGCAGACGCCGGCGGACGCATCCGACTCGCTGGCCCCGCAGGTACCCACGTCGCCGATGCGTCCGGCACCGTCAGGGCAAGCAGGCGTCGCAGGGCTGGGTCAGGTCTCCGGCTCGTACTCCACGGTTCCGCAGCAGAGCACCCTGCTCGGCCCCAACTCGAATCCCGCGCCGATTCAGACCCACTAGCCGAGGGTCGCGGGTCGGCAGCCCGGCAAACAGCGGGTCGGCAGCGGGTCGGCAGCGGGTCGGCAGCCGGGCAAGCAGCTGGCCAAGCAGCCGTTCGACAGCGGGTCGGCAGCGGGTCGGCAGCGGGGAGCTCGTATTCTGAGCCCATGCTTGTCGCAGGTGCGGTCTGCGTATGTACAGCCATAGTCGTGGCCGCGTTCGGGATGTGGTCTCTGGTGCGCAAACCTGCCCCCAACCCCACTGCCCAAGCGGTGCGCGCCATGGCGCCGACCCAACTGGCGTCCGCGGCGATACTCGCCGCCGGGGGAGTAGTGGCGCTGGCCGCCCCCACCCGGGCTGCGCTGGTAGTGCTGATCCTGTCCATCCTCGGCGCGCTCGCCACCCTCGTCGCCGGCTCGCTGCAAGGCGCGCACTTCGCCCTGCGGCGCGAGGCCGCCGCCCGCAGCGGCGCCGCGGAGGGCGAGGGGAGCTGCACCGGCTGCTGCGAAGGGTGCACCCAGTCCTGTGAGTGACGAGCTCGCGGCCGGTCACGCGTCCTCCGGCCCGCCTTCCGGCCCGCCTTCCGGCCCGCCTTCCGGCCCGCGAGCGTAACGCCAGAGCGAAATACCCGCGACTTTTTCGCACTGGCGTTACGCTCGCGAGAAAATCGCCCCGGCGCCCCGGGGGAGAGCGGCTAGTTCCGACTGAGGTCGATCGGATGTGTCGCCAATAACGACAGCGGCAGCGGCTGACGGCGCAACACCTGGCCCCAGAGATCTGAACGCGGGGGTGTCAGGACATCGGATGGCAACGCCGACAACACAATCCAGTCGTCACGTTCGATCTCGCCGTCCAGCTGGCCTGTCGTCCACCCGGAATATCCCGCGAAGATGCGCAGCCCTTCCACCGCCGGTGCTATTGAATCTGCGTCGACATCCAAGTCGACCATCACCATGCGCCCCCCGACATGACGCAGGCCGGTTATTCCGTCTGCCTCGATGCCGACCCTCAGCACCGCCAGACACAGCGCGGTGTCGCGTTTGACAGGGCCGCCCAGAAACATCGTCTTCGGCTTGGCCGCCAGCTTCGCCCACTGCGGCAATACGTTGTGCACGGCCGTTTCGCTCGACCGGTTGAGTACCACCCCGAGGGTCCCGCCCTCGTTGTGCTCGACGATGTAGATCACGCTGCGCCGAAAGGTGGGTTCCAGGAGATTGGTATTGGCCAGTAGCAAGGTGCCCGGTCGCACCTGTTGGGCGGCGGGGGCGAAGTGGTCATCGGGGTCTTCATGCGGCGCCACGTCAACATCATCACACGCGAGTCCGGGCGGCAGTGCATACGATTCATCCTCGGCGAAGATTTGTACTGTACTGAGACCGCGCAGCGCCGATCCGGCCTTGCCGCTATCGATCGGTGGAAGTGGGTTCAGTGGTTCGCTCCCGGATACGGACAAGCGCACCCGCCGCACTGTGGCGGTCGGTACGCGCTCTGCCCGACTTCTGGCGGCTGCTGCAACTGCGCATGGTCAGTCAATTCGGCGACGGGCTGTTCCAGGCAGGTTTGGCCGGCGCGCTGCTGTTCAACCCTGACCGGGCGGCCGACCCGATGGCGATAGCCCGAGCGTTCGCGGTCCTGTTTCTGCCGTATTCGCTACTGGGGCCGTTCGCCGGCGCGCTGATGGACCGGTGGGATCGTCGGCTGGTCCTGGTTGGGGCCAACATCCTCAGGCTGGGCTTCATCGCCGCAATCGGCGTGATCCTGGTGTTCGAAGCCGGCGAGGTACTCCTGCTCTGCACCGCGCTGCTGGCAAACGGCATGTCGCGTTTCGTCGTCGCCGGTCTGTCGGCGGCACTGCCCCATGTGGTGCCCCGCAACCAAGTGGTCACGATGAACTCGGTGGCCACCGCCTCGGGTGCTATCGCGGCTCTGGCCGGAGCCGTGCTCATGGTTGTGAAGAGCCGATTCGACGGCGGTGGCGACCATGGAGCGGCCGTGGTCATCTTCGCCGCCATGGTCCCGGTGTCGGTCGGGCTGGTCCTGGCGCTGCGGTTCGCGCCCAGAGCACTCGGGCCGGGAGACAGCCCCCGCGCGCTTCGCGGCTCGGCCAGCTATGCCGTGGTCACCGGATGGTTGCACGGCGTGCGGGCGATAGTGCGGGTACCGACGGTGGCCGGGGCGCTGTCGGCGTTGGCCGCGCACCGGATGGTCGTCGGGATCAACTCACTGTTGATCCTGCTGCTGGCCCACCGAGCCGAGGACGCGGATACCGCAGGTATGGGTACCGCGCTGATGTTCGTTTCGGCGAGCGGGCTGGGGGCCTTCCTGGCGAATGTGCTGACCCCGGGGCTGGTGCTGCGCTGGGGGCGCTACGCCACTACCAACAGCGCACTGCTGGCAGCCGCGGCAACCCAGACAGCGGGGGCTGGGCTGCTGCTGCCGGTCATGGTGACGTGTGGGTTTTTCATCGGCCTCGCAGGTCAGGTGGTCAAGCTCTGCGCGGATTCGGCGATGCAGATCGATATCAACGACGCAATGCGCGGCCACGTCTTCGCGGTGCAGGACGCCCTGTTCTGGGTGTCGTTCATCGCGGCGGTCACCGTGGCGGCCGTCTTCATCCCGCCCGACGGCCATGCACCCGCATTCGCGCTGGCCGGTTCCGTGCTGTATCTGATCGGGCTGGGGGTGCACGGGGTAGTGGCGCGGCGCGGTGGCCCGCTGCCCACGGACCTGCCCGGCACATAGCCGGAGGTCGACCGGTGTGCTCCCGATTCCGTTCCAGCGGTGGCCGGCACAGAGCGAAGTGACCCGTCCCGAGTGTTGACCTGGGGTCTCGCGGGGCCGGGCCACGGTGGCCAAAACTTGTCATACCCCGCTGTGACGATGGCGTCATGGTTTCGATCGCGCCGTCGGCCCTCTCCGACGACAACGACACGCTGCCGTTTCCGGCGTCGGTGGTCAGTGACCGGCTCGAGCCGCTGTTCCACGAGCCGGCGGAGTTGACCCGGCGGCGCAAGGTGGACCCACCCGGTCGCGATGTCAGCGCTTCGGGCGCAATCCCGGCCCAGGTGGCGTGGGCGCGAGCCCCACCAAATACTGTCACCTCTTGGCGGTATGCACCGCTAGTCGAGGAGGCTTCCATGTCCGGTCCGGGTCCCATTGTCGCCGACCTACGAGCCGAAAGCGACGAACTCGATGCCCTGGTGGCGCCGCTGGAGGCGCAGCGCTGGGCCGAGCCGACGCCGGCACCGGGCTGGACGATCGCTCATCAGATCGGCCATCTGCTGTGGACCGACCGGGTAGCGCTGATCTCGGCCACCGACGAGAGCGGGTTCGCCGACGTGCTGGCGGAAGCGGCTGCCAATCCGGGGGGTTTTGTCGACTCCGGCGCCGAGGCGTTGGCCGCCGTACCCCCGGCAGACTTGCTGGCCGATTGGCGGACGACTCGTGGACGCCTGCACGAGGCTCTGCTGGAGGTTCCCGAGGGCCGGAAGGTCCCGTGGTTCGGGCCGCCGATGAGCGCCGCATCGATGGCCACCGCGCGACTGATGGAAACCTGGGCGCACGGGCTCGATGTGGCCGACACCCTCGGGGTGACTCGGCCGCCAACCGATCGGCTGCGGTCGATCGCGCACATCGGCGTGCGGGCGCGCGACTACGCCTACGCAGTGAACAGCCTGAGTCCGCCCGGCGAACCGTTCTATGTGGAGTTGCGCGGGCCCGGGGGAGACCTCTGGACGTGGGGACCGCCCGACGCGGCCCAGCGCGTCAGTGGTTCCGCGGAGGATTTCTGCGGCCTGGTCACGCAGCGCCGTGCGCTCGGGGCGCTCGACGTGGTGGCGGTGGGGGAGGAGGCGCAGCGCTGGCTGACGATCGCCCAGGCCTTCGCCGGGCCTCCCGGCGTTGGGCGATCCGGCGGTGGGCGATGAGCGCGCCCGCGCGCGAAGAGAGACGCCGCCGAACCAGCACAAGCGGTGGGCGATGACGCGCCCGCGCGCGAAGAGAGACGCTAGGCGCCGGGAACTTCTTCTTCGACGACGACACGGGCCCGCGTCACAGCCTCCTGGCCCCCGCCGCCCCCGCTGCCGCCGCCGCCTCGGGCAAGCATCCCCGCCTGCCTCATTGGCAGTGGTGTGCCACCCATTGCGCCGGACGTCGTCGGGCCGCGCACTTCGGCGGCATTGAGCATCCCGGCCCGCAAGCTGGCCGGTTTACCTCCGGCCTCGGACTCGAAACTGCTGTTCGGGCGGGTGTAGCTGGTCAACCCGGCACCGGGAAACCCGCCGGCCGCCCCCGGGCCACCCGCCGACACCGCACCGCCGCCGACACCGCCGCCGACGCCGCCGCCCGCACCGCCACTCACACTGCCGGCGGCCAGAACAGACCCCGCCGCGCCCATCGCACCCACCGGTAGCGCCGCCGGCGGGAACATCCCCCCGAACGCCTGCGCCGGCCCCATGCCCGCGAGGCCCTGCATCGCCTGCGCCGGTGCCCCGGCCAGGTCCTTGAGCGGCGCCGTCGCGCTGGAAAACACCTGTGCCGGCAGCTGAGCCAGCGAACCGAGTTGCCCCGTCGCCTGAGCCGGAGCGGACGCACTCTGGCCGGCGGTTTGGGCAACCTGCGCCGACCCCTGCACGGCATTGTGCATTCCGGTCTGGGCAGCGGCCTGCGCGACGGCCTGCGCCGCGGTGGCCGGTGCGGCCGGCGATGCGCCCATCGGCGCGACGGGAGGAGGAGCCGCCAGCGCCGCGACCAGCGCGTTGAGTGCGGCGGCATACGCCCAGCCGATGCCGGAGTTGTGCGGCCAGTGCTCCCCGAAATACTCGGTGTCGCGCTCGATGATGGCCGGGGTGTTCTGGCCCAAGAAGTTGGTGGCGTTGAGCACGGCCCACTCGTCCCGGTTCGTCTGCGAGACCACCGAGGGGATCACCGAGGACCGGGCGACGGCGAAGGCCTCGACGGCGGCTTGGGTGACGCCGATCTTCTCAGCGGTCCAGCCGACCAGCATCTGCAATGCGGTGTTGAGTCCGGCGCCCGCGATCGTCGAAGCCGCCGAGCCGACGCCCTGCCACTGTTCGGCCGTGACCAGGCTGTTGACCTGCGAGACCCCGGCCGCCACCTCGTTGTTGACGGTCTCGGTTACCCAGACGGCACTGTTGGCGACCACGGAAGCCGGCGAACCCGCCTCGAAGATCGCCGCGACTATTTCCGGTGGACCCGTCCACCGGGGATCGGGCACGAGCCGACCCTACAGTCCGACGGCGCCCGCGCTGGCGGCATCGGCGGCCACGCCGGTGGCCGCGGCCAGGCCCTGGGACCCGGAGTAGGCGACCCGCTGGCCGACGTGTTCGGCCGCCGTCGCAAGATAGGCCGCCCCGGCGGCGTTGAGCGCCGCCGCGAATTCGATGGAGTCGGCGTCGGCCGCCATCGGGAGCACCGCTGTCAGCGCGGCGGCCCCGGCTGCGGTCGTGGCCGCCATCTCCTCACTAATTCCCGCTTCTACCAGCCCCGATGCGTCAACCGCACCCGGCACCATATCGAATAGTCCGCCCATTGCTGCCTCCAAATCAATCGTGTGACACCCCCCGCAAGGAATGGCCGGAATGCGACGACAGTGCTCTGGTCTGCCCCCGCCCCCGACCCCTGGCCCCCGGACCCTGGTCACCGCCCTCTGGCCACCGCCCCCCGCCTCCCCGGAGAGTGATCGCCGAGCCCCACCCGGCGAGAAGTCGTGCTGAGTTTAGGGGCTTGATGCGCACCTGTCGATTCAGGACCCCGAGTCCGCGACCAGAACACCTTCCACCGTGCCGTCGGTGGTGACCAGCAGGCCGCGCCCGGACGGCAGTTGCTGGGCGCTGGTCCGGCCGAAGACCTTCACCGCCGACGGGTCGTTGTCCATGAACAGAGTGGGTGCCCGCGAACCGGTCATCTTCTGCAGGAACGGACTGGTCACCGCGACGCCGGCCCAGTTCCCGGGCAGTCGTGAGGCGATGACGTGCAACCCGATCTCGCGGCTACGTTCGATCAGCCCCCACAGCGGTGCGGTGGCAGCCGATTTGCCCACCACTCCGTGCGGGCGCAACTCCTGCTCGTCATCGATCAACACGAAATGGTGTGGCCCGTCCCATGTCCCGCGGCTGAGCAACTCCTGCTGGCTCAGCCCCGACGGCGGCAACCGGTCGCGCAGCGACTGCGCCAGCTCCGCCAGCACGGTGTCGATATCGTCGGCGGTGTAGGCGTAGGCCCGCACGTGGTCGCCCTGGATCTTGCCGATCAGCGAGGTTTTGGGGTCGATAATGGTGATCTGGGCCTGCTCAGGGCTGCAGCGGGCCACGATCATCTGCCCGAACGTCGCCAGCGTCGTGGTCTTCCCGCAGGATTGACGGCCGACCACGAGCATGTTGGGAACCGTTTTCCCGGGCAGCATCACCGGTTGCAAAGCGGTCTCGCCGATTCCGAAGGGAATGTTCAACGGATCCGATTGCCCCGGAGTGCCGGCAAACGCGGCGGCCACCTCGGCCAGCGGAATCCGGCCGGGCAACCGGGCCAGGCTTTCCAGGCGCCCGGCCCCGGTGACGTCGGCGATGAGTGGCCCGATGTGCCGGGTCGCCAGCCGCTCACCGGCGGTGCCGAGCACCTCCGGAACTCCGACGAGCAGCTCGTGGCCATCCCGAGTCAATCCGAAACCCGGTCGGTCCAAGGTGTTTCGGGCAGCCTTCTTGCGTTGGAATCCCTCGCCCATCTGGGTTTCATCGGGGTTGCTCAGTCGCAGCTGGATTCGCGCGTTGGAGACGTTGACCAGTTGCTGCTTCTGACCGACCAGCCACGCGGTAGCGGTTGTCATGATGTGCACACCGTAGGAGAGTCCCTGGCGGGCGATCGCGATCGCCCGTTCGCCCATTGCGGAGTCTTTCTCGTAGAAGTCGCTGAAGTTGTCGATGACCAGGATGACATCGCCGAATTTGTCGTCCGGGTCGGTACTTTCGATGCCAGCGTCGAATCCGAAGCGTCGCTCCCGGAACTCGCAGATATCGATCTGGTACGCCTTGAAGGATGCTTCACGAGCGGCGATCAAACCCTCGATGGAGGCGATGGTCCGCGACACGCCCTCGGCGTCGGTGGGGCTGACCACCGACGCCACGTGGGGTAGGTCTTCGATCGGGAACAGCGACGCCCCAATGCAAAAGAACGTCACCCGTTCGGGCCTGTACATCAACGCCGCAGACGTCATCAGCGTCATCAGCGTGGTCGATTTGCCGCGCTGCGCGGTGGCGACCACGATGATGTTGTCCATCTCGACGTTGATCGCGTGCACCCGCTGGTCGTGGTCCTCGGGAATGTCGACGACACCGATCGGAAAGACCAGACCCGGATTCTGCCCGTAGGCATCGTCCCAGCGCCTACCGCGCCATCGGGCCACCAGCGCGTCAACGGTTTCACTGACTTCCAGTGGCGGAAGCCAGATTCGGTGCGGCGGTCGGCTGGACTGCGATTCCAGCGATTCCCGGATGACGTCGACCAGCTTCTTCTTTCGGAAGCCGTCGGCATGGAACAGGAACTCGTCGGGCTCCTTGGGCTGTTCGGCCATTTCCAATGCCGCACTGTCGAGTTCACTCAACGGCTGATACGTCGAGGTGTAGCTACGCGGCTGGGAGAAGGTCATCGCAACCGTGCTGTCCACGTCGGCGGCCCGTTTGGGCAGCACGAACGGCGCCGACACGTAGAAGCAGCGGAACTGTTCCAGGTCGCGCGGTCCGACTTTGAGCAGTCCGTAGCCATTCTCCTGCGACGGCAGATGCAGGGCCGCGTCGCTGCCGATCACGTCACGCGAGTCCTCGGCGGTTTCGGCGCGCAACGCCACCCGGAACGCGATGTTGCTCTTGACCTTGCTCAGTGACGACAGGTCCAGCCGCTGCCCGCCGAGGGTGAAAAAGACGTTGCAGCCCCGCCCTTCCTGCCCGATGTGAATGACCAGATCGATCCATTCGGGGTGGTGAATGAACAGTTCCAGGTATTCATCGATGATTACCAGCAGGATCGGGACGGGTTCGAGATCCCGCCCGGCTAGCCGCATCTCCTCGTACTCGTTGGCGTCGCGGGCCCCGGCATCCTTGAAAAGGCGGTAGCGTCGCGCGATCTCACCGTTGATGGCCTTGCGCATCCGCTCGGCCAGGTGACGATCATCTTTGCCCAGGTTGGACAGCGACCCGGCCACGTGCGGGAAGCCCTGCAAGTCCTGAGCCGCCGACTCGAACTTCATGTCGACGAAGATCACGATGAACGTCTCCGGCGAGTGTGTCAGCGCTATGCCGCTGCACAGCGACAGGAAGTATTCCGACTTTCCCGATCCGGAGGTGCCAATCACCACCGAGTGAAATCCATAACCGCCGAAGTCCTTGGCGCGCAGGATCACATCCTGCAACTCGCCGTCGGGCCGCACACCCACGGGCACCTTCGCCCATCTCGGATCACCGCGACCCCGGCTCTCGGCCCACAGCCGTTCGACATCGAGGTCGCGCGGATCGGAGATGCCCAGTGCCCGCAACAATTCCGCGCCCTGGCTGTCGGTTTCGTTCAACTGCCCCGGACTCGTCGGCGACCAGCGGGCCAGCGCTCTGGCGCACCGGGTGGCGGTGCTGTCGGCAAGACTGTCGGCGACGGCGTAGAAGTTGTCCCGGTGTGACAGCCGGCCGTCGTTGAGCGTGAAGCGCTGAGTGGCGTCGTTGAAGCCGATGCCGACGCCGATGCGGGTCGCCAGGCGCAACACCGTGATTCCCGCCATGCCCTTCTGGCCGGTCACCCCCTCCCACTGTTCGGGGGTGCCGACGTTGTCGTCGACGATGACCCAGTGCGGCCCCAGACCCGCGGGCGCCGTCGACTCTATCGGCGAGGGCATGGACGTCGGTGTGCCGCCGACGGGCGGCGACCAGGGGCCGCGCCCCTTGCGGTGCAGTTCGGCGTCGAGTGCCTCTTCGAGTTCCGTCGGCGTGGCGAAGACCAGCCGGCGCAGTCCGCACGCGTCGAACATCTCGTCGTGCTGGTTGTGCGGCAGCCAGACCAGCCACTGCCACAGGTCCGGGTTGCGGGTCACCACCATGAATTTGACGTCCTGAGGGCTGTGGTAAACCGCCAGCGAGCACAGCATCGCGCGGATCAGCGCGTGCAGTTCGGCAGGGTCGTCGGCGATGAAACCGAAGCCAGGCTTCGACCGCAGGCTCACCACCTTGCCGATCCCGCGTATCTTGCTCTGTTCGAGGATGAAGTCTCGCAGTGCGCCGCCGGTCACCGGTTCGAGTTCTTCGCCGACGGGAACGTCGGGCCACTGCAACGAAACCGCGGATTCTCCGGCCTGCTGAACGCCGATTCCCACGCGGACGTCGAGGAAGTCCGGATCGGCCGGGCATCGTTCCCACATGCGCGGCCCGCCGATCACGGCGTCCAGGCGCTGCGGCTCGGCGTGCACGAACAGCTGGTTTCGGCGCTGCAGCTGCGCGGAGCGTAGGACTTCCTCGCGGTCATCGTCGAGTTGCCGCAGGTAGCTGCGGCGTTGCTTTTCCTGTTCGCCCCAGGTGATTTTGCGTCCGCGTCCGAAGCGCCCACCGAACATCAGCGCGCCGAAGCCGACCAGGCCCACCATCGGGAAGAATCCCGATTGCAGCGAACGCACCCCCGACGCGTACATGACCACCAGGGTGCCGACGATCCCGACCAGAAGTGCGGGCAGCGCGATCATCACCAGAAGGTTCCGCGGCTCCCGTTCGGGCAGCGCCAGGGGCGCGGCAACTGCCACGCGCGTCGGCGGGACGGTCGGCGGCGGCGTTCGGTTTTCGCGGACGAATCCCCGTTTGGACATGATCAACCCCCCGTTTGGCTCGCGCCGGGAACAGGCGCGGAGGCGCCCCCCACTGAAATTGCGTCGCGGACGACAAGAGCGGCGTCGCGACTGATTGCCGGCCCCGGCGCGAACGTGCGCACCAGGGGCCACGGCGCCTGGACGGCCCGGCCCGGGTCGAGCCCGAGCGCCTGCAAGGTCGTCCGGTCGGACGCAATGCCGTATCGAACACCCTGCGGCGACAGCCAATACAGGGCCTCCCGGCTGTTCGAGGTGACGACACCGCTGGTCGTGGCGACAAAATTCGCCGCACCCGGCAGGATCAACGTCTGGTTCGCCTCGGTCGAATCCGGGTTGCGGTCGTCGCGGACCAGGCGAACCAGCCGCGAGTCCATGTCGTCGGGCACCGGCAGGCCCCTGCCGGTGTAGATCGCGATCCGGGCCTGCGGGTCGGTGCTCTGCTTCTCCCAGCTCACGCAGATGACCGGGTTGGCCTCAGTGTCAACGAAATTCAGCTTGCTCGACGGGTAGTAGCCGATGTTGAGGGTCTCGACGGTCGGGATGTGAACCAACTTGTCCGGTGCAACCAGGGTTGGCGTCGGCGATCCGTGGGAGTTGCCGGTGCGCAGCAGGTCGGCGACGAATCGGGAGATCTTCTGTACGCCGTCCGGCAGCAACGCATAGAAGCCGGTGACGGCACCGCCCGCATCCCGGGATTCCAGCACCGCACCCACCTTGACCCCGGGTAGCCACCGGGATGCGGCGCCGGCGTCGGGAATGACCGGCAGGACAAGGGGTTCCGTCGAGGGCAGGGCGTCGAACAGGGCGTTGGAGATCCGGATTGGATGGGTCGTCCCCGGATCGAGGCCGAGATTGAACGTCACAGCCCGGTCTGTCGGGTCTATGCGTGACCGCTGGCCGCCCCAGATCACATAGGTCGCGTCCCGGTGGGCCACCAGGATCGCCTGGTCGGAACCCATCGGGGCTGCCCGACGCTGCGCCGTGAGCGGACCGGCTATCGCCGTTACCAGCGGGGGTGTTGCGCCGGCACGGAAGCCGCCACCGGGGGCCGCGGTGTCGCATACCGACCAGGTCGAGACCCCACCGCCGGTGGCGGGCAACGCATCCGGTATCCCGGGGATCCCGATTATCGGGCCGGTCGGGTATTTGCCGATTTCGCCGGTAGTCACCCAGGCCGGAGCCGCGGCATTGCCTACCGCCAGCCGCGCCGACGTCAAATTCAGGGCGGGGTAGAGGCGTCCGTCGATGCGGGCGTAGACCGCTCCGGTGTCGCGGTTGCCGACCACCGAGGACTTCGCGACCAGGCCGGCTGGCTTCATGACGTGCAGCAGCGCCATCCAACCCACTCCGATGAGCACGAGCACCACCGACAATGCCACTGCGGCTTGCTGTTTGCGGTCGTCGTGCTTCATCCGGACCGAGAACCTGGTGATGGCCGCGCGCAATCTGCGGTTGTAGAACAGATGACCCGAATTCTGGTCGCGGTTGGACAGATTCAGTGGCACAGTCATTACTCCTTAAAGCAACCGGTACGCATCGCTGGCGCTGCCGGCTCTACTGCAGGCGGCCGCCGTACCGGGCGAGGTTCTCGGCCTGAGCCTCTTCGCGCAGCGCTGCGACGGCGAGGTTCAACCTGTTCGCCAGCTCGCCGTGCGCGTAGCCGGCCACCACGTCGGGATGCAGGGTCAACTCGAGCAGCCGTCCGTCGGCATTTGCCACTGCATATACATCCCCCAGGTCGACGCTGTACGTGACGGCTTCGGCTTCGGCGACAAGTGCCTCCCATTTGTCGGCGGCCTCGCTCAGCTCACGCAGCACCGATTCAACCAGGGCGGCGTCGTCTGTGCCAGTCGGGCCATCGAGTTCGCCGCGGCGGCCCGACTCAGACACCAGCACAGTATGTCGGCGCCTCCCGGGACGGTCAATTCATCCCCGACCCGGCGATTACGCCGGTACCGCCCGCGATTCCGCACCGTTGACCAGGCACTCCGGTACTCGGCGACGCCGGTGAATTGTCTGGCAGCCCGGGCGTCGGTACCGTGTGCCCATGGCCGATTCCGGGTTGCAGCAGCAACTCGATGAAGTGCGTGCGCTGCTGATCCGTGCGCGAAACCTATTCGGCGCCAACCCCATCGAGCCGCCCGCCGGAATCGCATCCGAGATCGGCACCGGCACGGCCCCGCCGATCTAGTGTTCTACACCATAGGTGTCGAACACCACGCGGTCAGCGTCGGCGCAACTGATGCGCAAGCAGCTTTTCAATAGCGGCGTCGAGGTCGGCGGACGAGGGGACCGCGGCCGAGGGGGATTGCCCGGCGGAGACAATCTCCCCGCGGACCTCCAGCAGCGCTTTGAGGCAGGACACGTCGGCGGTCAGCAGGATCCCCTGCGCCAGGGTATGGGCATCGGAGTCCATCGCCGCCTCGCCCAGGGCGACGCTGTGCAGGTATCCGCCCCGGCAGGACCGGACCAAGATGTGCCCGCTGGGGTGCACGGTGTCGAACGCGGGATTGGCCTCGGAGTCGGCCGGCGGCGAATCCGTCATCGGTCGCGTTCGATGGCGGCGCCCAGCTCGGCAGCCGCCTGTTGCTCATGCTGCTCCCACAGCGACGCCGACAATTCGAGGTTGTGCGCCAGGTCGGCGTGGTCGTCGGCCTGCTGTTCATAGCACTGCCGCCGGATTTCGAGCAGTTCGCGCCCGGCCTCTCGGAGTTCGCCGAAGACCGGGCCCAACGAGTCCAGGCTCTCTTGGATCGCCGGGTTGATCGACGGCACGGCACGCAACTGCTCCGAGGTGTGCTGATGGTGTGCGGCGGCTTCGCGCAGCTGCGACGGCACCACCTGGATTCGATCGGCCATCTGCCTTCTCCTCGTCGTGCGCCGGCGCTGCCGCCGGCGATCCGCTCCTGCTGACTATTGACTATGCCTATCCGGCACCGGCGCGGCCAGTCACGCCGGCCGGGTGGGTGTTGGGGTACCGGCGGCCGGGGGCGGTTGTTCGGCCGCCCACGTCAGCTGCGGCGGATGCTCCCAGCCCAGGAAGCTGGGGCCGCTGACGGCCTCGACCCGCTGGATCTGGCCGTCGAGCAGTGCCTTGGCGTCGCCCAGGGCCACCGCGTGGCGGTCGGCGAACATTCCGATGTCACCTGCTGTCAGGCGCGTCGGGTCGATCGGATCGACAACCGGGGTACCCGGCGGCGGTATGGACATGCCCTGGCGCTGGAATGCCTCGGGAACCGCGACGCCATTGGCCACGTCCCCGATGGCAGCGGCCAGTTGCGGGCTCGGCGCGGTCACCGTGTCGCCGTTGGGCAGGGCGAGCGTCGTCGGACCGGCCGGCAGCGATTCGGCGCCGGCCCGGTCCGGGTCGGGTTGGGTGTCGCCATTGTCTTCCGGGGCTGCGTCGGGATCGGCGTCTGGATCGGCGTCTGGACCGGCGTCGGGATCGGCGTCGGGATCGGCGTCGCGATCGGCGCCCGAGGGTCCGTCCGGCTCCTCGTCCGGCGACCCACCCCCGTGCCGGTCGATGTCGAGGCCATCGTGGGCGTTCGACAGCTCGTAGCCGGCCATATCGGCCGCCGGCGGGAGGAACGCGGCCCCCAGGCCGGCCAGCCCCCGCCCCGCACCGGCGCCCAGCAGGCCGGGGAGGGGCAGGCCTGCGGCTGAACTCCAGTCGGGCATCGCCGCACCACCGGTGACCCCTGGGGCCGCCGGTGCCGCCTGGGTGGCCGAGGCGGCCGGGCTGGGGCTCGTGGACTCCCAAGCCGGATCGGCCAGCAGGCCCGGATCCTCGGCCAGCAACGAGTCCAGCCACGCGTCGATACCGGCGTCGGTGCCCACGGATGCCGGAGACGACGGTGCCGACGCGCGCCCCGGGGACGATGCGGGTCCCGGTGCCGACGCGCGCCCCGGGGACGACGGGGGTCCCGGTGCCGACGCCGTCGTGGCCGGCGAGGCTGCCGACGGTGGCGTTCCCGACGGCGTCGTGGCCGGCGAGAGGGTCGTTCCCGACGCTGCCGTTCCCGATGCAGAAGGGAACTCTCCCGGCACCCCAGCCCCAGCCCCAGCCCCAGCCCCGGTCCCAGCCCCGGTCCCAGCCCCGGTCCCAGCCCCGGCCAGCGCCGCGTTGTACAGCGACGTCCAAGCGGCCCTCAACCCCGACTTCCACGTGTCGTCGAGGCGGGTACCGGCGACGACCGAGCGGATATCGCGGAGCTTGCCGATCAGGAACCGCTGGAAC
>NZ_JBKECZ010000047.1:0-100137 GCF_047975165.1 Mycobacterium sp.
GATCCCACCCCCACACCTCGACACCGACCAACCCCGCGTCAACAACTTCCACCACCCCGAACGACACTTCACCCGCCGACAAGCCGAGGAAACAGGGGAAGACGAGGCCCGGGAAGCCGGGAACGCCGGGGAAGACGAGGCCGGCGAAGCCGGGGCCGGAGCCGGGGAAGCCGCGGAGCACGGCGCGGCCTAACGCCTCAACACCCTGCCGTCACTCCTCGTCGAGAGCGGCCAACACCTCGTCAGACAGGTCGATGTTGGTCCACACGTTCTGCACGTCGTCGCTGTCCTCGAGGGCGTCGACGAGCCTGAACACCTTGTTCGCACCATCGACGTCGACCGGCACGCTCACCGAAGGCTGAAAGCCCGCCTCGGCCGATTCGTAGTCGATACCCGCATCCACCAGCGCGGTCCGGACGGCCACCAGGTCGGCGGGTTCGGAGATCACCTCGAAGCGTTCGCCAAGATCGGTGACGTCCTCGGCGCCCGCATCCAGCACGGCCGTCAGCACGTCGTCTTCGGTGAGCCCGTTCTTCTCCAAGGTGACCGTGCCCTTGCGGGAAAACAGGTAGGACACCGACCCGGGGTCCGCCATGGTGCCGCCGTTGCGGGTCATCGCTATGCGCACCTCGCTGGCCGCCCGATTGCGGTTGTCGGTCAGGCACTCGATGAGCACCGCCACCCCGTTGGGCCCATAGCCCTCGTACATGATGGTCTGGTAGTCCGCGCCGCCGGCTTCCTCGCCGGCGCCCCGCTTACGTGCCCGTTCGATGTTGTCATTGGGAACAGAAGTCTTCTTGGCCTTCTGGATGGCGTCGTACAGCGTCGGGTTGCCGGCCGGGTCACCGCCGCCGGTGCGTGCGGCAACCTCGATGTTCTTGATCAGCCGGGCAAACTCCTTGCCGCGGCGGGCGTCCTTGACGGCCTTTTGATGCTTGGTGGTGGCCCACTTGGAATGGCCGCTCATCGTCTGTGTCGTCCCTCTTTCGCTCTGTTCGCCAGCCGAGTCTACGTGGACGCACTGCGGCGGCGCGCGCCACGCCAGCGCAGCGGCCGGCATCCGCGCGTCAGTGCCGCCCCTGCACCAGGTCGACAAACAGCCGGTGCACCCGCCGGTCCCCGGTCATTTCCGGGTGAAACGCCGTCGCCAGCACCGCGCCCTGGCGCACCGCCACGATGCGCCCCGCCGCCCGGGCCAGCACCTGCACTCCATCACCGACCCGCTCAACCCAGGGCGCCCGGATGAACACCGCTCGCACGGACGAATCCAGGCCCGCGAAGGCAATATCGCCCTCGAACGAGTCGACCTGGCGCCCGAACGCGTTTCGACGCACAGTCATGTCGATGGCGCCCAGCGACAGTGCCTCCCGCCCATCGGCGCCGGCGTCCAGAATCTCACCGGCCAGCAGGATCATGCCCGCGCATGCTCCGTAGGCGGGCAACCCCTCGGCCAACCGCGTCCGCAGCGGATCCAGCAGGTCGAAGTCGCGCAGCAGATGGCTCATGGCGGTGGATTCCCCGCCGGGTATCACCAGGCCATCCACCATCTCCAGTTCGCCGCGGCGGCGCACCGCGATCGCCTCCGCGCCGGAATCGCGCAGTGCCGCCAGGTGCTCGCGGGTATCGCCCTGCAATGCCAGCACGCCGACGGTCGGCCGGCTCACGGCTGGTATCCGCGCTTGAAGCGGGTCAGCCCCTCCTGCATCACCGTCGCAACCATGTCGCCGTGCCGATTGAAGATGGTGCCGTGGCACAGCGATCGCCCACCGAACGCCGACGGCGAAGACTGGTCGTAGAGCAACCATTCGTCGGCCCGGAACCTCCGGTGGAACCACATTGCATGATCCAGTGACGCCACCTGCAGATGCGGGCGCACCTCGAGGTGAGTCACCTGCGCCGATCCCAGCAGCGTCAGGTCGCTCATGTAGGCCAGGGCGCAGATGTGCAGCACCGGGTCGTCGGGCAGCGGATCCCGATGGCGGACCCAGACTTGCTGTTGAGACGCCTTGCCCGGCAGCACCTGCAGCATCTCGCGCGGCACAATGCACACGTCCCATTCGGCGAACTGCTTGAAACCGGCGTCGTCGAACACCTTCATCGAGGTCATGTCCGGCAGTCCGTCGGGCGCGGGCGCCGCCGGCATGGCGTCCTGGTGGGTGATGCCCTCCTGATCGGTCTGGAACGACGCCCCCATGCTGAATATGACTTCGCCGTGCTGAATGGCGTTGACCCGGCGGGTGGCAAACGATCCGCCGTCCCGGGTGCGCTCCACGATGAACACCGTGCGTTCCTTGGCATCCCCGGGACGCAGGAAATAGGCGTGCAGCGAATGCACCTGGTAGCGCGGATCCACCGTGCGCACCGCCGACACCAGCGCCTGCCCGGCGACATGCCCGCCGAAAGTGCGCTGCATGAAGCCCGATTCGGGACTGTAAACGCTACCGCGATAGATGTTGACCTCGAGCTGCTCCAGATCGAGGATCTGTTCTATCGCCACGGATCGTTTCTAACAGATTGCCGCTACCAGCCACGCTGGGCCAGGCGATGCGGCTGGGCGATCTCCTCCACGTTGATCCCGACCATCGCCTCCCCCAGCCCGCGCGACACCTTGGCCAGCACATCCGGGTCGTCGAAGAAGGTGGTGGCCTTCACTATCGCGGCCGCGCGGTCCTGCGGTGCGCCGGACTTGAAGATGCCCGAGCCGACGAAAACCCCCTCGGCGCCGAGCTGCATCATCATCGCTGCGTCGGCCGGGGTGGCGATGCCGCCGGCGGTGAACAGCGTGACCGGCAGTTTGCCGGCCCGTGCCACCTCGGCGACGAGGTCGTAGGGCGCCTGCAGCTCCTTGGCCGCGACGAACAACTCGTCCTCGGACAGCGAGGTCAACCGCCGGATCTCGCCTCCGATCGCGCGCATGTGCGTGGTGGCGTTGGAGACGTCGCCGGTGCCGGCCTCACCCTTGGAGCGGATCATCGCCGCACCTTCGGCGATGCGCCGCAGCGCCTCGCCGAGGTTGGTGGCGCCGCACACGAACGGCACGGTGAATTTCCACTTGTCGATGTGGTGGGTGTAGTCCGCCGGCGTCAATACCTCGGACTCGTCGATGTAGTCCACCCCGAGGCTCTGCAGGATCTGCGCCTCGACGAAATGCCCGATCCGAGCCTTGGCCATCACCGGGATGGTGACCGCGCCGATGATGGCGTCGATCATGCCGGGGTCGCTCATCCGGGACACGCCGCCTTGAGCGCGGATGTCGGCGGGCACCCGTTCCAGTGCCATGACGGCCACCGCACCGGCGCCTTCGGCTATGCGGGCCTGTTCCGGGGTGACGACGTCCATGATGACGCCGCCCTTGAGCATTTCGGCCATGCCTCGTTTGACGCGGGCCGTCCCGGTCCCACTTCCAGATTGGCTGTCCACCGCTCTCCTTGACTCGCCCTCACGGGAGTTCACTATGACCTTCCAGTCTAGTGCTGACCGGCAAGCGGGTTTCCCCGCTCCGCGCGTCGGAGCTGTTGCCCGGACTCAGCTGATCGACTGCGGAACCGCCGTGCTGCGGGACGCGGGATAGGCGGTCGCGTTGGCGAGCTCGTTGGCGGCGGGCAACAGTTCTCCGAGCTGACGCGGATACACCTGCTGACCCGCCGCGGTGAGGCCGGCGATCTGTGCCGCGTCGCACCAGCGCGCACCGTGGATATAGCTGCGTTCCAGCTCGGTCCGCCCGCTGGGTGACGGTTCGAACCGGCGGGTGCGATGCACCAGGTAGAACTCTTCGCTGTCGATCAGCGAACCGTTGAACTCGAAAACCTCGTCGCGGCGCCAGACGGGACCCAGAAACTCCGCCGGGGCGACCCGCAGACCGGTCTCCTCCGCGAGTTCGCGTGCGGCAGCCTCGGCCAACCGCTCGCCCGGGCGCACCGCGCCACCCACGGTGAACCACCATCTGGGCGCGGTGCCATCGGTGATCGCCGGGTCCGAACCACACAGCAGCAGCACCGACCCGGCCTCGTCGAGCAGCACCACCCGCGCGGAGGTGCGGTGCGCGGATGCCGGGCCGGGGTCCGCCTGCGCATGTGGCCGCTCGACGATCTCGAAAGACGCCGGCACCGGCACTCGGCCACCGAGCCGGAACATCCGCACCATGCGACGTTCGGCCAGCACCCGGGTGTCGCGTACCGCGTCGTTGTGGAAACGCCGGGCCAGCAGCAGCCGGGCTTCGGCATCCGCCAGTTCGGTCACCAGGCCCGCCGGCAACGATGCCGCATCGACGACGGCCAGTGCCGCGGAAAGTTCGTTTTCCGCCGTTTCCCGCGCGGTTCGCGGCGCACGTTCGGCGGCATCGGCCAGGGCCGCCAGGCGCCTGCCGGCCGGCGCACCGCCGTAGGCGTCGATCGCCACCGCCCGCGCCACCACGGCGCGCCGCGCCAATGCGGCGTCCAGTGCCTGCCAGGACAGGTCGTAGCGGACGTGCAGCCGGTCGAGCCGGTGAGCCCGCTGATACCCCCAGGCGGCGAACCCGACCAGGACCGCGAAGAGCAGGACCGCCGCCGCAATCAGCCATTCCATCAACCGGCCACCTGCACCTTGATGCCCGACCCGGCGACTGTCTGGTACACCCGCATGATCTGGCCGGCCACCACCGGCCAGTCGTAGCGGCGCACCGCTTCGGCGGCGGCGCCAACATAGTGTTCGCGCTGGGTATCGTTGGCCAGCAACTCCACCAGCCCATCGGCCAGCGCGGCACTGTCGTCGACGGCGACAAGCCGGCCCACGTCGCCGTCGGCCAACACCCGCCGGAACGCGTCCAGGTCACTGGCCACCACGGCGGTGCCGGCTGCCATCGCCTCCACCAACACGATGCCGAAGCTCTCACCGCCGGTGTTGGGCGCGCAGTAGACGTCGGCGCTTCGCAACGCCGACGCCTTCTCCGCGTCGTCCACCTGACCCAGAAAACGTAGATGTCCAGTTAAATCTCCTGCCCGCGTGCGTAATTCACGCTCGTCCCCGCGGCCGACGATCAGCAACTGCACATCGGGAAAGTGCTGTATCACCTTGGGCATGGCGTCCAGCAGCACGGCCATACCCTTGCGCGGCTCGTCGTAGCGGCCGAGAAACAGCACCGTGCGGCCCGGTCGCGGATATCCCGCCAGCGGCGAGGCCGAGGCGAAAAAGCCGACGTCAACCCCATTGGGGATCTCGACCGCGTCGGATCCCAGCGACTCCATCTGCCAGCGCCGGGCCAGGTCGGACACCGCGATGCGGCCGACGATCTTTTCGTGCATGGGCCGCAGGATCCCGCCGAAGACCGACAGTGTCAACGACCTGGTGGTCGAGGTGTGATACGTCGCCACTATCGGGCCCTGCGCAACGTTGAGCGCCAGCATCGACAGGCTGGGGGCGTTCGGCTCGTGCAGGTGCAGCACGTCGAAGTCGCCGTCGGCCAGCCACTTCTTCACTTTCCGTTGGGTGGCCGGGCCGAAGCGCAGCCGCGCTACCGAGCCGTTGTACGGGATGGGCACTGACCGGCCGGCCGACACGACGAAGTCGGGCAGTGCGGCGTCGATCGAGACCGGGGCCAGCACGCTGACCCGGTGGCCGCGCGCTTCCATGATCTGGGCCAGCTGCAGTACGTGCGCCTGCACCCCGCCCGCGACATCGAACGAGTACGGGCAGACCATCCCGATCCGCATCAGCCGTCCTTCAGCCACGCCCGACGGTCGTCCGACAGGTCGGCCAACCACTGCGGCTGCAGCATGTGCCAGTCTTCGGGGTTGGCGGCAATGTTGCGGGCGAACTCATCGGCGAGTGCCTGGGTGATGACGGCGACGTCGCCGCTGCCGCAGTCCAGCGGAGTCTGCATCTTGCAGCTCCAGCCGTCGCCGGTGAACCAGCAATGCGACGGCAGCAGGGCCGCACCCGTCTCGATCGCGAGCTTCGCCGGCCCGGCCGGCATCCGGGTGGGTTCGCCGAAGAAGTCGACCTCGACGCCGGTGCGGGTGAGATCTCGCTCGGCCATCAGGGCGACCACCCGATTGTCGCGGAGCCGGTCGGACAGGACCTCAAACGGCGGGTGCTCGCCGCCGGACAGCGGCAGGACCTCGAACCCGAGGGTCTCCCGGTAGGCGATGAAGCGCCGGTACAGCGACTCGGGTTTGAGCCGTTCGGCCACGGTGCTGAAGGTGCCGTGGGTCTGCGACAGCCACACACCGTTCATATCCCAGTTGCCGCTGTGCGGCAGCGCCAGCACCACTCCGCGGCCCGCAGCCAGCGCCGCATTCAAATTGTCCTTGCCGCCGACCGAGGCGTCCAGCCTGCGGGTCAGCGATTTCAGATCCATCGTCGGCAGCCGGAACGCCTCCCGCCAGTAGCGGGCATAGGACGCCAGCGAGTCGCGCAGCAACGCATCGGGCACATCGGCCGGCCGTACACCGATGACCCTGGCCAGGTTCTTGCGCAGCTGTTCGGGCCCGCCTCCACGGGCAAAATAGCGGGCGCCGGCATCGAAGGCGTTGCGCGCGGCGAATTCCGGCATTGCCCGTACCGCCCGCCAGCCGGTCGCGTAGGCCCAGTCGGTCGCGGTCTCGGTGAGAATCCTGCGCGGGCGCGCAACCACCGATTCCGGACCCGGTGTCCGGGGTGTCACCCTGCCCCCTCCCCGGGCGGGGAAACGGGCGGGATCCGGTCGACCGCTCCGGGCGAGGTCCGCACCGCATACATGCGCTGCGCGCAGGTGATCACGCTGAGCACGGCCAACACCCACATCCCGACCGGTAACGCCGGCGGCCAGGCCACGACCGGAAAATCCGACACCCCGGCGGCACCCAACACGATGATCAGTCGCTCCGGCCGCTCGATGAAGCCTCCGTCCCCACGCAGCCCACTGGCCTCGGCACGGGCCTTGATGTAGGAGATCACCTGGGAGGTGACCAGGCAGATCAGGGTCGCGACGGCAAGCAACTCGTCGTGCAGGTGAAACACGATCCACCACAGCAGCCCGCAGAACACCGCGCCGTCGGTGATCCGGTCGCAGGCGGCGTCCAGCACCGCCCCGAAGCGGGTACCTCCGCCCCGTTCGCGCGCCATCGCCCCGTCGAGCATGTCGAACAGCGTGAAGAACCAGACCACAAACCAGCCGGCGAACAACTTGCCCGTCGGGAACAGGATCAACGACCCGGCAACCGAGGCGGCGGTACCGATGAGGGTCACCGAATCCGGTGTCAAACCGACTCTCAGCGCCGCCCGGGCCAGCGGATTGGTGATACCGGCGAAAAACGCCCGGGACAGGAACGGCAGTTTGCTCATTGCTGCCGCACCCATTCCTCGGCCAGCAGCCGACGGGTTTCGCGCAGCAACTGGGGTATCACCTTGGAGCCGCCGATGATCGTGATGAAGTTCGCGTCTCCGCCCCACCGGGGCACGACGTGGACGTGCAGGTGTTCGGCCAGCGAGCCGCCCGCCGAGGAACCCAGGTTGATGCCGACGTTGAAACCGTGCGGATGCGACACGTTCTTGATGACGCGGATCGCCTTCTGGGTGAACGCCATCACCTCGGCGCTCTCGGCGCCGGTGAGGTCCTCCAGCTCCGAGACCCGCCGGTAGGGCACCACCATCAGGTGACCCGGGTTGTAGGGGTACAGGTTGAGCACCGCATAGACCAGTTCACCGCGGGCCACCACCAGGCCTTCTTCGTCGGGCAGCCCCGGGATGTCGGTAAACGGCTGCGCGCGGTCGGTGTCTGCCCGTTCGCCGGTCGCTTCGGCGAGGTAGTTCATCCGGTACGGCGTCCACAGCCGCTGTAGGTGGTCGCGCCGGCCGACGCCGCGGTCGCGGATCGTGTCGGGGTCGGCGTCCGGCATCGTGTCGGGGTCGGCGTCGTCCTCAGCCACCGTCGCGCTCCGTGAGCTGTATCAGATCGGCTGTCGGCATGGCGTTTTCGCGGCCGGCGATCCAGTCTGCGATGGCGGACACCGCGGCCTCGCGGGGCACCCCGTTGATCTGGGTGCGGTCACCGAAACGGAAACTCACCGCGCTGGCGCGCACGTCGCGGTCGCCGGCCAGCAGCATGAAGGGCACCTTCTGGTTGGTGTGGTTGACGATCTTCTTGGCCATCCTGTCGTCGCCGGTATCCACCGTGGCCCGGACTCCCCGCGATTTCAGTTGCGCACCAACATCTTCCAGGTAGGAAATGTGCTCGTCGGCAACCGGGATCCCAACCACCTGAACCGGCGCCAGCCACGCCGGGAACGCGCCCGCGTAATGCTCGGTGAGCACCCCGAAGAACCGCTCGATCGATCCGAACAGCGCGCGGTGGATCAGCACCGGGGACTGTCGGGAACCATCGCTTGCGGTGTACTCCAGATCGAATCGCTCCGGCATGATGAAGTCCAGCTGGATCGTCGACATCTGCCAGTTGCGCCCGAGCGCGTCCTTGACCTGGACCGAGATCTTCGGGCCGTAGAACGCCGCACCGCCGGGGTCGGGGACCAGGCGCAGCCCGGACGCCTCACCGACCTCCCGCAGGATGCCGGTGGCCTCCTCCCACACCTCGTCGGAGCCCACGTATTTCTCGGGGTTCCTCGTCGACAGCTCCAGGTAGTAGTCGTCGAGGCCGTAGTCGCCGAGCAGGTCGAGGATGAAGCGCAACAGCGAGGCGATCTCCTCGCGCATCTGCTCGCGGGTGCAGTAGATGTGCGCGTCGTCCTGGGTCATGCCGCGCACCCGGGTCAGCCCGTGCACCACACCGGACTTCTCGTAGCGGTAGACGCTGCCGAACTCGAAGAGCCGCAACGGAAGCTCGCGGTAGGAGCGGCCGCGCGCCCGGTAGATCAGATGATGCATCGGGCAGTTCATCGGCTTGAGGTAGTAGTCCTGCCCGGGTTTGCGCACTGTGCCGTCGGCGTTGTGTTCGGCGTCTATGCGCATGGGCGGGTACATCCCGTCGGCGTACCACTGCAGGTGTCCGGAGGTGACGTAGAGCTGTTCCTTGGTGATGTGCGGGGTGTTGACGAACTCGTAGCCCGCCTCGACGTGCTTGCGCCGGGAGTACTCCTCCAGCTCGCGGCGCACAATCCCACCGTTGGGGTGGAAAACCGGTAGACCCGAACCGATTTCGTCGGGAAAGCTGAACAGGTCCAACTCGACACCCAGTTTGCGGTGATCGCGGCGCTGCGCCTCGGCGATCAGCTCCAGGTGGCGGTCCAGCTGTTCCTGGGATTCCCAGGCGGTGCCGTAGATGCGTTGCAGGCTGGCATTGGCCTGATCGCCCCGCCAGTAGGCCGCCGAGCTGCGGGTGAGCGTGAACGCCGGGATGTGCTTGGTGGTCGGGATGTGCGGCCCCCGGCACAGGTCGCCCCACACCCGCTCGCGGGTCCGGGGGTTGAGGTTGTCGTAGGCGGTGAGTTCGTCGCCGCCTACCTCCATCACGTCCGGGTCGCCGGACTTGTCGTCGACGAGTTCGAGCTTGAACGGCTCACCGGCCAGCTCCTCGCGCGCCTGGTCCTTGGATTCGTAGACCCGGCGGTCGAACAGCTGGCCGTCCTTGACGATCCGGCGCATCCGCTTTTCCAGGGCTTCCAGATCCTCCGGCGTGAACGGCTCGGCGACGGCGAAGTCGTAGTAGAAGCCGTCGGTCACCGGCGGCCCGATGCCCAGCTTGGCGTCGGGAAACAACTCCTGGACCGCCTGGGCCAGCACATGTGCGGTTGAGTGCCGGATCACGCTGCGGCCGTCGTCGGTGTTGGCCGCAACCGGTGTCACCTCGACGTCCGCGTCCGGCACCCAGCTCAGATCCCGCAGCGTGCCCTGAGCATCTCGGACCACCACGATCGAGTCGGGTGTCCCGCGCCGGGGCAGCCCCGCCTCGCCGACGGCGGCGGCCGCGGTGGACCCCGCCGGTACCCGAATCGGCGCGACCGGGGCCTGCGGGTCGGCGCCGCTGGCTTCAGCGGCGCGCTGTGCGGGGGCGCTCATCGGGTTGTTCTCCAACCGGGTTGACGTCACGCGTCGAAACGGTCGCGACCATGCTATCGGGGCGGGTATTCCGGTGAACCGCAGCCGCACGCCCACCGCCGGGAAAGGGTCCCGCGCGTGTCAGGGCTGACCGGGCTTGAGCTGCACGAACAAAGCCTCGGCCTCGGTCAGCAGGGTATCGCCGTCGCGCAGCCGGCCGGTCACGATGATCTTGCGTCCCTCGACGCGGTCGATTCCGGCGTCGAATTGCAGCTTTTTCTCGATCGGAACGATGTGGCGATAGTCGATCTTGAGATAGGCGGTGCGCTGGCGGCGACTGCCGGTGAGCACCGCGGCGGTCAGGCCCAGCACCGAGTCGAACAGCATGCCCAGCGAGCCGCCGTGCACGGCGCTGTTGCGTCCGAGGTGGAACCGGGCGAACCGGGCCCAGCCCGCTATGCGCCCGTCGTCGGTCCGGTGCGCCTTCATCGGGACGTTGAGAATGTTCCCGCGCACCGGCAGATCCATTCGCCGGCCCGAGGGTGTCTGCCATTCGTCGGTGTCGAACGGAGCCAGCAGCTTCGACAGTTCTTCCAGCCGGTCGGCGGCGGCGGTGATCACCTCGTCGGGGGCGTCGGCGGCGCGAGCGTGGTCCTGCAGTTTGCGGACGGCGTCGATGAACCGCCCGTAGTCCGGCCCACCCTTGTGGGTTGGCTCCACCAGGTTGAACCCCCCGCCGGGGGGTCGCGCCGATTCATGGGTCACCAGGACACCGTATTGGTTGGCCCGGAACACCTGCCTGGCTGGCTGCCCGCCTGGCAGGCAGCCACGACGTTGACTCTGCACTGGTGGCGCAAAAGTGCGAGTGGGGCGCGCCCTGGGCGCAGAATCAACGGCTGGACGGGCCCCAGGCCTCCAGCAGCTGCCGCGCACCCGAGCACATGGCCGCGATGACGTCGGCCACGCCCGCGTCGTCGCGGATCATCCCGACGCCTTGGCCGGCATCGACCGGGGCGACCCGCAGGTCGTCGACGGTGATATCGCGCCCGGACACCGCCGCCAGCTCAGCGCGCGCACCGGCGTCGCCGGCCAACTCGTGTTCGCGGCCCGTCCACCGGTCGGCAAACTCGTTGGACACCACCCGCGACGGGTACCGCTGCGGCCAGGGCAGGCCGGCGGCGACGTCGAAAACCCGGGTGACCCGGGTGTCGGTTCCGGCGGCCTCGATCAATGCCCGACGGCTCGCGTCGCCGGTCAACGCCTCTGGGCAAGCGGCAAATCGGGTCCCGATCCAGGCCCCACTGGCACCGGCCGCCAGGACGGCGGCCAGGCTGCGGGCCGAGCCGATCCCACCGCCGGCCAGCACCGGCACCGCCACCGCGTCGAGCACCGCATCCAGCAGGGGCAGGGTACCCAGACGCACCTCACCGTGACCGCCCCCTTCCGCACCGCGCGCCACCAGGATGTCGACGCCGGCATCTGCCGCGCGCCGGGCACCGTCCGCGTCGTAAACCTGTGTGGTGGCAACGATTCCGGCATCGTGCGCCTGATCCACCCAGGACCAGTCGGTGCCGAAGCCGATGGACAGCAACGCGGGACCCGCGGCCAGGGCATCCTCGAACAACCCGTCCTGGCTGCGCATCACCCAGTCCACCAGGCCGATGCCGAATCGCCCGCTGACCCGCCGCAGCTCGGTGGCCAGCGTGGCGCGGGTCGCGGTGCTGCCCATCCCGATCATGCCCAGCCCGCCGGCCGCGGTGACCGCCGTCGCCAATCGGCCGCCGGCAACCCCGCCCATCGGGGCATTGGCTATGGGCACCCGCAGGCCGAAGTCCCGCGACCACGCGGTGGCGAGCACGCCTAGCGCGCGGCGTCCGGCTGTGCCTTGACCACGGTCAGCAGGATCACCGAGTCCTCGACCGCGAGCAGCGAGTGACGTACCGGCGGAATCGGGACAAGGTCCCCGGTTTTTCCGTCCCAGGCGTCGTCACCGGCGGTGAGTCGCACGTGGCCGCGCAGTACCTGCAGCGTCGCCTCCCCCGGGCTGTCATGTTCGGCCAGTTCATGGCCGGCGAGCAGGGCCAACACCGTCTGCCGCAGCTGGTGGGTGTGGCCGCCGTGGACGGTGTGGGCGGCGCGGCCGCTATGCGCCTTGGCAGCTTCGGCCAGCTTCTCCGCCGCCAGGCCGGTCAGCGAAACAGATTCCATAGTGCGTCCTCTTTTCTGCAGTTGCCATCGGTTGTCGGCTGCGGAGAATGCTCAACAGCTCAAAATTAGCAGCTCAACAGCAGTATCCCCGTGACCAGCAGCGCGACTAGCTTGACCGCCTCCAAGCCGACGTAGTAGTAGTGCGCGTGCGAGCGCGGCCCCTCCGCTCCGGCCAGCACCGCATCGGAGCGGCGCGACAATTTGGGACGCACCGCGGCCAGCTGAGCCGCCAGTGCGATGGCGGCCACCGCGTACGCCGCGATGATCCGCCCGGACCCGCCTCCGGCCAGCAGCACCAGCATGACCACGGCGAATACGGCCTCGACGGTGTTGAGCGCACGAAAGACCAAGCGTCCGATGCCCAGGCCGATCTGCAACGTCACGTTGGGCGCCCGGAACTTCAGTGGCGCCTCCAGGAACGAGATGGCCACCACCATGCCGATCCAGACGAACGTAATGGCAATCTCGATTGCCCGCGTAGTACTCACCGTGGGAGCTCCATTTCCTAGGTATTGCCCGGATCCTGCCTAAACCTTGCCCAGATGAGCCAGACACATATCAGGCTCCACGAATGCCTCGAGTTGTTCCACCGTCACCGGTGCCGACCACGTCTCCAATGCTCCCCGCATGAGCCCGAGGTGGATGGGGCACACCACGTCCGACCGCGATTCGGCGAGTTCCAGGAACGGACAATGCCGCAGGCCGACCTGTTGTTCTCCATTGGATTCGCGGCGTTCGGGTGCGAATCCGAGGTCTCCGAGCAATTCGACCAGCCGCTCGATCGACGTGTCGGCACTCATGGTCCCCGGAGGTTCGAACCGCTTGCCCCATGCCCGGCCCGCGGCCAATGCGAGGGCGCCGCGATCCTTCGCCGCAGCCAGCTCGGCGGTGAGGATTTCGGCCAGCAACCGGTACTGCCGGGGCCCGTCGCGATCCATCTGCCGAACGGCGGCGAACATCAGGGGCGGGCGCCCGGGGCCGCGGTGCGCGGATTCGGCCCGTTCGACGTGACCGTCCCGGACCAGGGCATCGAGATGGAAGCGCACGGTGTTGGGATGCACCCGCAGCTCCTCGGCGATCGCGACGATGCTCAACGGAACCCGCGACGCCCGCACCGCCCGCAGCACCGCATGTCGGCGCCCCGCATCCGGGGCCGGTGCCACTTCATCACTCACGATCACTCACGATCACTCACGCGCACACGCTCCCTTGACTAGTCGTCGCCTTTCGGCTGGCCGGCCACCAGCGGGGCATCGGCTCCGACCGGTCCGACCTTGGCGGCGCCGCCCGGTGAACCCAGCGGCTCATCGCGGCCCGGCAGTGTCTCGGTGAAGAATGCCGCGTTGTCGGCCAGGTACGGCTCCAGTTCTTCGGGGAGGTCGTCCTCGTAGTAGATCGCCTCGACCGGGCACACCGGCTCGCAGGCACCGCAGTCCACACACTCGTCGGGATGGATGTAGAGGGCCCGGGCCCCCTCGTAGATGCAGTCGACGGGACATTCCTCCACGCAGGACCGGTCCATCACATCGATGCACGGCTTTCCAATGACATACGCCATGCGCTAGAGTTTACACAAGCATTGTTGTAAATAATAGGAGTGCCGGAAAACCATGACGGACAACGAACTTGACGTCCGGGAACTACGCAAACCCGACAAGCATCCGACGATCTTCGCAACCTACGACGCACTTTCCCCGGGTGCGTCGTTCGTCTTGGTCAACAACCACGATCCCAGGCACCTGCGGGCGGAATTCGAGATCGATCATCCGCGCAGTCACACCTGGCAGTACCTCGACGAGGGTCCCGACGTCTGGCGCATCAGGATCGGCAAGCTCAGCACCACCCCGCTGCCCCGCGTCCTGGTCAACACCGCCGACCTGTCAGCGGATCTGCCCGCGGACGCCACCGGCGCGGCCTGGAAACTCGAGGTCCGCAACCGCGATCTGGACTCCAATGTCATCGCGCTGCCGCCGGAAGGCACAATCGATACACACACCGGACCCGATCTCGACGTCCTGATCCATGTGGTGTCCGGTAGTGGCCGACTGACCACCGAGGAGGACATCATCGACCTCAACCCGGGCACCCTGTTGTGGCTGCCGAAACGTTCCCGCAGGCAGTTCGCCGCCGGGCCGGACGGCCTGCGCTACCTCACCGTTCACAAGAAGCGCCAGTCACTGGTCCTGGAAGCACCCCAGCGGCGGGCGGTCTGATGGCCGACAAGAGCGCCGACAACAAGAGCGGCAGGAAGGACGCGCTGCCGGCGGCGCAGCGGGACGACGAGCATGTGCAGGGGCACTGGCTGCTGGCACGGCTGGGCAAGCGGGTACTGCGCCCCGGCGGGATCGAACTCACCCGGACACTGCTTGCGCGCGCCAACGTCGGCGGCAAGGACGTGGTCGAGCTGGCACCCGGCCTGGGACGCACCGCAACCGAGATCATTGCGCGACACCCCAAGTCCTACGTCGGCGCCGAGGGCGATGCCGACGCCGCCGACCAGGTGCGGGGTGTCCTGGCCGGCCGGGGCGAGGTGCGGGTCGCCGACGCCGCCGAGACCGGCTTGCCCGACGTAAGCGCCGACGTCGTGATCGGCGAGGCCATGCTCACCATGCAAGGCGATTCGGCCAAGCACGCGATCGTGGCCGAGGCCGCGCGCGTGCTGCGGCCGGGCGGACGCTATGCGATCCACGAACTCGCACTGACCCCCGACGACGTACCCGAGCAGATCGCCACCGAGGTCCGTCAGTCACTTGCCCGGTCGATCAAGGTCAACGCGCGCCCGCTGACGGTTGCCGAGTGGTCGAAGCTGCTCGCCGAGCACGGGCTGGTGGTCGAAAGCGTTGCCACCGCCCCCATGGCACTCCTGCAGCCACGGCGGATGATCTCCGACGAAGGGCTGCTCGGCGCGCTGAGATTCGCCCGCAACCTGCTGTTGCAGCCCGAGGCCCGCAAGCGGGTTCTGATGATGCGCAGCACGTTCCGCAAGTACAACAAGCAAATGGCAGCGGTCGCCGTCGTCGCGCAGAAGCCGGTCAACGTCTAGCCCGGCCGGCCCTGCAGCGTTTGCTGTGCGCGTTCGACGGCCACGTCGACCAATCGGGCGGCCGCGCCGAGGTAGGTGGCCGACGGTGACCGACCGGTGAGGTCGGCTACCGCGCGCTGTTCGCCGAGAACGTCGGCGGCCCCGAGGTTTTCGGCCATCCTTCTCGCGTGCACCCCCAGCCCCGCCAGTAGTTCGCCGCACTGGGCGCCGGCGGCAACGGTTCGACGCACCAGGATGCGCAGGGTGTCCCACTCGGTGTGCCAGGCGCCGTCGGGACGCTCGTCGTTGGCCAGCGCGGCGGAGGTGTGCAGGGTGCCGGCCAATGGCGGTGCGGCCACCGCGGCCCGGCGGATCAAGATGGACAGCACCGGGTTTCGCTTGTGCGGCATGCAGGACGATATTCCGCGCCGATCACCGGCGGGCTCGCTGAGTTCGGCGATCTCCGGTCGGGCCAGGGTGACGACGTCGGCGGCGATGCGGCCCCAGGCATCGGTGCAGCCGGTCAGCGCATCACCGAGCGCGGTGACCGGTGTGCGTGTGGTGTGCCAGGGCAGCCGATAGGTCAAGCCCAGCGCGGCCGTAGCGTGCCGAGCGACATCCTCGGCCACCTCCACCAGGTCCGCACCGGCGGCCGACCCCCCGGCCGAACCGGCAGCCAGTTCGACGGCGGCTGCCCGCGTCCCGACCGCCCCACCGAACTGCGCCGGGGTATCCGCCGCGGCGAGCCCCCGGTAGGCGTCGACAAGTCCGTTCAGCCATCCGGCGGCCTTGGCTCCGAAGGTCGTCGGTGCGGCGTGCTGGGTCAGGGTGCGCCCAAGCATCGGGGTGTCCCGGTGCGCGGCGGCCAGTTCGGACACGGTGCGGATCTGGCCGGCCAGGTCGCCGAGAAGCTGGTCGACCGCTGCCCGCGCGGCCAGCATCAGCGCGGTGTCCAGCACGTCCTGGCTGGTCAAGCCGCAGTGAATCCAGCGCCCGAGCGCCGGGGCCGCCCGATCGCGCAGCAACGACACCAGCCCGATCACCGGGTTGCCGCCATCCTCGCCGGCAGCGGCGATCCGCTCGCAGTCGTCGTCGCCGATCAGCTCGCCCAGATCGCCCCCTTGAACGGGAACCAGCCCGGCGGCGATCAGCGCGTCGAGCCACGCCGTCTCCACCGCCGTCATCGAGGCCAGCAGGGTCCGGTCGGTCATGTGTTCCCCGGCGCGTTCGTCACCGGGCCACAACAGGTTCGTCATCGGCAACGATCCCCCGGCGCCAGGAACACCGTCTCGCGGGGCCCCTGCAGGTGCACATCGAACCGGTATCGTGCTCTCCCCGAGTCGTTTTCGGACACGCACAGCAGGGTCGGGCGTCGCCGCGGGTCGACCGACGCCAGCAACGGAACCGCATCGAGGTCGGTTCCGGGCAGGTAGGCGCGGGTCAGCAGCCGGTCCAGCAGTCCGCGGGCAAACACCGCGACACAGAAGAACGGCGGCTGCCCCGCGGTCGCCGAACCCGGGGCCACGGTCGCGAAGGAGTAGTGCCCGCCGGTGTCGGTCGCCGCCCGGCCCCAGCCGGTGAACGTCCATCCGTCGCGGTGCAGCGAACCGGAGGCGTGCGGGATCCGTCCGGCGCTGTCCGGCTGCCAGATCTCGATCAGCGCATCCGGCACCGCGGTTCCGTCGCCGTCGTAGACGGTGCCGTGCAACTCGATCGCACCCGGAAAATCCGCGCAAACCAATTCGCTGTCACCGGTGAACGGCAGGCCGATGCCGAAGAACGGCCCCACCGTCTGTCCCGGCGTCGCGGCCCGGTCAGTCATCGAAACCTCCGCCGCCCAGCACGATGTCCCAGCGGTAGCCGGTCGCGTATTCGGGTTCGGTGAGATCGTGGTCGTAGGCTGAGATAAGGCGTTGGCGCGCAGCGGGATCGATGATCGATTGGAAGATCGGATCGAACCCGAACAGTGGATCTCCGGGGAAATACATCTGGGTGATCAGGCGTTGGGTGAACGCGGTCCCGAACAGCGAGAAATGGATGTGGGCGGGCCGCCAGGCGTTGCGGTGGTTGCGCCATGGATACGGGCCGGGCTTGATGGTCTTGAACCGGTAGGAGCCGTCGGGTCCGGTCAGGCAGCGTCCGGCGCCGATGAAGTTGGGGTCCAGCGGGGCCGGGTGCTGGTCGCCGCGATGGTGGTAGCGCCCGGCGGCGTAGGCCTGCCAGATCTCCACCAGTTGGCCTGCCACCGGCCGGCCCGATTGGTCGAGCACCCGTCCGGCGACGATGATCCGCTCCCCGATCGGCTCGCCCTGGTGACCGGCGCTCAGGTCGGCGTCCAGCGGACCGACATCCTGATGGCCGAAGCAGGGGGCGTTGCGCTCGAGGTCCTCGGGGTCGAGGCGCACCAGCGGGTTCTTGGGATGCCGCAGGATGCTGCTGCGGTACGGCGGGTAGTTCAGCCGAGGTTGCGTCTCTCCCCCGCCGATACGGCGGTAGCCCGCCCCGAGGGCCTCGATCTCCGCGGTGATGTCGGCCTGGGATGCGATTGGCTGCGGTGTGGCATCCACGAACGGTGAGGCTACCCGTGCCGGGTCCGCACCCGGCGCGCACGGCGTTTGACCTGCGACCACCGAGACACCATTCTGTAGAGCGGAGATAGTCTCTGTATAACAGAAAACACGAGGATGGAGGTCAGGTGGGCGGCCACCGTGACGTCGAAGGCGGCACCGCGATCCGGGACATCGCCGACAACCTGCGCCGAGGCATGATCCCCGCGCACATCTACAACGACGAAGACGTCTTCGACCTGGAAAAGAAGCGGCTGTTCGCCCGGACGTGGATGTTCGTGGCCCACGAGTCGGAGATCCCCCAGGACGGCGACTACGTGGTGCGCCGGGTTCTCGACGACTCGTTCATCGTCACTCGGGATTCCACCGGCCGGATTCGCGCGCATTTCAACATGTGCCTGCACCGCGGCATGCAGATGTGCCGCGCCGAGATGGGCAACGCCTCGAACTTCCGCTGCCCCTATCACGGATGGACCTACCGCAACGACGGCCGGCTCACCGGCCTGCCGTTTCACCGGGACGCCTACGGCGGCGACGACGGATTCGCCAAGGGACAGACCCTGCTGCCCGCCCCGAGCCTGGCCAGCTACAACGGCCTGATCTTCATCAGCCTGGACCCGAACGCGCCACCGCTGACGGAATTCCTGGGCGATTTCGCCTTCTACCTCGACTTCTACACCAAGCAGAGCGACCGGGGCCTGCAGGTGCGGGGTCCGCAGCGCTGGCGGATCAAGGCCAACTGGAAGATCGGCGCGGAAAATTTCTCCGGGGACATGTACCACACCCCGCACACCCACGCCTCGGTCGTCGAGATCGGCCTGTTCCGCGAGCCCAAGGCACAGAAACGCAAGGACGGCGCCACCTACTGGGCCGGCACCGGCGGCGGCACCACCTACAAACTGCCGCCGGGCACCTTCGACGAACGCATGCGCTATGTCGGATATCCGCAGGAGATGATCGACCGGGCCAAGGGCGCCTGGTCGGCCCGGCAACAGCAGGTCATCGGCGACGACGGCTTCATGTTCTCCGCGGCCACCTGCTTCCCGAACCTGAGCTTCGTGCACAACTGGCCGAAAGTCCACGAGCACTCCCGCAATGGCCAGGACAGCGACGCGGTGCTGCCGTTCATCTCGATCCGGCAGTGGCAACCGGTCAGCGAGAACGAGACCGAGGTGTGTTCCTGGTTCGCCGTCGACGCCGCAGCGCCAGAGGAGTTCAAACGCGACTCCTACCGGGCCTATCTGATGTGCTTCGGCTCCACCGGCATGTTCGAGCAGGACGACGTGGAGAACTGGGTGTCGCTGACCTCCACCGCAGCCGGGACGATGGCGCGGCGCCTGCTGCTCAACAGCCGGATGGGCCTGCTGTCCGACGACCGCCCGGTCATCGACGCACTCTCAGCAGAGGCCTTCCACGGGCCGGGTCGCGCCCAGGTCGGCTACAACGAGTACAACCAACGCGAACTGCTCGAACTGTGGGCCCGGCACGTGGAGGCCGGATGCTGAGAAACAATGGAAAGCCGCTGCCGTTCGACGATGTCCGCCATCTTGCCGCCCACCAGTTCCTGGTGGACGAGGCCTACCTGCTGGACGCCCAGCTGTACGCGCAATGGCTGGACACCATGACCGACGACGTCCGCTACGTCATGCCGGTGCGGGTGACGACGGCTCGTGGCGCGGGATTCGACACCTCGCCGGGCATGGATCATTTCAACGAGGACAAGTACTCGCTGAGCCAGCGCGTCGCCCGCATGGCCACCGAGCACGCGTGGGCCGAGGACCCGCCCTCGCGGCTGCGGCACTTCGTCACCAACGTGCGCACCTTCGCCGACGCGACATGTTCCAGCGCCCCGGCCTCGACACACCTGCTGGTCGAGTCGGCCGAGTTGCTGTTCCGCAGTCGCGGCGACGTCAACGAGAGCGCGTTGCTGTCCTGCGGCCGGGAGGATCTGCTGCGCTGGGACGAGCCCCGGCAGACCTGGCTGCTGGCCCGCCGCAGTATCGACGTGGACGAGTCGGTGCTGCGGATGCAGAACCTGGCGGTTTTCCTGTGAATCCCGAGCTGACGGCGCTGCTGGCCGGCACCGTCGGCGAACCGGCCACCATCGCCAACGAATTCACCGAGGTGACCGTGCGGCGGGTGGATACCCGAAACGGTTCCCGGCTGCTGATCACCGCGAACCGGACCGGGCAGTGGATCAGTCTGGACGCCCTCGAGGTCGAAGCGCTGACCTGGCAGAACACCCGTACCCTGGAGGCCATGGTGGGCAACTCCCAGGCGCCGCTGCTGCCCGACGAGGGTGACGCCCCCGACGCCCCCGACGTGCCCGGGCAGCCGTGACCGGGTGGCTGCCCGGGAAACGAGCGCTGATCGTGGGCGCCGGGTCCGGGATCGGCCGGGCCGTCGCGGATGCCTTCCGCGCCGAGGGTGCGCACATCGCCGTGCTGGAAAGGGACCCCGACAAGTGCGACCGGCTGCGCCGGGAGTTGCCCGGGGTGCCGGTGACGGTAGGTGACGCGTGTGACCGCGACGCCGCCGAGCGCGCGGTCAGCACCGCGGTGCAGGCCTACGGCGGTCTGGACACCCTGGTCAACTGTGTCGGCGTATTCGACTTCTACCGGGGGCTCGGCGACATCGACGCCGACGATCTGCCGGGCGCGTTCGACGAGATGTTCCGCACCAATGTGCTCAGTCACCTGCAGACCGTGAAAGCCGCGATCCCGTCGCTGCGGGCCGAATCGGGCTCCTCGATCGTGCTGACCGAATCCACGTCGGCCTACTACCCCGGACGCGGGGGCGCCCTGTACGTGTCGTCGAAGTTCGCGGTCCGCGGGCTGGTGACGGCCCTGGCCCACGAGTTGGCGCCGGCGATCCGGGTGAACGGGGTGGCACCCGGCGGAACGCTGAACACCGACCTGCGCGGGGCGGCCAGCCTCGGCCTGGACCAAGTCCGTCTCGACGACTCCCCCGGCAGGGCCGCCGCACTGGCCGCACGCACCCCGCTGAACGTCGCACTCTCCGGGGAGGATCACGGGTGGAGCTACGTTTTCCTGGCCTCTGACCGGTCCCGCGGGATCACCGGGGAAACCATTCACCCCGACGGCGGATTTCGGGTGGGCACGACGCAATCGACGAAGCAGTGAGCCTGGAACCGCAGCGTGCGCTGGTGGCACAGGCCTGCCGGGTCGCCGCCGCCCGCGGCCTGGTCGACGGCATGCTGGGCCATCTGAGCTTTCGCGTGGACGACGACCACCTGCTGATCCGCTGCCGCAGCGATACCGACACCGGGGTCGCATTCACCCGTCCGAGCGATATCCGGCTGGTCACCTTCGACGGAGCCGAAGCCGCCGCTGGTGAACTCGACGGCTACCGGGTGCCCAACGAGCTGCCGATCCACGTCGAAACGCTGCGGGCCCACCCCGGCCACCGGGCCGTCGCGCACCTGCATCCCCCGGACGTGGTCGCCGCCGATCTGGCCGGCATCGCGATGCGCCCCATCTACGGCGCCTACGACATTCCCGCTGCGCGGTTGGCCCGTGGCGGGGTGCCGGTCTACGAGCGCGCGGTCCTGATCCGCAATGCGCGGCTGGGCCGGGAAATGGTGGCGGCCATGGGGGATGCACCGGTGGTGATCTGCCGCGGGCACGGCATCACCAGCGCCGCGGCAACCGTTGAGCAGGCGGTGCTGCAGGCAATCGGGCTCAACGAACTGGCCGCCATGTCGTTGAAGGTGCGCGCAGCCGGCGGCACCCTGCGCGACATCGACGCCTGCGACTGGGATGACCTGCCGGACTTGGGATCCGGCTTCACCATCGATTCCGCGTGGCGCCACGAGATTGCCCGCCTGGCCGGCATCGGTCAGCCCAGCTGATCGCCTATCTCGGTGGCGCCCTCGGTCAATGCGGCCGCCACCTCCGCGTAGCGGGAGCTGTCCAAGCGGTTCTGCGGGGCAGCGGCGTTCAACGCCAGCGGCAGCCCCTGCCCCCGGGTGGGTATCGAAACAGCCACCGAGGCAACGTCTTCCTCGCCCTCCCCGCAACTGACGGCATAGCCGTGCTCCCGGATGCGGGCCAGTTCGGCCTCCAACTCGGTGCGGCTGCCGATCGACCGGGACGTGACCCGCTCCAGCGTTTCGTCGGGGAACAGCTGCCTCAACTGGTTCTCCGGCAACCCGGCCAGCATCGCTTTTCCCGTCGAGGTGCAGTGTGCGGGCATCATGCGCCCCATCCGCGACGCCACCCGTACGGCCATCGGACCTTCTACGGCGGCAACGAACCGAACGCTGGGGCCGTCGAGCGTCCCGAGATGAATCGATTCCCGCAAGCTCTCGCTGAGCCTGCGCATGACCGGCAGCGCGGTCCGGTGAATGTCGGTCCGGCCGAGGATCGCCGAGGCCACACCGGTCAGTGCCGGGCCGGGCAGATAGGCCCTGGACTCGGGGTCCTGACGGACGAATCCGCGGTAGGTGAGCATCGCCAGCAGTCGGTGTGCGGTCGAGGATGCCACGCCGAGGTAGCGGGTCGCCTCGCTCAGCCGGATCTGCGGCCGCTCCCCCAACAGCAGTAGGAGTTTGAGTGCGTTGTCGACGGATTCGATCGGGTACTGCGGCGCCTCGTCGGGCATCCCGCGAGCCTATCCCGACCGGCCGCCGGGTTCCCGCCGCCGGCTCAGATTCGTTCGCGAGCGTAACGCGGCTGCGATTTCGCGCTCCGGATTTCGCCGTGGCGTTACGCTCGCGAGCATACGAGTACGCGAAGCCTCGATCGCCAAGAGCCGAATATCCTGCGCGGCCGCGCCGATATCGATACCCTCGGGCACCACCGAACCTGTTGTTCAGGCGGACAATGTGAACCGACAATCACTGCCATTGCGGATGGCCTCGACCAAACGGGCCCCGCCGCGTCGTGGAGGTCTGAAAGCAAATCTCGAGTACGGAAGAAATTGTGAGTTTTTTCGCGTTACCCCCGGAATTCAATTCGCTGCGCATGTTCACCGGTGCGGGCCCAGCCCCGATGCTGCGGGCATCCGGCGCGTGGACGGCGCTGGCCGATGAATTGGCGGCGGCGGCCAATTCCTTTGCCACGGTGACATCCGGGCTGACCGGCCAGGCATGGCAGGGGCGGCCGCCCCCTACTCCGGGTGGCTCAGCGCGGCGTCGGCGCGGGCCGCGCAGGCCGCGGTCCAGGCGCGCGCGGTGGCCGGCGCCTTCGAGGCTGCCCGCGCCGCAACGGTGCACCCGCTGGCCGTCGCCGCCAACCGCAACGCGTTCGTCCACCTGGTGACCTCCAACCTGTTCGGCCAGAACGCGCCGGCGATCGCGGCGGCCGAAGGCCTCTACGGGGAATTCTGGACAGCCGACGTGACCGCACTGCTCGACTACTTCGGTCGGGCCCAGTCCGCCGCCGCGGCCATGTCACCCTGGCCGACGTCACTTGCCGAGTTCTACAACCTCAACACCAGCATCGGCAATGACGGCGTGTGGAATCTGGGCTTCGGCAACACCGGCGACAACAACCTGGGCGGCGGTAACATCGGCGACTCGAACGTGGGCAGCGGCAACGTCGGCAGGGCCAATGTGGGCAGCGGCAATGAGGGCAACACCAACTTCGGCAACGGCAACCGCGGCAACCTCAACCTCGGCGGGGGAAACTACGGCACCGGGAACGTCGGCTCGGGGAACCTCGGCGGCGGAAACCGGGGCGGAGGAAACTTGGGTTCGACCAACATCGGCAGCGGCAACCTCGGATCGTTCAACCTCGGCAGCGGCAACATCGGTGAATCCAATGTCGGTTCCGGGAACATCGGCGACCCCAACATCGGTTTCGGGAACAAGGGCAACGGCAACGTCGGATTCGGCCTGGTCGGGGACGACCAGGTGGGTTTCGGCCCGTTCAGCGCCGGCATCGGAAACGTCGGCCTGTTCAACGCCGGCGAGAACACCACCGGCTTCTTCAACTCCGGGGACAACAACACCGGCGCTTTCCTGTCGGGCAACCTGAATACCGGCTACGGCACCTGGGCAACCCCGGAAGGTGTGGTGAATTCCGGCATCGGCAACATCGGCACCTACAACGTCGGCATCAACAACGCCGCCCATTACAGCACGGGCATCGGCAACACCGGCGATTACAGCTCGGGGTTCGACAACACCGGCGACCACCAGTCGGGTTTCAACAACTAGCCGGTGTGCCGCGCGGCCGATACGCACATCTGACGGGCCGTCAGGCATCCTGTACGCATGGACGTGACGGCACTACTCGCGGCGATCCCGCCGCTGGCGGTCTATCTGGTGGTCGGCGGGGTGGTCGGGATCGAAAGCCTGGGCGTCCCGCTGCCCGGGGAAATCGTGCTCGTCAGCGCCGCACTGATGTCATCGCATCACGAGCTGGCGGTGAACCCGGTGGGCGTCGCCGCCGCCGCGGTGACCGGGGCGGTCATCGGCGACTCCATCGGCTACTCGATCGGCCGCAGGTTCGGGATGCCGCTCTTCGACCGGCTCGGCCGCCGGTTCCCCAAGCATTTCGGGCCCGGGCACATCGCGCTGGCCGAGCGGACATTCGATCGCTGGGGTGTGCGCGCGGTGTTCTTCGGCCGGTTCATCGCGCTGCTGCGGATCCTGGCCGGGCCGCTTGCCGGGGCGCTGAAAATGCCCTACCCGCGTTTTTTGGCCGCCAATGTCGCCGGCGGCATCTGCTGGGCCGGCGGCACCACCGCGCTGGTGTATTACGCCGGCATCGCGGCCGAACGCTGGCTGTCGAGGTTTTCCTGGATAGCGCTGGTCATCGCGATCATCTGCGGTGTCACCGCCTCGATTCTGCTGCGCGAACGCACCTCGCGGGCGATCGCCGAGCTTGAGGCGCAGCACTATGGCGCGACGGGCACGCCGTCGCAGACCTGAAGCAACCGGGCCCCGATCGCGGTGGCGGGCAGGTCACGCGGTGAGCAGCCGGGCCAGGCCGATCAACCCCACCGCAACGATGACGGCCCGCAACGCATTCGGTGACAGCCGGCGCCCGTAGCGGGCCCCGAGCAGACCGCCCAGCAGTGAGCCCGCGGCGATCAGACCGGCCGCCGCCCAGCTGATCCGGTCCGGTGCCACCAGGACATAGCCAAGGGCCGCAACGATATTGACAATCGTCGACAGCAGGTTCTTGGCCGCGTTGGTTCGCTGCACGGATTCGTGAAGCAGCGCCCCCATCACGCCGATCAGCAGGATGCCCTGGGCGGCGGTGAAGTAGCCGCCGTAGACCGCGACGGCGAAGGTGCCCAGCACCAGCGCCGCCATCCGCGCCGCAGAGACGTGGTCGTGGGACCGGCCCGCCGCCGCGGCCCGCCGCCGCGCCCACCCCTGAATCCGGGGTCCGGCCAGCACCAGCGCCAGCGCCAGCACCAGCAGCACCGGCACGATCCGGGTGAACACCTTTTCCGGCAGGTGCAGCAGCAGGTAGGCGCCCAGCGCGGCGCCGGTCAGCGACGCCGGGATCTGCCAGCGCAGCCGGTCCCACTGGCCGCGCAACTCGGCCCGGTAGCCCCAGGTGCTCGACACGCCCCCGGCGACCAGCCCGACCGCATTCGACATGGTGGCGGTGACCGGGGGAAAGCCGAGGGTCACCAGGGTGGGAAAGGTGATCAGCGTGCCCGAGCCGACCAGGGCGTTGATCGCCCCGGCGCCCAGTCCTGCCAGCCCGATCAGGACCATCTGGGAAACCGGCACCGGACGACCCCGACTATGGCTGTCTAGACGTCGCTGGTGGTGTAGCGGGTCTTCACCGGCGGTGCCGCCAGCAACGGGGCCAGTTCGGTGAGTTTCCCCGGCCCGGCCCGGAAACGCCGGTAGGCCTCGTCGTGTTCCACCGATTCCCAAACCTCGTAGATCAGCCAGTGCGCCGGGTCGTCTTCGTCGACGAGAACGTCGGTGCGCAGATTCCCGTCGAACGCGCGGGTGTCGGCTAGGGCGCGGCTCATCACGTCGCTCCCGGCCGATATCGACTCAGGTGTGAACCGCAGCTCGAGGATCACCGTGACCGGCATCGTTGCTCCCCCTCCGGGTGTTCTCCGATGGTGGTCCCGGCTGGGATCGAACCAGCGACCTTCCGCGTGTGAAGCGGACGCTCTCCCACTGAGCCACGGGACCGGCGCCGACAGACGACGTCGAAGATTAGCACGGAGCCGGCTGGGCAGACGCGGGCCCGGTGGGCATGGGCGGTGGCCGGGGCGGTATCCAGCGCGCTGCCCGCCAACCACGCGCCAGGTCACGCCGGCGGGGGTGCCCTCGCCGCTGGTACCACCAGCGCCACCATCACCCATCACACCATTAGCGCCGCCACCGGCACCGGTTCCCGCAGGCCCGCCGTCACCGCCGGTACCCCCTGTGCCACCGGTAGCGGCGGCGGTCGTGTTGTCGGCCGCACCGCCTCCAGCACCGCCTATGCCGCCGTCACCGCCGTCGTGCGAACCAGCCATCATTCCCGGATCGGTATTGGTCCAGCCCACCCGCACCACCGTTACCGCCACCGGATCCGCCGTTGCCGCCGTTGCCGCCGCCGTCACCACCGTGACCCCCGGCCCCACCATCAACACTGCCCGCGGTCCCATCCGCGCCGTCACCGACCAACGGCCGCCCGGTATAGGTCACGAACGGCTCGTTGATCGGCGCGAAAATCTGCTCGGCCATCGACTCCGCCGACAACGCCTCCGCACCGGAATACAACGACCCCGCACCCGCCAACGACTCCGAAAACACCCGCTGAAACCCCAACACCTGAGCGGCCACACCCTGATAGGCCACGCCGAACTCACCGAACACCGCAGCCACCGCCGCCGACACCTCATCGGCCCCGGCACCCGCCACCGACGTCGTCACCGACGCCGCCGCAGCATTCACCTCATCTAGAGCCGCGCCAACAGTTATGACAGTGAAACTAGTCGCAGACCATATTCAGCCGATGGCCCCGGATGAGCCGCGTTCGTTGCCGACCTCGTCGCCGCCCGTGGCCGCCGGCCAAGACCCGCACGAACCACCGGACACGCTGGCACTCAGGGATTTGTGTGCGCCCGCGCACTGGACTATCGTCGTGCTTCGCACCGGGCGACGATCTCGTTCGTTGCGCGCGGATGTAGCGCAGTTGGTAGCGCATCACCTTGCCAAGGTGAGGGTCGCGGGTTCGAATCCCGTCATCCGCTCGAAGGTGCAAGTGGCATCAATCCCTGCGGTGGAGTGGCCGAGTGGTGAGGCAACGGCCTGCAAAGCCGTGCACACGGGTTCGATTCCCGTCTCCACCTCCAGCATTCGTTCCCGGCGCGATTAGCTCAGCGGGAGAGCGCTTCCCTGACACGGAAGAGGTCACTGGTTCAATCCCAGTATCGCGCACCACTACCTATCCCTACCCCCCTCCCGATACCGCGACCTGCTGTGTAATCTTGCCAACGTCCCCGAGGTGGTGTCATCAGGAGGCAATCGTGCACCGCTGGCTGATTCTGCTCACCGCACTGTTCGCCGCTCTGCCAGTCGCCGGATCCAGCGCCGGCGTGCTGCCGATCCCGCCCGCCCACGCCGACGACGAGGCCCCGATCGGCCGACTCGGCGACACCCTGCGGGTGAATACCGGCACCTACGTCGCCGACATCACCGTCAGCAGTGTGGAGCCGTGCGACCCGCCGCCCGGATTCGGCTACACCCGCAGCGGTATTCCGGTGAAGAGCTTCCCGGGCAGTTCGGTGGCCCGCGCCGACGTGGTGGTGCGCGCCGTGCAGGTGCCCAACGCCTTCATCATGGCCAAGAACTTCAGCTTCAACGGGGTCACCGACTTCGCCGACGCCTACAAGCCGCGCACCTCGGACGCACCCGACGCGCTGGACGCCGTGCTGGTGAACGCCCCGCAGGGCAAGATCGTGCGCGGCGCGGTGTACTGGGACGCCTACCGCGACCCGGTGACGGTGGTCGTGCTGCTGGACCGCAAGACCGGCGAGCACCTGGCCCAGTGGAACCTGTGACCTGACCGGGAACATCAGCGCTGAAGATCGAACGCGCGACTGCCGGTGACGCTGGCGAATTGGCCGCGGTTGCCGCCCGCACATTCCCGCTGGCGTGCCCGCCGTGGTCGCGACCGGAGGACATCGCCGCCTTCGTCGACGCCCAGTTGTCGCCGGAATGCTTCGCCGCCTACCTGAGTGATCCGCGCCGCGCGGTCATCGCGGCCCGCAATCCCGACGGAATTGCCGGGTATGTCATGGTGATCCGCGGTGTTCCGAACGACGACCGGATTCAGCGCGCCGTGCCGCTGCGGCCTGCGGTGGAGCTGTCAAAGTTGTATCTACTCACGGACTTTCACGGCACCGGGATATCGGCGGCGCTACTGGACGCCGCGATATCGGCGGCATTCGACTGGGGTGCGCGCTGCATATGGCTGGGCGCCAACGAAAAGAACCTGCGCGCGGTGCGGTTCTACCGCAAGCACGGATTCACCGTCACCGGCGCCAAGACGTTTCAGATGGGCAGCTTTGTCGAAGACGACTACGTCATGGTCCGGGAATTGTCGTGATCATCAGTCCCGCAAGGCGGTCAGGGCCAGCAGCCGGGAGGTGGCCCGCAGGTATTTCTTCCGGTACCCGCCGGCGAGCATCTCATCGCTGAAAATCGTGTCCAGCCTGTCCCCCGACGCCGCCACCGGAATCCCGGCGTCATAGAGCCGGTCGGTCAGGGCGACCAGTCGCAGCGCCACGCTCTGGTCGTCGATGCCGTGCACACCGGTCAGGAACACCGCGGTGACGCCCTCGATCAGTGTCAGATACCGCGAGGGATGCATGGTGGCCAGGTGCGCGCACAGCGTGTCGAAGTCGTCCAGCGTCGCCCCGGGCACCGCGGCGGCCCGCGCGGCGACGTCGTCGTTGGACAGCGGTGGCGGGGCGGGCGGCAGGTCGCGGTGCCGGTAGTCGGGACCTTCGATCCGCATCACGGTGAAAATCTCTGCCAGGGTGTTGATTTCGCGCAGGAAGTCCTGTGCGGCGAACCGGCCCTCACCCAGTTGCCCGGGCAGCGTGTTGGAGGTCGCCGCCACCGACACACCTCGCTGCACCAGCGAGGACAGCATCCGCGAGATCAGCGTGGTGTTACCCGGGTCGTCGAGTTCGAATTCGTCGATGCACACCGCGGTGTAGCCGGCCAGCATGTCGATGCATTCGGTGAAGCCGAACACCCCGGCCAGCTGGGTCAGCTCACCGAACGTCGCGAACGCCTTGGGCTGCTCCGGCACACCCGGACCCACACCGGGCAGCTCGTAGTACGCAGAGGCCAACAGGTGGGTCTTGCCGACGCCGAACCCGCCGTCCAGATACAGCCCCACACCCGGCAGCGGGTCGCGCCGGCCGAACAACCTCTTGCGGCCCGCGCGACGCGCCACTGCCTGCCGGCAGAAGTCCCGGCAGGATTCGACCGCGGCGGCCTGGGTGGGTTCGGCCGGATCCGGCCGATAGGTGGCAAAGCCGACGTCGGCGAACGTCGGCGGCGGCCGCAACTGGGCGATCAGCCGGCCCGGCGACACCGACGGATGCCGGTCCACCAGATGCCCAACACCGTCCGAACCAACCCCGGCCATGCTGGCACTGTAGCCACATGGTGCAATCGAACCCATGCCCGACGCACCAGCCGCGAGCCCGGCGGAGGCATCCTTCGGGCACCTGGAGTCGGGACGCGAACTCGGCCAGCCGCAGCTTGCGGCACTCTACGGCTACCCACCCGAGCGCACCTGGGTGCGCGCAAATTTCATCACCAGCCTCGACGGCGCCGCGACCATCGGGGGCCGCAGCGGTGCACTCGGCAGCCTCGGCGACCGGGCCGTGTTCAACACCCTGCGCGAACTCGCCGACGTCATCGTCGTCGGCGCCGGCACGGTGCGCGCCGAAGGCTATTCAGGCGCCCACATCAGCGTCCCGGCGAGACGGCAACGTCAGGACCGCGGCCAGGGCGAGATACCGCCGATCGCGATCGTCAGCCGCAGCGGGCGTCTGAACCGCGACCTTGCGGTGTTCACCCGGACCGAAGTGGCCCCGCTGGTATTCACCTGCCACGCGGCCGCCGACGACACCCGGCACCGGTTGGCCGGGTTGGACGGCCCGGCCGCCGAAATCATCGACGCCTCGGGTGACGACCCTGCGCAGGTGGACATGGCCCGCGTCCTGGCCGGGCTGGCCTCCCGGGGTCTGCGCCGGGTCCTCACCGAGGGTGGACCCACCCTGCTGGGCACCTTCATCGAAGCGGACCTGCTCGACGAGCTGTGCCTGACGATCGCGCCGTTCGTGGCCGGCGGAGCCGCCCCCCGCATCGCCTCGGGGCCGAGTGAGCTGCCAACCCGGATGCTGCGCGATCTGACGCTGACCGACGATGCCGGTTACCTCTATACGCGCTACGTGAAATCCGCCCCGGCCTGACACGCGGGTTTCGAACGCCGGGCTGAGGAGCCGGGCCCCACCGACCGGCGGGCTACTGTGGTCGGCATGAGTCGGCGCATCACGCTTCCCGCGATCCTGCTCGTGGCGGCCACGATGTCGACCGCCTGCGCCCCGCTCTTCGGCGCCGACCCGCGCTTCGCCACCAATTCCGGGGCCCGGCCGCAGGGGGCGGCCCCGAAGACGACTCCGCCCGGCGGCCCGGCGCCGATCGCGGCACCCAAGAACGACCTGTCCTGGCACGACTGCACGACAACGGTCAACGCCGGCGCGGGCGTCGAGGCGATGCCCGGGGTCACGCTGGACTGCGCGACCTTCGACTCCGACCTCGACGCACTCAACGGCGGATCACGACCGTTGATCATCGGCGCGGTGCGCGCCCGCTCGGATCAGACCCCCGACGACGCCGGCCCGCTTGTCTTCACCACCGGCTCGGATATCGCGTCCTCGGCCCAGCTGCCGGTCTGGCTGTCCCGCGCCGGGGCCGACGTGCTGAAAAGTCACCCGATCGTGGCGATCGACCGCCGCGGCATGGGCATGTCCAGCCCCATCGACTGCCGCGACCGCCTGGACCGCGATGAAATGCGCGATCAGACCCAGTTCGAAGTCGGCGACGATCCGGTGGCCAACCTGTCGGCGGTGTCCAACACCGCCACCACCGACTGCACCGACACCATCGCACCGGGCGCCTCCGCCTACGACAACACCCACGCCGCCTCCGACATCGAGCGGCTGCGCAACCTGTGGGATGTGCCGGCCGTCGCCCTGATCGGCATCGGCAACGGCGCCCAGGTCGCGTTGACCTATGCCGGGTCGCGCCCGGACAAGGTGGCCAGGCTGATCCTCGACTCGCCCGCGGCGCTGGGAGCCAGCGCCGAAACCGCCGCCGAACAACGCGTCAAAGGCCAACAGGCGGCGCTGGACGCCTTCGCCGCACAATGTGTCGCGGTGAATTGCGCGTTGGGTCCCGACCCCAAGGCCGCCGTCAGCGAGCTGCTGGCCTCGGCACGCGGCAGCCGCGGCCTCGGCGGGGTATCGGTGGCGTCGATCACCAACGCGATCACCACCCAGCTGGGCTATCCCGGCGGCGACCGGGTGAGGAACACCACGGAGCTGGCCGATGCCGTGGCGGCTGCCCGCTCCGGCGATATGAAGCCGCTGAACACCCTGATCGACCACGCCCAGGCCATCCGCGACAGCGACGGCCAGTTCGTCGGCTCGTGCAGCGACGCGGTGACCCGGCCCACCCCGGACCGGGTCCGCGAGCTGGTGGTCGCCTGGGCCAAGCTCTACCCCGAATTCGGCGCCGTGGCCGCACTCGATCTTGTCGAATGCGTGCACTGGCCCACCGGCCCGGACCCGACACAGCCCAAGAAACTCACCGTCGACGTGCTGCTGCTGGGCGTGCAGAACGACCCGATCGTCGGCAACGAGGGTGTCGCCGCGACGGCGGCCACCGTCATCAACGCCACCGCCGCCGGCAAGCGGGTGATGTGGCAGGGCATCGGCCACGGAGCCAGCATCTACTCCCCGTGCGCGGTCCCGCCGCTGATCGCCTACCTCGACGGCGGCCAGCTCCCGGGCACCGACACCTACTGTCCGGCCTGATCGCGGCGGGGACGGCCACATCGTCGCCCGGCGGTGCCCGCGGTGTACGGTGCGCTGGTGACGGCAGGCACTTCGGCAACCGCGGTCTTGCGTTCGGCCGTGCTGTCGGCATTCCGTCCCGGCCCGAAGAGCACCGCGTCGATCCTGCGGTCGGTGCTGTGGCCGGCGGCAATCCTGTCGGTGCTGCACCGCAGCATCGTGCTCACCACCAACGGCAACATCACCGACGACTTCAAGCCGGTCTATCGCGCGGTGCTGAACTTCCGTCGGGGCTGGGACATCTACAACGAGCACTTCGACTACGTCGACCCGCACTACCTGTACCCGCCGGGCGGCACCCTGCTGATGGCCCCGTTCGGCTACCTGCCGTTCGCGCCGTCGCGGTATGTGTTCATCTCGATCAACACCGCGGCCATCCTGCTCGCCGCCTACCTGCTGCTGCGGATGTTCGACTTCACGCTGTCCTCGGTGGCCGCCCCCGCGCTGATCCTGGCCATGTTCTGCACCGAGACGGTGACCAACACCCTGGTGTTCACCAATATCAACGGCGTCATCCTGCTGCTGGAGGTGTTGTTCCTGCGCTGGCTGCTGGATGGGCGGACCAGCCGCCAGTGGTGGGCCGGGCTGGCGATCGGGCTGACACTGGTGCTCAAACCGCTGCTCGGCCCGTTGCTGCTGCTGCCGCTGCTCAACCGCCAGTGGCGGGCGCTGGTTCCCGCCGTGTCGGTTCCGGTCGCGGTCAACCTGGCCGCGATTCCGCTGGTGGCCGACCCGATGAGCTTCTTCACCCGGACGCTGCCCTACATCATGGGCACCCGTGACTACTTCAACAGCTCGATCCTGGGCAACGGCGTGTACTTCGGGCTGCCGGCCTGGCTGATCATCGGGATGCGCGTGCTGTTCACCGGGCTCGCCGGCGGCGCGCTGTGGCTGCTGTACCGCTACTACCGCACCCGCGACCCGCTGCTGTGGTTCACCACGTCCTCCGGTGTGCTGCTGCTGTGGTCCTGGCTGGCGATGTCGCTGGCCCAGGGCTACTACTCGATGATGCTGTTCCCGCTGCTGATGACGGTGGTGCTGCCCAATTCGGTGATCCGCAACTGGCCCGCCTGGCTGGCGATCTATGGGTTCATGACGCTGGACCGCTGGCTGCTGTTCAACTGGATGCGCTGGGGCCGCGCCCTGGAATACCTCAAGATCACCTACGGCTGGTCGCTGCTGCTGGTCGTGATCTTCACCGTGCTCTACTTCCGCTACCTCGACGCCAAGGCGGAGAACCGCCTGGCCGATGGCATCGACCCGGCCTGGTGCCGGCGGGGCAGGTCCGGCACTACCGTGGAGGCATGACCCACACTGGCGACATGTCGCGCCCGAAGCTGGAGCTTTCCGACGACCAGTGGCACCAACGGCTCAACCCGCAGGAGTTCGAGGTGCTGCGCCGCGCCGGAACGGAGCGTCCCTTCACCGGCGAATACACCGACTCCACCACCCCCGGTGTCTATCGGTGCCGGGCGTGTGGAGCCGAATTGTTTCGCAGCACCGAGAAATTCGCATCGCACTGCGGCTGGCCGTCGTTCTACGACCCGTCGAACTCCGATGCGGTGATCCTGCGCGACGACGACTCGCTGGGCATGCGCCGCACCGAGGTGATCTGCGCGAACTGCCACAGCCACCTGGGCCACGTGTTCACCGGCGAGGGCTACCCCACCCCCACCGACCAGCGCTACTGCATCAATTCGATCTCGCTGCGGCTGGTGCCGGAGAGCGCATAGCCCGCGAGTGTGAATCTGACGACGGCCCCACGGCGTGTCGCGTCGTCAGATTCACGGTCGGCGGCGGCGGGGCGTCTCAGGGCAGCGAGTTGACCAGCTGGGCGACATCCACCCGGGGCCCGGTGAAGAACGGCGTCTCTTCGCGGGTGTGCCGGCGGGCATCGGTGGCGCGCAGGTCACGCATCAGGTCGACGATGCGATACAGCTCGGGCGCCTCGAAGGCGAGCAGCCATTCGTAGTCGCCGAGCGCGAACGCCGGCACCGTGTTGGCGCGCACGTCCTTGTAGCCGCGGGCGGCCATGCCGTGCTCGGAGAGCATGCGTCGGCGCTCCTCGTCGGCCAGCAGGTACCACTCGTAGGACCGCACGAACGGATACACGCACACGTAGTTGCCGGGGTCCTCCCCGGCCAGGAACGCCGGGATGTGGCTCTTGTTGAACTCGGCCGGGCGGTGCAGCGCCACGCTGCTCCACACCGGGGTGCACGCCCGGCCCAACGCGGTGGTGCGCCGGAAGTCGGCGTAGGTGGCCTGCAGCGCCTCGACGCGTTCGGCGTGGGTCCAGATCATGAAGTCCGCGTCTGCGCGCATGCCGGCCACGTCGTAGATGCCGCGCACCACGACGTCGCGTTCTTCCTGCCGCTCCATGAAGGCGACGGTCTCGCCGACGACCTCCTTGCGGGCGCCCGGGCCTCCCCTGTCGAGTTCACCGGCGCGCACGGAGAACACCGAGAACATCAGGTAGCGAATCGTCGCGTTGAGGGCGTCGAAGTCCAGGCGTGTCATGGCCCCTATCGTGCCACCTGGCCTCCCAGGGCCGAGACGACGTCGGCGACCGCCCTACCGGCGGCGCCCACGCAGGCCGGCACCCCGATGCCGTCGAGGTAGTTGCCCGCCACCCCCAGTGTCGGCGGCAGCCCGGAGCGCAACCGCGCGACCAGGTCCGCATGGCCGGGACCGTACTGCGGCATGGCGTCGACCCAGCGTTGCACCCGCACGTCCACCGGGTCGACGGCGATCCCGAACACCTCGGCCAGATCGCTGCGCGCCCAGGCCAGCAGGGTGTCATCGCAGGCCCGCATCGCCGCGTCGTCACCGAAGCGGCCCATCGACAACCGCACCTGCGCCACGCCGCCGGCCGCAACCGGTTGACCGAACCGCCCCCACTTGCGGGACGACAGCGTAATCGCCTTGGCGTGCAACGGTTCCCCGCTGGCAACCAGCACACCCGAGGCCTGGGGAAACGGGGTGTCGGCCGGCACCGCCAGGGCCACCACCACCGGCGACGCGGTGACGATCCGCCCCGCCACGGCAGCCGCCACCGGCGCCACATCCGCGGCCAAGGTGGCGGTCACCGCCGCCGGAACCGCCAGGATCACCGCGTCGGCGTGCCAGTGCGCACCGGTGTCGTCGCGCACCGTCCAGCCGGGCTCCAGCGCGCTGACCCCGGCCCGCACCCACCGGATCCGGCTGCGCTGCACCAGTGCGTCCAGCAGCGCCTGGTAGCCGCCGCGCAGCGAGCCGAACACCGGTCCGCCGCCGGCCGGCGGCAGTACGGCGCGAATCGCGTCGGTCAGGCCGGCGGCCCCGCCGTCCAGTGCCGCCGCCACCGCGGGAACCGCGGCACGTAACCCGATAGTCGCCGCCGATCCCGCATACACCCCGCCCAGCAGCGGATCCACCGAACGGGCCACCACCTGCTCGCCGAACCGCCCGGCCACCAGCGCGGCCACCACGGGGTCGCTCCCGCGAATCCAGTCCAGTTTCCGGCCGGGTTCGGCCTCGATGCGTGCGACCGTGTCCTCGTCCACCAAGCCCGCCACCGACGCCGCCGACGACGGAATCCCGGCGACGGTGTCCGGGGGCAGGGGGTGCAGCCGGCCGCCGGAGTGGATCAGCGGCCGCACACCGGTGGGGACGCGCTGGCGATCCGACAGACCCAGTTCGGCCAGCAGCGCCGGCACCTCGGGTCGGCGCAGCACATACGCCTCGGCGCCGACATCCATGGGCACCCCGCCCACCAGCTCGGTACGCAGGATGCCGCCGAGTCGGTCCGCCGGGTCGAACACCGTGATCGCCGCATCGTCGCCAACTGCGACCCGGAGCCGATAGGCGGCGACTAGTCCTGAAATACCGCCGCCGACAATGCAATACGACTGCGCGGTCATAGGGAGTGAACCAGTGATACCAGCTCGGCCAGCACGCCCGGGTCGGTTTGCGGCAGCACCCCGTGCCCCAGGTTGAACACGTGCCCCGCCGCACCGGCCGCCACGGCACGACGACCGTCGGCGACAACCTCCCGCGCGGCACGCTCGGCCACCTGCCAGCCCGCCAGCACCATCACCGGGTCGAGATTTCCCTGCAACGCGGTGCCCGGCACCACCCTGGCGGCGGCGTCGGACAGCGAGGTGCGCCAGTCCACCCCGACAGCGCGCGCCCTTCCCGGGTGCACCGCCTGCGACATCGCACCCAGCAATTCGGCGGTCCCGACCCCGAAGTGCGTCATCGGCAGGTCGTGCTCGGCGAGAGCGGCGAACACCCGGGAGCTGTGCGGCAGCACGTGCCGGCGGTAGTCGGCCAGCGACAGCGCACCCGCCCAGGAATCGAAGACTTGGATCGCGTCCACGCCGGCCGCGACCTGCCCGCGCAGAAATTCGATGGTGAGGTCGGTCAGCGCGGTCATCAGCGCGTGCCAGTTCGCCGGTTCGGCGGCCATCATGGCCTTGGTGCGCCAATGGTGGCGGCTCGGACCGCCCTCGACCAGATAGGACGCCAACGTGAACGGCGCCCCGGCGAACCCGATCAACGGCACCTCACCCAACGCGGCCACCAACAACGATACCGTGTCGAACACCGGCTGAATCGATTGCGGGTCAAGTGGTTTCATGGCAGCGATGTCCGAGGCCATCCGGATCGGGTTGGCGATCACCGGCCCGACGTCGGCCACGATGTCCAGGTCGACCCCCGCGGCCCGCAGCGGTACCACGATGTCGGAGAACAGGATCGCCGCATCGGTGCCGTACCGGCGGATCGGCTGCAGCGTGATCTCACAAGCCACATCCGGCTCGAAGCAGGCCGCCAGCATGCTGTGGTGTTCGCGCAACGCCCGGTATTCCGGCAGCGAACGGCCGGCCTGCCGCATGAACCACACCGGGATGCGGCTGGGTGCGCGGCCGGCGACGGCGGCCAGGTAGGGCGACTTTGGCAGGTCACGACGAGCACTCATCGGGCTCAATGCTGCCACGCCAACTCCCGGGGCCGGTCGGCGTACCATCACGCCAATGCCCGCCACCTACGACGACTTCCCGAGCCTGCGCCTGGACCCGGACGGCAAACCCGATTCCCACGGCGTGCTGACGCTGGTCCTGGACGCCCCGGGCCTCAACGCGGTCGGCCCGCGCATGCACCGCGACCTCGCCGACATCTGGCCGGTGATCGATCGCGACCCCGACGTGCGCGTGGTACTGGTCCGCGGCGAAGGCAAAGCGTTCTCCGCGGGCGGCAGCTTCGAGCTGATCGACGAGACCATCGACGACTACCAGGGCCGGCTGCGGATCATGCGGGAGGCCCGCGACCTGGTGCTCAACCTGGTCAACTTCGACAAACCGGTGGTGTCGGCGATCACCGGCCCGGCCGTCGGCGCCGGACTGGTTGTCGCTCTGCTCGCCGACATCTCGGTGGCGGGCCGCTCGGCAAAGATCATCGACGGCCACACCAAGCTGGGGGTGGCCGCCGGCGACCACGCCGCCATCTGCTGGCCGCTGCTGGCCGGGATGGCCAAGGCCAAGTATTACCTGCTCACCTGCGAAACGCTGTCCGGGCAGGAAGCCGAACGCATCGGTCTGGTCTCGACCTGCGTCGACGACGACGACGTGCTGTCTACCGCGACGCGACTGGCCGAGAACCTGGCCGTCGGCGCCCAGGACGCCATCCGCTGGACCAAGCACAGCCTCAACCACTGGTACCGGATGTTCGCACCGGCCTTCGAAAGCTCGCTCGGCCTGGAATTCATCGGGTTCGGTGGTCCCGATGTGCGCGAAGGGCTCGCCGCGCACCGGGAGAAGCGCCCGGCCCGCTTCGACACCGGTTCGCCGAGCTGAGCGCCACTCGGCGCGCCTGTTCCCGCTGGTCGACCGATGGGTCTACCGTCGAAATCTGTGACGTCCACTGAGCCGGTGCCGTTCCGCGAGGCGGTCGCGGCGATGAATGCGGTCACCGTACGCCCGGAGATCGAACTAGGCCCGATCCGCCCGCCCCAGCGGTTGGCGCCCTACAGCTACGCGCTGGGCGCCGAGGTCAAGCATCCCGACCTCGAAATCGTGCCCGAGCGGTCGGAAGGCGACGCGTTCGGCCGGCTCATCCTGCTCTATGACCCGGAGGGCTCGGATGCCTGGGACGGTCACATCCGCCTGGTCGCCTACATCCAGGCCGACCTCGACCCGCACGAGGCCATCGACCCTCTGCTGCCGGAAGTCGCCTGGAGCTGGCTGGCCGAGGCGCTGGATTCGCGAACCGAGCACATGACCGCCCTGGGCGGGACGGTCACCGCGACCACCTCGGTGCGCTACGGCGACATCTCCGGACCGCCGCGGGCGCACCAACTGGAAATGCGTGCGTCCTGGACGGCGACCACCCCGAATGTGGGCAGCCACGTCGAGGCGTTCTGCGCCGTCCTCGAACACGCCGCGGGCCTCCCGCCGGCGGGTATCACCGATCTGAGTTCGCGGTCACGCGCCTGACATGAGTTCCGAGCCCTCTCCGGCGGAGGCCGAGCCGTCCCCGACTGAGAGCCGGCCGTCGGCTGAGGGCGAGCCGCCGGACGGCCCGGAAACCGAGGTAGTCCCACTGCTGCATCCCGCGGACGGGATGCCCGAGCTCAGCGTCACCGCCGACCAGATCGCCTCGGCCGCGGCCCTGCTGGATCGCGGCCGCGGTTCGTTCGCCATAGATGCCGAGCGCGCATCGGGCTTCCGCTACTCCAACCGGGCCTATCTGATCCAGATCCGGCGGGCCGGGGCCGGCACCGTGCTGATCGACCCGGTCAGCCACGGCGGCGACCCGCTGAGGGTGCTGAAGCCGGTGGCCGAGGTGCTCGACCAGGAAGAGTGGATTCTGCACGCCGCCGACCAGGATCTGCCCTGCCTGGCCGAAGTCGGAATGCGCCCGCCCGCGCTCTACGACACCGAGCTCGCGGGCCGGCTGGCCGGGTTCGACCGGGTCAACCTGGCCACCATGGTCGAGCGGCTACTGGGCCGGGGCCTGGCCAAGGGACACGGCGCCGCCGACTGGTCCAAGCGCCCGCTGCCACCCGGCTGGCTCAACTATGCCGCCCTCGATGTGGAGCTGCTCATCGAACTTCGCGCGGGCATCGCCGAAATCCTGGAGCAGCAGGGTAAAACAGAGTGGGCCGCACAGGAATTCGAATTGGTGCGGATGTTCGCGGACAGGGCGCCACCGGCAATCCGGCGCGAACGCTGGCGGCGAACCTCGGGCATCCACAAGGTGCGCGATCGCCGTGCACTGGCCGCTGTGCGGGAACTGTGGACCGCCCGCGACCGGATCGCCGAACGCCGGGACATCGCTCCGCACCGCGTCCTGCCCGATTCCGCCATCATCGACGCCGCCGTCTCCGACCCCACATCGGTCGACGAGCTGACCGCCCTACCGGTATTCGGCGGACGCAACCAGCGCCGTAGCGCCGCGACATGGCTGGACGCACTGGAAGCCGCGCGGCGCAGCCAGGACCCGCCCGAGGTGAACGAACCCTCGAATGTCCTACCGCCGCCGTCACGCTGGGGCAGACGCAAACCCGACGCCGCCGCCCGACTGGAAGCCGCCCGCGCCGCCCTGGCGGAATTGTCCGAGCACACCGGGATTCCCGCGGAGAACCTCGTCGCCCCGGACCTGGTACGGCGGCTGTGCTGGGACTGGGACGCACTGGCGGCAGACGGCGCCGACCCCGAACACGTCGTCGCCGAACACCTGCGCAACGGGCAGGCCCGGCGCTGGCAGCGCGAACTCGTGGTTCCGCTGCTCGCCGCCGCCATACCGGGCGCGGCGCAGAGCAAGGCGGAAGCCGAGAACGACTAGTCCAGACGCTCGTGGACCTCGGCCCGTTCCACGGCCGACGTCGCCAATGCGGCAACCCAACCGGTGATCTGGCGGGCGATGTCCTGATCGGTGAGCCCGCGTTCGGCCAGCACCTCGCCCCGCGATGCCTGCGCGATGAAATCCTGCGGCAGCCCGACGTCGCGGCAGGGAACGTCGACCTCGGCGGCCCGCAACGCCGCCGACACCGCCGAACCGACACCGCCGGCAACCCCGTTGTCCTCCACCGTCACCACCAGCTTGTGCCCCGCCGCCAACTCGCGAATGGCCTCCGGCACCGGCAGCACCCAGCGAGGGTCGATCGCCGTCACACCGATTCCCTGGTTGTGCAGCCGCTTGGCCACCGCCACTGCCATCGAGCCGAACGCGCCGACCGCAATCAGCAGCACATCGGTGTGCAGCCCGGCCGCCGGCACCGCCAGCACATCCACCCCGTTGCGGCGCTCCAGCGCCGGAATATCCTCACCCACATCACCTTTGGGGAACCGTAGCGCCGTCGGGCCGTCGTCGACGTCGAGTGCCTCGGCGAGTTCCTCGCGCAGCCGGGTGCCATCGCGGGGTGCGGCCACCCGGATTCCGGGCACGATCCCCAGGATCGACAGGTCCCACATGCCGTTGTGGCTGGGGCCGTCGCTGCCGGTGACCCCGGCCCGGTCGAGCACCATGGTGACGGGCAGCTTGTGCAACGCCACATCCATCATGATCTGGTCGAAGGCCCGGTTGAGGAAGGTCGAATAGATGGCCACCACCGGATGCAGACCGCCCATCGCCAGGCCGGCCGCCGAGGTCATCGCGTGCTGCTCGGCGATGCCGACGTCGAACAACCTGTCCGGGAACGCTCCCCCGAACGCGGCCAACCCGGTGGGGCCGGGCATCGCCGCGGTGATGGCGACGATGTCGCGGCGGTGGTGCCCGTGGGCGACCAGCGCATCGGCGAACGTCGCCGTCCAGCCCGGACCGGCCACCTTGGTGGCAATCCCGGTGATCGGATCGATGGGAACCGTGGAGTGCATCTGCTCGGCCTCGTCGGCCTCGGCCGGCCCGTAGCCCATCCCCTTGCGGGTGACGACGTGCACGATCACCGGGGCGCCGAAGCCGCGGGCGCTGCGCAGCGCGACTTCCACGGCACGCTCGTCGTGGCCGTCGACGGGGCCGACGTATTTCAGCCCGAGGTCGGTGAACAGCAACTGCGGCGACAGCGAGTCCTTGATACCCGCCTTGACGCTGTGCACCACGTTGTAGGCGACCTCGCCCACCAGCGGCACCGCCCGCATCGCGTCCTTGCTGCGCTCCAGAAACCGCTCGTAGGCGGGCTGCAGCCGCAATTTCGCCAGGTGGTCGGCGACTCCTCCAATCGTTGGCGCGTAGCTGCGCCCGTTGTCGTTGACCACGATGATCACCGGCCGTTTCGAGGCGGCGATATTGTTCAGCGCCTCCCAGCACATGCCACCGGTGAGCGCCCCGTCGCCAACGACGGCCACCACGTGCCGGTTGCGGTGCCCGGTCAGCCGAAACGCCTGGGCCAAGCCGTCGGCGTAGGACAGTGCGGCGCTGGCATGGCTGGACTCCACCCAGTCGTGTTCGCTCTCCGCCCGGCACGGATATCCCGAGAGCCCGTCCTTTTTCCGCAGGCCGTCGAAGTCGTGCGCGCGCCCGGTCAGCAGCTTGTGGACGTAGGCCTGGTGTCCGGTGTCGAAGATGATCGGATCGTGCGGCGAATCGAACACCCGATGCAGCGCCAGTGTGAGCTCGACGACACCGAGGTTTGGGCCGAGGTGCCCGCCGGTCGCCGCCACCTTGTGAATGAGGAATTCGCGGATTTCGCAGGCCAGGTCGCCGAGTTGGCGCTGGGAAAGGTGCTGCAGATCAGCGGGTCCGCGGATCTGTTCCAGCATCCGGTCAGTCTACGCAGATCCCTGGTGAGCCGCCCCGGAGCGCAACTTTTGGTAACCTCTGTCAGCGGTGAGCCGGGAAGTCTGGTCGGCACGATAGTTCTCAGACCGTCCCATTGACCGCGGAGTGAAAAAATCATGCGTCTCGACACCGGCCGGACAGTGACCGCGGTCCGGACGTATCGTCACAGTATGCGCGCCGAAGAGTTCGCCGAAGAGTTCCCCGTCGTCAGCATCGATTCGAGCGCACTGGACGCCGCACGCACGCTCGCCGAACACCGGCTGCCCGGACTGCTGGTCACCGGAACACACGGCCGGGCCTACGCCGTACTGCCCGCCTCCCAGGTGGTGCGCTTCATCGTGCCCAGTTACGTCCAGGATGATCCCTCGCTGGCGGGTGTGCTCAACGAATCGACCGCCGACCGGGCCGCGGAGAAGCTGGCCGGCAAGAAGGTCCGCGATGTGCTGCCCGACCATCTGGTCGACGTTCCCGCCGCCCACGCCGACGACACCATCATCGAGGTCGCCGCGATGATGGCGCGGCTGCGCAGCCCGTTGCTCGCGGTTGTCAAAGACGGACAACTCCTCGGAGTGATCACGGCTTCGCGCCTGCTCGCGGCGGCGTTGAAGCATTGATCTCCAGGTATCCGGCACCGGCGCGCGACGATACACACCCCGGGCAGGTGAGTAGCCGATGAGCGCCCTCGCGGCCGTCGTCTTCGTGATGGTCTTCGCCCTGATCACCAACGACCGGGTCAACAAGACCGTGGTGGCGCTGGCCGGCGCCGGCATCGTGGTCGCGCTGCCCATCATCACCTCCCACGACGTCTTCTACTCCCACGAGACCGGCATCGACTGGGACGTCATCTTCCTGCTGCTGGGCATGATGATCATCGTCAGCGTGCTGCGCCAGACCGGCATCTTCGAGTACGTCGCGATCTGGTCGGCCAAACGCGCCCGCGGCTCGCCGCTGCGCATCATGATCCTGCTGGTGCTGGTCACCGCGATCGCCTCGGCGCTGCTGGACAACGTCACCACCGTGCTGCTGATCGCCCCGGTGACCCTGCTGGTCTGCGACCGGCTCGCCATCAACGCCTCCCCGTTCCTGATGGCCGAAGCGTTCGCGTCGAACATCGGCGGAACAGCGACACTGGTCGGCGACCCGCCCAACATCATCATCGCCAGCAAGGCCGGGCTGACCTTCAACGATTTCCTGGTGCACGTGGCGCCGGTGGTCGTGGTCACCATGGTCGTCCTGATCGCCATGCTGCCGCGCCTGTTCCCGGGAGCGTTCGTCGTGGATCAGGCGCGGGTGGCCGACATGATGGCGCTGGAGGAACGCGAAGCGATCCGCGATCCGAAGCTGCTGATCCGGTGCGGGATCGTGCTGGCCGCGGTATTCACCGCGTTCATCGGCCATTCGGCGGTGCACCTGGAGCCTTCGCTGGTGGCGATGCTGGGCGCCGGCATCCTGATCCTGGTCTCCCGCCAGGATTCATCGGAGTACCTGTCCAGTGTCGAATGGGACACCCTGCTGTTCTTCGCCGGGCTGTTCATCGTGGTGGGCGCGCTGGTGAAGACCGGTGTGGTCGCGCAGCTCGCGCAACTGGCGGTCACCGCGACCGGCGGCCATCCCCTGTTGACGACGATGGTGATCCTCGCCGCGTCGCTGGTGGTCAGCGGTATCGTCAACAACGTGCCGTACGCGGCGACGATGACCCCGATCGTCGCCGACCTGATTCCATCGTTGGTCAGCAACGGAGGCACCCAGGTGGTGTGGTGGGCGCTGGCGATCGGCACCGACTACGGCGGCAACCTGACCGCGGTGGGCGCCAGTGCCAACGTCGTCATCCTCGGTATCGCCAAGCGCGCCGACAATCCCATCTCGTTCTGGGAGTTCACCCGCAAGGGCATCATCGTGACGGCGATGTCGCTGGTCGTGGCCGCGCTGTATCTGTGGCTGCGCTATTTCGTGCTGGCCTGACCGATGACGTCCGGACGCGGCAGAAAGTCGAAGTCCCTTCGATGAGTGCCGTCGCGGTTGCGGTGTTCGTCGTCGCCTACATCCTGATTGCCACCGACCGGGTGCACAAGACGGTCGCGGCGCTGACGGGCGCGGCGATCGTGGTCATCCTGCCGATCAGCAATTCCCACGACGCCTTCTACTCCCACGAGACCGGCATCGACTGGGACGTCATCTTCCTGCTGCTGGGCATGATGATCATCGTCGGTGTGCTGCGCCAGACCGGCGTGTTCGAATACGTCGCGATCTGGTCGGCCAAGCGCGCCGGCGGCTCGCCGTTTCGAATCATGATCCTGCTGGTTCTGGTGGTCGCCGTGGGTTCGGCCCTGCTGGACAACGTCACAACGGTGCTGCTGATCGCCCCGGTGACCCTGCTGGTCTGCGACCGGCTGGCGATCAGCGCGATCCCGTTCCTGATGGCCGAGGTGTTCGCCGCCAACATCGGCGGCGCCGCCACCCTCGTCGGCGATCCCCCCAACATCATCATCGCCAGTCGCGCCGACCTGTCCTTCGATGAGTTCCTGGTGCACATGGCACCGATCGTCATCATCGTGCTCGTCGTGTTCGTCGCGTTGCTACCGCTGCTGTTCCGGGGCGCTTTCACGGTGAACAGCGACCGCGTCGCCGACATCATGTCGCTCAACGAGCACGAGGCGCTTCGGGATCGGGCACTGCTGACCAAGTGTGGCGGGGTGCTGACGCTGGTGTTCACCGCGTTCATTGCCCACCCCATCCTGCATATTCAGCCCTCCCTGGCGGCCCTGGTGGGTGCCGGGCTGCTGATCCTGATCTCGGGGTTGAAGCCGTCGGAGTACCTGTCCAGCGTCGAATGGGACACCCTGCTGTTCTTCGCCGGGCTGTTCGTCATGGTCGGCGCCCTGATGAAGACCGGCGTCATCGACAAGCTGGCCCGCGGCGCCATCGAACTCAGCGGCGGCCACGAATTTCTCACGGTGCTGATGATTCTCGGCATCTCCGCGCCGGTGTCGGGCATCATCGACAACATTCCGTATGTGGCCACCATGGCGCCCGTCATCTCCGAGCTTGTCGCGATCATGCCTGGGCAAGTGGACCCGAACGTGCTGTGGTGGACGCTGGCGCTGGGCGCGGACTTCGGCGGGAACCTGACCGCCGTCGGCGCCAGCGCCAACGTGGTGGTCATCGGAATCGCCAAGCGCGCGGGACGCCCGATCTCCTTCTGGGAGTTCACCCGCAAAGGCATAGTCGTCACCGTGATTTCGGTTGTCATGGCCGGGATTTACCTGTGGCTGCGCTACTTCATGGTGGGTTAGGGCTGGGCAGTGACGCTGACTCTGCGCTGGTGGCGCAATCACCTCCGCTGACTCTGCACCCAGGGCGCAAAAGTGCGAGTAGATCGCGCCACCAGCGCAGGATCACCGTCAGGTGTGGGCGGCGCGAAACCTGTTGAACAGCCACCACCCCAGGACCAGGTTGTATCCGAAGCCGGCCACCAGGTACGGCCACCAGATGCCGTGTGCGGCGGCCACCCAGAATGACTTGGCGGCCCAGTAGGGCGGCAGCACACCGAAGGCCAGGTTCCAACCCGAATGGATGAACCAGGGCAGGCAGGGCAGGCCGGCGATGAGCAAGCCGAGGGCGCGTACCATCGCCAGGCCCTGAATCTTGTTGCTCGCCACTGCGATGATCAGCAGTAGCGTCACCACCGCGGTCAGCCCGGCGAGCAGCCCAATGGGAATCAACGGCAGCATCAGCCCCGGACCCAACAGCCCACTGCATGACATGGTGGCAACCACGTACGCCGCGGTCACCGCGACAACCGTCGCGGCCCGGTAGCCGAGGAATATCGACAACGGCACCGGGGTGACCCGCAGCGCGGTCAGGGTGCCCGCGTCGATCTCATCGAGCACCAGGAAGGCCCCCAGGGCGCCGACGATGATGATGCTGGTCAGCAGCAGGAATGCGGTCAGGATCAACGGGTAGTACGGCACCAGGTCGAATCCGTTGCGCCGGGCCAGCAGCACGGTGGCCTTCGGGGTCAGCACCGCCACCGCGGTGGTCCAGATGACCGGGGCGACGACGATCATCACCAGCAGCGGTTCCCGGTAGGTGCCGCGAAGGTCGTTGCGCCCGAACGCTGTCAGCGCACGCATCGGCGGCGTCATGGGCCCGTCGAACCCGCCCCGTCGCCCGCCAGCACGTAGCGAGTGAACAGCGCTCTTGCCGCCCAGCACAATCCGGCCACACATAGCAGCGGATAGCCCACCGCGTAGGCGACCTGCCACGCTTGCAGACTCAACTGGCCGAACGCACTGCCCAGCAGTAGCAGCGGCCCCTGCATGGGCAGCAGGTAGAGCACCGGGTGCGGCCACAGCCCCGACAGGTAGAGGACCGGCAGATTCATCACGGCCAGCGGAATCGTGGCCGCCAGGAACCAATCGCTGATCGAGGCGAAGGGCAGTGACGTGACGAAACCCACCAGCAGCATCAGCAGCGTCCCCAAGGTCACCCCGGCGAGCACGGGCATCACACGGTAGTCGAGCCCGTGCGCAACGGTGACGACCACCACAGCTACACCCAGCGAAATCATCAGCAGCACAAGCAATTTAGCGAACAGATACTCGAAGAACCGCAACGGGGTGCAGATAACCGCCCCCAGGGTGCGTTCCTGTTTCTCGAAGAACACCGCGCCCGCGATGAAGAAGAACCCGATGATGGTGATGTCGCCGCACAGCACGTAGGGCTCGGCGGCCCGGCGCAGCCCGGGCGGCATCGGCAGCAGCACCGCCAGCCAGATCAATCCGGAGAACACCGCGGCATGCAAGAACCGCTGCCGCAGTTGGCTGGTCAGTTCCAGGCACACCGCGCGGGCCAGGCGGGTCACCGCAGGCGCCTTCCGGTGAGCTCGACGAGGACGTCGTCGAGGGAGGCTTCACGGCTGTGGATGGTCTCGACGTGCTCGTCACGGAGCAGCGCATAAAACGCCGGATCATCGGCGAGGGTGTCCATCGGGAACTCAGCCGTCGTCAAACCTCCTTTGGCCCTGCGGTATTCGACCCGGACCACGCGCCGGCTGCGGGCGATCTTCAGCTCGGCCGGCGCGTCGAGCGCAACGATCCGGCCGTCGACCACAAACGCCACGCGGTCGCAGAGCTCGTCGGCCGTCGCCATATCGTGGGTGGTCAGGAAGACGGTGCGCCCGCGCGCCTTCAGATCCACGATCATGTCCTTGACCGTGCGAGCGTTCACCGGATCCAGGCCGGCTGTCGGCTCGTCGAGGAACAGCAGCTCCGGCTCGTTGATCAGGGCGCGGGCGAACGTGAGCCGCATCTGCATGCCCTTGGAGTACCGGCCCACCCGAGTATGGGCATGGTCGGCCAGTCCCAGTTCGTCCAGCAGCCGGACCGGGTCGGCGGTCGCACCCCGGTACAGGGACGCGAAGAACCGCAGGTTCTCCACACCGGTGAGCTTCCGGTAGTGATTGGGCAGTTCGAACGACACTCCGATGCGTTCGTAGTAGTCGGAACCCTGGGATGCCGGCTCCGCACCCCAGACCTCGATCGTGCCGCCGTGACCGCGCAGCAGCCCGATCAGCAATCGCTGTGTCGTCGACTTGCCCGCCCCGCTGGGGCCCAGGAAGCCGAAGATCTCGCCGCGGCCGACGGTGAAATCCATTCCGCGGATGGCCGGAGTGTGCGATCGCGGGTAGCTGAAGGTAAGACCGCGGACCGTGATCACATCTGACGTCTCAGCGGAATAGCGGTCGCCGGACATCCCGTGCCGCCTATCGGGTGAGGAGCGCGACGCACTCCACGTGGTGGGTCAGGGGAAACGCGTCGAACACCTCGATCTTCCGCACGGTGTAGCCGCTGCGCCGGTACAGCCCGATATCGCGGGCGAATGATGCTGCCTCACAGCCGAAATGAACCACCTTCGGCACTTCGGCGGCCGCCAGCAGGTCGATCACCTCACGGCCCGCACCAGATCGCGGCGGATCCAGCACCGCTACGTCGGCGCCGGAGGTCTGTGCCGTCAGCACCCGGCGTACCGAACCGGTGACGATGTCCACCTGCGGCAGATCCGCCAGCGCCGCCCGCGCCGCGCCCGACGCCGCGCGCGAAGTATCGACGCTGAGCACCCGGCCCGACTCCCCCACCGCCTCGGCCAGCACCGCGGCGAAAACACCGGCGCCGCCGTAGAGGTCCCAGCCGGTCATGCCGTCGGCGACCTCCGCCCAGTCGGCGACGACACTGCTGTAGGTCGCCGCGGCATCGCGGTGCGCCTGCCAGAACGCCGTCACCGGCAACCGCCAGCCGCGGGAGCCCACCCGCTGCAGCACTTGGTCGCCGCCTTCGACGACATCCACCGTCGTGCGCCTACCCTGCCGCACGGTGGCGGCCACGTGTCGCTGCCCGTCGTCGTCGACAACGGCATGCACCCGGGCCCCGGCCGGCCAGTCGCGCCGTGCAAGATCGTCGAGCATCCCGGCAGACACTTGGGCGCACCGCAGGTCGCAGACCAGCTCATCGCTGTGGTAGCGGTGGAACCCCGGGTGACCGTCTGCTCCCACGTCGAGCCGGACCCGGGTACGCCAACCGGTGGCACCGGCATTCCCGACGGCCCGCGCCGAACCTGCCCACCGATAGCCGCCGAGCCGGTCGAGCTGGTTGGCCACCACCTCGGCCTTGAGCGTCAGCGCGGCCGGCGGGGCCGCGAACGACAGGTCGCAACAGCCGGCGCCATCCACCCCGGCGATCGGACACAGCGGGTCGATCCGATCCGGCGACGCCGAGATGACGTCGATAACCTCTGCGTGCCAATAGGATCCGCGATCCGCGGTCACCCGCGCCCGGACCCGCTCGCCGGGCAGGGCGTGGCGGACGAAAACCACCCGGCCGTCGTGGTGCGCGATGCAACTTCCACCGTTGGCGGGCGGGCCGACATCCAACGTCAGCTCCACGGCGGCGGGTTCGGGAGTCAATCGAAGATGCCCCGCCGTGCGTCGCCGGGGGCCGCGTGCGCCTCGAACTCCTTGATCCGCTCGGAGGAGGTCAGCTGCCAGGGAACGGACGTCACCATCACCCCGGGCATGAACAGCAGCCGGCCCTTGAGCCGAAGCGCACTCTGATTGTGCAGCAGCTGTTCCCACCAGCGGCCCACCACGTACTCCGGGATGAACACCGTCACCACCGAACGCGGCGATTCCCTACTCACCCGCTTGACGTAGTCCAGTACCGGACCGGTGATGTCGCGGTACGGGGAGGCGATCACTTTCAGGGGGACGTTGACGTCGCTGTCCTCCCACTCATGCTGCAGCTCAAGGGTTTCGGCTTCGTCGACTTTGACGGTGATGGCCTCCAGCACGTCCGGCCGGGTGGCGCGGGCATAGGCCAGGGCGCGCAGCGTGGGCAGGCGCAACTTCGACACCAGCACCAGAGCGTGATTGCGGCTGGGCAGCACGATCTCCGTTCCGTGTGCTGCGGCCTCTTCGGCCAGTTCCCGGCTGACCCCGTCGTAGTGGTGGCGGATCAGTTTCATCAGCACGAACATCACCGTCATGGCCACGATGGCGATCCAGGCGCCAGCCAGGAATTTGGTCACCATCACGACCAGCAGCACCGCACCGGTGGCAATGGCCCCGATGGTGTTGACGATCCGCGATCGGCCCATCCTGCGCCGGGCCGCGGCGTCGGTCTCGGTGCGCAACAGCCTGGTCCAGTGCCGCACCATGCCGATCTGGCTCAGCGTGAACGAGATGAAGACGCCGACGATGTAGAGCTGGATCAGGGCACTGAGCTCGGCGCGGAACGCGATGATCGCCGACAGGGCCGCCACCGACAGGAAGACGATCCCGTTGGAGAAGGCCAGCCGGTCGCCTCGGGTGTGCAGCTGGCGGGGCAGGTAGCTGTGCTGGGCGAGCACCGAGCCGAGCACTGGGAACCCGTTGAAGGCGGTGTTGGCCGCCAGCACGAGGATGAGCGCCGTGACCGCGGTGATCAGCACGAACCCGATCTGAAAGCTGCCGAACACCGTGTGGGCGATTTGGGTGACCAGGGTCTTCTGGAGGTAGTCGACAGGCACTCCGGTCAGCTGCAGCTCCGGGTCGTCGACCAGCTGCACCCCGATCATGTTGGACAGCACGATGATGCCCATCAGCAGGGCGACCGCGATCCCGCCCAGCATCAGCAGGGTGGTGGCCGCGTTGCGCGACTTGGGTTTCTCGAACGCGGGCACCCCGTTGCTGATCGCCTCGACACCGGTCAGCGCCGCACATCCCGACGAGAAGGACCGGGCGACCAGGAACACCAGCGCGAAACCGAAGACCTTGCCGTGCTCGGCGTGCATGTGCACACCTGCGGACTCGGAGGACTCGGCCTGCAGGTGATCGCCGAGTATGAAGATCCGGAAGAATCCCCAGCCCAGCATCGCGACGATCCCGACGATGAAGGCGTAGGTCGGTATGGCGAAGGCCACCCCGGATTCGCGGACCCCGCGCAGATTGATCGCCGTCACCAGCAGGATCGCCGCCACGCAGAACCAGACCTTGTGGTGGGCCACCAGCGGGACGGCCGATCCGATATTCGACATCGCCGACGCGGTCGAGACTGCGACGGTCAGGACGTAGTCGACCATCAGGGCGCTGGCCACGGTCAGGCCGGCGTTGTCACCGAGGTTGGTGGTGACCACCTCGTAGTCGCCGCCACCGGATGGGTAGGCGTGCACGTTCTGGCGGTAGCTGGCGACCACGACCAGCATGACCGCGCCCACCGCGAGACCGATCCACGGCGACAGCGAGTAGGCGGCCAGCCCGCCGACCGAGAGCATCAGAAAGATCTCCTCGGGGGCGTAGGCCACCGATGACAACGCGTCCGAGGCGAACACCGGCAGGGCGATGCGCTTGGGCAGCAACGTGTGGCTCAGTTGGTCGCTGCGATATGGCTCGCCGATCAGCAGTGTGCGCGCATTGCGCACAACATTTGAAAACTTCGACACGAGAGCCAAGACTAAGCCCACACGGGTCCGGCGGTAGCGTTCCCTAGGCGAGAATTTTCCCCGGCGGACCCCGGGGGCGCCGAGGGCGCTGGTGGGCGCCGGTGGGCCCCGGGATCGATCGCCGATCGATCGCGACGGGAAGTGCACAACCGAAAGGACCTCCACGTGCGGGTGGTTGTGATGGGATGCGGCCGGGTCGGATCTTCGCTGGCGCACGGCCTGTCGCGAATCGGCCACGATGTCTCGGTCATCGACCGTGACAGCACGGCATTCAACCGGCTCAACGCCGAATTCGCGGGTGAACGGGTGATCGGGCAGGGTTTCGACCGCGATGTGCTGCTCGCGGCCGGCATCGAACGCGCCGACGCATTCGCCGCCGTGTCATCCGGGGACAACTCGAACATCATCTCGGCACGGTTGGCGCGGGAAACGTTCGCCGTGCGGCGGGTGGTTGCCCGCATCTACGACGCCAAGCGCGCCGAGGTCTACGAACGCCTCGGTATTCCGACGATCGCCACGGTTCCGTGGACCACCGACCGGTTGCTCAACACGTTGATGCAGGAGACCGAGACCGCCAAATGGAGAGATCCGACCGGAACGGTCGCAGTCGCCCAGGTTGTGCTGCACGAGAGATGGATCGGCTACCAGGTCAAGGAGTTCCAGCATGCCACCGGGGCGCGGGTGGCCTTCCTGATCCGCTTCGGCACCGGGGTCCTGCCGGAGCCGACGACGGTGCTGCAGGCCGGCGACCAGGTCTATGTGGCCGCGATCTCCGGCCGTGTCGGCGAAGCGCTGGCCATCGCGGCACTGCCGCCCAGCGAGGAGCTGGAGCGATGAGGCGGGGGGCGGCCGGATGAAACGCGGCAACGACGAAAACGCCGGCGGAGCTGGCGTTGACGCCGGCGGAGCTGGCGTTGACGCCGGCGGAGCCGGGGTTGAGGAGTGGCGCAGATGAAGGTAGCCATCGCTGGCGCGGGAGCCGTGGGTCGCTCGGTCACCCGTGAGCTCGTCGCGAATTCGCACGATGTGACGCTGATCGAGCGCAACACCGATCACCTGGACGCCGAAGCGATTCCTGACGCAAACTGGCTTCTTGGCGATGCTTGCGAATTGACTCTGCTCGAATCGATGCATCTGGAGGATTTCGACGTGGTGGTCGCCGCCACCGGCGATGACAAGGCCAACGTGGTGCTCAGTCTGCTGGCAAAGACCGAGTTCGCCGTCCCCCGCGTGGTGGCCCGGGTCAACGATCCGCGCAACGAGTGGCTGTTCACCGACGCCTGGGGGGTCGACGTGGCGGTGTCCACACCCCGGATGTTGGCCTCGCTGATCGAGGAGGCGGTCGCCGTCGGCGACCTGGTGCGCCTGATGGAGTTCCGCAAGGGCGAGGCCAACCTGGTCGAGATCACTCTGCCCGACGACACGCCGTGGGGTGGGAAACCCGTGCGCAAGCTGCAGCTACCGAGTGACGCGGCACTGGTGACGATCCTGCGGGGGGCCCGGGTGATCGTGCCGGAAGGCGATGAACCCCTGGAGGGCGGCGATGAGTTGCTCTTCGTGGCCACCACCGAGGTTGAAGAGGGGCTGCAGCGCCTGCTGCTGCCGGATTCCGAGCACTCCGGCTAGGAACGTGGGTCGGTAGCCCACCTGGCGGGTTATTCGAGGTTGATTCTGCGCTGGTGGCGCAAAAGTGCGAGTGGAGGGCGCCCTCAACGCAGAGTCAACGCCACTGCCCAACCCCTAGCGTTCACTCTGCGCTCACGGCGCCACCTACCCGCACTTTTGCACCCTCAACGCAGGGTCAACGGGGGTGGTTGCGCCACGGGCGCAGAATCGGCGGTGGACGTGCGCCGGACGGCCTTGATCGCCGCATAGGTCGCCAGCGCCGCAAGGCCGGTGAGCGGCCAGCCCATCGCGATCCGAGCCACCCCCAACCAGCCGGTCTCACCGAGGTCGTAGAGGCGTTCCTGGACCAGGAAACGGGCCCCGAACACCAGCGTCCAGCACAGCGATGCCCCGTCGAAGGCGTACACCGCCCGCGGCACGTCCCGCCAGCTGTTGTCGCGCCCGCTGGCCCAGCTCCAGACGTAGCCGACCGCGGGCCTGCGGATGACGATCGATACCGCGAAGACGACAGCCCACAGCAGCGACATCCAGATACCCAGCAGAAAATACCCCTTCGCCTGACCCAGGAAGTACGCGATCAGCGCACAGACCGCGACCCCGAAAAATCCCGACACTGCCGGTTGCACGGAGTCGCGGCGGATCAGCCGCCAAAACAACACCAGGGCGGCCGTACCCAGCGCGGCGGCGATCGCCGGCAGCAGGCCGACCACGCCGGAGACCACGACGAATGTCACCACCGGAAGCGTCGAGTAGACGAGGCCGCTTGCGCCACCCGCCTGCTCCAGTAGCTGCCCGGCCCGGTCAGCGTTCACCGGGGGCAGCCGCGTCCCGGGCCGGGTGACCCGGACCTGTCGTGGTCCGAGGCCTCACCGCTGGATTTCGTAGTGCGGGTTGTAGATGGCCTTGTTCCCGTTCTCCAGTTTGCCCAGCCGCCCCCGCACCCGCAGCGTGCGGCCGGAGTCGATTCCCGGAATGCGTCGCTGGCCCAGCCACACCAAAGTCACGCTGTCGCTGCCGTCGAACAGCTCCGCGCGCACGCCGCCGGCGCATCCCTTGCCGTTGGTTTCGACGCTGCGCAGTGTCCCCACCATCGTCACCTCTTGGCCGCGCTCACAGTCGACGACGCGCTGCGCACCGGAATTGAGGACTTCGTCGGCCAGTTCGTCGGCCTCGCGCAGCTCCGGGTCTTCCGTCACTCGACGGGTCAGCCGACGAAGATATCCTGGGCTCCCCATTGACCGCTCCTGACAATCTGACGTCATTCGGGCAGGTGTCTGCCACCCATCCCGCATGTCACCATGCAAGGGCAACCGTAGACCTGTTGGTCGCCCCGCGCCACACCCGCTGACCAGGTGTCGGCGGGCACCCCGGTCCCGACACGCTGCCGCGCCGGGCACTATGGGTGGGTGGCTGTCGATCTGCGCGGTGTCACCACGGTGTTGCTCCCCGGAACAGGATCCGACGACGACTACGTACGCCGGGCCTTTTCCGGTCCGCTGACCGCAGCGGGAACGACGGTGGAGGCGCCGGTGCCGCAGCCGGGCCGGTTGATCGACGGCTATCGGGCCGCCTTGGACGACGCCGCCCGGCTGGGGCCGATCGGTGTCGGCGGTGTCTCGATCGGGGCGGCGGTGGCCGCCGCCTGGGCACTGGCGCATCCCGAATCCACCGTGGCCGTGCTGGCGGCACTGCCGGCCTGGAGCGGCGGCCCCGGCGATGCCCCGGCTGCCCAGGCCGCCCGGCATACGGCGGCGCAGCTGCGTCGACAGGGATTGGCGGTGACGACGGCGCAGATGCGGGCGTCCAGTCCGCCGTGGTTGGCAGCCGAGCTGACCCGTTCGTGGCAGGCGCAGTGGCCGGGGCTGCCCGATGCCATGGAGGCGGTGGCGTCCTTCGTGGCGCCCAGTTGCGCCGAGTTGGCCGCACTGACCGCACCGCTGGGCGTGGTGGCCGCACTCGACGATCCGATCCACCCGTTGCGGGTCGGCGCCGACTGGGCGAACGCCGCACCCCGTGGGGCACTGCGCACGGTAACGCTGACCGAGATGGGTACACACACCGAGGTGCTGGGAGCGGCCTGTCTCGCCGCCCTCGGTGCGGCGGGTTGACGGCGGCTTCGGGGGCGGGTGGGCCGCCGGTCAACCCCCGGTGTTCGTGCCGCGCAACTGCTGCATCGCCGACCCGCCGGCTCCCCGGCGGGCGCCCGGCTGGAGCGACTGCGACGGTGCGGGTTCGGGCGGTTCCGGCTCGGGACTCTGTTCGGCGCCCTGCTGGGCGGTCGCGGCTGCGGCCAACTGCTGGGCCATCGGCTCGGGCAGTTGCACCGGCAGCGGCGTGCGCACCGGCAACGGCGTGTCCCCTCGGCGAACCACCGTGTCGGCCAGTGCGGCCCGAGCCTCCTCGGTGAGCACATCGAAGGTTTCGAGGGCCCCGTTGACCACGCATCGAATCATCCAGCGGTAGCCGTCGACCCCGATGAAGCGGACCGCGCCGGAGGCAGTGCCGATCACTTCCCGCCCCCAAGGGCCGTCTTTGATCGATACCTCTGCGGAGTCCTTCCGCAGCGAGTCGGCCAGTTCGCCGGCCACCTCGCGCCACAGGCCGGGGCTTTTTGGTGCGGCATAGGCGGCGATGGTGTACCGGCCGTTGGGCGTGATCACCCACACCGCGCTGGGGACTCCGGTCTCGGTCAGTTCAACCTGCACCTGGCCCGCCGCGGGCATCGGGACGAGTACCGAACCGAGGTCGAGGCGGGCGATCTCGGCCGCAGCGGGATCGTCGAAGTCCTCGATATCGAACGGGCCATCGGGTTCCCCGCCCTGCGCGTCGGGTTCGTCGAGCGCATCGGCGTCCGCGCTGTGAGCGGCCACCGGCGGTGCCGGGGTGGCGTCTGTGCGCGCGCGCCTACCGAATGCCTTCACGGGCGCCGCCCTCCTCATCGCTTCGTTCGCTCACCTCGTCGCCGGTCACAAACTCGCGTGCCCACCGGAAGAACCGTGGCCGCCGTCTCCGCGCGACGTTTCAGCCAACCCCGCCTCGTGGAACGACGCCACCTCGACGAGGTCCACCAATTCGACCCGCTGGACCACCAACTGCGCAATCCGGTCACCGCGACCCACCACGATGGGTGTCGTGGGATCGAGATTGATCAGCGCCACCTTGATTTCACCACGGTATCCCGCGTCGATGGTGCCGGGACTGTTGACGATCGACAGCCCCACCCGCGAGGCCAGTCCCGAACGCGGGTGGACCAACCCGACCATGCCGAACGGGATGGCGACCGCCACACCGGTGCGCACCAGGGCGCGCTGCCCGGATGCCAGCTGCACGTCCTCGGCGCTGAACAGATCCACTCCGGCGTCGCCCTGGTGAGCGCGCGCGGGCATCGGGAGGCCTTCGTCGAGGCGGACTACGGCCAGACTGATCGCCACGGGGCCACAGATTACCCTTGTGCCGTGACCGAGACGCGCGTCGTGCCGCACAGTGTGCGATATCGCGAACGTTTGCGGGTGCCCTGGTGGTGGTGGCCACTGGGTTTCTCAGCGGCAGCCCTGATAGCAACGGAATTCAACATGGGCCTGCGCTCCCTGCCCGACTGGTTGCCGTTCGCGACGCTGTTCTCCGTTGCGACCGCCACCCTGCTGTGGCTCGGGCGTCTCGAGGTCCGGGTCGTCGAGGGCGCAGCCTCGGGCCCCGGCCAAAGCCCCGGGCTCGGGAAGGAGGTTGAAGTGTGGGCCGGCGACGCGCATCTGCCGGTCACCGTGATCTCCAGGTCCGCCGAGGTTGCGCGGACCGCGAAGTCGGCTGCACTGGGCCGGCAGCTCGACCCGGCGGCCTTCGTCCTACATCGGCCGTGGGTCGGCCCGATGGTTCTGATGGTCCTCGATGACCCCGACGATCCGACACCGTATTGGCTGGTGAGCTGCCGCCACCCCGACCGGATGCTGGCTGCGATGCGTAGTTGAGGCGGCGGGTTGCAGGTTGTGCCCGTCAGGGCGCGCAGTCGGTGCAGATCATCAGGCCGTTCTTCTCGCTGGCCAACCGGCTGCGGTGCTGCACCAGGAAACAACTGGAGCAGGTGAACTCGTCAGCCTGCTTGGGGACGACCCGCACGGACAACTCTTCGCCGGAAAGGTCGGCGCCGGGCAACTCGAAAGACTCCGCGGATTCCGACTCGTCGACGTCCACAACCGCCGACGCCGCTTCGTTGCGCCGCGCCTTCAGCGCCTCCAGCGAATCCTCGGAGACATCGTCGTTGTCGGTACGCCGTGGAGCGTCATAGTCGGTAGCCATTCCTCTACTCCCCGTCCGTTGTCGCCCGCGTCAGTCCAAGCATCCAGTTCACGCAACTGGTTCAAGCAACGCTTTGTACCAGCGTCGAACGCCTGCACCAAATGATTCGTGCCCTTATCGACAACAAACTGGGCGTGATTTACGTCACATCATATGACCAGTCGTTTCCCGGCGCCCTGAACGGCGAAGCGACCCCGCGATTAGAGTGCAGCTGTGGTCGCACACATCACCGCCGGAACCGCCTTCGACAAGCACGGTCGGCCTTTTCGGCGCCGCAACCCCCGGCCCGCGATCGTCGCCGTCACCCTGATGGCGTTGGTGACCGGCCTGGTGTGGACTATCGCCCTCACCGGGTCGCCGGACACCCGGGAAGCTGCAGTGTGCAACCCACCGCCGCCGACCGACGGTGCGGCGCCGGGTGGCGACCTCGGCGAGCCGGTATCACGGAGTCAGATGATCGACGTCGCACCCGCCGAACTCCGGCACACCAAGGTGCGGGTACTCAATGCCAGCGGCCGCGGCGGCCACGCCGGTGATATTGCCGCCGCACTGCAGGACTTGGGTTTTGCCCGGCCGAGTGCCGCCAACGACCCCCTCTACGCCGACGTCCGGCTGAACTGCCAAGGCCAGATCCGCTTCGGCTCCGCCGGACAGAGCACCGCCGCGGCGCTCTGGCTGGTCGCTCCCTGCACCGAGCTCTACAACGACGGCCGGGCCGACGACTCCGTCGACCTTGCACTCGGCACCGACTTCACCGCGCTGGCCCACAGTGACGACGTCGAGGCAGCGCTGACGGTCCTGCGGTCGGGCGCCACCGAACCTACCAACCCCGCGCTGCTGTCGCGGATCCACGCCGACAGCTGCTGATCGCTCAGTTCAGCGGTTCCAGCCCACCCGCGTCCCGCAGAACGCCCAGCAGTGCGTCGCTGATGCCGGGCGACGCGGCCACCACCGGCCCGGCGCCGGTCGCGCCGGGTGCCGGTAGCACTACCCGCGCACCCGCTTCGGCGGCGATCAGCGCTCCGGCCGCCTGATCCCAAACCTGCAGCCCATGCTCGTAGTAGGCATCGAGCCGGCCCGCCGCCACCAGGCACAGATCCAGCGCCGCGGAGCCGATCCGCCGCACGTCGCGGACCACGGGGAGAATCCGCGCCAGCAGCGCCGCCTGAGCACTCCGCCGCGCCGGCGAGTAGCCGAATCCGGTGCCCAGCAACGCCATCGACAAATCCTCGACGGCGGAGCACCGCAGCGCATGCGTGCCGTTCGCATCGACGACGCTCGCCCCCTGTCCCAACGCCGCGGAGTAGACCCGTCCGCCAACCACGTCGGCAACGGCACCGGCCACCGACCGGCCACCGACCTGCACCCCGACCGAAACCGCATAGGCCGGGATTCCGTAGACGAAGTTCACCGTGCCGTCGATCGGGTCCAGCACCCAGGTGACCGTGCCCGCCGGCCCGGTGGCGGTGCCCTCCGGCCCGCCACCCTCCTCCCCGAGAATCAGGTCGCCGGGCCGCAGTTCAGCGATCCGATCACGCAGCAACCGTTCGGTGTCGGTATCGACCACCGTCACGGGGTCGGTCGGAGTGGTCTTGGCGCGTACCGCCCCGGTACCCGAATCCGGCCCGCCAGCGGGTCCGGCGCCGAACACTTCCGCGCGGCGGCGACGGACGAATACCGCCGCCTCATCCGCCAGCAAGTGAGCCACCGAACGCAACGTCGCGGCCTCCGTGCGCGATCTTCCCGACGGGTTCACGGGTCTATCGCATCACAGCCACCGAGCGATCGACACATCGTGCGTCGCGGCTTCCTCGGAACGCGGTCGCTATGGTGAGCAAACAACCCGCACCCGTCGAGGAGATCCGATGGCCGCCATCCCGTCCGGGACTCACCCGTCAGCCGAACCGGCCACCTCCCAGCCGCGGCGCCGAGGTTTCGGTATCGACGTGGGCGGCAGCGGCATCAAGGGCGCCGTCGTGAACCTGGACACCGGACAGCTGATCGGCGACCGCATCAAGCTGCTCACCCCGCAACCGGCCACGCCCGCGGCGGTCGCCAGGGCCATCGCCGAAGTGGTCGACCGGTTCGGGTGGGCCGGACCGCTCGGCGTGACCTACCCCGGGGTCGTCACCCACGGCATCGTGCGGACGGCGGCAAACGTGGACAAGGCGTGGATCGGAACCGATGCCCGCGCCGTGATCAGCGCCGAACTCGACGGCCAGGACGTCACGATCCTCAACGACGCGGACGCTGCCGGATTGGCCGAGGAACGTTTCGGTGCAGGCCGGGGCCATGAGGGGCTGGTCGCGTTGCTCACCTTCGGAACCGGTATCGGTTCGGCACTCATCCACGACGGAACACTGATCCCCAACACCGAATTCGGCCACATCGAGGTCGGCGGCAAAGAGGCCGAGCAACGCGCAGCCTCATCGGTCAGGGAGAACAAGGGCTGGAGCTACGCGAAGTGGGCGAAACAGGTCACCAGGGTGCTGGTCGCGGTCGAGAACGCCATCTGCCCCGACCTGTTCATCGCCGGCGGCGGCATCAGCCGCAAAGCCGACAAGTGGGTTCACCTGCTGGAATGCCGCACACCGGTGGTGCCCGCCGCACTGCGCAACGCGGCCGGGATCGTCGGGGCGGCGATGGCAGCCGACGGGGGCGCGTCACGCTGAATTTCGGCCGCTCGACAAAGCCGCGCCGGTGGTGAAGTTACAATGGTCGCCGGCGGCCGCCCAAACCGACTAGCGCGCGATACGCACGCTGATGTCGATCGCCGACATTCGACATAGCAGACATTTTCGGTGAACTGTGTCCACACCGAAAGTGCGTCCGACCAAAGGGGTGTACGTGGCAGCGACGAAGGCAACTCCGGTGACCGATGAGCCGGTGCGGCGCACCGCCGCGAAACCTCCCGCCGCGAAGTCGACCGCCAGGAAATCTCCCGCCAAGCGCGCAGCGGCCACAGCCGCCGCGGGCGCAACACCGGCCAAGCGGACCGCGAAGGCGGCCAAAGGGGCCACCGGCACCCCCGGCACCCCAGCCGCCACGGCCGTCGCCCCTGCCCCGAAGAAGGCCCGCGGCAAAGCGCTGGCCAAAGCAGCCGCCAAAGTAATCGCCAAATCATCGGCCAAGCGCGGGGCGGCAAAGCCCAAGGACGAAGACAAGGTGTCGGGGGGCCCCAACGCCGAATCGGCGACCGCTGAGGGCCTGGACACCGAACCGGATGACGATCTCGACGTCGATGATGCCGAGATCAACCTCGAAGACCTCGAGGATGTAGCGGCCGACGACGACGCCGACGGTGCCGGTGACGGTGACGACGCCGACGGTGCCGGTGACGGTGACGGTGACGACGGTGCCGAGAAGCCCGGGGACCCCAAGAGCACCGCAGCCGGCAAAGCGGCCGGCAAGGCCGCCGCCGAGGATGACGACGAGGACGAGGTGATCCCCGAACCCAGCGACAAGGACAAGGCCTCCGGAGATTTCGTCTGGGACGAGGAGGAGTCCGAGGCATTGCGGCAGGCCCGCAAGGACGCCGAACTCACCGCATCGGCCGACTCGGTGCGCGCCTACCTCAAGCAGATCGGCAAGGTGGCGCTGCTCAACGCCGAGGAGGAGGTCGAGCTCGCCAAGCGGATCGAGGCCGGCCTGTACGCCACGCAACTGATGACGGAATTGGCCGACCGCGGCGAGAAGCTGCCCGCCGCCCAGCGCCGCGACATGACGTGGATCTGCCGGGATGGCGACCGCGCCAAGAACCATCTGCTCGAAGCCAACCTGCGGCTGGTGGTGTCGCTGGCCAAGCGTTACACCGGTCGCGGTATGGCCTTTCTGGACCTCATCCAGGAGGGCAACCTCGGGTTGATCCGCGCCGTCGAGAAGTTCGACTACACCAAGGGGTACAAGTTCTCCACCTACGCGACCTGGTGGATTCGCCAGGCGATCACCCGCGCCATGGCCGATCAGGCCCGCACCATCCGTATCCCGGTGCACATGGTGGAAGTGATCAACAAGCTGGGCCGAATCCAGCGCGAGCTCCTACAGGACCTGGGCCGGGAACCCAGCCCGGAGGAACTCGCCAAGGAAATGGACATCACCCCGGAGAAGGTGCTGGAGATCCAGCAGTACGCCCGCGAGCCGATCTCGCTGGATCAGACCATCGGCGACGAGGGCGACAGCCAGCTAGGCGATTTCATCGAGGACAGCGAGGCCGTGGTGGCCGTCGACGCGGTGTCCTTCACGCTGCTGCAGGACCAACTCCAGTCGGTGCTGGACACGTTGTCCGAACGCGAGGCAGGCGTCGTGCGCCTGCGCTTCGGCCTCACCGATGGCCAGCCTCGCACCCTGGACGAGATCGGACAGGTCTACGGGGTGACCCGGGAGCGGATTCGCCAGATAGAGTCCAAGACCATGTCGAAGCTGCGACACCCGAGCCGGTCCCAGGTCCTGCGCGACTACCTGGACTGATCGTCAACCGGTTCCCGACGAGCACCATGGTGCCAGGTGAATAACGACACACCCCGCAACTGCCCGGGAACAAGGTGAAACCGGCAAACGTCTGAGAGAGTAAGTCCATCGCCAGAACGGAGGAGCCATGAACGCAACTCTGACCAGTCCCGAGCTGACCCGCGCCGACCGCTGCGACCGTTGCGGCGCCGCCGCTCGGGTGTGCGCAACACTGCCTTCCGGAGCCGAGCTGCTCTTCTGCCAGCATCACGCCGACGAGCACGAGGCAAAGCTGGTTGAGTTGGCGGCCGTGCTGGAGGTGAGCGGCCGGTAATTGCCGCCGAACTCGCCCGCCCCAATGCCGGCCGCGCACTGCCTCATCGGTGATGCTGGAAGGGTATGAGTGTTCAGGCTGCAAAACCCTCGCGCCACCATGTCCGGCATCTGGGCCGCCGGACGCTGTCCAAGGCCTGGGATGATTCGATTTTCTCCGAATCCGCCGAGGCCGGTTTTTGGACCTGCCTCTCCACGCCGCCATTGCTGCTGGGCCTATTGGGCACATTGGCCTGGGTTGCGCCGATATTCGGCCAGGACACCCTGCCCTCCATCATCAAGAGCACGCTGTCGACGGCACGCAACTTCTTCTCACCCAACGTGGTCAGCGAGATCATCGAACCGACCATTCGCGACATCACCGCCACCGCCGGCGGCGACGTCGCATCGGTGGGTTTCCTGATCTCGCTGTGGGCCGGGTCCTCGGCGGTCTCCTCCTTCGTAGACGCCATCGTCGAGGCGCACGACCAGACACCGTTGCGACATCCGGTGCGGCAACGATTCTTCGCGCTGTTCATCTACATCGCGATGCTGACGTTCGTCGTGATCGCCGCGCCGATCGCGGTCGTCGGCCCGCGCACCGTGGGCCAGCACATTCCAGCCGGCCCGCAGAACCTGCTGCACTACGGCTACTACCCCGTGTTGATACTCGGGCTGATGGCCGGGGTGACCGTGCTGTACCGGGTGGCGCTGCCGGTACCGCTGCCGACACACCGGCTGATCCCCGGCACGGTCCTGGCCGCCGTGGTGTTCGCGATCGCCACACTGGGCCTTCGCATCTACCTGAAGTGGATCGGCAGCACCGGGTACACCTACGGGGCGCTGGCCACCCCGATAGCGTTTCTGCTGTTCGCGTTCTTCGGCGGATTCTCCATCATGATCGGAGCCGAACTCAATGCCGCGATCCAGGAGCAATGGCCCGCACCGACCACCCACTTCCACCGGCTTCGCCAGTGGCTTGCCCGACGCACCGGCGTCATCGCCGACCGGACGGACCGGCCGTCGAGCAGCTGATCAGCCCTTCTTCATCCGGTCGTAGATCTGCTTGCATTCGGGGCAGACCGGCGAGCCCGGCTTGGCGGCCCGGGTGACCGGAAAAACCTCCCCGCACAGCGCGACCACATGGCTGCCCACCACCGCGCTCTCGGCGATCTTGTCCTTTTTCACATAGTGGAAGAACTTGGGTGCGTCGTCACCGGTTCCGTCATCGGCGCGTTCGTCGATGTCGGGGCGCTCAAGGGTCTGGGTATCCATGCCTCATATTGTGCCCCCTTCCCGGGGAACCGACACCGGGGAATGCCCGTCGAGTCCAAACTGTGGGACAGTGGAAGCATGGCGCGCGGCCACGAGCCGGGGTTCGATGATTTCGACGATCACGGCCGTCCGGTACTGATCACCGGCGCTGCAACCTCCTACGAGGAGCAGCATCGGGCGCGGGTGCGCAAATACCTGACGCTCATGTCTTTCCGGATCCCCGCAATCATCCTGGCCTCCGTTGCCTACGGGCTGTGGCACAACGGCCTCATCTCGCTGCTGATCATCGTCGCGTCGATACCGCTGCCGTGGATAGCCGTCCTGGTCGCCAACGACCGGCCGCCCCGCAGCGCCGACGAGCCGCGGCGCTACAGCGACGCCCCCCGCCGACCGTCGCTGTTGGCGACCCTGCGCCCGCGAGAACTCGAAACCCGGCCACACCCCGAATCCCAACCGGATTCCACGACGATCAACCCCGACGGTTCCGTGTAGCGCTCGGTCCAGGCGCACTTCTCAGCACATTCTCAGGTCCTGGCCGCATTTCCGCACGTCAGAGGGTGTGCGACCGGTTCGGACCGGGAACTCCGGACAGCGCTGTCTCGTTGACTACGTAACAAGAAAAGCCGATCGGGAGGGCGCGCAGTGTCCGAAACCAGGACCGAAACCAGGACCGAAACCAGGAGCCAGACCAGGAGTCCGGCCAGGGGTCAGACCCGGGCGCAGACGGCCAGCAGGGGCGGCAGCCGCCGGGTCGACCGCGATCTGGATACCCAAAGCCCGGCCGCCGACCTGGTGCGCGTGTATTTGAACGGTATCGGCAAGACGGCACTGCTCAACGCCGCCGACGAAGTGGATCTGGCCAAGCGCATCGAGGCCGGCCTGTATGCCGCTCACCTGTTGGAGACCCGCAAGCGGCTTGGCGCGAACCGGAAACAAGCCTTGGCGGCGGTGGCACGCGACGGCGAGGCGGCGCGCCGTCATCTGCTGGAGGCGAACCTTCGCCTGGTGGTGTCACTGGCAAAGCGCTACACGGGCCGCGGCATGCCCCTGCTGGACCTGATCCAGGAGGGCAACCTGGGTCTCATCCGCGCCATGGAGAAGTTCGACTACTCCAAGGGATTCAAGTTCTCGACATATGCCACCTGGTGGATCCGTCAAGCGATCACCCGGGGCATGGCCGACCAGAGCCGCACCATCCGGCTTCCCGTCCACCTGGTCGAGCAGGTCAACAAGCTGGCGCGAATCAAGCGCGAGATGCACCAGATCCTGGGCCGTGAGGCGACCGACGAGGAACTCGCTGCCGAGTCCGGCATCCCGGTCGAGAAGATCAACGACCTGCTGGAGCACAGCCGCGACCCGGTCAGCCTGGACATGCCGGTCGGCTCGGAGGAAGAGGCCCCGCTGGGCGATTTCATCGAGGACGCCGAGGCCATGTCGGCCGAAAACGCGGTGATCGCCGAACTGCTGCACACCGACGTCCGCAGCGTGCTGGCCACACTCGACGAACGGGAACACCAGGTCATCCGACTGCGGTTCGGCCTGGACGACGGCCAACCACGGACCCTGGACCAGATCGGCAAGCTGTTCGGGCTCTCCCGGGAACGGGTCCGCCAGATCGAGCGCGACGTGATGTGCAAACTGCGTCAAGGCGAGCGGGCCGACCGGCTGCGGGCGTACGCCAGCTGAGGGCGTACCCGAGCTGCGGGCGTACGCCAGCTGAGGGCGTACCCGAGCTGCGGCTCGGGTAGACAACGACGCACGACCCCGACGGATAGGACCTATCCGAGACCGTGTGCGCCTTGAATGGACCGTCCGCGGCGTTGGCCAAGTAGAGTCAGCAGCGATGGAGGATGCTGAATGAACGACTTGGTCGACACAACCGAAATGTATCTGCGGACCATCTACGACCTCGAAGAGGAGGGCGTGACGCCGCTGCGCGCCCGGATCGCCGAACGGCTCGAACAAAGTGGCCCCACCGTAAGCCAGACCGTGTCCCGAATGGAGCGCGACGGGCTCCTGCGGGTGGCCGGCGACCGGCACCTCGAACTCACCGACAAGGGCCGCGCACTGGCCGTGTCCGTGATGCGCAAACACCGTCTCGCCGAGCGCCTCCTGGTCGACGTGATCGGGTTGCCCTGGGAAGAGGTGCACGCCGAAGCATGCCGGTGGGAGCACGTGATGAGTGAGGATGTCGAACGCCGCCTGGTCAAGGTGCTCGACAGCCCCACGACATCGCCGTTCGGCAACCCGATTCCGGGTCTGCTGGACCTCGGCGTCGGCCTCGATTCGGATGCCGAGCACGCGAATCTGGTCCGGTTGACCGAATTGCCGGACGGCCCTGCGGTCGCCGTCGTCGTTCGCCGGCTGGCCGAACACGTCCAGGGTGACATCAACCTGATCGCCCGGCTCAAAGAGGCCGGCGTGGTCCCCAACGCACGCGTCACTGTTGAGACCAGCCCGGCAGGCGGCGTGACCGTGGTCATACCCGGTCACGAGAACGTGACGCTGCCGCATGAGATGGCACACGCGGTCAAAGTCGAGAAAGTCTGACCCGAGCCCGCTGCCTCGCCGCCCCGCTGCCCCGCTGCCCCGCCGCCCCGCTGCCCTCGGGCCACCCAGCTGTAATGGTTAGCCCGCCTGCCGCCCGAAGTCCCGCGGTGGCGGCAGCCGCAGCCCCAGCCGATCGGCCAGCCGGTAGCCGGTGGCGGCCAGCTCGCGGATGTCGTCGGGCCGCATCCCCGACCGCAATGCCGTATCGAGCATGCCGGCCATCCGATGGTCGGGGTCGCATTGCAGCGCGGTCTCCAGCGATATGCCGGCCAGCGGGCCGTCTCCGCGCACATAGGCACTGAACGCCAACATCGCCAGCGCCTCCGCCCGCCAAGGCTGGGGCAGTCCGCGTGCCAACACCGACCACAGCGTCTCCGCTGCGGCTGCGTTCTCGGCCACCGCCAGCCCGTACAGGATGTCGCGCACCCGGGCATCGCGCAGGGCCGTACCCAGCCGGGCCACGTCGGCATCGGACAGCGATTGCCCGTCGGCCACCCGGGAGGCAGCCTCGATCGCGTTCCGCACATCGTCGCGGCAGCAGCCCAGCGGGTCGGTGCGATGCGCCCGCTCGCGCGCGACCGAGGCTTGTTCGAGGACCGGACCCAACGCCGCGGTGCGCTCAGGATCGGCGGCGATCACCGCCTGCAGGTCCGCACGCCGGGAATAGAGGCGCCGACCGTCCAGCACCGCGGCGGCTGCCAGCGGCGAAGCCGACGGATCTTCGACGATCCCGCCCGCGCCGCAGCCGTCGACACAATGCCAGCGACCGCCACGGGCAACGTTGTCCACGATGAACCCGGCGGGAAAGTCGATCCCATAGGGCAGCAGGGCCCTGGCCAACGCCTCGCAGAGTCGCCGATAGTCGCGGTTGCACTCGGCGCAATGCGCGCCATCTTCGTCGACAACCACCGCAATCACGGCATCCGGCTCGGCCGCCGCGGCGACCCCGGCGAGTTCGCCAATCCGATCGGTGAGGTGTTCGCAGAGATCGGCGCGCAACACCGCGTCCAGTGCGCCGTCGGCCGCCGACACCAGCACAAGCGATTTCTCCGGAACGAAGCCGAGGATTGCCGGGATCGCGGCTATCAGTGCGGCGGGACGGTTGAGGTCGAAGTCTTGTCGATGCGTCGTCATGACCCCAACGCTGATGCCCGGCACCGTCAGCGTGCGCCCGAACCAGCCGGTTCGATAGCCTCCTTGTGGACAAAGTCGCGACTGTGGGCTTTATCGTCTATCCCATGACTTCGATACGCGAGTACGACATGGTGGTTATCGGATCAGGACCCGGCGGCCAGAAGGCCGCCATAGCCGCGGCGAAACTGGGCAAGTCGGTGGCGATCATCGAGCGCGGGCGAATGGTCGGCGGCGTCTGTGTCAACACCGGAACCATCCCGTCGAAAACGCTGCGGGAGGCCGTCGTCTACCTCACCGGGATGAATCAGCGCGATCTCTACGGCGCGAGCTACCGGGTGAAGGACAAGATCACCCCGGCCGACCTGCTCGCGCGCACCCAGCACGTGATAGGCAAGCAGGTCGACGTGGTCCGTTCGCAGTTGATGCGCAACCGAATCGACCTGGTCCTGGGCCATGGGCGCTTCATCGACCCGCACACCATTCAGGTCGACCACGACGTCCATGGGGAGCGGGTCACGATCAGCGGCGAGCACATCGTCATTGCCACCGGCACCACGCCGGTGCGGCCACCGGGAATCGGGTTCGACGAGCAGCGGGTCCTGGATTCCGACGGGATTCTGGACCTCAAATCGCTGCCTGCCACGATGGTGGTGGTCGGCGCCGGCGTGATCGGAATCGAATACGCCTCGATGTTCGCCGCATTGGGCACCAAGGTCACGGTCGTGGAGAAGCGCGAGACGATGCTGGAGTTCTGCGATCCGGAGATCGTCGAGGCGCTCAAATTCCATCTGCGGGACCTGGCGGTGACGTTCCGGTTCGGCGAGAAGGTGACCGCCGTCGACGTCGGCTCCACCGGCACCGTGACCACACTGGCAAGCGGCAAACAGATTCCGGCTGAAACGGTGATGTACTCCGCGGGCCGCCAAGGGCAGACCGAGCACCTGGATCTGGCGAACGCGGGCCTGGAAACCGACCACCGCGGACGGAGTCCCGTCGACGACCGATTCCAGACCCGGGTCGAGCACATCTACGCGGTGGGCGATGTCATCGGCTTCCCGGCTCTGGCCGCCACGTCGATGGACCAGGGACGGCTGGCCGCCTCCCACGCTTTCGGGGAACCCACCGAGGGCGTCACCGCGCTGCAGCCGATCGGCATCTATTCGATCCCGGAGATCTCCTACGTCGGCGCCACCGAGGTGGAGCTGACCAGAGACTCGATCCCCTACGAGGTGGGTGTGGCACGCTACCGGGAACTTGCCCGCGGCCAGATAGCCGGTGATTCCTACGGCATGCTCAAGCTGCTGGTGTCCACTCAGGATCACACCCTGCTCGGGGTGCACATCTTCGGTACCAGCGCCACCGAGATGGTGCACATCGGCCAGGCCGTCATGGGATGCGGCGGCACGGTCGACTACCTGGTCGACGCGGTGTTCAACTACCCGACGTTCTCCGAGGCCTACAAGGTGGCCGCACTGGACGTGACCAACAAGATGCGGGCGCTGAGCCAGTTCCTGAGCTGACCGGATCGAACGGCGACCGATCGGTTGGGGGACACTGGGTGGTGCACCCCGCAGACACCCCGGAAAGGAGGCAGCACCCAATGTCCGACCACGACCCCGACCGGGCACCTGACTACCAACCGGGATCGTCCGGCATGTACGAGCTCGAGTTTCCCTCGCCCCAGGTGGCGACCGCCGACGGTCGCGGCCCGGTGCTGGTACACGCCCTGCAGGGATTTTCCGACGCCGGTCACGCGATCCGGCTGGCCTCAACTCACCTGTTGGCAGCCCTGGATTCCGAACTGGTCGCGTCGTTCGCGATCGACGAGCTGCTGGACTACCGGTCCCGCCGCCCGCCGATGACGTTCAAGACCGACCACTTCACCAGCTACACCGACCCCGAACTGAGCCTTCATGCGCTGCGCGATGCAGCGGGTACCCCGTTTCTGCTGCTCGCCGGCTTGGAACCGGACCTAAAGTGGGAACGCTTCATCACCGCCACCCGACTACTTGCCGAACGCCTGGGTGTCCGGCAGACCATCGGCCTGGGCACCGTTCCGATGGCGGTTCCACACACGCGGCCGGTCACCATGACGGCACACTCGAACAACACCGAGCTGATAGCCGACTTCCGACCGTGGGTCTCCGAAATCCAGGTCCCCGGCAGCGCATCCAACCTGCTGGAGTACCGGATGGCCCAACACGGCCATCAGGTCGTCGGCTTCACCGTCCACGTCCCGCACTACTTGACTCAAGCCGACTATCCCGCGGCCGCCGAGGCGCTTCTCGAACAGGTCGCCAAGACCGGTGAACTCGACCTGCCGCTCTCGCCACTCGCCGACGCCGCCGCGGCGGTGCGCACCAAAATCGACGAACAGGTTCGCGCGAGCGCCGAGGTGGCTCAAGTGGTGACCGCCCTTGAGCGCCAGTACGACGCGTTCATCGACGCCCAGGAGAACAGGTCCCTGCTGGACCGCGACGAGGAATTACCCAGCGGCGACGAGCTGGGCGCGGAGTTCGAGCGCTTCCTGGCTCAGCAAGCCGAGAAGAAGCACACCGACGACGACAGCAACCCCGGCTGACGGCGCTCAGCGCAGGCGGTGCTCAGTGCCGACGGCGCCCAGTCCCGGCGGTGCAGCACGGCGGCGCTCAGTCCCGGCGGTGCAGCACGGCGGAGAGATGGTGCTGCAACGGCAGACCAACCGCACCCATTTGCAGCGAGTAGGAAAGTTCATCGCCGTCGATCCGGAAAGAGCGGCCCAGCACCGAGACCTCTTTGGCCGATGGCGCCTGGCCGATGCTGCTGGCCGTCATCTCCAACTCGATGACACCTGCACGGACCGTATAGGTGCCGACTTCGATCTCGGTGATACCACTTGGGTGGGACAGCACGAACTCCAGCTGACCCGGCTCCGGCACCCGCAGATATCCCGTTTCTGCATGCATGGGGGTTCCGTCCACGACTGACTGGGTTTTTTGCCAATAGATCAGAAACGGCTTGCCGACGTGGGAGAAGGAGACTTCTTCGCGGTATTCGAAGGGTTCGATCGTCGGGTAGTCACCCGCTCCTCGCCCGGACCAGGTGCCCACTAACGGAGCCAGTTCGCTGAGGTTCGCGTGCAGGTCCACAGCCATTGGTCCAGCCTAGCGGTTCCGATCAGCCCGGAGCCGGCACTTTGCGGTGCGCCCGCAGTACTTCGATCTCGCGCTCGAAGTCGGCGGCCGAGGAGAACGAGCGGTAGACCGAGGCAAATCGCAGGTACGCGACCTCGTCGAGATCGCGCAACGGCCCCAGGATTGCCAGTCCCACATCGTGGCTGGGAACTTCGGGGCCTGCGGCACGCACGGCATCCTCCACGTGCTGAGCGAGCAGGTTCAACGCATCGTCGTCGACCTGACATCCCTGGCAGGCGCGACGCACCCCACTGATCACCTTTTCCCTGCTGAACGGCTCGGTGACTCCGCTGCGCTTCACCACGGCCAACACCGCGGTTTCCACGGTGGTGAACCGCCGTCCACACTCCGGACACGACCGACGCCGGCGGATGGCCTGGCCTTCGTCGGTTTCTCGTGAATCGATCACTCGCGAATCGGGATTCCGGCAGAAGGGGCAGTGCATAGCCCTCCTTGGTCGCTGCGTCACACCCGGGTGGAACTCCCGGGTAGAACACCCCGAGCGTACCGGTGGACCCTGGAGCTGCCGCCGCTCACCCACCTCAGCCGACCGGCGCAATCAACGTCTGACCGGCCACCACCGCATTCGAGGCCAGCGCATTGAGACCCCGAATGGTTTCGACGACTTCATCGACCGGCGCCGCCGGCGCCACCCTGGAAGCCAGGTTCTGCAGAGACTCCCCCGGTTCGACCCGAACCACCGCCAGCGCCGCGGGAACCGGGGACGCGGGTTCGGCCGGATCGGCGATGTCCCCGCTGACCAGGTTGCCGAAGTTCGCCATCAGGCCCAACCACAGCGTGATGACTCCGGCCGCCAGGGCCAGGCCCAGCGTCGCCGCCACACTCACCGGACCCTGGCGATGTGCTGCGGTCGACATCGCTACACCGGTGCCCGGGTAGCGCATCGGGGACGCACCCGGGCGTGACGGCGAGGGCCCGGTGAACGATGACGTGCTGCCCCGGCGCCGGCGAGAGCCGCCGATCCGCCTGCCCACTGGCCGACCAGCGAGCCTGTCGGTGGGCCTGTCGGTGGGCCGGCCAGGGGGCCTGCCTACCGGCGTCCGCGTGCTTCGCGTGCGCTCCGGACTCGCGTAGATATTCGGACTCGCGTAGATATTCGGACTCGCGTAGATATTCGGGCCCGGGTAAATCAGTGTCATGCCGCTTCCTCCAGTCGCTGCCTATCGCTCGTATGTTCGATACTAATCGCTCATGCGTTCGATATCGAACATTTGAGCGATGCGTGTCGCACAAGCAGAACCGTAGACCCCACCACCGACAAGCCCTACCCGGCACAACCCGCCCGTCAGGCTCTGCGGATACCCCGCATCGGCGAAAATCACACATGTGTGATTCACTCCTCCCCCGCGAGCCGGATGTCGAGGAAACCCCCGGACACGCCCATCGAACACATGTTTGATTCTTGGGCCGCGTGCGGCTACATTCGGATTCATGAGCGACAGCAACGACCCACGCGGCTCGGCCGGACATGCAGACGATTCCGCACTGACCGACCGACAGCACACCATTCTTCAGGTCATCCGCGCATCGGTAACCGGGCGGGGATACCCGCCCAGCATCCGCGAGATCGGCGACGCGGTCGGTCTGACGTCGACATCCTCGGTCGCGCATCAACTGCGCACATTGGAGCGCAAGGGCTACCTGCGTCGCGACCCGAACCGTCCCCGAGCCGTCGAGGTGCGCGGTGTCGATGACACCGTGGCACCGCACCGCACCGAGGTTGCCGGCTCGGACTCGCTGCCGGAGCCGATGTTCGTACCCGTCCTCGGGCGTATCGCCGCCGGAGGGCCGATCCTGGCAGAGGAAGCTGTCGAGGATGTCTTCCCGCTACCTCGCGAATTGGTCGGAGAGGGGACGCTCTTCCTGCTCAAGGTGGTCGGTGAGTCCATGGTCGAGGCCGCCATCTGTGACGGCGACTGGGTCGTGGTGCGCCAGCAGCACGTCGCCGACAACGGAGACATTGTCGCCGCCATGATCGACGGCGAGGCCACTGTCAAGACGTTCAAGCGTGCCGGCGGTCAGGTGTGGCTGATGCCGCACAACCCGGCTTTCGATCCGATCCCGGGCAACGACGCGACCATCCTCGGCAAGGTTGTCACCGTTATCCGCAAGGTCTAGCTATATCCGGCCATGACGTTGGCAGCGAGTGTGTTGACTTGATGTGAGGAGAACCTCCAGCTGGGGTGTGGCTTATCGAAGGCCCATCACGAACCCGCAGGTACCGGCGTCTCACCGTAGTGCCCACACAACGCTGCGCGGACGATTGTTGATCGTGCAGCGCTACCGGCAGGGTTGGAAGCATGCCTGTATCGCCGCGGCAATGGTATGTCCCGCAAATGCGTACACACCTGGATCTGCCGTACGACACGCTTGCGGCGTCGCATGCCTGACAGGGGGCCAGGGGCCAGGGGCTGGGGGTCGAGGGCCAGGGGCCAGGGGCTGGGGGTCAGGGGCTGGGGGTCAGGGGCTGGGGGTCAGGGGTCGGGGGTCGGGGGCGTCACAAGCCTGACAGGGGGCCGCGCGGCGCGCGGGCCTCGCCGCCCGGGCGCGCCGGTTGGCCCCCCGCCCCCAACAGATTCGCCGAGCGTAACGCCAGGGCGAAAACTCACCGGAAAAATCGCACTGGCGTTACGCTCGGCGAGCTGCGCGGCTGCGCGGCGGCGCGGCGGCTGCGGAGCGCGGCGGGGCGGAGCTGCGGAGCTGGGGCGCGACCCAGGGCCGCAGTTTCTCAGTCAGCCCGGATGAGGCCGCTGGCCCGAGCGGCGTCCTCGTTCGCAAACCAGAGCTCGGCCAGCGTGTCGTGGTAGTGCGGGTTGTCGGGCGTGTAGAACAGACCGAACCGTGCGCTGGCTTTGATCGGGTAGCCATCCGGTGCCCGATAGGGATCGCCGTCGATCGGCAGATGAATCACCGGGCTACCGGCGCCGCCGGCATGACCGGCGGCAGGCCCCGCCGCGGGAGCTTCGGCCCGGGCGGCGGCCGAATACGGCGTCTCCTCTTCCGCCGCATATTCCACCGCGTAGTCGTCGGGGTATTCGCCGGCAAATTCCGCGGCGTCGCCGACGGCGTCGTCCAGGGCACCTTCCGCGTCATCAAAGGCAGCGTGCCTGCCTGCGCGCGCCTCGGCCGTTTCCGCGTCCATCGGAGCCGCCAGATCGGGCGACTCGTCATCCGCGGGTTCAGTCGCCGGATAGAGGATGTCCGGAACGACCGAACCGGGGTCGGATTCGACGGCTCCGCCGCGCGAGTACGCGACCGCCGAGTCTAGGTCTTCCTCGTCGCCGTCTACGCTGGTCGCAATACGGATCACCGTGGTGTCGACAGTGTCGGGGTCTGCACCCTCGATTTCGTCGAATTCATCGAACTCCCGGGACTCACCGAACTCCCGGGACTCGCCGAACTCCCGGAACTCCCGGAACTCGCCGTATTCCCGGAACTCCCGGAACTCCCCGGTACCCGGGGCATCGCGGTCGTCCTCGAGCACCTGACCCACCGAACCCCTGGACCAGCTGACCCTGCCCACGGGGCCGGAATCTGGGTGCCCGCCGGCGGGCGGGAAGTCCTCGGAGCCGTAGTCGACGTCGTCGCGCGGCCAGCCCCTGTCGAAATCGCGCCCATAGTCGATATCCGGGTAATCTTCGCGATCACCTGCCTCACCCGACGAACGGCGGCGGGCAGTGCGACGCCGCCGAAGACTGGAAACGACTGACGCCGCCATCGCCGCCAACAGGACTCCCAGCACCGCCGCCATCAACCACCACCAGTGGAAAGTCAGCTTCTTACTCGGTGGGGACGACACGGAAGTGCTCGGCTGGCTCTGCCCTGACACCTGCAGGCCGGACAACGCCGACGCCAGGTTCGCCGGATCGGTGCTGAACGCGTTCGTAGAGCGGTTCCACCAGATCGTGCCGCCGGAGAACTTCTGCGATACCACGTCCCCGTCAATCGTCTGATCACCGACCGGGGCACCGAGTTGCCCGAGTGGCCCCTTCAGCTGGTCCCACGCCACCACGATGGCGCCGCGCACCACGAATGCCCCGTGGTCGGGAGTCCAGAAGATCACCGGCCCGTCGGCAGCGGAGAACGTGACGATCCGGCTTGCCGGCTCGATCCCGCCGTCAGCCTCGTTGGTGATCGGGAAGCCCAGGTCACTGCCGACCGGACCACCCAGCTCCTCGTACTTCGCCAGGATCGCCCCTTCTACCGCATGGGCCCCGGTAGCCGGGCTGAAGAAAATCTTGCCGCCGTCGAAGTCCTGAGCGATTCCGTCTCCGCCAATCGGGTACTGATCACCCTTCCTCGAACCAAGCGGGCCATCCGAGCCGCCGGTTGCGCTCCAGGCGGAGTTGATGGCCACCGTCGGATCGATCGTCACGTCGAGATCCACGAGTTGCTCCCCCAACTCCGGTGGATCGGTGGCGAACTCCCTGGTCTGACGATTCCACGACACCTCGCCTCCGGTGAACTTCTGCGAAACTACATCACCGAAAGATGCATCTCCGATAGGCGCGCCGAGCGGCCCCCCGGAGCTTCCCAACTTGTCCCAGGCCGCGTTGATCACGCCGCGGACCACGAATGCCCCGTGGTCGGGTGTCCAGAAAATCACCGGGTTGTCGCCCGCGGAGAAGGTGCTGACGCGACTGTCCGGGCTGGCGAGGCCGGGAACCTCGTTGATGGTCGGGAAACCCAGAGCGCTATCGGCGGGCCCGCCCAGCGACTCGTATTTGTCCAGCACGGGGCCATACATGTATTTAGCCCCGGTCTCCGGGGTGAAATACATTTTGCCGCCGTCGAATTCCAACGCGAAGCCCGCGCCGACCGGATAGACATCGCCTTTGCGGGTGCCTAGCGGCGACGCCGCCCCGCCCGCCTGCTCCCAGGCAGCCATCATGGCCGCCTCGGCATCGTCGACCGGAGCGGCCGAAGCCTCGAGCGACGACGTTATCGTCGTCAACCCCAGAGCCAAGGTCACTCCGAGTGCCGCCCCGGCGGCCACCGTGGCGGTCTTCAGCCTGCGCAACCGACGCCCCACCCGCGTGCCAGATATGCCTGTCTGCCCGTTCACCAAGCCTCCCAGTCAATAACCGGTTCACATTCGCGGACCGGCAAATGGACCGCCGCAGGCGATCCACCAGCTACGAACTGGATCGTCGCTGGCCTCGCATTACTCTCCTCTAGCGATCAAGAAATACGAAGTAGATTTCCGAATACTACGGAAACGTATACCGACCTGATATCGAAACGATGCCGGAGAGGATCCGTGTCGCGAGAATTCGAACTGCGGCCCGCACTTCCGGTGCGCTAGCGTGCCCGAGACAGGATCGCCGCCGACTCTGTGAAAGGACCTCTGGGGAGAATGGCCGTTTCGGGACTGGTCTGGGGCCTCACCATCGCCCTGATTACCGGCCTGATGCTCGTGGACTACCTCTTCCACGTGCGAAAAACCCATGTGCCGACCCTGCGCGAGGCTGCCATCTGGTCGACGCTCTACATCGGGATCGCGACCGCCTTCGGCATCGCCGTCGCGGTCTTCGGTGGCACCCGCATGGCAGTCGAGTACTTCGCGGGCTATCTGAGCAACGAAGCCCTCTCCGTGGACAACCTGTTCGTCTTCGTGGTGATCATCGGCAGCTTCGGGGTGCCGCGTATCGCCCAACAGAAGGTACTGCTGTTCGGCATAGCGTTCGCGCTCATCGCCCGCACGGTGTTCATCCTGCTCGGGGCCGCGCTCATCCACGCCTTCAGTTCGGCGCTCGGTGTATTCGGTCTGGTGTTGCTGGTCATGGCGGGCAGGCTCGCCAAACCCGCCGAACCCGAAGATCACACCGTCGATAGCGCCGGCGGAATAGTCATCCGGCTGGTCAACCGATTCCTGCCGACGTCGACGAACTACGACGGCGACCGGCTGTTCACTGTCGTCGACGGAAAACGGGTGATGACGCCCCTGCTGGTGGTGATGATCGCCATCGGCGGCACCGACCTCCTGTTTGCCTTCGATTCGGTACCGGCGATGTTCGGGCTGACCCAGAACGTCTATCTGGTGTTCACCGCGACCGCGTTCTCCCTGCTGGGTCTTCGCCAGTTGTATTTCCTGATAGACAATCTGCTGGACCGGCTCGTGCATCTGTCCTACGGCCTGGCGGTGATTCTGGGCTTCATCGGGGTGAAGCTGATCCTGGAAGCACTGCACCACAATCGGCTGCCGTTCATCAACCACGGCGAGCCGGTGCCGCTGCGGGAAATCAGCACCACGACGTCGTTGGCGGTCATCCTCACCGTGCTGCTGGTCACCACGGCGTCGTCGCTGATCTCGGTGCGCCGGGGCAAACGGGATTCCGGTGGGACCCGGCTCGACCGCTAGACCCCCAACCCGCGGCCGATGATCTCTTTCATGATCTCGGTGGTGCCGCCGTAGATCGTCTGGACCCGGGCATCCAGATAGGCGCGGGCGACGTTGTATTCGCGCATGTAGCCGTATCCACCGTGCAACTGCAGGCAGCGGTCGATCAGGTGCACCTGCTTCTCGGTGGAGTACCACTTGGCCAGTGCGGCCTGCTCCGCGGTCAGCTTCCCTTCCAGGTGCAGGGCCAGGAACTGGTCCACCATGACGCGCACCACGGTAGCCTCGGTGGCCAGCTCCGCCAGGACGAAGCGGCTGTTCTGGAAGCTGCCGATCGGCTTGCCGAAAGCCTTGCGCTCCTTGGTGTATCGCAGCGTCTCCTCCAGCACGGACTCCATGGCCGCGGCGGCCATGATGGCGATGTTGATCCGCTCCTGCGGCAGGTTCTGCATCAGGTAGATGAACCCCAAGCCCTCTTCGCCGAGGAGGTTCTCGGCGGGGACCTTGACGTCGGTGAACGACAGTTCGGCGGTGTCCTGGGCGTCGAGCCCGATCTTGTCCAGGTGACGGCCGCGTTCGAAGCCCTCCATGTCGCGCTCCACCACCAGCAGGGAGAAGCCCTGGGAGCCCTTCTCCGGATCGGTCTGGGCGACCACGATCACCAGGTCGGAGTTGATCCCGTTGGTGATGAAGGTCTTCGACCCGTTCAGCAGGTAGTGGTCGCCGTGCTTGACCGCGCGGGTCTTGATGCCCTGCAGGTCGCTGCCGGTTCCGGGCTCGGTCATGGCGATCGCGGTGATCAGTTCTCCGGTGCAGAACTTCGGCAGCCAGCGCCGCTTCTGCTCGTCGTTGGCCAGGTGCAGCAGGTAGGGGGCGACGACGTCGTTGTGCAGACCGAACCCGACTCCGCTGTAGCGCCCGGCGACGGTTTCCTCGGTGACGATCGTGTTGTAACGGAAGTCGGGATTGCCGCCACCGCCGTACTCCTCGGGCACCGCCATACCGAGGAAGCCCTGCTTGCCGGCTTCCAGCCACACGCCCCGATCGACGATCTTGGCCTTCTCCCACTCGTCGTGGTAGGGCGCGACGTGCCGGTCGAGGAAGCTGCGATACGACTCGCGGAACAACTCGTGCTCGGGTTCGAAAATTGTGCGCTGGAATTTGATGGCGCTGCCCATGCTGACGACCTCCGGGTCTCCGGTGAAGCGGACTCCGTCGACCAACATATACCAACCGGGCGGTTGGTCGGCGGCCGGAACCATTGGACGCGGATGCGGTCCGACACCCCCGGTCCCCGGCACGAGGCGCGGCGGCGCGCCGGGCGCCAAGCGCCACGCCCCGACTACCCCGGTGAACCGAACTCGCGCAGAACGGCAGCCAGTGCAACGGGTACCCGCGCCCTGATCCTGGTGCCGTCCGCCTGGTGCTCCGCGGCCTGCACACGGCCCTCCGAATGCACCCGGGCCACCACATCGCCGCGGTCGTAGGGGATCACCACGTCGACCGCCACGCGAGTCGGCATGGCGAGTTCGGCAATGCGCCCGCGCAGCCCGTCGATGCCTTCACCGGTGTGCGCGGACACCAGAAGGGCGCCGGGCAGCTCGTGGCGCAGTCCGGCCAACTGCAGATCGCCCGCGGCATCGATCTTGTTCACCACCAGCAACTCCGGCGGAGCATTGGTGTCGTGGTCGGTGATCACCTCCGAGATCACCTGCCGGACCGCGCTGATCTGCGCCAGTGGGTTGGTGTCGGAGCCGTCCACGACGTGCAGCAGCAGGTCGGCGTCGACCACCTCCTCCAGGGTGGAACGAAACGCTTCGACCAGCTGGGTGGGCAGGTGCCGCACGAAACCCACGGTGTCGGTGATGGTGTAGGAACCGGCGGAAGCGGAGTCGAATTCCGCGCGCCTGGTGGTGGGCTCCAGCGTGGCGAACAGGGCGTCCTGCACCAGCACTCCGGCCCCGGTCAGCGCATTGAGCACGCTGGACTTGCCCGCATTGGTGTAGCCGACGATCGCGATCGAGGGCAGATCGGCTTGCAATCGCCGGCTGCGTTGGGTGTCGCGGACCTGCTTCATGGCCTTGATGTCGCGGCGCAGCCTGGCCATGCGTTCGCGGATACGGCGCCGGTCGGTTTCGATCTTGGTCTCGCCGGGCCCGCGCAGGCCCACCCCGCCGCCGCTGCCGCCGGCCCGGCCGCCGGCCTGCCGCGACATCGACTCGCCCCAGCCGCGCAGCCGGGGCAGCATGTACTCCATCTGCGCCAGTGCCACCTGCGCTTTCCCTTCCCGGCTGGTGGCGTGCTGGGCGAAGATGTCGAGGATGAGCGCGGTGCGGTCGATGACCTTGACCTTGACGGCCTTTTCCAGCGCGGTCAGCTGGGCTGGGGAGAGTTCACCGTCGCAGATGACGGTGTCGGCGCCGGTCGCCACCACCACCTCGCGCAGTTCCCGGGCTTTGCCCGAGCCGATGTAGGTCGACGGGTCGGGCCGGTCGCGGCGCTGGATGAGGGCTTCGAGCACCTGCGAGCCGGCGGTTTCGGCCAGGGCCGCGAGTTCTTCCATGCTGGCGCGGGACTCGGCGGCGCTGCCCTGGGTCCACACTCCGACCAGCACCACTCGTTCCAGGCGCAGCTGGCGGTACTCGACCTCGGAGACGTCGGCAAGCTCGGTCGAAAGCCCTGCGACCCGGCGCAGCGCCGATCGGTCGTCGAGCGCGAGTTCGCCGGTGCTCGGCGGGGGTGCGGCCGCGCCGGACACCGCCGCCCCGGCCCGCACTGGCCGCATCTGCCCGTCATCGGGTGAATCTGAGTACGTCATAACCTGTGTCCGATGGTGACACGCCGGAGCCACCGGCGCATCCGAATATCGATCCCGGGCTCACTGCGGGGCGCGCCAGAAACCTTCGACCAGTTCGCCGCGGGCGACCAGCACCGACGGGCCGCGCAGGAAGCTGGATGTCGCGGTCACGGTGACGACGACGGCACCCCCCGGGACGTGCACACTCAGCGTCCCGGTTTCGGCCCCCCGGGTCGCCAGTGCGGCGACGGTGGCCGCCACCGTCCCGGTTCCGCAGGAACGGGTCTCCCCGACCCCGCGTTCATGCACCCGCATGTGGACCCGGCCGTCCACCGGGGCGGTGAGGATCTCGACGTTGACGCCGTCGGGGAACTGCCCGGGGTCAAAACCGACCGGCGCCGCGACGTCGAGGGCCGCCAGATCTTCCGGGGTCAGGCTCTCATCGACGCAGGCCAGGTGCGGGTTGCCCACGTCGACGGCCATCCCGGCGAACCGCCGGCCCCCCACCGTCGCCTCCCCCGACCCGAGTTTCGCGGCCTTGCCCATGTCGACGGTGATGTCGGCGTCGGCCGCGCTGACGCTGTGCACGGTGACGGGCCGCGGCCCGGCCAGCGAGGCGACGACGAACTCGTCACGGCTCTCCAGACCGCTGGCGCGCAGGTAGTGGGCGAACACCCGGACTCCGTTGCCGCACATCTGTGCGGTCGACCCGTCGGCGTTGCGGTAGTCCAGGTACCAGTCGTCGGCAACCACGCCGTCGGGTAGGCGGTCGAGCACGCCGGCGGCTCGGGCCGCCCCGGCGGTGGTCACCCGCAGTACACCGTCGGCGCCCAGACCGCGGCGGCGGTCGCACAGCGCGGCGACCCGGGAAGCCGGCAACTCGACCTCGGCGCCCTCGTCGTGCAGCAGCACGAAGTCGTTCTGGGTGCCGTGGCCCTTGGCGAAGATCATGTGCGCTGCTCCTCGGTGCGGATCAGGATCAGGGTACGTGCCGCCACGCCCGCAGTGCCTCGTCAGCGGCACTGACGGCGCCGGCCGCGGTGTCGGGGGTAGCGGCGGTCCCGTCGATCCAGTGCACCCGGTGGTCGCGCCCGAACCACGACCGCTGCCGGCGCACGTAGCGGCGGGTGCCGACGAACGTCTGCTGCTGCGCGGCTGCCAGCTGGTCGGCGCTCCCACCGGCATCGAGTGCCGCGATCACCTGCGAGTAGCCCAGCGCACGCGAGGCGGTGACCCCGTCGCGCAGCCCGCGGCCGATAAGTGTCCGCACCTCCTCGACCAGACCGGCGGCGAACATCGCGTCGGTGCGTCGGGCCAGCTGCTCATCGAGAATCGCTGTCTGGCAATCCAATCCGACGATGACGGTATCCCAGCGCGGGGTCCCGATGCGCGGCGCGGAGGCGGCGAACGGCCGGCCGGTGAGTTCGACGACCTCCAGTGCCCGCACGATGCGGCGTGCGTCGGACGGCAGAATCGCCGCTGCGGCGTCCGGGTCGCGCCGGGCCAGCTCGGTGTGCAACCGCGCGACCCCGATCTCGACGAGTCGCCGCTCCCACCGGGCGCGCACCGCCGGGTTGGTCGCCGGGAATGCCCAGTCGTCCAGCAGCGACTGGATGTAGAGCATCGAACCGCCGACCACGATCGGCACCGCTCCCCTGGCCAGGATCGCTTCGATGTCGCCCGCGGCCGCCCGCTGGTAGCCCGCGACCGAGGCGACATCGGTGACGTCGAGTACGTCGAGCTGATGATGCGGGATGCCGCGCCGCGCCACGGCGGGGAGCTTGGCGGTCCCGATGTCCATGCCGCGGTAGAGCTGCATCGCGTCGGCGTTGACGATCTCGGCGCCGCCGGGGCAGCCGGGCTCACCGGCCAGATATTCGGCCATATCGAGGGCCAGTTGCGACTTGCCGGTGCCCGTCGGACCGACGATCGCCAGTGGCCTCACGGCTGCCAGACACCGACGAAATAGCCCACGCCGAAGGGAGCGCCGCGGTAGAGCTCCTTGGCCGACTGCGGCCCGGGCTCGGTCAGCCCGGCCAGAACCGCAAAAGCCGCCCGGCCCAGGACGCGCGCGGGCAATCGGGTCAGGGCGCCGACGTCACCGCCGGCCAGCGCTTCGTCGAGGAACTGCTGGGCGTGGGTGCCGTCGGGGTCGTAGCCGCCGGGGGCATCGAGGGTCAGGGTGTTGACACCGTCGGCCACCACCAGCACACCGATCGGTTCGGGTTCCCGATCGATCGAGGCGCGCAATTCCCGCCCCCTAGACCGTGCGGTATCCCCGCCGAGATCGGCGGCGTAGACCCGGGCCTGCACACTACGGTCGTCCCCGGCCCGCCCGCGCACCCAGGCAGCCATCAACCCGCACAGCGGTAGTTCGACCGGGTTCGGGGCCCCGGCTTCGGGTCCCAGCCGAACCCGCACGTCGACGCCGAAACCCGCGAAGGTGCCGCAGACTTGTGGTCCCAGCTCCGCATCCGCCGCCCCGATGCCGACGGCGATCCAGCGGGTCGGCAGCACGGCCACCGCGGTATCGACCGCCGACCTCAGATCAGCGACCTCACCAGCGGCCGATCCGGCCAGCTCAGGGACCAGTACCGGCGCGGACGGGATGATCGCCACGGCGCTGAGCACAGCACCAAAACTAGCGGCTGTCCCGCGAGATGCCACACACCCAGGCGGGCACGCCACCGGCGGGTCGTCCGACCAGATTCACGGTGCTGCGACACCGCAGCCGCCGAACTGCTTCAATACATAGTCGGGACCGGTTGGCAGGACCGGGTGGACGAGCATCTCCAAGCACGTCCTGCTGGCCAATCTCCCGCCACCGGCAGTGGAGCCGCTTTGCGCGGCAGGTGCACGGTTGACCGTGCGACGGGTATGAGGAGTAGGTAGACCGCAATGACAGCTGACCAGCCCCGCGACAACGACACCGCAGCGTCGACCAGTGAACCGGCCACCGGCCCGGCTTCCCGCGGACTCCCCAAACCGGCGTCGCGACCCCGGCCGGGCCCGCTACCGGGTCCCCGCCCCGGGGCGGGGGCGCAACCGAGCGCCCGGGCCCACGTCACGACGCCCCCGCAAAGCGACCCGCACCGGTTCGGGCGGATCGACGACGATGGAACGGTCTGGCTGATCACCCGGGCAGGGGAACGGGTGATCGGTTCCTGGCAGGCCGGCGATACCGAAGCTGCGTTCGCGTTCTACGGCCGGCGCTTCGACGACCTCAGCACCGAAGTCGCTCTGATCGAGGAACGGTTGATTTCGGGGACCGGGGATCCACGCAAGATCACCGGTCAAGCGAAGTCACTGGCTGAAACATTGCCCACGGCAACGGTGCTGGGAGACGTCGACGCTATTGCAGACCGGCTGGCCGACATCTGTGCGCGCATCGACGTCTACGTCACCGCGCACCGCTCCCGGCGCAAGGAACTGCGTGCCGAGCAGACCGCGCGCAAGGAGGCGCTGGCTGCCGAGGCCGAAGACCTGGCCGCCAACTCGACCCAGTGGAAAGCTGCCGGGGACCGGCTCAAGGAGATCCTCGACGAATGGAAGACTCTCGTCGCGGTGGACCGCAAGGTCGACGACGTGTTGTGGAAGCGATACTCGCTGGCGCGAGATACCTTCAGCCGGCGCCGGGGATCTCATTTCGCCGAATTGGACCGTGATCGGGCCGGCGTCCGCCAGGCCAAGGAACAGCTCTGCGAGCGCGCCGAAGCGTTGTCGGATTCCACGGACTGGGCTGCCACCAGCGCCGAGTACCGCAAGCTGCTGGCGGACTGGAAAGCGGCCGGCCGGGCCAGCAAGGATGTCGATGACGCCCTGTGGCGACGCTTCAAGGGCGCTCAGGACACCTTTTTCAAGGCTCGCAATGCCTCCACGGCGGAGAATAACGCCGAGCAGGTGGCCAATGCCACGGCCAAGCGGGCACTGCTGGCCGAAGCGGAGAAACTCGACACCGACGACAGCGGCGCTGCACGCAGGGCTCTGCGCACCATCACCGAGAAATGGGATGCGATCGGCAAAGTCCCACGCGAACAGTCCGCCGACCTCGAGAGGCGGCTGCGCGCGGTCGAGAAGAAGGTACGGGAATCCGGCGAATCCAGGACCGATCCCGAGGCCCAGGCCCGCGCCGAGCAGTTCCGCACCCGCGCCGAGCAGTTCGAAAAGCAATCCGCCAAAGCGGCTGCGGCAGGTCGGGTCAAGGAAGCCGAGGAGGCCGCGGCCAATGCCGAGCAGTGGCGGCAGTGGGCGGACGCCGCCGCCAAGGCCCTGACCCGCAAGCCCTAACCATCGGTGGGGCCGGCGGGCCCGGGCGGCTCCTCCTCCTCCTTCGTGCCGGGCGCCAGGTCGTCCAGCAGACTCTTGGAATCACGCTCCGCGGCAGCCTGCCGGCGCACCTCCTCTGCGGCCAGCTGCACGATGGTTCGCTGCCACACCACCCGTGCCCAGTGGAACGTCAACACGATCACCGTTATCCACGAGATGAACAGCCCCACACCCGGGCCCGGGTTGCCCGCGGCCACGGTCTGGCGCGACCAGACCGCCAGCAGACCGGCGGCTGCGGCCACCCCCGTTCCGGCCAGCGCCACCCAGGCGACGCCCCAGCGGCGGGTGAGCAGGGCCAGCGCCGAGAATCCCACACCGAACACCAGCGCCAGCCAGCCGAAAATCCGCAGCGGCAACGTCACCGCCGCGTCGGCGGCGCCGTGGGTGTTGAACAATGTGTCCCAACCCCGCACCGCGCCGGTATACGGCAGGGCGAACGATCCCACCAGTACGAACACCAGGATTGCGACTACCAGTGCCCGTGCACCGGGATTGATTTCGCGCGCGACGCGGCGTTCAGCCGCCTCGAGTTCGGACCGGTAGGAGTCGAAGTCCGCCACGTGTGTTTCTCCGTTCCAGGTTCTGCCGTCAGCAGCCCGTCGATCCCGCCGCGGCCGGCTCGGTGGGCCGCCCTACGGCAGGGATGCCGAGGCCGACACCGGGGGGTCGGTGGCCCGCAGCACAAGCGTCACCGGCGCGGGTCCGCCGGTGTGTCCGGATTCCGGCGTCGGCGATCAGGTGATGCGGTGCGGCGTCGGTGATCTCGACGGTGACGACATCACCCGCCCGCACCACCGGGTCCCGGTTAGCCGGGCCACCCGGCCGCACCACCGTGCTCCCGGCCTGCGGGCCGGCTCCCTGATCGGCGGTGAAATGCACCAGGCGCCCGTCGCGTGCCCGTCCGCTCATCCGCGCGGTTCGGGCGTCTTTTCGCCCTTCGCCGGTGGCCACCAGCAGTTCGACCGTTTCGCCGATCAGCGCTCGATTGTGTTCCAGGGAGATCTGCTCCTGCAACTCGATCAACCGTTCGTAGCGTTCCTGCACAACGGCTTTGGGCAGTTGATCGTGGAGTTCGGCGGCCGGCGTGCCGGGACGCCGCGAGTACTGGAAGGTGAAAGCGGCAGCGAACCGGGCCTGACGCACCACCTCCAGGGTCGCCTGGAAATCGCCCTCGGTCTCCCCGGGGAATCCGACGATCAGGTCGGTGGTGATGGCGGCGTGCGGCATGGCCGCCCGGACCCGCTCGATGATTCCCAGATAGCGCTCGGCACGGTAGGAGCGTCGCATTGCCCGCAGCACGCGATCCGATCCGGATTGCAACGGCATGTGCAGCGCCGGACAGACATTCGGCGTCTGGGCCATCGCATCGACGACGTCGTCGGTGAACTCCGCCGGGTGCGGCGAGGTGAACCTGACCCGCTCGAGCCCGTCGATTCGGCCGCAGGACCGCAGCAACTCGGCGAACGCGCCCCGATTGCGGGGGATCGCCGAGTCGGCGAATGAGACTCCGTAGGCGTTGACGTTCTGGCCGAGCAGGGTGACTTCGAGCACTCCCTGGTCCACCAGGGACTGCACTTCGGCCACGACGTCGGCCGGGCTGCGGTCGACCTCGCGGCCCCGCAACGAGGGCACGATGCAGAACGTACAGCTGTTGTTGCATCCAACCGATATGGAAACCCAAGCGGCATAGGCTGATTCACGTACGCTGGGCAGCGATGACGGGAATTCCCTCAGCGCCTCGGAAATCTCTACCTGCGCCTCGTTGTTGTGCCGGGCCCGTTCGAGCAGCACCGGCAGCGACCCGATGTTGTGGGTGCCGAAAACGACATCGACCCAGGGCGCCCGCTTCAGTACGCTGTCTCGGTCCTTCTGCGCCAGGCAACCGCCCACCGCGATCTGCATGTCAGGATTGCTCCGCTTGCGCGGCGCCAAATGGCTGAGGTTGCCGTAGAGCTTGTTGTCGGCGTTCTCCCGCACGGCGCAGGTGTTGAAGACGACGACGTCGGCGTCGGTGCCCTCGCCGGCACGCCGGAAGCCCGCCGCCTCCAGCAGACCGGCCAGCCGCTCGGAGTCGTGGACGTTCATCTGGCAGCCGTAGGTGCGGACCTGGTAGGTCCGTGCCCCACCGCTAGTCCCCGGCGCCGTCGAAGTCACGGGGCCATGGTACGGGGGCCGGGGTGAAACGACTCAACCCGCAGCTAGCAGAGCCACAGGGCATCCCGTCAGGACCACAGGGCATCGCGCGAGGCACACAGGGCATGCCGTCAGGCCCACGGGGCATGCCGCGCGGATGACTCTGCGCTGGTGGCGCAGAAGTGCGAGTGCAGGGCGCCCTGGGCGCAGGGTGAACGCCTTGGATTCAAGCGGTGGCTGCAACGAATGTGGACGGATCTGAGAGTAGTCGGTCAAGTTCTTCGGCTGGGGTGCGCCAGCCGAGGCGTTTGCGAGGCCCGGCACCCGGCGCCCGAGACCCGGCGCCCAGCGCCTGGCAGCCAGCGCCCAGCGACCGGGGCTCGGGGCTCGGCGGCCAGCGGCCAGCGGCCAGCGGCCAGCGGCCAGCGGCCAGCGGCCAGCTCAGCCCTACACCCGACGGCGCTCCCGCTCGGCCCTCATCTCAGCGAACACCACCTCGCAGGCCATCGTCTGGCTGTAGCCGCGGCGGGCCAGCATTCCGACCAGTCTGCGGGTGACACGCGCGTCGTCGTCGCCCAGCACTTCCCGGCGCAATCGGCGACGTACCAGCTGCGCGGCGCAATCCCGCTCTTCACCGGCGTCGATCCCGGCCAGCACCGAGGTGATCACGTCGTTGTCCACTCCCTTGGTGTGCAACTCGGCAGCCAGCGCCCGCTTACTCTTGCCCGCCTTGGCTCGCCGCGACCGCACCCACTGCTCGGCGAACTCGGCGTCATCGATCAGCCCGACCGCAGACAATCGATCCAGCACGGAGCCGGCGAGCCCGTCGGAGAAACCTCGTTTCGCCAGCCGCCCGGCCAACTCGGCCCTGGTGTGTGACCGGGTGGTGAGCAGGCGCAGGCACAGTGCCCGCGCCTGCTCTTCGCCTCGGTCAGAAGTCGACGGGGGCGGGCAAGACGCTGTCATCGGTCACCACTGCGCCAATGCCGAGCTTTTCCTTGATCTTCTTCTCGATCTCGTTGGCCATATCAGCGTTGTCCAGCAGGTAGGTGCGGGCATTCTCCTTGCCCTGGCCGAGTTGTTCACCCTCGTAGGTGAACCAGGACCCGGACTTGCGGATGAAGCCGTGCTCCACCCCCATGTCGATCAGCGAGCCTTCCCTGCTGATCCCCCGGCCGTAGAGGATGTCGAACTCGGCCTGCTTGAAGGGTGGTGACACCTTGTTCTTGACGACCTTGACCCGAGTGCGGTTGCCGACCGCGTTCGTGCCGTCCTTGAGTGTCTCGATGCGTCGAACATCCATGCGCACCGACGCGTAGAACTTCAGTGCTTTGCCACCCGTGGTCGTCTCGGGCGAGCCGAACATCACTCCGATCTTTTCCCTCAGCTGGTTGATGAAGATCGCCGTTGTTCCCGAATTATTCAGCGCGCCAGTCATTTTCCGTAACGCCTGGCTCATCAGCCGGGCCTGCAGCCCGACGTGGCTGTCACCCATCTCGCCCTCGAGCTCCGCACGCGGTACCAGCGCCGCCACCGAGTCGATGACCAGAATGTCCAGCGCACCCGAGCGGATCAGCATGTCGGCGATCTCCAGCGCCTGCTCCCCGGTGTCGGGCTGGCTGACCAGCAGGGAATCGGTGTCGACACCGAGCTTCTTGGCGTACTCGGGGTCCAGCGCGTGCTCGGCATCGATGAATGCCGCAACCCCGCCGGCAGCCTGGGCGTTGGCCACCGCATGCAACGCCACTGTGGTCTTACCCGAAGACTCCGGACCGTAGATCTCAATAACCCGCCCGCGCGGCAGACCGCCGATGCCAAGGGCCACGTCCAATGCGATCGACCCGGTCGGGATAACCGATATCGGCTGCCGCACCTCTTCGCCGAGGCGCATCACCGAGCCTTTGCCGTAGCTCTTCTCGATCTGGGCCATCGCCAGTTCCAGGGCCTTCTCGCGATCAGGGGCTTGTGCCATGGTGTTTCTCCTAATAGTTCGGTGTTCAACGACCGGTATTGGCCGGTTGGTCGTGACCCTAGAGAAGGCCACCGACAAGTCGTGGTCGTCGAATGCCACCACAGTAGCCGAACATCTGTTCGACTCAAGTACGACACGCCCTCATGCACCGATTTCGCCCGGCACCCGGCTTTCTCACCACTGGTCGCGCGGCACGTCGAAATCCGCGCACAGCGCCCACCACACATCACGCGGCTCGATCCCGTCCTCGATCGCTTGCGCGGCAGTCCGGCCGTCAAACCCGGTCAGAACATGGTCTACCAGCACCGATGACCCGTAGGCAGCACCGAACCGTAGCATCACCCGCTCGTTGAACTCCGTGCGCCGCACGCCAGCCAAGATACCGGGCCGGCCAGCGCCGGATCATCCCGCAAGCGCGAGCACGTCCCGGCACACCCGCACCCCTGGGTTCGGACATTTTGCTTAGCACCCAGGCGTGCGGCCGAATTCGGGCCAGGCAGCCGCGAGTCATTCGCGAGCGTAACGGGGCTGCGATTTCGCGCTCCGAATTTCGCTGTGGCGTTACGCTCGCGAGCAAGCGCGCTGAACAGGGCCGGCGGGCCGGCCGGCGCGTGGATCATCCCGCAAGCGCGAGCGCGTCCCGGCACACCCGCACCGGGTCGGCCACGACGGAAACACCGGCGGCGGCCCGCCGTGCTGCGCCGCGGTATCCCGGCTTCGACAGCACCTCGCCCACCTCGGCCACCAAACGCTCGGCGGTCAACGGCCGGATCAGCCGCCCGCTGCCCTGCCGAACGACCCGATTGGCTATCTCCCATTGATCACCGCCACCGGGAACCACCACCAGCGGGACCCCCGCGAGCATCGTCTTGGCCACCAGTCCGTGGCCGCCTCCGCAGATCACCAGATCCGCATGTGCCAGCAGATCGTCCTGCCGGCCCAGCCCCGCCACCGCCCATGGGGGCACCGTGAGCTCCTCGCCACCGAGCCGCGACACCACAACCCGTGATCCGGCCGGCAGTGTGTCTGCGGGCCGTAGGCATTCCAGTGCGACTTCGGCCAGCCCGGCGGTGCCGGTTGCCGCTGTCGACGGCGCCACCACAACCACCGGTCCGCTGCCGGCCGGGATCCGCAGCACCCGGTCGGTCGGCTCGAAATGCAGAGGTCCGACGACGACGGCCTCCGCTGGCCAGTCCGGGCGAGGCACCTCCAGCGCCGGCAGCGTTGCGATCAGCCGGCGCAACGGCCCGGGATCACCGGGGGGCAGGCCGATCCCCGCCCGGGCGGCCGCACGCTGGCGCAGGCCGAGACGCACCGAACGTGCGGTCAGTGTCCGCATGACGACGTCCCTCGACCGACCGAGCGGCCCAGTGCCCGGTGCGAGTCCGCTGCCGATCGGCGGCAACCCCTTCGACGGCAGATAGAGCGGATGCGGGTTGAGCTCGATCCACGGGATTCCCGCCAGCTCGGCGGCCATGCCCCCGCCGACTGTGATGACATCGGACACCACCAGGTCCGGCGCCAGGTCAGCGAAGGCGGGCACCAGGAGCTCCGCCATGTGCGCCGCTCGCCGGTGAATCCGCGCCCCGGCATCGACGTCCTCGTCGGAAGCCACCAGTCCGCCCAACTCGACGGCGTCGATCCCCACCCCGCGGGCGGCAGCCAACCACTGCGCCCCGGTGAACAACGTGGGTGTGTCACCGGCCCGGGCGAAGCGCCGGCACAGCGCGATGGCGGGAAACGAGTGTCCGGGATCAGGCCCGGCGACCTCGGCAACGCGCACCCGGATCACCCTGCCACAGCGTCGACACCCAATACTCGCCTACGCTGGCAGCATGACCGAGCCGATGCGCGCGACAGCCGAGTCCACCGACAACATCCACATCGTCGAAAGTTTTCTGGACGCGCTGCAAAACGAGGACTTCGAAGCCGTCGAGTCGGCTCTCGACGACGATCTCATCTACGAGAACGTGGGTTTCTCCCGGGTCCGGGGCGGTCGGCGCACGGCCAAGCTGCTGCGCAAAATGCAGGGGCGCATCGGCTTCGAAGTCAAGATCCACCGGATCGCGGCCGACGGCGCCGCGGTACTCACCGAGCGGACCGACGTGCTGATCCTCGGCCGGTTTCGCGTGCAGTTCTGGGTCTGCGGAGTGTTCGAACTGCGCGACGGCCAAATCACCCTGTGGCGGGACTATTTCGACACCCTCGACATGCTCAAGGCCACTGTTCGCGGGCTGGCCGGGATGGTGATCCCGGCCCTGCGGGCCACGCTGTAGAGGCGCTTTGCCGGGGCAGGGTCTGGCGGGGAGACCTCGGCGGGGCGGCCCGCGGGTGGACGGGCCGGGGCGACCCGGGGCAAGATCAGCTCGACAGCCGTCGCACCGGGGCCAATTCGGCGAACGCCTGCGCCCATCCGGCCAGGCGGTCGGTGGCGCCGGCGAGTTCATCGCGATAGCGCTGCTGGTCCAGCGACGCCACTACGGCCGATCCGCTGTCGCTTGCCGATGATACCAATTGAGCTGCGGCGGTAACCATTTCGTTGTACTGACGAACTCCGGCGCCCAGCTGACCGATGTAGGCGTTGATGGTCGGAACCAGGTATTCCCGCGAAGATTCCGACGAGTGCGCCGCCCTTTCCATCGACACGACTTGGGCCGCCGTGGACGCCATCGCCGCAGAAGTGCGGTTCGCGGCGGTCGTCAGATCGGCGATCTCGCCGGCCGGCAGCATCTGTTCGCGTTCCATCACACCCAGTAGGGAGAACAACCCGCGCTCGGAAGCGCCCAGCGCATACATGGCCGGCCGCGCGGCCGAACCCGGCGGCGGCAACCGGCGCACGTTGGCCGGCCGCTGGGATGGCAGCGGCTCGGACTTCAGCCAGTGGTACCGGAAGAACAGCAGCGTCGCGGGAATCACCTGGACCACGGCGATCGCACCGGTGATCTGCAGTAGCAGGGTGAACCAGCCCCAAGCCGCCAGCACAGCCGTCAGCAACGCCCAGAACGCACATCCGGCAGTGAATATCCAGGCCCACCGCAGCGCGCGGCGGCGTCGGCGCAGCATCCGCGCCCGGGCATCGGTCGCAATGCCGATCGTGCGGGCAACCTGGCCCGCGAAGTCCGCAATGACCTCGTATTGCCGCTGCAGCAGCGCCGGGAAGCGGGTGTGTCGATTCGGTTTGGCGGCCACCTGGGGAAAACCTACTTCTGGCCTTGGGGCTGCTCGGGGAGCGGTCCGTCGGCCTTGGTGGCAGGCTTCGCCGGGGATACGGCCGGCGGGGCGGCCTGGGCGGCAGGGGTCGCCGCGCCACCGGCCGGTAACGCTTCGCCACGCATCGAAGCGCGGATCTGTTCCAGCCGCGAGTGGCCCGCCATCTGCACGCCGGCCTGCTCGACCTCGAGCATGCGACCCTGCACGGAGCTTTGGGCGAGTTCGGCCGAACCCACCGCGTCGGCATAGCGCCGCTCGATCTTGTCGCGGACCTCATCGAGGCTGGGCGTGTTGCCCGGCGCGGCGATTTCGCTCATCGACCGCAACGAGGCGCTGACCTGCTCCTGCATCTTGGCCTGCTCCAGTTGGCTGAGTAGCTTGGTCCGCTCGGCGATCTTCTGCTGCAGCACCATCGCGTTGCGCTCGACGGACTTCTTGGCCTGGCCCGCCGCCTGCAGCGCCTGGTCGTGCAGCCCCTTGAGGTCTTCGGCGCTCTGCTCGGCGGTGATCAGCTGGGCCGCGAACGCCTCGGCGGCATTGGTGTACTCGACCGCCTTGTCGGCATCGCCGGTAGCCGTCGCCTGGTCGGCCAGCGTGAGCGCCTGACGAACATTGACCTGGAGCTTTTCGATATCCGCCAGTTGCCGGTTGAGCCGCATCTCCAGCTGACGCTGATTGCCGATCACCTGTGCGGCCTGCTGGGTCAGCGCCTGGTGTGCGCGCTGGGCCTCCTCGATGGCCTGCTGGATCTGCACTTTGGGGTCGGCGTGCTGGTCAATCTTGGAGTTGAACAGCGCCATCAGGTACTTCCACCCTTTGACGAACGGATTGGCCATCGGTTAGCTCCGCCTTCGCTTGTCGTGTGCCTGCTTGCCTGACAGCCCCGGCCCGAACCGCGGCCCTGACAATCAACCTAGTAGGTCAGCGCGCTTTGCCCCACCCTTGGCCCCAATGTCATCGGCGCCATGTCTCCGGTCGTGGCGCCGGACGCAATGACGACCTTGGTGCCGGGGTCGATGGCGCTGGCGGTATCGGTGCCCGGGCGGTGGCCGGCGTGCTCGACCGGCGCCATCCGGTGACCGGCATCAATGAGCACCTGTGACATCGGAACCTCCAGCGCTGCGCAGATCGCGTGGAGAAGCTCGCTGGAAAGCTCCTTGCGGCCACGTTCTGCCTCCGACAGGTACCCCGGGCTGACACGCGCAGAATCGGCCACCTGACGCAGTGTCCTGCCCCGCGTAGTACGGGCGTCGCGCAGCACGTCGCCAATCACCTCCCGTACCAACAGCGCCATCGATCTCTCCCTACGTCCCATCGCCATCATCGCCACTACGGCCCGCACTACGGCCCCCACTACGGACGGCCCGGCGGCCGGGGCACGAACTGTCGATAGAACGTCGGCCGGGGGGTCTGTGTTCCCGACGGGCTCCGATCTAGGCATCGCGCGCGGTACCGCGGATTTCGCGGACCGTCGAGGCGACGTAATCGACGCCGGTGGCCAGGGTGAGCACGATCGCAACACCCATCAGCACCGCCGCGACGGTGTGCGGCCATCCGGAGAGCGGAAGGATGAACAGTCCGATCGCCACCGCCTGGACCACGGTCTTGAGCTTGCCGCCCCGGCTCGCCGGAATGACTCCGCGGCGGATGACGGCCAGTCGCAACGCGGTTATCCCCAGCTCTCGGGCCATGATCACCACCGTGACCCACCACGGCAGATCCCCCAGCATGGACAGGCCGACCAATGCCGCGCCCATCAGGGCCTTGTCGGCGATCGGGTCGACGAATGCGCCGAATTCGGTGGCCATGCCGTAGTTGCGGGCCAGCAGCCCGTCGAACCGATCGGTGATGCAGGCCACGGCGAAAATCACAAAAGCCACCGCACGAGAGACCGTGTGGTGGCCGTCGGCGAAGAACAGCGCATACAGGAAGATCGGGACCAGCAGCAGTCGCAGCAGAGTCAACACATTGGCCAGGTTGACGATCCCGGCGCGACTTTCCGCCTGGCCGGTTCGCGGCTGTGCTGACACGGCAACAGAATAACCGCAGACCGCCTCATCTGGTCGTCCACGTCGATACTGTTCATAGGTGACCGAAAGTCCAGGCGATCATCGGCCGACGATTCGACGCGCGAGGGCATCCGACGTTCCCGCGATCAAGCAGCTCGTCGACACCTACTCGGGGAAGATCCTGCTGGAGAAAAACCTCGTCACGCTCTACGAGGCCGTCCAGGAGTTCTGGGTGGCCGAACACCCCGACATCGAGGGCAAAGTCGTGGGCTGCGGAGCCCTGCACGTGCTGTGGTCCGATCTCGGGGAGATTCGCACCGTTGCCGTCGATCCCGCGATCACCGGGCACGGTATCGGTCACGCGATCGTCGCACGGCTCGGCGAAGTCGCCAGGGAGTTGCAGTTGCGCCGGCTGTTCGTGCTGACCTTCGAGACCGGTTTCTTCATTCGACATGGCTTCACCGAGATAGAGGGCACACCGGTCACCGCAGAGGTGTTCGAGGAGATGTGCCGTTCCTACGACATCGGAGTGGCCGAGTTCCTGGACCTGAGCTACGTCAAGCCCAACACCCTGGGTAACTCCCGGATGCTGCTGGTGCTGTAGCCGGGCCTAGCCGTCGGATTCGCCGTCGCCTGCCGGGCCACCGCGGATCAGAGTCAGTGTCGAGGCCAGCTCGTCGGGTTTGACCAGGACTTCCCGGGCCTTGGAGCCTTCGCTGGGGCCGACGATGTCCCGAGTCTCCATCAGGTCCATCAGGCGCCCGGCTTTGGCGAAGCCCACCCGCAGCTTGCGCTGCAGCATCGAGGTGGACCCGAACTGGCTGGACACCACCAGCTCCACAGCCTGCAGCAACACGTCCATGTCGTCGCCGATGTCCGGGTCGACGTCGGTCCGCTCACCGGTTGGTTTGGCGGTCGTGACGCCGTCGGTGTATTCCGGTTCGGCCTGGTCCTTGCAGGCGGCGACGACAGCCTGGATCTCCTCGTCAGTGATGAACGCGCCCTGCAACCGGGTGGGCTTGCCGGCGCCCATGGGCAGGAACAGTCCGTCGCCCATGCCGATGAGTTTTTCCGCCCCCGCCTGATCCAGGATCACGCGGCTGTCGGTCAGCGACGACGTCGCGAACGCCAGCCGCGACGGTACGTTCGTCTTGATCAGACCGGTCACGACGTCCACGGACGGACGCTGGGTGGCCAGCACCAGGTGAATGCCGGCTGCCCGCGCCTTCTGGGTGATGCGCACGATGGCGTCCTCGACATCGCGCGGCGCGGTCATCATCAGGTCGGCCAGCTCGTCGACGATGGCCAGGATGTAGGGATAGGGCTTGTACTCGCGCTGGCTGCCCGGCGGAGCGGTAATGGCTCCGGACCGGACCTTGGTGTTGAAGTCATCGATGTGGCGCACCCGGGAGGCCTGCATGTCCTGGTAGCGCTGCTCCATCTCGTCCACCAGCCAGGCCAGCGCGGCTGCCGCTTTCTTGGGCTGGGTGATGATCGGGGTGATCAGGTGCGGAATGCCTTCGTAGGGAGTCAGTTCCACCATTTTCGGGTCGATCAGGATCATCCTGACCTCTTCGGGCGCGGCGCGGGTCAGCAGCGACACCAGCATCGAGTTCACGAAGCTGGACTTGCCGGAGCCGGTGGAGCCGGCAACCAGCAGATGCGGCATCTTGGCGAGGTTCGCTGAGATGAAGTCGCCTTCGATGTCCTTGCCCAGCCCGATCACCAGCGGATGATGGTCGCGACGGGTCGTCGGCGAGGTCAGCACATCGGCCAGCCGCACCATTTCCCGGTCGGTGTTGGGCACCTCGATGCCGACGGCGGACTTGCCCGGGATCGGCGCCAGCATCCGCACGTTCTCACTGGCAACCGCATACGCGATATTTTTTTGCAGCGCGGTGATCTTCTCCACCTTGACCCCGGGGCCGAGTTCGACCTCGTAGCGGGTGACGGTGGGTCCCCGGGTGCAGCCGGTGACGGTGGCGTCGACCTTGAACTGGGTGAGCACGTCACCGATCGCACCGGACATCTGAGCGTTGGCGGCACTGCGCCTCTTGGGCGGATCGCCGGCGACCAGCAGGGCCAACGGCGGCAGGACATAGGCCCCCGGGACTACCCGGTCCAGTTCCGCGTCGTCGGCCTTAGTGGCTTTCCCGGCCTTGGCGCCCCGGCGGCGAGACCGGCTCGCTACGGCGTGCGGTTTGGTGGCTGCCTCGGAGCCCTCGAAGTCGTCGATCGGCGCGACTTCGATGGTGTTGGCTTCATCTCCTTCGAAATCTCCTTCGAAGTCCGCCGGGAAGTCCCGGTAGCCCTCACCGTCGTCGTAGGCGCCGTAGCCCTCGTAACCACCGTCGTAACCGCCGTAGCCGTCGTCGTACCCGTCGTACTCGCCGTACCCGTCGTCGTACTCGGCGTACCTGTGGTCACCGCGCTGGAACATCCCGGTGCTGAACATGCCGTACACAGCCTCGGGCACCTCGCGAGCGGTGATACCGGCCAGCAGCAGCATCCCGAACAGCGCCCCGATGAAGAGCAACGGCGCGGCGATCCACGCCGTGAGCCCGTCGGAGAGCGGTCCCCCAATGGCAAACCCGACGAATCCACCGGCGCGCGCCCGCAGTTCGGGCTCCTCGGGGGAACCCGCCCACAGGTGGCTCAGTCCCAGGACCGACAGTGCGATCAGGGCGCAGCCGAGGATCAGCCGCGGCCTGGCGTCCGGGTGGGGTTCGGTGCGCATCAACACGACAGCGGTAGCGACCGCGATCAGCGGCACCATCACGACCGACGAGCCGACGAACATCCGTATCGCCGCGTCGACCCATGCCCCGGCCGGCCGGGCGGCATCGAACCAGGATCCGGCCGCGATGACGACCGCGACGCCCAGCAGCAGCAGCGCAATGCCGTCCCGGCGGTGACCGGATTCGATGTGACGGGCCCGGCCTATCGAGCGCGCCGCACTCCCGGTCGCCCTGGCCGCCATCATCCACATCACGCGCGCGGTCCGGACGCAGGCCGCCCCGGTCAATACCAGCACCGACGGACTTTGCCGCCGCGAAGAGGCGCTTTGACGTTTGGTGGCCTTGGCAGGCCGCTTGGCAGGCCGCTTGGCAGGCCGCTTGGCCGGGGATGCTCCCGCCTGGGCCGGCCGCCCGCGTCGGGCCCCGGACCCCGACGCGGCCTTTGACCTGCTTGTTCGACTTCCGGATCGGGCAACGGTCTTACTCGCCATATCCGCAAGCCTAATCGCAAATACAACTTCTGCCTCATTTGCCACACTGGTAACAGGAGCTTCACCGCGATGTGTCCGGCTCGTGATCCGGCGGCGCGATGTGTCCGGCTCGTGATCCGGCGGCCAGTAGGCTGACACTCGGCGACTGCGACCGTGCCGGCCGCGCCACACCGCCGCAATCCTCTCCGTCCGACGCCGCTTCATCCCAAGATCGCGAGAACGACCGGAATGAACCGGAATCCCGCTGCGCGCACAGCCCTGGCCCCCATGCTGCTCAGCGCGGTCGAACAGAACGAGCCGGAGAGCTGCCGGCTGGTAGACGACGACCTGGCCCAGCTTTTCCTGCCCGCGCCACTGCGCTGGCTCGTCGCCGCCACCAGGCCGGCCGCCGTCCGGCGTGCGCTCATCAAGGCATCCGAGCGGACGGGCCCTGGATTATGGGCGAATCTGACCTGCCGAAAACAGTTCATCGGCGAGAAACTCACCGAGGCCGTCGACGACGTCGACGCGGTGGTTGTCCTCGGAGCGGGCTTGGACACCGTCGCATACCGATTGACTCGCCGGGTCCGCAAACCGGTCTTCGAAGTTGACCTGCCCGTCAACATCGCGCGCAAGGCCAAGACCGTGCGACGGGTGCTGGGGGAACTACCTCGCTCGGTCCGGCTGGTGGCTCTGGACTTTGAGCGCGACGACCTGCTGACCGCTCTGTCCGAACACGGATACCTCCCCGGCAACCGGGTCTTCTTCATCTGTGAGGGCGTCAGCCAGTACCTCACCGAGGATGCGGTCCGCGCCACACTGGAGGGCCTGCGCCCAACCGCATCGGGGAGTCGCCTGGTGTTCACCCACGTCCACCGCGCTTTCATCGACGGCACCAATCGATACGGCAGCCCCACGCTCTACCGGTCAGTTCGCAAACGACATCAATTGTGGCACTCCGGAATCCAGCCCGACGAAATCGCCTCGTTCCTCGCCGGGTACGGCTGGCGACTGGTCGAGCAAGCCGGGCCAGATGAATTCACCGAGCGCTACATCAAGCCCACCGGGCGCAAGCTCGGCGCGTCTCAAATCGAATGGTCGGCAGTCGCGGAGAAGATCTAGGCCGGCGTCAGACTTCCAGCACGGTCGGCACGATCATCGGTTGCCGGCGGAATGTCTCACCCACCCACTTCCCAATGGTGCGCCGTACGCCCTGGGCGATGCGCACCGGGTCGACGACGTTGTTCGCGGCCAGGCTTTCCAGCTCTTTCTCGACCAGGCCGATGGCGGGCTCCAGCGCCTTGGGGTCTTCGGAGAAGCCTCGGGAGTGCAGGTGCGGTGCCATCACCGGCTTGCCGGTACCACGTTTGACCACCACCGTCACCGCCACGAAGCCCTCCGACAGAATCAGCCGCTCACCGAGGGTGATCTCACCGACATCGCCGGTAATCAGCCCGTCGACGAACATCTTGCCGACCGATACGGCACCGGCGATCCTGGCTTTCCCCCCTACCAGGTCGACACTGACCCCGTTCTCCGCCAACAGAATCGATTCTGGCGGCACACCGGTGCCCACGGCCAGCTTGGCGTTGGCCCGCAGATGCCGCCAGGTTCCGTGCACCGGCATCACGTGCCGCGGACGGACCCCGTTGTACAGGAAGAGCAACTCCCCGGCATAGGCATGGCCCGAAACATGCACCCGCGCTTGCGCATTGGTGACGACCCGGGCGCCGATCTTGGCCAGCGCGTCGATGACGCCGTAAACGGCCTCCTCGTTTCCCGGGATCAGCGACGACGACAGCACAATGAGGTCACCGGCGGTCAGGGTGATACTGCGATGTTCGCCGCGCGACATCCGCGAGAGCGCCGCCATCGGCTCGCCCTGGGTTCCGGTGGTCACCAGCACCACCCGGTCGGGTGGCAGCTCCTCGGCGGCCCCGATGTCGACCAGGTCGGAATCGGAAACGTTCAGGAAGCCGAGGTCCCGGGCGATAGCCATATTCCGCACCATCGACCGGCCGACGAAGGAGACCCGACGGCCCAACGCCACGGCGGCGTCGATGATCTGCTGCACCCGATCCACGTTGGAGGCGAAGCAGGCCACAATGACCCGGCCTTCGGCGCCGCGGATCAGCCGGTGCAGCGTCGGTCCGATCTCGCTTTCACTCGGCCCGACTCCGGGTATCTCGGCGTTCGTCGAGTCGCACAGAAACAGGTCCACTCCGGCGTCGCCGAGCCGGGACATACCGGGCAGGTCGGTCGGGCGGCCATCCAGCGGCAGTTGGTCGAGTTTGATGTCCCCGGTGTGCAGGACCGTGCCCGCACCGGTGTAGACGGCGATGGCCAGCGCGTCGGGAATCGAGTGGTTCACCGCGAAGTACTCGCATTCGAACACTCCGTGTTTGCTGCTCTGCCCCTCCTTCACCTCGACGAACACCGGTTTGATGCGATGTTCCCGGCATTTGGCGGCAACCAGGGCCAAGGTGAACTTCGAGCCGACTACCGGGATGTCGGGGCGCAACTTGAGCAGGAACGGGATCGCGCCGATATGGTCCTCGTGCGCGTGGGTCAGCACCAGCGCCTCGATGTCGTCGAGACGGTCTTCGATGTGGCGCAAGTCCGGCAGAATCAGGTCGACACCCGGTTCGTCGTGGGTGGGAAACAAGACACCGCAGTCGATGATCAGCAGCCGGCCCAGGTGCTCGAACACGGTCATGTTGCGGCCGATTTCGCTGATGCCGCCCAGCGCGGTAACCCGCAGCCCGCCCTCGGCCAGGGGGCCCGGCGGGGCCAGCTCTTCGTTCACCCGTGCATCACCCCTCGTCTCACCCGAGCGCGGAGGCCGCACGCATATCGGCGGCCAGCGCCTCGCGTTGCTCGGGTGTCGCAACAACCTGCGGCAGCCTTGGATCTCCGACGTCGAAACCCTGCAGCCGTAAGCCGGTCTTCGACAACGTCACCCCGCCGAGGCGCCCCATCGCATTGCACAGCGAGCTGACCTCGGCGTTGATCTTGCGGGCGGTGGCAATATCGCCGGAGGCAAAGGCGGACAGCAATTCTCGCAGTTGTCCGGCCACCAGATGGGAGATCACGCTGATGAAACCGGTGGCGCCCATGGCCAGCCACGGCAGGTTCAGCGCGTCGTCGCCGGAGTAGTAAGCCAGTCCGGTATCGGCGATCACCTGCCCCCCGGCGTGCAGGTCGGCCTTGGCGTCCTTGACCGCGACGATGTTGGGGTGCGCCGCCAGCGCGCGCAGCGTGTCGGGCTCGATGGGCACCACCGAACGCGGGGGGATGTCGTAGAGCAGCACGGGCAGGTCGGTGGCATCGGCGACGGCGGTGAAATGCGCGATCAGCCCGCGCTGCGGGGGTTTGGAGTAGTACGGGGTGACGACGAGCAGGCCGTGCGCGCCTTCGGCCGCAGCCTGTTTGGCCAGCTTGACGCTGTGCGCGGTGTCGTAGCTGCCCGCACCCGCGATCACCCGGGCCCGGTCGCCGACAGCGTCCAGCACAGTCCGCAGCAACTCGCGCTTCTCGTCGTCGGTGGTGGTCGGCGACTCACCCGTCGTCCCCGAGACGACCAGGCCGTCGCAACCCTGGTCGATCAAGCGGCCGGCCAGCCGGGCCGTCGTTGCGGTGTCCAGGGCGCCGTCGGCGTCGAACGGTGTCACCATCGCCGTCAGCAGGGTGCCCAGGCGTGCCGGGGCATCGAATCCGACGGTGCTCACAGTGCCCAAGATTACCCGGCAGTGACAACCCCCGAACCACCAGCGCGGGCGGGCTCGCGGATTCGGCCGTTGCAAGGGTGGGTCGTCAGGTTTAGGTCTTCCGGCGGTGCGGGTGGTTGCCAGTCGGGTGGGAGCTCTTCGGGTTCGCAAGGGTCGGTCCGGCGGGTTCGTATCGGTGATCACCGATGCCGGCGGCCATAGATCTCCGAGCGGTGGTCAATATCGAGGACGTGCACAACACGGCTGGTTTCGTCGATCCGATAGAGGATCCGATAGGTGCCGCGGCGCGCGCCGTGACACCCGGCGAGTGGCCCGGGGTCAAGTCCAGGGATGTGGTGTATGGCGTCGTCGTGTGATTCTTCGAGGTCGCGGTCCCGCAGCCACGTGGCGACCTGCTGATTGATGACTTCACCCCCGCAGTCGGAATCAAAAATCACCAGATTGAGGTACCACCGTCGGCCACGCGCTCAAAGTATGTGACGCACGCTTCGGGGTCGAACCCAGCAAATCTATGGGATAGTGTGATCTACACAGGGTTGCCCTGCGTCGTATTGCGTTGCGTTGCGTTGCGTTGGGGGTGGCCGCTCGGACGGAGTATTCCGTATGGGTGATTACCGCTGACGTTTATGTGGGTTGTGGGGTTGACCCCGTTTGGTGGACATCGGTTAAGCGGCCTGCTTGGCCATGGTGATGATCCGGTGCTCGAAGGCTACCGGGGGGATTTGGCCGAGTGCGCTGTGGCGCCGTCGGTGGTTGTAGACGGTGTCGATCCAGCTGCTGACGGCGTGGATCGCCTCGACTCGGGTGTGGAAGTGATGGCGGTGGTAGAACTCGGTTTTCAGGGTTGACCAGAAACTCTCTTGCTGGGCGTTGTCCCAGCACACCCCGGTGCGTCCGACCCAGAGCCGGACGTCGAGTTCGACGGCGACCGTCGCGAGTTGGGCGCTGGTGGATTGACAGCCGCGGTCGGCATGGAAATTGACCCTGCCGGTCCCGCCGGTAGCGGGGTCTCGGAATGTCAC
>NZ_JBKECZ010000048.1:0-2305 GCF_047975165.1 Mycobacterium sp.
ACGGGCGGGCCGAGTTGACCCGGCTACGCCGTGAGGTGGCCGAGTTGCGGATGGACCGGGCGTTTTTAAAAAAAAGCAGCAGCCTTCGTTGCGGTGGAGAACTCGAACCGGAACGACGGTTCGCGGTGATCGACGCGGAGAAGGCACACCACAGCATCACCAGGATGACCGAGTTGCTGGCGGTATCCCGATCGGGATATTACGCGTGGGCTGCCCGCCGGGACGCCGCGCCGGGGCCGCGGGCGGCGCGGACCGCGGAGTTGACGGTGAAGATCCGCCAGTTGCATGCGGCCTCCGATCACGTCAACGGGGCACCGCGAATCCTGGCTGATTTACGCGAGGACGGCGAGACTGTATCGAAGAAGACGGTGGCCAAGATTATGCGGGCCAACGGAATTCGCGGGATCAGCCCACGCCCGTGGCAGCCGGTCACCACGATCAACGACGATGTCACACATCACATTGCCGACCTGGTTGAGCGGCGATTCGACCAAGGGGCACTCAACAGGGTCTGGACGTCTGACATCACCTATCTGGGCACCGGGCAGGGATGGCTGTACCTGGCGGCAGTACGTGAGGGTTGTTCACGGCGGGTACTGGGCTATGCCTTCAGCGATAGTCTGCACACCGACATTGTCGAGACCGCCCTGCGGCGGGCAGTGGCATTCCGAGACCCCGCTACCGGCGGGACCGGCAGGGTCATTTTCCATGCCGACCGCGGCTGTCAATACACCAGCGCCGAACTCGCGACGGTCGCCGTCGAACTCGACGTTCGGCTCTGGGTCGGACGCACCGGGGTGTGCTGGGATAACGCTCAGCAGGAGAGTTTCTGGTCAACCCTGAAAACCGAGTTCTACCACCGCCATCACTTCCACACCCGAGTCGAGGCGATCCACGCCGTCAGCAGCTGGATCGACACCGTCTACAACCACCGACGGCGCCACAGCGCACTCGGCCAAATCCCCCCGGTAGCCTTCGAGCACCGGATCATCACCATGGCCAAGCAGGCCGCTTAACCGATGTCCACGAAACGGGGTCAACCCCACGACCGCCCGCCGGGTTGTGCGCTCCGAGCCGCTGTAACCCAACGCGATCAGCTTGTCGTGGACAACATCAGCGCGGACCTTGCCACGGGAACGGTCCACCCACTCCTCCAGCTTCTCCCGATACCCATCCACCAGCATCTCCCGACGCCGCGCACACCCGGGCGTCAACTCACCCCGCTCGCGTGCGGCCACATACTCGGCGACAGTGTGGTGCGAACACCCCGCCAGCTCCGCCGCACCACGCAACGAACCCGTCAAGTCGTAAGCTTCCAAAATTTCCATGATCTCCTCGGCATACTTCACTCCATCCCCTCCTCGGGTGACTGAACAACGGTTGGCGCCGTTCAGGCCACCCGAGGAGGGGCCCCGCACCGTGTAGGCGCGCGGGACGAACAACAGATCAGCTGGGCAGATCTCGCGACCGCCACCGGGCAATTTTCATGACCGCCCGCGGGCACTTACATGGCCGTCACTGGGCAGTTTGCCGTGGCCACCGACAGGATGCGTCCGGGCTCGCCGGCAGAGCCGGTCCTGGCCGCCTGGGGGATCACCACCGATGGCAAACCCGTCTTCGTCGGCCTGGCCCCCGGCACCGGGGAGTCCACCGACGCCTGGGCTGATTTCCTGACCGATCTGCGACGGCTATTGACACCGCTGAACTCAACACCGACCCCGGCCCGCGCCTGATCGAATTGGTCGATGCCCGCCTGAGCGCCTTCGCCGACCGCTACGCCGGCATCTACCCGGCGGCGTGGAAGATCCTGACTACAGACCGTGCGGGTCTGACCGCCTACCTGCGGTTCCCGGCCGAGCATCACCACCGCATCGGGCATTCGAACTTCATCGAGCGCACCTTCGGCGAAACCCGCCGCCGCGCAAAGGTCATCGGCCGCTTCCCCGGACAGACCAGCTGCATCCCCATCGTCTGGGCCGTGCTCGACCGCGCATCGCGCGGCTGGCGCGGACTCACCATGACCCCCGCCGGACTGCGCCAGCTCCAAGACCTCCCCCGCAACCTGCTGCACCCACCCCGACAACTGCGACCTCAGCACACCTGCGAACCCGCCACCCACAACACCAAAACCGTCAGCGCCACCGCATAACATCACCCACCCAAGCACGAACCTGCGCCCACCGGCATACACCGGAATCTGGACGCCACCCCCACAGCATTTCGACCCCCTTCAGCAAATGGGGCGACGCATCTCAAAGAGACAAGGTTCGTCGGGCGATATCCAAGCTGATCGGCCGACGGCAGA
>NZ_JBKECZ010000049.1:0-36353 GCF_047975165.1 Mycobacterium sp.
GATTGGATGAAAGGGCTCGCGTCCGTTGTTGTCCGATCCGGAACTAGCTGGGAGTAATCCAGGAAAACCTGGTAGCTGTCCAATTTCTCGCCCTCAGTTCCAGAACGATCTGACAGTGACACCCGCCCAGGTCCCTGCCCGTGCACCTGCGGATCTTCGGCCGGAGTAACCATGGCGCTGAGTCTGAATCCACGACTATCTGACAGCGCCGGACAGGGCGATTCGACAGTCCAGAACTACCTGACAGCGGCAGACGCTGTCCGTTCTCATCTGACCAGATACACGGACGGCGTCCTGAACTGCGGTGTATCAGTTCGGGTGAGAATCCGACGGGTCAGTTTTCTCATTGCATCTGATACAGCGGTTCGCTGGTCGTTGGCGTCGTGATCGACGCCGCGTCATCCACCGCTCGCACCGCTGTGGACGTCGGCACTGGCGACGGTTTGTTGGCCATCCGGCTTGCCGAAAGGATCCCTGAGTTTCGGACGCCGACATCATCAACCTGTCTCGATCCAGCACCTCCACCAACGTCACCTGGATCACCGGCGCCGCACTCACCTCAGCCCTGCCCGCTGAGCACTATGACCTCGTCGCCGCAGTCGCTACCGTCCTTGGTTGACTGCTGCCCGTGCGTTCGTGACGTTCGCGGAGAGCTTCTGGAGATGTGTGGCGGCTCGGCGGACTCGGCGAAGACGTTCTTGATGGCACCGAGGTTTAGCAGTACGTGAGTGTGCCACCGTGGGCGTACAGGGCCCTCTTCTCGGCTCCCGCGGGCCAAACCTCCCATACGGTCGACGTTCGCCCGCGCGACACCATACTTAACGATCCGACCGACTCCCACCCCGGCTCACCCGAATCCGACTGCACCACAGCAGCTTCCGATAACCTAACTCTTCGTCACCTTCGGCGGCAGCCACTGGCCGTCGGTGATCGCCTGCTCGGGCCAGTAGGTGCGCAGGATCATCTGGAAGTCGCCGGCCGGGGTCGGCAGCCAGTTGGCCTCCTTCTCCGGTCCCGGTGAGGTGTGCTGCAGGTAGATCGTGATCCCGCCATCAGGGTTGCGCACCAGGTTCGGCAGCATCGGGGAGTTGATCAGGTACCGGTTAATCGGGTTCTCCACCAGCAGGATCTCGGGCAGCTTGTACATGGTGACCGACCAGAACGCCTTCACCGGCGGCAGCTGCCCCTCGGCGAAGGTCAGGGTGTAGTTGTTCGCGCCGGTGAGCTTGCCGCCCGCCGAATCGTTGGTCAACGGGAAGTACATCGCCTCCGCGCCCGGCAGGCCCAGAATGCCCATCACCGCCCCGGCGAACCGGTACAGGTAGTTACCCTTGAGCTGCTCGGCGGACCCGAACAGCTGACCCGAGGTCACCTTCCCGGTCTGTAGCTGCTCAGTCTGGAACGTGTGTAACTCGGCCCACGCGTCGGCCATGCCGTCCTCGATGGCCTTGCGCTGCTCGTCGGACAGCTTCGCGGGATCGAAGTCTCCGTCCGGCCCGATCCCGATCGTGGCGAACTTCGCGCGCAGCTCACGCTCCTCGGGCTTCACCGGCGCGTACTTGAGCGTGAAGCCCAGCACCTTGAAGAAGTCCAGCGAGGTCTTCTCCTCTTCCGGCGTCAGCGGCGTGATGAAGTCCACCGCGGGCGCGGGCGCCGGGGCCGGTTTCTTCTCGAACGCCGACAGTGGCTGCACCTTGTACTGCGCCTGGATCTTCTTCACGTTGTCGAGGTCGGCCGGGTTGAACAGCTGCGTGCGGTACAGCACCATGCCGAAGTCGGTGTCGGATTGGATCACCTTGTCCACACCGGCGGGCTTGTCACCCTTCCAGCTGGGACCGGCCAGCAGGTAGGTGCCGCCGCCGTTGCCGGTGGTGCGGCTGCCGATCAGGTCGTAGACGTAGGTGTAGTTGTCGATGAACTGCAGCGAGAAGTACCGGTTGGCCTCGATCGGCGGCACCGTCAACACCAACGGTTCGGTGCGCAGGTCGGTGGAAATGAACGAGTACGGTGTGTCGGAGTTGGGCGTCTGCACCGTGGTGTCGGCCGGGGTGAACACGCGGGCGATGCTGTGGATCTGGTTCCAGCCCCCCAGGTACTGGCCGCTGTCCTTGTTCACCGCGTAGGCGTTCTCGATGCGGTACATGTCCACCATCGGGAAGCCGTACGTGTAGGCCTCCTTGGCGATCTCACGCATCTCCTGCGGCGTCACCGCGGAACCACCCGCCGGCGCTTCGGATTCGCCACTGCAGCCCGCGGTGGCGGCCATCAGCAGCGCCGCCAGACCTGCTACCCAGAGCTTCATTCGTTTCCCTTCATGTCGATGATCATTCAGGCGGTGCCGTGGCCCACTGCAGGTGCTGCCGGCGCCGCGAGCGCGGTGACCCATGCCGGCCACCGCGATCCGTTCGCTACTAGCACGGCTGTCCGGGCGGGGTGTAGTACGGAACTCCTTCGACGGTGTAGCAGGGGATCTCGCCGGGAAAGTGGGGTACGGCCGCCGAGCCGATGGCCACCCCGCCCGCGATGGCCGCGCCGGTGGCGATGTGGGCGATGGGTGCGCCGCAGCCCTCAACCCCGACGAAGCGGCCGTGAGCGCCGGCGCAGATGTCGGCTTGCGCGACGGGCGCCAGGAACGTCATCGGTGTGAGCGCCAATCCCGTTGCGGCTAATAGCGTTCCAACGTGTTTCTGCATGGGTTCTTCTCCTTGTCGCGTTAGGGGTGGGGCGGTTCGTTGAGGGGCTACCGGTGGGTTCGTCAGACATGTCTGGATCCGCGGCGTGGTCGATACTGCGCGGAGTGCCGGGCCGCGGCGGTGGGCGTGCGGCGCAGGAGCTGCGCGAGCGCGCGGACCGTGCTGCGGGCAGCGTAGGCGCCGGCGATCATCGACATCACGATGAGCGCGACGAACATCGGCAGCCAGTTGGCGTGGTGATGGCTAACATGCCACCACACGATGGTGAACAGCACGGTGCAGATGAACACCACGATGTCGCGCCAGCTGCCGTGATAGCTTGCCGCCGCCTGGCGCAGCTCGCGGCCCCGCTGGTCGGCGGTGACCAGGTCGTCGATGCGCGCCCCGACCATCTGCGACAGCGCCGCGCGGCGCTGCACCTGATCCTCGGGGATGCGGTCGAGCATGTCGAGATCGGGCTTGATCACCGCGCGCACGTCGGGTGCTTTCAAGTTGCCGGCGACCGCGCCGAGCAGTGCACCGCCGGCGATCGGCGCGGCACCCAAAGCGATCTCGGCGATTCCGGGCACGGCTTGTGTTACCTCCTGAGGTTCGGTCGGTGTGTTCGGCTGCGGCACGGGACCGCGGTAGCCCTCGATGTCGTCAGGTGTAGGCGACGCGCACCGTGTGGATGCGACCCTCGAACGGGAACGGCGCCCGGTCCCGGTAGTCCATCGACACCGGTGAGCCCAGGCAGGTGCCGATGTCGAGGCAGTCGTTGGCGGTGAACAGCAGCGGCGCGCTGACCGGCACCTGGCCGCTGGCAATCGTCTCGCCGTTGCGGGCCACCGTGACATCCAGCGGTCCGGCCGGACGCGGATCGGCGTAGGCGGTGGTCACGGTCACCGTGGCCCGGCCCGGCGGTACCTTCGCGGCGGTCCGGATCTTGGTGCGCTGCAGGATGAACAGGTTGTACTCGTAGCAGAGATGGCCCTCATCCATGTAGAGGGTCAGACCGCCGGCACCGCTGCCCAGGGCGTAGAGCACCCCGTTGGCATTAGCGGGGACGTCCACGTCGATGGTGACGGTGTTGTTCTTGTTCCCGAGGCTGGGGGCGCAGAACTCCGGCATCCGGATCATGTCACCGGAGAACTCCCACTCGCGGAATGGCGGCGCGATCCGAAGCTCGGGGTGATACACCGGCACCCACAGCCCACCGCCGATCGGCAGCACCGCATTCTTGGCGGCCTCGATGGCGAACATCTCGCGCATCTGGGCCAGCTTCTCCGGCATCTGCGCGGCCAGATCGTTGGCCTGGCTCCAGTCCTCATCCAGGCGATACAGCTCCCAGCTGTCCTGGTCGGGGGTCCAGGTCGCCATCCCCGGCGGCAGGCCCGGAATCCACGGCAACCGCGGACCGACCGCACCGGCGAACCAGCCGTCGTGGTAGATCCCGCGGCTGCCCATGACCTCGAAGTACTGGGTCTTTTTGCCGCCCTGGGTATCCCGATCCACCAGCGTCTGCGCGAAACCGACACCAGCCAGCGGCATCTGCGACTCCCCGGACACGGTGTGTGGCAGCTCGATCCCCACCACCTGGTAAATGGTCGGTACGACGTCGTTGACGTGCAGGAACTGTGTGCGCGGTGTCGGGTCAGCGGCTACCTTCGCCGGCCAGCGCACCGCCAGCGGGTTGCGGGTGCCGCCCAGGTGCGAAGCCATCAACTTCATGCCCTTGTACGGCGTGGACCCCGCCCACGCCCAGCCCGCGTGGTACTGGTTGTCCACCAGCGGCGAACCTAGCACGTCCAGCCCGCCGAGCTCATCGAGAGCGTCGATGTGCTGGCGCACCGTGGTCGGAATCCCGTTCTGCGCCAACAACTCCGAGATGGTACCGTTCTGCCCCTCACCGGAGGAGCCGTTGTCTCCCCAGATGTAGAGGAACAACGTGTTGTCGGCGTACCCCAGGGCGTCGAGCTCATCGGCGAGCCGCCCCACCTGCACGTCGACGTGCTCAGCGTACCCAGCGGCGACCTCCATCAGCCGGCGCTGGAACGGCTTCTCATCCTCTGGGATGTCATCCCACGCGGGCAGCTGCGGATCACGCTCGGTGAGCACCGCATCCTGCGGGATCCAGCCCTTGTCCTTGGCCCGGGCGAACACCCGCTCCCGGTAGGCGTCCCAGCCGTCATCGAACTTCCCGGCGTAATTGTCCGCCCATTCCTTCATGATGTGGTGCGGCCCGTGCAGACAGCCGCTGGCCCAGTACATCAAGAACGGCTTGTCGGCGTTGAACGCCTTGTGCCGGCGCAACCAGCCGATCGCGTCGTCGGCCAGATCCTCCGACAGGTGATAACCCTCCTCCGGGGTGCGCGGCGGCGCCACGATGGTGGTGTTGCGCACCAGGTTCGGCTCGTACTGCGAGGCCTCACCGGCCAGGAAACCGTAGAAGTACTCGAACCCCAAACCGGTGGGCCAGTTGTCGAACGGCCCCGCCGCCGTGGTCTCCTCCGCCGGAGTGTTGTGCCACTTCCCGAACGCAGAGGTCGCGTAGCCGTACTGGCGCAGCACCTCGGCCACCGTCGCGCTGCTGCGCGGGATCTTGCCCGCGTAGCCGTCCCAGTCATTGGCCAACTCGGCGATCTGCCCGTTGCCGATCTCGTGATGGTTGCGACCGGTCAGCAGCGACGCCCGCGTCGGCGAGCACATCGCCGTGGTGTGGAACCGGTTGTAGGTCACGCCCTCACCGCAGATCCGGTCCATCGTCGACGTGGTCACCTCACCGCCGAACGTCGACGGCAGCCCGGGGCCGGCGTCGTCGATCAAAACGATCACGACGTTCGGGGTGTCCTCGTGCAGACGCTTCGGAACCTTCCGCGGGCTGTACGTCGACTCCTGCAACGTGCGGCCGGCGATGCTGCCCGACGGGACCGGCGGGAACGGCAACACTCCACCGCCGGGCAGTACCGTCGCCACAACCTGATCGCTTCGCCCCTCAGACAATGCGGCCCCTTTCCAGGCACATCAGCTCTTGCGGCCCAGCACATTCCGGGAAGCAACCACCGTCACGATCCCACAACCGGACATCCACCCTGTCGCATCAACCCCTCACATGTCTTAACAATAATGGACAGATTTTTAACTATTCGGGACATGCACCTGATCCGCGGATCATCCCTGACCGGGTTCGCGCCGCTCGTGACCCGCCTCGGCGGCAACCCGGACGCACTGCTGACACTGGCCGGCATCGATCCCGCCGACGCGGGCCGCCACGATCGCTACGTCCTGCTGCGCAACGCCATCGCCGTCGTCGAGGAAGCCGCCGCCGTGCTCAGCGTCGATGACTTCGGCCGCCAGCTCGCGCGGTACCAGAGCATCGACATCCTCGGCGCCGTCGGCCTCGCCGCCCGCACCGCTGCCACCGTCGCCGAGGCGTTCACCATCATCGACACCCACATGCCCGCCTACAGCTCGGGCAGCGCCGCACGCATCAGGCCCTGCCCCGACCCGACGCGGTGCCGATTCGAATACGACCTCCTGCTCGATCCCCCGCCACCACAGGCCCAGGCCATCGAACTGGCCCTCGGGCTCACCCTGCGCGCGCTGCGCCTGTTCCTGGGCACCACCTACCGGCCCATCGCGGTCCACCTGCCGCACCCGCCGCTGGGCACCAAGACCACCTACCGCACCTACTTCGGCGCCTCGCCGCACTTCACCGAACCCTTCGCCGGATTCACCCTGCGTACCGCGGATCTGCAGCGCCCCCTCAACCACGATCCACTGGCCCACCAGCTCGCGCTCACCCACCTGACCGACCACCACCGCCAGCACGCACAACCCATCGCCAGCACGGTGGGCAGCATCATCCGTCAACTGCTGCCCACCGGAGAAATGACCGCGGAACTGGTCGCCCGCCAGTTCGGCATCCACCGCAAGACCTTGCAGCGACGCCTCGTCTCAGAGGGAACCAGTTTCGCCGAACTGGCAGACCGCGCCCGACGCGAACTGGCCCACCGGCTGCTCGAGGGCACCGACCTGCCCGTGTCCCAAGTAACTCGCCAGCTCGGCTACGCCGAACACAGTGTCTTCACCCGCGCGTGCAAACGCTGGTTCGGGGTGACGCCGACGGAGTATCGCAACACTCCCACCGCCGAGCCAACCGACTAACGGTGCATGACGACACCGGGGCCGAATAGATCGATCTCACGTGGCATCTAGCCCAAACCGCCGCCATCCCGTGAGCTGCTAGGCACTTCTGGTCACCGCTCAGCTGACCAGCGAGACGCGGCAATCAGCACCGCGCAAGATCCCGCGCACAACGAGTCGCGAACGCGTTCTCAACAGCATGATCTGCACAAATATCTGCAAACACCGCGCTTCGGCAACTAATGCCGGTCACCACTTCCCGACTTGGCGGCCAGCCTGCAGCGCCTCGCTGACATCACTGCACCCAACGGCACACTTGTTGTGATCGGCTGCGCCGCCCGCAGCTGCACTCTGCCCGATTACGTCAGCGACGCAGTCGGCATCCTGCCCCGCACGCGGGGACTCGGCGGCAACGTCTTCGGCGGCCCAGGCCTCGACCAGAAGGCCACCGATGCAGTCGTCGGCACGGTGTGCTTCTTGAACCCCTCGTTCGTCGTCATGGAGTTATCTCCCTGGCTTATCGTGCGACGCTACAGACCCGAAGGCGGCCAGACGCCGATGATGATCGCCATGACGAAGATGGTGATGGCCTCATTGAGGAGGGTGTATCCGGTCACCGTGAATTTGCGCGGGTCGAATGCGTCGTGCACCAGGACTCGTGCAGCCGTGAACCCCACATAGAGTACGAGCGCGCACACCGTGGTGACGATGAAGTAGCTACCGCCGCTCGCCGCGAATGCCAGCCCTGTCACGGCGGCGAGCACCCAGGCGGTGCAGATACTCGCAACAACAGGCACCAAATAGATGAGCTTGGAACCGCGCTGCACCGACTCACCGGTGTGGCCGACCGCGCGCTGCCAGCCTGCACCCATGACCTTCGGATGGTAGAAGACCATTCCCACGATCATCGAAGACAGGGTGGCCGCGAGCACAGCCCAGTAGTTGATATTCGAGAGGACTTCACTAATTGAGGTAACCATCAGATTGCTGCTTTCTCACGGTAGATCGGTTCTGCCCGCGCCAGCCGATCTACGCCGCGATAACCCAGGGTGATCAGTTCCTGTGGCGCACCGCGGGTACCAGTGCTCAGTGTAGCGATCAACGCCGTCATCATCGTGCGGCCCTTCTTGCAGCGGCCGGCGACCATGTCGCGCAGCCAAGCCGGACTACTCACGTCACGGGCGAGGGTGAGATCGATGATGACGGTGACGTACTTGTCGCCACGGCGGGGGTGCCGCCATACATGCTCGTCGACGCCGATCACCGCCACGCCGTCGAAGCGCGCCGGATCGGCGATCAGCACCCGCTGACCTTCGGTCAACACGGCGTTTTCGGCGGTGTTCCACGACACCGCCCCGTCCTCGGCGCCCCGGGACACCGACAGGTGCTGGCAGACAAGGGCTTCCAGCGCCCTCCGCAGCGCACGTCGAGACAGCCTGGCGGGTGACTCGGCCGCCTCGCCGGCGTCTTGACGCCACACATGGGCGCATCCAGCGCAGCGGTAACAGCGGAGCGTGACACGCAGCGTGGTGGGTCGCCATCCCAACGGTTGGTGAGCCAACGTGCGGGTGACTCCAACCCGAACTCGTCGAGGCGGCGGAACGTGGTCAGATCAGGGCACGCGAAGGTAGCGTCAGCCACGTCGAGGTCTTTCGGATGGGCAGCGTGAGAACTCCCATCATCGGAGAACCCCGACTCCTATCCCGACAGCGACGCGCCGACCACTCCTACACCCTCAACTGCGAAGAGCCCGTTTAGAGGTTAAGCACCCGACGAAGGCCGCGCTCGACCTCGCGCATCAGACTCGGCGGCACATTTCCCACTCGATCGGTGAGGTCAGCCTTGTTCAGCGTGACCAGTGCCGTGACGTTGACAACCGAATCACGCGGGAGTCCTGTTGCGGTCGCGGGTAGGAACACGTTGCCGGGCATCGTCGCCAGGGCCGTGCTGGAGGTGATCACCGCGCCGAGCACCGTGGCGAGGCGACTGGCGTTGTACGGGTCGGACTGGACTACGAGCACCGGCCGGCGTTTCGCGGGACGACTTCCCAGCGGCGGTCCGAGGTCAACCCAGTAGACGTCAGCACGGCTGATCACCACTCGTCGTCCACAGCATCCAATACGCGACGCCCGATGCCCACGGCGGCGGCCTCTGCCTCGTTGGCACCATGGACACGTTCCAGCGCACTGTCGATCTGTCCGGTCAGCGACTGTGCATCCAACTCGTCCAGGTAGCGCTGCGCAGCTCGAGCAAAGAACTCGGATCGACTTACGCCGAGGTCACTCGCCCGCTGTGCAACGCGATCGAACGTCTCATCCGGAAGTGAGATGGCTGTTTTCATTCAGGTAGTATAACCCGGTATAACCCGGCTTGCGCGCCGCAACGGTCGAGCGGGGACTGCGCAATGAACATTTGCGTCTCGCACTTCACGCCTACGCAACCCGGACCGCGCAGGCGTTCGACATCGATTCCTACGCCGAGCAGATTTACGACGCGATGTCCCTGGTGGTCCCAGTCGATCGGCCCGAGGGCACACTTCTCCCTGAACTGGTTCAATGGCTGCTGGCTTCGGTGATCGACGCCAGCCGTGCGACCCGATTGCCGCGGTGGGTGAATTCGATGGACTCCCCCGCTGTCACTTCGTCCAGCTACCCGGCTCACCTCGGGGTGAGCAGTTCCACGTCGCGCCCCTGCGCCAGGGAAACGATGGCGGCGTCGAACGTGGCCAGCCGAACTCCTGCGCGGCGGGCGACGGTGAGCAGATGCGCATCAGTCACTTGGCGGTGACCGAGCATGGCGGGAACGTCGTCGTCGGCCAGTGACACGTCGTCGGAGAGGAGCCGATGACCGCCCGCGTTGCGCAGTGCTGCCAGGACGTTCAGCGCATCGCTCATCCCGATGCGCGCCGGGGTGAGGCGCGGCGCGCCAACTTCGAGATCACCGAACCCAACGACCGCCGCTCGCCCACCGCGAGTTCACGTGTCGCGCGGACGACGTCGCCATCGATGTCCAGCGTTGTTCGCACTTTCTGATGTCAGCGCATCAACGCATCACCGCGTGGCCGCACCGGAGAATCTTCATTCATCCCGCGCCCACGGCCAACCTGCGTGAAAAACCGCCCGGACAGTGCAATAGTGGGCCTTGCCCTACACCCGTCGGTCACCACGTAGCCACCCATAGGGGGTCTTGATGTCATTTTTGATTGCCGTGCCGGAGTTGTTGTCCTCGGCGGCGGCGGGTGTGGCCGATGTCGGGTCGTCGATTGGTGCGGCGAACCTGGCGGCGTTCGCACCGACGGGTGCGGTGGCGGCGGCTGCCGGTGATGAGGTGTCGGCGGCGGTGGCGTCGCTGTTTTCCTCCTATGCCCGGGAGTATCAGGCGATTGGCGCGCAGATCTCGGCGTTTCACGAGCAGTTTGCACAGGCTCTTCAGGCCGCCGGTGTGGGGTATGCGGCGACGGAGACGGTGAATGCGGGGCCGCTGCAGGTGGTGGCCGATGGCGTGCTGGAGGCGATCAATACCCCGACGAATCTGTTCTTGGAGCGGCCGTTGATCGGTGACGGTGCCAACGGTGCGCCGGGGACCGGGCAGGCCGGTGGGGATGGCGGGATTTTGTGGGGCAATGGGGGTTCCGGTGGTTCGGGTGGGTTGCTGGGGCAGACCGGTGGGCGCGGGGGCGATGCGGGGTTGATCGGCAATGGCGGGGTCGGTGGCACTGGTGCGTTGCGCAGTGGCGCCGGTGGCGCCGGTGGTACGGGTGGGTTGTTGTGGGGTAACGGCGGGGCCGGGGGTATCGGTGGCATCGGCGGTGGGCCCAACCCCGCCGGCATCGGCGGGGCCGGTGGCCGGACGTGGTCGTTCTTCGGCGCCCCGGGTGTCAATGGTGCGGCTGGCACGTATTACTCGAACCTGGCGTTGCTGACTCCGCAGGAGGCCGCGCTGTTGGTGAATGCGACCCCGGATGCGAATTTCCTGCTGATCGGTGTGGATGGGACGAATCTGGCGAGCATTCTGGCCGATCCGGCGGGAACCCCGAATTTCCATGCGCTGATGAACCGCAGTGTCACCTCGGCGTCGACGATTGTCGGGCACACCTCGATTTCGAATCCGTCGTGGACGACGATTCAGACCGGGGTGTGGGGTGAGACGGCCGGGGTGTCGAACAATGTGTTCACGCCGTGGACCTACGACGACTGGCCCACGGTGTACAACCAGCTCGAGGCCGCCCACGGCGACCGCGTCAACACCACCGTCATCGCAGCCGGGGCGTCCTTCACCGATATCGCCGAGGCCGGGGCCTACCCGGCGGACAACATCCAGTTCGTCCCGCAGGTCGCCGGCGACGACTCCTGGTCGGCGACGTCGAATCTGGTTGGCCAGCAGGGCCAGGCCGCGATCCTGGCCGCCGACCCGGCCAAGGGCAACTTCATCTTCACCTACTTCAACAGTCCCGATTCCAACGCGCACGCATTCGGCGGGGATTCGCCGCAGTACACCGCGGCCATCCAGAACGTCGACGCCAACCTCGGCTCCCCGGGTGGTGGTGGCCTGCTGGGTGCGGTGGCTTCCTGGGAGGCCGCAAACGGGGAGCAGTTCTCCACCCTGGTGGTCACCGACCACGGCGAGCTCGGGCCCGCCCAGATCGGCGGGATCACCCATGGCTTCCAATCACCCCGGGAGACCGCGAACTTCCTCATCTTCGATCAGGCCGGCAACGATACCCGGGACGGCTTCATCAACAATGCGTGGCAGATCGTCAGCACGACCCCGACGATCATGGACCAGTTCGGCATTCCCACCCTGCCGTATATGCAGGGTGCTCCGCTGACGTCGTCGGTGTTCGACGGCACCTACGTCGATCCCGGCGCGAACCTGTTCAGCGTGCTCAGCGCCGATTGTGCCGCCCAGGGCTATCCCGACACGGCGACCACCGTCAGGCTCACCGCACGCACCCTGGCGTCGTCGGCCCCCTATTTGATCTACGACCCGATTCAGACCGTTGTCAACGCGGTGCCGAGCTTCCTGCAGCTGCCGGTCTCATGGCTCGGCGCCGGCATCTATCAGACACTCAACATCCCCGCGCAGATCGCCGTCCGGTTCACCGGGGTGACCGGCAACGCGATCATCCCGCCGATCCTCAACCCCTTCCTGCCCGAAGGCTGGTCGCTGCTGTAGCAGAGGGCGGAGGGCTGCGGGCCAAGGACGGCGGGCCTCGGCGCGGCGCGAGGCTAATCGCGGCGGGATGCGCGATGTGGCTGTAGCGTGACGGCGGTGAAAATCTTTCGGATGTGTTCCTTCGCCGCGGTCGCGGCCTGCGCCGCGGCAGCCGTTCTTACCGTCACCGGTCCCGGCATCGCAACGGCGGCCGGGTCCTGTCCCACTGCGAACCCGCAAAGCGGTGCAACTCCCGACTGGACGCTGACCGGCTCGACCGGCAGCATCGCGGTCGTCGGACCTACCGAGGAGACCGCTCCGCAGGTGACCGTCACCGGGCCCTTCAGCGTGACGCAGACACAGGTCCACACCCTCAACGCCGCGGACGGCCCAACGGTTTCGCCGCTGGCGAAGGTCTCCGTCTGCTACCTGGGCGTCAACGGACGCGACGGCTCGGTGTTCGACAGCAGCTACCGGCGCGGCGCCCCGGTCGACTTCCCGCTCACCGGCGTCATCCCCGGCTTCCAGAAAGCCATTGCGGGACAAAGCGTCGGGTCGACGGTCGCCGTCGCGGCGACACCCGAGGACGGCTACCCGCAGGGGCAGCCCAGCGCCGGCATCCGCCCGGGTGACTCGCTGATCTTCGTGCTCAAGATCCTCGGCGCCTCGGGCTGACCCGCGCCCCGGCGCCGCAGAACTACGAATCGTCCGAGGGCGGCCAGTGCGTCCCGGGTGACGCCTCACCCGGCGGCGCGTGCTCGCCGCGCGACAGCGGCACCCACTGCTCGCTGGGCGCGGGCTGCTCCGACGAGGGAAAGTCACGCAACTTGCCCGACGGCTGGGCATCCCACTGGGCGAACGTGAGCGGTGTTTGCAGCCAGGCGTGCAGCAGGTTGTAGGTGGCCTCCAGCGAATCGATGTGGGTGCGCTCCCAGCCGTGGCTGCCGTCGAGACCGAAACCGACGAGCGCGGCCCGGGTGCCCGCACCGGCCTCGATTGCCGCGGCGACGTCGGAGCGGTAGAAGCGGAACACGTCGCGTGCGAACGGGATGTCCCGGTCGGCAGCCAGCCGGCACAGTTTGCGGGTCAGGTGATAGTCGAACGGGCCGTGCAGATCGGCCATCGGGATGGTCACACCGTCTTCGATGGAGTGCTGGCCCGGCGCACACACCGCGTTGTCCACCGAGACCAGCTCCGCGACATCGGCCGGCAGGCCGTCGCTGGCCCCGTGTCCGACCTCCTCGGTGATGGTCACCAAGATCGTGGTGCGGTGCGGCAGCACCACCCTGTTCTCGGCGAAAGCCTTGGCCAGGGCCAGTGCGACAGCGACGCCCGCCTTCCCGTCGAGGTGCCGGGAGACGATGAACCCGTCGGCGGTCAGTTCCGGGCTGGTGGTCAGGGCGACGAAATCGCCGACTTGCAGCCCCAGGCGAAGCAGGTCGTCGCGGGTGGACACCTTGCGGTCGACGCGGACCTCGACGTGGTCCCAGTCGGTGGGCTCGGTGTCGATCTCGTCGCCGAACGCGTGCCCGCTGGCTTTCAGCGGCAGCACCGTTCCGGTGATGATTTCGCCGGGATCGTCGATGATGATGCGTACCCGGGCGCCGGCGGCGAAACGCGCCGAAAAGGTGCCGACGGGAACCAGTTCGAGCCGTCCGTTGTCCTTCAGGCCGCGCACCATGGCGCCGATGGTGTCGGCGTGCACCACCAGCGCCCGGTCGATCGTCGGCGACTCGCCGGCCAGTTCGGCGGTCAGAGCCCCGCGGCGGGTCAGCGAGAACGGGACGCCGCAGTTATCGAGGATGTCGCCGATCAGCTGCATCACCGCGTCGGTGCGTCCCGAGGGGCTCGGGGTCTGCAACAGTGCCAGCAGTGTGTCGACCATCCAGGCGCGATCAGCTCCGGCCATCCTCGCCTCCGGGCCCACTGGTTCTCCCTTCGGATCCTGTTCGGATCCCCTTGGATCTCTTTGGATCCCCTGATGTCGGCCCCGCCCCGGTGGTCGAGGCGGTGCCGGGGCACCCCGTATGCCAGGATCGGAGCATGATTGCACGCATTCTCGCACGCACACTCGGTATCCTCGTCATGGCGACGTGGGCCCTGCTGGCCGTGCCCGTCAACCTTCCGGCCGCCGGCGCCGATCCGTGTTCGGACGTTTCGGTCGTCTTTGCCCGCGGCACCCACCAGGAGCCCGGACTCGGCAATATCGGCCAGGCCTTCGTCGACTCGCTCACCTCGCAGCTTGCCGGGCGGTCCGTCGAGGTCTACGCGGTGAACTACCCCGCGAACGACGACTACCACAACAGCGCGACCGCCGGAGCCGACGACGCCAGCGCCCATATCCAGGGCACCGTCGCCAGCTGCCCGAAGACCAAGATCGTGCTGGGCGGTTACTCCCAGGGGGCGACGGTGATCGATCTGGCGAGCACACAGATGCCGGCCGACGTTGCCGGACATGTCGCCGCGATCGCATTCTTCGGGGAGCCCTCCAGCGGGTTCTCCAGCGCACTGTGGGGCGGCGGCCCGCTGCCGGCGCTCAATCCCGCCTACGGCGGAAAGCTCATCAACCTGTGCGCGCCGGAGGATCCGATCTGCACCGGGGGCGGAGACATCTTCGCCCACGTGATCTACATCGACAACGGGATGACGGCCCAAGCCGCCACCTTCGCCGCCGACCGGGTCAGGTAGAGCGGGAAACCTCCGCCGCGCCTTGCTGCTCGAACTCGAGGTGGTGGCGGATCTCCTCGGCCGCCGCTTCCAGGCTCCGGGATGCCAGCCCGCGCCCGAGCCACTCGCTGAGCCGGGCAATGGCCAGTCCGGAGGTGGAAAAAGTCAACGTCAGGGTGAGTCGGCTGCCTGCGCCGTCCGGCTCCACCAGGGCCGAGAACGAGTGCCGGGTCCCCTGCAGCGATCTCCAGGTGAGCAGGCTGCCGGCCGGTTTTGCGATGAGCACCCGGCCGCCGAGGTGGATGGTGCCGCCCTCGAGGTAGACATCCCACAGTTCTCCGTTGTCGCGTGCCTCGATGAACCGGCACCGGGTGAATGTCGACACCGCCGGGAAGAGTCGGCGCGGATCGGTGACGAAGGGGCGGCTCATCTCCAGCGGGCACTTGATGTGCCGGGTGACACTGACTGTCTGGGTCATCTCACCGGACCATCGGGATGACGGTCTTGCTGGCAAGCTTGGACAGTCCGACCTGCATGACGCTGGTGACATAGTCCGACGCACGATCCCAGTCGGGTTCGTCGCCGAACCGGGTGCGGATGTCGATGGGCTTGAGCACCTGCATGCGGATCTTGGCCGGCAGCGGAATCTGCGGCAGCGGAAACGGTGACAGGCCCCACGGGATGCTGAGGGTCATCGGCATGCTCTTCACCCGGGCCAGTTTGTCCAGCCGCAGCAGTTGTGCGGTCCGGCGGCCGTCGTTGAGGATGATCAGGGTGTCGTGGCCGCCGGTGGCCACCACCGGCACGATCTTCACGTTGCACTGGTGCGCCAAGCGCAGGAAGCCCTTGCGTCCGGAGAAGACGATCTTGTTCCGGTCGCGCCAGGGGCGTAGCGCCTCGACATCGCCGCCCGGGTATACCAGCGCCGAGCCGCCATAGTCGAACACTTTCTCGGCAAAGGAGTTGGCGGCGGGGACGACGCCCAGTTTGCGGGTAATGTCCCCGATGACCGGCGCGGAGGTGATGGTGTCGTGCGCCAGTGCGTAGAGCGGACGGCCCTCGACGGTGAAGTAGGTGTTGTAGGCGAGCAGGAACACGAACGTGTCGGGAGTCGCTCCCCCGCCGCTGTGGTTGCCCACGAACAGCACCGGCTCGTCGGGCACATTTTCGAAGCCGTGTACCTCGGCGCGAAACCACACCGTCGATGCCAGCCAGAGCGGAGGAAGGACGGTGCGGAGGAACTCCGGATCGCGATGCCGAAGTTCCTCCGGGAGGCGCTGTCTGATCACCTCGATGAGACTAAACCGAATCGAGAATCCGGCTGCCTTCGGGGCTTTCCGCGGGCCGATGCGTGGCAGAAAGTGTCAGCGGTGCAGGTCCCATTGCCCGTAGTCGGCGGCCAGGATGTCGTTGATGTCCACCGACACACCGTCCAGGGGCGGGGCGTTGACGACGACCTGATAGAGCACCGCTGCCGGCTCGCGTTCCCCGTAGGACCACGACCTGGTCTGCCACGCCCAGCTGTGTCCCGCGCTGGATGACTGCCCGATGACCCCGTCGTCGATCGCCCACCGGCAGGCTCGCGAATGCCCGTAGATTCCGGTGCGGCCCACGCCGAGCACCGAGTTGATCCCCCGGAACCACGCGATGGCCGGGCCGGCCCAGATGTCGTGGTTGATGTCGTCGTCCACGCTGAAGAAGATCGGCGCCGAACGGCCTCCGCCGGCGGCGTTGTGCAGGGCGATCGCGGTCCTGGCATCCGCCACCCCGCCTTGGTAGCCGCGGGTGAAATCCGACGGTGCGGTCCCACCCGGCTTGCCATACTGATAGTTGCTGACGATGTGCAGACCCGCTGCCCGCAGCGCGCCGGCATAGCCGCGGGTGATCGGCTTTGCCCCGAAGTTGGCGCCCGGCCGCGACTCGGACACGTAGTTCACCACGCCGAGGTATCCGGCGGCCTTGATGACCTCGGGTGGGATCTGCTGCTGGGCGAAGTCGAGCAGCTGACCGTTGCCGGCCGACGCCGTCGGCGCGCCGGCGACGGCCGATGCCGCCAGCCCGACCAGAGCCGGGGTGAGAGCGTATTTGAGCGCTTCGCGGCGGGTGAGCGCATTCGGTGCGCCGCGTCTGGGTGATGTTGCCTGCGAATCGTGCACGCCGCGATGGTAACAACAGTCGGTACCATCTTTGAGGTGGTTGTCAGTGTGTGGAAATCGATCGTGCGGAAATCGATCGATCAGGCGGTTGTGCTGGTCTGTGCGGTCGCGGCGCTGCTGGTCGCCCCCGTTGTGCTGCCCGGCGGAACGCCGGTTGCGCTACCCGCGGCCGGTGCGGTGTCCTGCCCGCAGGTGGAAGTGGTCTTCGCCCGCGGCCGGATGGAGTCACCGGGGCCCGGCGTGCTCGGCAACGCATTCATCAGTTCGCTGCGGTCCAAGGTGGGAAATCGCAGTGTCGGTGCCTACGCGGTCAAATACCCGGCGGACATCGAGGTCGACATCGGCGCCGACGACATGAGCCGGCACATCCAGTACATGGTCAAGTCCTGCCCGGACACCCGGCTGGTGCTGGGCGGGTATTCGCTGGGTGCTGCCGTCACCGACGTGGTGCTCGCGGTGCCGATCGCCGCGTTCGGGTTCGACAACCCCATGCCGCCGGGGGCGAATCAGCACATCGCCGCGGTCGCGTTGTTCGGCAACGGAAGCCAGTGGGTCGGGCCGATCACCAGCTTCAACCCCGTTTACAACTCCCGCACCATCGAGCTGTGTCACGGCGCCGACCCGATCTGCAATCCAGCGGACCCCGACACCTGGAAGGAAAACTGGCCGCAGCACATGGCCAATGCCTACATCCGAGACGGAATGGCCGATCAGGCCGCCGACTTCGTCGCCGCCAGGTTGTAAGGACATTGAGGCCGATGCGCGAAATGGATCGCCGCCGGATGCTCATGATGACCGGCATCGGCGCCCTGGCAGCGGCAGTGCCCGCCCCGAAGGCACTGGCCGAACCCGCCGGGAAATACCTGTTCCACGACGAATTCGACGGACCGGCGGGCTCGGCGCCCGACCCGGCGAAATGGACGATCTCCAAGGCCCGCGAAACCATGAAGGACCCGACCTTCTGGGAGTTACCCGAACATGTGGGGCAGTACCGGGACGACCGGCGCAATGTGTTCCTCGACGGAAATTCCAACCTGGTGATCCGGGCCGCCAAAGACGGCGACACCTACTACGGCGGCAAGGTGTTCAGCCCCTGGGAGGGCGGCATCGGGCACACTTGGGAGGCCCGCATCAAGTTCGACTGTCTGACTGCCGGCGCGTGGCCGGCCTGGTGGTTGTCCAGCGATTCCCAGGGCGAAATCGACGTCATCGAGTGGTACGGCAACGGCAAGTGGCCCTCGGCGACCACCGTGCACTCCAAGGCCAACGGCGCGAAATGGAAGACGCATAACATCGCCGTGGACAGCGCCTGGCACACCTGGCGTGTCCAATGGGATGACGCCGGGATGCGATTCTGGCAGGACTACGCCGAGGGCGCTGCGCCGTATTTCACCGTCGCGGCCAATTCCCTGGCCGACTGGCCCTTCAACAACCCCGGCTACCGGCTGTTTCCGATCTTGAATCTTGCCGTTGCCGGTTCCGGCGGCGGCGACCCCGGGCCGGGTTCCTACCCCGCGCAGATGCTCGTCGACTATGTGCGGGTCTGGTAGCCGGTAGCCTCGCCCACCGCACGTGCCCGGTGCCCGCCGCGGTTCGCGGGATGGCGTGCGATCGACTCTTCGAGTTGACGTTCATACCGCCGCGCGGCCGTCCAGCGCGGGTGCGATTGAAGATCGATTACCTGCGCTCCAGCTGTTCTTGCCACGATGGTCGACCTCCTTATTGGGTTTCGGCGCCCGCTGCCGCATAGGGCTCTACCGGACAGCATGCCCGACAAACCTGTGACCAACCTGTGACCGAGGTTGCCAACCCTCTGCACGTTGACTCTGCACTGAGGGCGCCCGCCACTCGTACTTTTGCGCCACCGGCGCAGAGTCAACGTTCAGGGGCCTGGGCAGTGGTATTGACTCTGCGCTGAGGGCGCAAAAGTACGAGTAAGTCGCGCCCTGGTTGCAGAGTGAACACCCTGACGATCGGCCCCCGGGGGTACGGTTCGCTCATGACCGATCGAAACCGCCGCTTTCTCCTGCGCGAACGTCCCACCGGACGCATCACACCTGGCACCTTCGAGCTCACCGAGGCGCCGATCCCCGACATCGGCGAGGGTGAGGCGCTGGTCCGGGTGGACTGGATCTCAGTCGATCCGACCAACCGGATGTGGATCAACGAAACCCCGACCTATCTGCCGCCCGTCGGGATCGGCGAAGTGATGCGCGCCGGCGGCATCGGGGTGGTGACCGCCTCGAAGAACCCGAATTACCCCGTCGGCCAGACCGTGCAGGGCTTGGTGGGCTGGCAGGACTACGTGGTCGCCTCCGACGCGATGCCGCTGATGCCCGGCGACGTCGCCGAGGGTGTCTCCCCCAGCGCCTACATGGGTGCGCTGGGCATGACCGGGCTGACCGCCTGGGTCGGAATCCGCGACATCGGAAAACCCAAGCCGGGTGAGACCGTCGTGGTGTCGGCGGCCGCCGGAGCCGTGGGCTCGGTGGCCGGCCAGCTGGCCAAGGCCGACGGTGCACGTGTCGTCGGTATCGCCGGCGGCCCGGACAAGTGCGCGCTGCTCACCGAACAGCTGGGTTTCGACGCCGCGGTGGACTACAAGGCCACCGACTGGCACGCGCAGTTGGTTGCGGCCACCCCCAACGGCATCGACGTCGACTTCGAGAACGTCGGCGGCGCCATCATGGACGCCATTTTCGCGCGCCTGAACATCGGTGCGCGGGTTGCGCTGTGCGGCATGATCTCCGGCTACAACGAGGCCGATCCCCCGCCGGGGCCGCGCGCGTTCGGGAACCTGCTGATCCAGCGTGCCAAGGTCGAGGGCTTCATCGTGCTGGACCATTTCGGTCGCATCCCCGAGGCTATCGGCGAAATCGCCGGGTTGATCACCGATGGCAAGCTGACCCCGCTGGAGACCGTGGTGGACGGTTTCGAGCAGTTGCCGGCGGCCATCAACATGCTGTTCGACGGTAAGAACGTCGGCAAGCTCATGGTGAAGGTCCGCGGGTAACGTCACATCCATGAGTTCCGCTTCCTCTGAGGTCTTCCGCACTCCCGACGCACGGTTTCAGAATCTTCCCGGGTACGCCTTTGCCCCCAACTACGTCGACGTCGACGGCCTGCGGATGCACTATCTCGACGAGGGCCCGCGCGACGGATCGCCGATCGTGTGCTTCCACGGCGAACCGAGCTGGGCCTACCTGTACCGCAAGATGCTGCCGCCGCTCATCGCGGCCGGACGCCGGGTGATCGTCCCCGATTTCGCGGGCTTCGGCCGCTCCGACAAGCCCGCCGATCGCCGCTGGTACACCTTCGACCGGCACAGCGAGTGCGTTGGGAAAACCCTTGCCGCGCTTGATCTTCAGAATGCAACGGTTGTCGTGCAGGACTGGGGAGGCCCGATCGGCCTGCGGTGGGCGGTGGAGAACTCCGAGCGTGTCGGCGCCCTGATGGTGATGAACACCGGCCTGTTCACCGGCAGGGTCTCCAAAGGCTTCATGGCGTGGCGCAACTTCGCCGAACAGAACCCGGACCTGCCGGTCGGGTTCGTGATTCAAAGCGCCACCACCACCGAGTTGACCGACGACATCATCGCCGCCTATGACGCGCCGTTCCCGACGGCCGAGTCGAAGGCCGGTGCCGCCGCTTTCCCGCTGCTGGTTCCGATCACCGAAGACGCACCGGGTGCTGCGACCATGCAGGCCGTCAGCGCCGAGCTCTCCCGGTGGAACAAGCCCGCACTGGTCGCTTTTTCCGACAGCGACCCGATCTTCCCCTATCCGAAGTCCGGCGAGTCCTTTTGCGAGCTGATCCCCACCGCGGGCGAGCAGGTGCGCATCGAAGGGGCGGCGCACTTCCTGCAGGAAGACCGCGGCGAAGCGATCGCCGCCGTCTTGCTGGAAAGGCTCCGGCCACCTACGCAGTGACCAGCTCGGGGTGGAACCTGGCCGCCATCCGGCGCATCCCTCCCCGCCGGTCGATCGCGGTGGCGACTTGACTCACAGACGATCCCGGCGCCGTCGTACCGTGAGGTGTGCGGTGGATCGTCGACGGAATGAACGTGATCGGCAGTCGCCCCGACGGCTGGTGGAAGGATCGCCAGCGGGCAATGGCTTTGCTGGTGGAACGGCTGGACCGCTGGGCGGTGACCGGTGCCGCCCAGGGCGAGCGGGTCACCGTGGTCTTCGAACGTCCGCCCCGCACGCCATGGCGTGCTTCGGCGATCGAGGTGGCGCATGCGCCCGCAGCGGCCCCGAACTCAGCCGACGACGAGATCGTCCGCCTCGTGCAAACCGACGCGGACCCGGGTGCCATCCGTGTAGTGACATCGGACAAAGCTCTGGTCGACAGGGTGCGAAGTCTCGGGGCGCAGGTCTACCGCGCCGAGAGATTCCGGGAACTCATCGACCCGCGGGACGCCGGGGCAGGCGAGCCCGCTGCCGACTGAGCCGGGGCCCAGCGGAGTTCGACGCTATGCGCCCGCCGCCGCCAGGGCCGCATCGTAGTCGGGTTCGTCCAGGATCTCCGGGACCAGCTGGGTGTACGCCACGTTGCCGTCCGTGCCGATCACGACGACGGCGCGGGCCAGCAGTCCGGCCATCGGCCCGTCAGCGATGGTGACTCCGTAGTCCTCGCCGAAGCGGTCCCGGAACGCCGATGCGGTGGTGACGTTTTCGACGCCTTCCGCCCCGCAGAATCGCTGCTGGGCGAATGGCAGGTCCTTGGACACGCAGAGCACGGCCGCGCCGGCGCCGGCACGCTCATTGAATGTGCGCACGCTGGCCGCGCAGACCGGAGTATCGACGGACGGAAAGATGTTCAGCAGCAACGTCTTACCGCGGAACTGCTCGCTGCCGACCGATCCCAGGTCACCGCCGGTCAAGGTGAATGCCGGTGCGGCCGAGCCGACCGCGGGAAGGTTGCCGACGGTGTTGATCGCATTTCCGTGCAGGGTTATCTGTGCCATGGCTACAGTCTGCCAAGATGGGCGGACCGGTATTCAGTCGGCCCGTCGCGAACACCTAGTGCACGCCCAGCGTCCCGTCCAGGTACTGCGCGCGGCAGGCTACGCGAGCCAGTTTGCCGCTGGTGGTGCGCGGAATGGCACCGGCCGGCAGGAACCGCGCATCGGAGACCGCGACGCCGTGGCGACCCAGGACCGCGGTGCCGATGGCCTCGATGGCCGGCCGCGGATCGGCCCGGCTGGTTCCGGTGGCCCGCTCGGCGACGATCACCAGACGGGCCGTGCCGGTGTCGTCGGGCGCGGCGAATGCGGTGGCGTACCCGCGTCGCACCATCGGCGACGCCTCGGCTGCGGTGGCCTCGATGTCCTGCGGGTAGTGGTTGCGCCCATCGATGGTGACCAGGTCGGCGATGCGGCCCGTCACGTAGATCTCACCCCCGACATATACGGCCAGATCGCCCGTCCGCAGCCAGGAACCGTCGACCACCGACCCGTCGGAATGGCTGCCGTCGGCGAGCGTGGACGCCAGCTTGGCGTGGAACGCCGCCGCCGTCTCCGCGGGCCGCCTCCAGTAGCCGTGCCCCACGTTGTCGCCCTGCAACCAGACCTCGCCCACCCGACCGTCGGGAAGTTCGGCGCCGGTGGCGGGGTCCACGATGACCGCGTACAGGCTGCGTGCCGGCCGGCCGCAGGAGACCTGCGCGAAGGCGGTCGGGGCGTCGGCGGCAACCCGCACCGCCCTGCCCTCGCCGAGCTGCTCTCGGTCGAGGTGGATCACCGAGGTCTGCGCGCCGTGGTCGACGGTGGCGATCATCAGCGTGGCCTCGGCGATACCGTAGGACGGCTTGAACGCCGTGCGCGGAAGACCGTAGGGGGTGAACGCCGTGGTGAACGCGGTGACCGCGTCGACGCTGACCGGTTCGGAACCGATGATCAGCACCACGTTGGCCAGGTCTACCCGGTGCCCCCCGGTCGAAGCCCTTCCAGGCCCGGCCAGTCCGCGTTGCGCGGCCCATTCGTAGGCGAAGTTCGGCGCCGCAGTGACCACTCGCCCGGTCCGCGACCCATCGGAGAGCGCCTGAATCCAGCGTTGCGGACGCCGCACGAACGCCGTCGGCGACATCAGGGTGGTGTGCCCCCCGTACACCGTCGGAAAGCCGATCATCGACAGGCCCATGTCGTGGTACAGCGGCAGCCAACTGACCCCGTGGGTGTTCCGGTCCAGCAGGTCGATGGCCAGGATCATCTGCACCAGGTTGGTGGCGACCGCGCGGTGGGTGATCTCCACGCCCACCGGCGGTCGGGTCGCCCCGGAGGTGTACTGGATGTACGACACCGAATCGAGTCCGAGGGCTACCGGGGTGAACATGTCCTGCGCCGAGTCGGGAATCTGGTCGATGACCAGCACCTGCGGCGTGGGCAGGCCGGCGACGGAATCGAGGAAGCGCACGACCGCATCCCTGGTTGCCGTCGTGGTGAGGACGACCGAGGGCTCCGAATCGCGCAGCGCGGTTTCCAAGCGTTCGGTGTGGCCCGGCAACTCCGGTGCGAACAGGGGCACGGCGACGGCGCCGGCCTTGATGGCAGCGTAGTAGCCGACGACCCAGTCGATGCTTTGCGGCGCCAGGACGGCAACCCGGTCCCCCGGGTCCGCGAGCCGCTGGATATGGGCGGCGACAGCCGCCAGCCGGATCCCCAACCGCGACCAGGTCACTTCCAGGGTGCGACCGTCGCCGAGGCCGCTGTGGTCGAGGTAGCGGTAGGCGATCTCCTCCCCCACACACCTGATGTTGCGGTCGATCAGCGAGATCTGGGTGGCGTCCGGCGGCATCGAGATGTTCCCGTCGGCGTCCAGGCAGTCATCGATTTGCAACAGCCCGGCCGGCGCCTCATGGTCCACCCGGACAGCCCGATCCATGCGGGCAGTCTATTGATCGCCGACTATCGACCACTGTGGTACTCCGCGCCGATGCGCGGCACCTCCAGCGGCTCATCCTTGCGCGCCGCGGTGATGGCACTGGTCAGTAGCGGGGCCAGGCCGGCGAACGATCCGGTGTCGAACAGCAGCAGGGTCAGCAGGCGATTGTGCACGTAGCCGAATGAGCTGCCCGTCTCGGGGTCGGCCCAGCCGACCGTGCCACCCAGCCCGATGTGGCCGTAGCCCTCCAGGAAGCCCGGGACCGGCGACGACTGGTACCCCTTGTGGTAGGTGAAGGGTAGGCCGAGGTTCAGGTCCGGCCACCACTGTGACTTGCCCTTCATTGCGGCCACCGCCTCCGACGACAGCAGCTGCCTCCCGTCGATCTCCCCGTCGTTTGCCAGCACCGCGTATGTCTTGGCCAGCGCGCGGGCGGTCACCACACCGTTGGCCGCCGGCACCTCGCCGTCGAGGAACGGCATGTCGCCCTGCAGCATTTTCGTGATGCCCGGGAAGTAGATCGAGCCGAGCAAACCGGAGAACGACAGGCCCGAAACCTTCGGCGCGATGAAGTCCAGCAGCGGTGTCGGCACCTTGGCCAGCGGCAGCAGTGTCTGAGCGGCCAACGTCGGGGAGCCGACGGGCGGCCGGCCAAGATGCAGGCCGTCGGTGTTCAGCGGCCGGGCGAGCTCTTCCCGGAACAGTTCACGCATTCCCCTTCCGGTCACGGATCTGGCCAGGCCGGACAACAGCCATCCGTAGGTAACCGCGTGGTAGGCCAGCTTGCCGTGGGTATGGTCCACCGGCGCCGCGGCAAGCCGCTGTTCCATAGTCAGGTGATCCATGATGGTGTCCTTGCCGACACCCTTGAGGTGCGACAGTCCCGCTCGATGCCGCAGCACGTCGCTGACCGTGATGTCGGCCTTGCCGTTGGCCCCGAACTCGGGCCAATAGTCGGCGACAGGTGCGTCGTAGGACAGCAGCCCGCGGTCGACAAGTATATGAATGATGGTGGCCGCCAGCCCTTTTGTCGCCGAGAACACCATGGCGCCGGTATCGGCGGTCCACGGTATCTCGCCGTTCCGGTCGGAATAGCCGGTCCAGACATCGACCACCTGCCGGCCGTCGATGAACACCGAAAGCGCCCCGCCGCCGAACTTCCGGCCGGGGTACAGGCCGGTGAACGCCCGGATCACGTTGAGGAACCGGGAATCGCTGGCACCCTGGACGTTGGACGGCAGTCCGTTTTCGGTGGTCAGCATCGACGGTTGCGCCATAGGTGAATAATTGCAGGTTCCCGCGGTCCGGTCACGCAAAACCGGAGCTACCGGGTCACGGGTCCGAGCGCAACAGCCGTCCGGCCATCGATCGGTTCGGGTCCGCCTCGCGCTCGGCGAGCATCAACTCGATGCCCTCTTCGATCGCGACGGCGGTCCGCTCACGGACCTTTCGGGCGACTTTGTCGTCTGCCTCCCTGCCCTTGAATTCGATGGTCTCAATCGGCTCGCCGAACCAGTAGTACTGCCGCTCGGGCCTGGGCAGCGGCGTCAACCCGACACCCCGGACGATGAGCGGGCCTTCCTGGGCGCCGAGAACCTTCTGGGACAGGAATTGCAGCGGCGCCAGCAGCGGGGAGTCGGCGTCGAGAACGATGTCCATGCCGTGTTCGGCGCCGACGGAGGCGAACGGCACGATCGGATAGCCGAACTTGATCGCCATGCGGGCGAAGCCGAGCCGGTTCTTCCAGACCAGCTTGTAGCGTTCGTTCTTGCGTTTGCTCACCTCGCGGGCGCCACCGGGGAACACCATCACCAATTCGCCGCGTCGCATCAGCTCCGAGGTGTTCTCCCGGGTGCCGTCGACGACACCCATCCGCAACATCGCATCCCCCCAGCCGGGAACCTTGAAGTGGATATGGTCGCCCAGGGAGCGGACTATCCGGCCGCGTTCCCAGAGTTCCGCGGCCATCAGGGGGGCGTCGACCAGGCCGAGGGTGTTGTGATTGCCCACCAGCAGGGCCCGGTCGGCGGGCACGTTCTCGATGCCGTAGACCTTCGGTTTGATCAGTCTGCGCAGCGGCTTGATCACGTTCAGTGCCGCGGCGACCTCGGACTCACTGGGGGCGGGGGGAACGTTGACGTCAGACACAGTGTCGAGTATGCCCCGGGCGGGGATGCGAAGCCCAGCGGTAAGGTGCCCGGCAACGGCAACCCAATTCCTCAAGGAGTCACCTATGCCCGGCCGCACGTTCTCGTTCGAGGTCAACAAGACGACCAGCGCGCCGCCCGCGACGGTGTTCCGGTTGGTGACCGACGGCGCCAACTGGTCTTCGTGGGCGAAGCCGATCGTGGTCCAGTCGAGTTGGGCGCGCCAGGGCGATCCGGCACCGGGTGGTGTTGGAGCGATCCGCAAGGTGGGTATGTGGCCGGTGTTCGTGCTGGAGGAGACGGTCGAGTACGAACAGGACCGTCGGCACGTATACCGGCTGGCCGGCTCGGGCCAGCCGGTCGAGGACTACCGAGCCGAGGTGCTGCTGACACCCACGCCGTCGGGCGGCACCGATATCCGCTGGAGCGGTTCGTTCACCGAGAAGGCGCGCGGCACCGGCCCCGCGGCGCGGGCGGCGATGGGCGGCGCAGTCAAGTTCTTCGCGGGCCGGCTGGTGAAGGCGGCCGAGCGGGAGTCCGGTACCGCTTGATCAGTCCTGGCTTGATCAGTCTCCCTTGAGGATCAGCTGACGCAGTGCGACCTGGTCGGAGGCCAGCAGCTCATCGATCCGCGGCTTGTTCACCTCGGCCGCGATGATCTCGCCGACCTCCTGATAGACCTCGCTGAAGATGCCGTGCGACTTCATCTTGGCGGTCTGATACTGGTTGTCTTCGGTCGGTGTGACGTAGTACAGCGCGTCGGCGCGGAACCGATGCACCAGCCAGAGGTGGATCAACGTCATCAGTCGCTTCTGCCGCAACTTCTCGGCGAAGGTGTTCTGGTCGCGCACCTGCAGGATGCTGCGGCCGTGCCGGTCCTTGATGGGATCGAAGACGACGTTGGCCAGTTGCTCGTCGCCGTCGCCGTAGATGCCGAGTTCGAGTACGTCGGAGCCGGGCCGCCGCGGCCGGAGCTGCACCCGCAGCGTCTCGCCGAGCTGGTAGTGATCGCCCCACAGCGCCAGCCACTCCTCCAGCAGCTTCTTGGGCACCTCGGTCTGCACCAGGTGCTGGTGCTGGGTCGACCCTTTGCCCATCGCCTTGGTGGTGGCCGTGCGCCCTGAGGAGGCGGCCAGTGCGGCGTCGCTGCGCGGCCCGCCGACCAGCGTCTGCGGTGTCCGGTAAGGCGACTCGACAAGCCGCATTTTCCGCTGCAGGCGGGCCAGTGCCAGCATGCCGTCCTGGCACAGCGAGGTGGCGAACTCCTCGGAGGCGACCCCGTCGACCTGGTGTCCGCCGTAGGTGATGAAGTTGAAGACGAAGCCCATCTTGCCCAGCTCCGCCGGGAACTGGCGCATCTCCTCGTCCGACATGCCGGTGGTGTCCCAGTTGAACGACGGCGACAGGTTGTAGGCCAGCATCTGGTCGGGGAACTTGGCGTGGATCGCGTCGGCGAACTGCCGGGCGTCGGCGAGGTCGGCGGTTTTGGTCTCCATCCAGAGGATGTCGGCGACCGGCGCCACGGCCAGCGACTTGGCGATCGCGTACGGGATGCCGCCGCGGATCTGGTAGTAGCCTTCCGGGGTCTTGGCCAGCTCGCAGTCCCACCCCGGGTCGACGCCGAGCTCCCGGGCCTTGGCCCGGGCGGCGTACAGCGATGCGGTGGCGGCGAAGGTCCGCCACTCCTCGGGACTCATCTTGACGGGTTCGCCTTCGTTCTCGCCGAACTTGAGCACCTCGGCCACGGCCTCGCCGTAGGTCATCAACCCGGCGTCGCTCTCCCAGGCGGCCACGAACCGCGATTCGACCTCGTCGAACATGTCGTCGACCGACGCTTGGCCGTTCTGCCGCCAGGAGGCGACGGCACTTGCGATCGCCGCGTGAATTCCCTGGCGCTCCAGCCACTCACCCGCGAGCCTGTATTCGGCGTCGCCGAGTGCGTAGAGCAGGTGTCCGTTGAGGTCGGTGACACCCGAGTCGTGGAAGTGGCGCACCATCGCCAGGAAGCACGACTTGTAGGACGGGACGTCGAGGTTGGTGGCGCCCAGCAGGAACGGCTGATCGCGCTCATCGCCGCGGCTGTCGATCAGGTTCGCCGCCTCCGCGTCGGTGCGCGCCACGATGATGCCCGGCACCCGCATCACGTCGAGCTGGAACCGGGCGGCGTTGAGTCGCTTGATCTGCTCGTCGGAGGGCACCAGCACCTTGCCGCCCTGGTGGCCGCACTTCTTGGTGCCCGGGCGCTGGTCCTCGATGTGGTAGCCGGGGACGCCGACCTCGACGAAGCGACGGACCAGGTTGCGCACGTGCGGATCACCGCCGTGGCCGGTGTCGGCGTCGGCGATGATGAACGGGCGGAAATCGTGGTTCGGGGCCGCGGCGCGCTGCTGCTCGGTCATGTGCAGGCGCAGGTACTCCTGGTTGCGGTCGGCGGTCAGCAGGGCGCGCACCAGCACCGCGGCGTCGTCGGGCACCTGGCTCAGCGGGTAGCTGGCCAGGTCCGGCCCCGGGTCCTCGGCGGTGGAGCCCTTGGCCGAGGTTGCCCAGCCGCCCAGGTAGATGGCCTCGATACCCATCCGCTTCATGCTCACGGCCTGCCCCGGCGAGTACGGGCCGAACGTGGTGATGCTCTTGTCCTGGGCGAACAGTTCGCGCAGCCGTGGGTGGAAGGCGGCGGCCGCTTCGCGGGCGACGGTGTAGTCGACGGGGATCGTGCCGCGCTGTTCGGCTACCTGGCGGGCCGTGTAGAGCCGGGTGATTCCCTCGAACCGCGCGCTGTCGAAGTACCGCTGGGTGGCGGCGACTTCCTCCTCGAACGATGATTGGACCGCACTACCTGTTTCCGCGATGGCCATCGCCTTCCGCTCCTTCTCAGCACCGATTCGACGGGTGAAGTCTAAGCCTTCCCGGGTGCGCCGCAGCCAGCGGCCGACGCCCGGGGTTCAACCTCCGCGAGCCCGCAGCCAATCCCGTTGGCGGCGGACGAACCCGGCGTCGACAACCCGTCCGTGCCCGGGGACGTATACAGCGTCAGGTCCGCCGATGTCCACCAAGCGGTCCAGGGTGGCCGGCCACGCGGTGACGTCGGAGTCGGTGTCGAGTGCCGGGTCGGCGGACTCCTCGACGAGGTCGCCGGTGAACACCACGGCCGGGTTACCAGGGTGGGTCGCGGTAGCCACCACAATCAGGTCCGAGCGGGTGTGACCCAGACCGGGGTGCGTGATCGTGACCGTGCGGTCACCGAGATCGATCACCGCGTGGTGGATCCCGTGGGTCGGCGGTCGCAGGGCCGCAATCGCGCGGTCAATCCGCGCCGCATCGGCCCCGTGGCCCACGGCATCGGCGCGCAGCTGATCGGTGGCCGAACAGAGGTAGGTGACCACCTCGGGTGCGCAGTGGATCTCGGCGCCGGTGAACGCCGAGGACCCCAGCACATGATCGAAATGTTTGTGCGTCAACACAACGTGCGTGACGCGCCCGCCGGTGATCCGATGGACGTCGGCATCGATGGTGGCGGCTTCTTCGAGGGTGGTGCCGCTATCGATGAGCAGCACTCCTGCGCTCCCGTGCACCAGGCCGACGGTGACATCGCAGAACGACAGGCGGCAACGGTGCGCCCCGGCGCTCAGCAGCTCCCAGTCATGATGCATGCGACACCTGACTATCGTGACTTTCACCCCGGGTCCGGCGCAACCAACACGTCGCCATCACCGCCCGGGAGAATATCGGCAAAGTGGTCCTGGTGCCGTGAGTGGTCGGTGCGCCCGGAAAATAGCTCCTCCGCGCGGGGAATAACTCTCCAGCTATTTTTGGTTCATTCCAGAACAGGAACCAAAGGCTGATGACCGACGACTGACGGGTGGCCACATGCAGGACACTGCGGGGCAGGACTGTGCGGGGCAGGACCGTGCGGGGCAGGGTTATGCCGCGCGACTGCGCGCGGCCGATCTGCGCGTGACGCGGCCGCGGATCGCTGTCCTGGAGGCGGTGGGCGCAAACCCGCACGCCCCCACCGACTCCATTTACAGCGCGGTACGCGAGGTCTTGCCCGAGGTTTCCCGCCAGGCCGTCTACGACGTGTTGCACGCGCTGACCGCCGCCGGCCTGGTACGCCGGATCCAGCCGTCGGGTTCGCTGGCGCGCTACGAGTCGCGCGTGGGAGACAACCACCATCACATGGTCTGCCGGTCCTGCGGCGCTATCGGCGACATCGACTGCGCCGTTGGCGAAGCACCCTGCCTGACAGCCGATTTCGAGGGCTTCGTCTGCGACGAGGCCGAGGTGATCTATTGGGGCCAGTGCCCCGACTGTGCCAATTCGGACTCGTGTCCGACGGACAGAACGGAAGGAGCGTCGTGTCGCAACAACACACACAGCTAGCCGAGCTCGACACCGAACCCGCGCCGAGCGGTTGCCCCGTCATGAGGCATCCGGTACAGGGCGGCGGCAACCGCGACTGGTGGCCCAACCGGCTCAATCTTGCTGTCCTGCACCAGAACCCGGCGGTCGCCAGTCCGCTGGGCAGGGATTTCGACTATGCCGCCGAGGTGCGCAGGCTCGATGTCGAAGCGCTGCGGCACGACATCGAGCGGGTCATGACGACCTCGCAGCCGTGGTGGCCGGCCGACTACGGCCACTACGGTCCGCTGTTCGTCCGGATGGCGTGGCACGCCGCGGGCACCTATCGGATCGAGGACGGCCGCGGGGGCGCCGGCGCCGGGATGCAGCGGTTCGCGCCGCTCAACAGCTGGCCGGACAATGCCGGTCTGGACAAGGCTCGCCGGCTGCTGTGGCCGGTGAAGAAGAAGTACGGGAACAGCCTTTCGTGGGCCGACCTGATCGTCTTCGCCGGAAACGTCGCACTGGAGGCCATGGGCCTAAAGACGTTCGGCTTCGGCTTCGGCCGGGCCGACCGGTGGGAGCCCGACGACGTCTACTGGGGTAAGGAAGCCACCTGGCTGGACGACCAGCGCCACAGCGGCCGGCGCGACCTGGAGAACCCGCTGGCCGCGGTTCAGATGGGCCTGATCTACGTCAATCCCGAAGGGCCTGACGCCACCCCGGACCCGGTCGCCGCGGCGATCGATATCCGGCAGACGTTCGCCCGGATGGCGATGAACGACGAAGAAACGGCGGCGCTGATCGTCGGCGGCCACGCCTTCGGCAAGACCCACGGCGCCGGGGACGCCGCATTGGTCGGACCCGAGCCCGAGGCCGCCCCGCTGGAACAGATGGGGCTGGGCTGGAAGAACTCGTTCGGCACCGGCATCGGCGAGGATGCGATCAACAGCGGCCTCGAGGTGGTGTGGACCGACACCCCGACCACCTGGGACAACAGATTCCTGGAGATCCTCTACGGCTACGAATGGGAATTGACCAAGAGTCCGGCCGACGCCTACCAGTGGGTCGCCTCCGGCGGCGCCGGCGCGGGAACCATCCCGGACCCGTTCGGCGGCCCCGGGCGTGCCCCCACCATGCTGACCACCGACCTGTCGATGCGGATGGACCCGATCTACGAGCGGATCACCCGCCGCTGGCTGGAGCACCCCGAGGAGCTGACCGACGCCGTCGCCAGGGCCTGGTACAAGCTGATCCACCGCGACATGGGGCCTGTCACGCGCTACCTCGGGCCGCTGGTGCCGCGGGAGACACTGCTGTGGCAGGACCCGATCCCGGCAGCGCCGGGCACGGCGATCGGCGACGCCGACATCGCCGACCTCAAGGAGCGAATCCTGGCGTCCGGGCTGACGGTGTCGCAGCTGGTTTCGACCGCCTGGGCGGCCGCGTCGTCGTTCCGCGCCACCGACATGCGCGGCGGCGCCAACGGCGGCCGTATCCGGCTGCGGCCGCAGTCCGGCTGGGAGGTCAACGAGCCCGACGAACTGTCCCGCGTGATCGGCGCCCTGGAAGCGATTCAGGAGTCGTTCAACGCCGCCGGTGGCGCCACGGTGTCGTTCGCCGATCTGGTCGTCCTTGCCGGCTCGGCTGCCGTGGAGAAAGCCGCCCGCGACGGTGGCGTCGATATCGCCGTGCCGTTCACGCCCGGCCGCGGCGATGCGACCCAGGAGCTGACCGATGCGGAGTCGTTCGCGGTGCTGGAGCCGGCCGCCGACGGATTCCGCAACTACCTCGGAAAAGGCAATCCGCTGCCGGCCGAGTACATGCTGGTGGACAAGGCGAACCTGCTCGGGTTGAGTGCCCCGGAGATGACGGTGCTCGTCGGGGGCCTGCGCGTACTGGGCGCCAACCACCGGCAGTCCCCGCTGGGTGTGCTGACCGACACTCCCGGCTGCCTGACCAACGACTTCTTCGTGAACCTGCTGGACATGGGCATCACCTGGTCGCCGTCGCCGGCTGACGACGGGACCTACCAGGGCGCCGACGGCGCCGGGACGATCCGGTGGACGGGTTCCCGGGCCGACCTGGTGTTCGGGTCGAACGCACAGCTGCGGGCCCTGGCCGAGGTCTACGGGGCCGACGATGCCAAAGAGAAGTTCGTGGCGGACTTCGTCGCCGCCTGGACCAAGGTGATGAACGCCGACAGGTTCGATGTGGCGGCAGTGGCGGCGTCGTAACCGTTGCCTCAGGCCGGGCCGCAGCGGTGTGGCCGAAGATTTGTGTAGACTGCCTAGCTATGCGCCGTAAGACAGGAACACCGGCCTCGGTGTGTGCCTCGGTGTGTGCCGTAGTGCTCATGCTGGCGGGCTGGGCCGGCCCGGTGGGAGTCGCGGCGGCCGACCCGGAGCCTGCCCCAGCCCCTGCCCCAGCCCCCGCTCCGGCGGACGCCCCCAAGACGGTCATCGACTCCGACGGCCTCTACACCGTGGGCACGGACATCGCGCCGGGGACCTACAGCTCGGCCGGCCCGGTGGGCGAGGGCACCTGCTACTGGAAGCGGGTCGGCAATCCCGACGGCCAGATCCTCGACAACGCCATGACCCACAAGCCGCAGGTGGTGCAGATCGAACCCACCGACCAGGCCTTCAAGACCAGTGGCTGCCAGCAGTGGCAACTGACCGACGAGGCTCCTCCGGCACCGCTGGGCCCGGCGGGTGAGGCCCAGTTACAGGGAACGCTCGGCGTCCTCAACGGCCTGCTCGGCTCCAACGGCTAAGACCCGGAGGCCATTCGTTCGGCGCACGCTAGATCCTTGTTCCGGTGGCCCGCCGTGTCACCAGCGACAGGATCCAGCTCACGAACGACAGCACGATTGCCGCCCAGATCGCCGTCCACCAGAAATGATCGATCTGCAGGCCCCAATGTGTGGTGTTCTCGGTGATCCGGGCGGTGATCCACAGCATGAACCCGTTGACCACGACGTGGAAGAGGCCGAGGGTCAGCACGTACATCGGGATCGACAGGATCTGGACGATCGGTTTGATGATCGCGTTGACCAACCCGAACAGCACCGCGACCGCGAAGACGATGGCGACCCGCTGAGTCGTGGTGTCACCGCCGACGAAGCTCAGACCCGGCACGAATAGCGTCACAATCCACAGCGCGAGCCCGGTCAGGGCCGCGCGGAACAGAAATCCACTCATGGGCACATCCTGCCACTCCCGGTGCGATACCGGCCATAGTCAGCCGCCCCGATCCCCAGCCCCGATCCCCGGCCCCGATCCCCAGCCCCGATCCCCGGCCCCGCTGCCGGCAATCGACGGCGGATACGCCACTATGCACTGGTGACCCGGCAGCGGCTGACCAGCGACCAGCGCAACGCGTTCCTGGCGGCATTTCTCGGGTGGACCATGGACGCCTTCGACTACTTCATCGTCGTGCTGGTCTACGCCGACATCGCCGAGACTTTCCACCGCAGCAAGACCGAAGTCGCGTTCGTCACCACGGCCACGCTGGTCATGCGTCCGGTGGGCGCACTGCTGTTCGGGCTGTGGGCGGACCGGGTCGGGCGGCGCCTGCCGCTGATGGTCGACGTGGCCTTCTACTCAGTCGTCGGCTTCCTGTGCGCCTTTGCCCCCAACTACACCGTGCTGGTGATCCTGCGGTTGCTGTACGGCATCGGAATGGGCGGCGAGTGGGGGTTGGGCGCCGCATTGGCCATGGAGAAGGTTCCGGCGAATCGGCGCGGCTTTTTCTCCGGGCTGCTGCAGGAGGGCTACTCGTTCGGCTACCTGCTGGCCTCGGTGGCGTCGCTGGGGGTGATGAACTGGCTGGGGTTGTCGTGGCGCTGGCTGTTCGGCCTGTCCATCGTCCCGGCGTTGATCAGCCTGATCATCCGGTACCGGGTGGAGGAATCGGAGGTGTGGGAGGCCGCCCAGGACCGGATGCGGCTGACCAGCACCAGGGTTCGCGACGTCATGCGCGACGCCAAGGTGGTGCGCCGGTTCTGCTATCTGGTGTTGCTGATGACCGCGTTCAACTGGATGAGTCACGGCACCCAGGACATCTACCCCACGTTCCTGACGGCGACGGGCGACCAGGGCGCCGGTATCTCCAGCGCCACGGCTCGATGGATCGTGGTGGTCTACAACGTCGGCGCCATCGGCGGCGGGCTGGTCTTCGGGACTCTGTCGCAGCGGCTGGGCCGCCGCTACACGATCGCGTTCTGTGCGGTGCTCGCGCTGCCGATCGTGCCGCTGTTCGCCTACTCGCGGTCGGCCGGGATGCTCTGCCTGGGTTCGTTTCTCATGCAGGTCTGTGTGCAGGGTGCGTGGGGGGTCATTCCCGCGCACCTCACCGAGATGTCGCCGGACGCCATCCGGGGTCTGTATCCCGGTGTGACGTATCAGCTGGGCAACCTGCTGGCGGCGTTCAACCTGCCGATCCAGGAACGTCTGGCCGAGAGCCACGGCTACCCTTTCGCGCTGGCGGCGACGGTGGTGCCGATGCTGGCGATCGTGACGGTGCTGTCACTGATCGGCAAGGACGCGACCGGAATCCGGTTCGGCACAGCCGATTCCGCGTTTCTTCCGGAACAAACAACGTGAGACCCGGCGATCTAGCTGTTCTTCTCGCGTAGGCTGCGCAGCAGCAGGTGCATGGCCACCGTGGTGGACCGTTCCCGGATGTCCGCGCGGTTCCCGGGCAGCCGCAGGGTGCGGGTGAGCTTCTGGCTAACCGCGGCCGGTGAGCCCAGCGCCACAGTGAAACAGACTGTGCCCACCGGCTTTTCCTCGCTGCCTCCCCCGGGCCCGGCGATCCCGGTGATGGCCACCGCGGTGTCGGCATCGAAGCGGTGCAGCGCTCCGGCGGCCATCGCTTCGGCGACGGGTTCGCAGACCGCCCCGTGGGCCTCGATCAGGGCCGGATCGACTCCGAGAAGCTGCACCTTGGCCTGGTTGGAGTAGGACACCACGCCGCCGGCTACGTAGTCCGATGATCCGGGCCTATCGGTCAGCCGCGCGGCGAGCAGCCCCGCCGTGCAGGATTCCGCCGTCGCGATCCGGCGACCGGCCAGCAGCCTCGCCACCAGATCGTCGACCCGTGAGCCGTCCTCGGAGAACACCTGATCGCCGTGCCGGTCCCGCAGCAGCCGGGTCAATTGCGCATAGGTGTCGGTCGATTCGGGTTCATAGCGGGTGACGATCTCCAGCTCGCCGCGGCGCAGGCAGGTGGTGATCTCCAGGGATGTAAAGCCGGGGATCGCGTTCTCGGCCTCGCGAAGGGTTTCGGCCAGGCCGGACTCCGGCAGGCCGAACATCCGCACCATGTCCTGCCGATAGACCGTGCGGCCGCGGATCGCCCGTTGAACGGTGGGGGTTTCCACGGCCGTTCGCCACATGGGCTGCAGCTCCCGCGGCGGCCCGGGCAGCACCAGCACCGTCGGCTTTCCGGGCACGACCACCCCGGGTGCGGTGCCGACCGGATCGATGACTTCGGCGCCGGCCGGGACCATCGCCTGTTTGCGGTTGGCGGCCCGCACCGACTCGAACTTCTCCGGTTTCAGCAGCTCGGCATAGGCGGGATTGCGCGCCATCATCGACTTGAGGATGCCGGCGATCCGGTTCTCCAGGGGCTCGTCGAGCAGCAGTTCGCGGCCGCAGAACCGGGCCACCACGTCCACGGTCACGTCGTCGGCGGTCGGGCCCAGGCCGCCGCTGGTGATGATCAGGTCCACGCCCTGGCCGGCCAGGAAGCGCAGCTGGGCCTCGATGTCGGCGGGTCGGTCGCCGCAGATGGTGATGTGTGCCAGCTCGACACCCAATTCCAGGAGTCGATCGGCGAGCCAGGGGCCGTTGCGATCCTGGACCCGTCCGGTCAGGACTTCGGTTCCGGTGACCACGATGCCCGCGCGTACGCTCACCGTCCCGAGCCTAGTGTTTCCGGAGCGTCAGCTGCCGCCGTGACGCTGACCCGCGGACCCGCGGACCCAGCTTTCAGGACTGCTGGTGGGGTTGTCCTGGCCGCCCTGGTTGGCCGGGTTTGCCCGGTGTTCCTCCGGGGCCGGGAGCCCCGCCAGCACCGCCGCGCCCTCCGGCGCCGGGCGCGCCGCCCGGGCCACCGTCGCCACCGTCGCCACCGCGTCCGCCGTCGCCACCGCGTCCACCGGCTCCGCCGCGTCCACCGGCC
>NZ_JBKECZ010000050.1:0-21860 GCF_047975165.1 Mycobacterium sp.
CAACTCCAGCAGGCGATCCTGGATCGTGTCGAGTGCGTCGAAGACCTCGACGATCTCTTCACGGGTGCTGGCTGCCATGGTTGAAATGCTAGAGACACCCACCGACAACTCCCGGCCCCAAAGCCCCCGGAATCCTGAAAATCCCCTGAAAACCCGGTCCCGCAGCCACATTCGGCCACTTTCATCCACAGTCGCAAAGTTATCCACAAAACCGGCCCGCGCCGTTGACAGCCACCGGAATATCAGCTACCTCGGGTCCGTCGGACATCCGTCGACATGTCCCGCACCCACTTTCCCCGAAAAGCGGTTGAGTCAGCGGAAAGTCAAGCGTCAGGGGAATGGTTGCGCAATGCCGAGGAGCTGGGATCTCGAAAGCGGTGAATCCCCAGGGGTTCCCGAAGATTCACCGCTTCCTTTCTATCGAGGTGTCAGATCAGATGAGGTTCTCGTCCTGCGCCCACTCCCTGCATCGCGCGATCCCCTCCCGGTAGGAGACAACCGGCTGGAAGCCAAGGACTTTGCGGGCCTTTTCGTTCGAGACGAGGTGTTCGCGGTTGAGCATGTGGAGCATGCCCGGACCGAGTTCGCTGCGCTTTCCGAGGCGACGCAGTGCCTTGCCGGCTACGCCCACCGCCGGCAGGCCGATCCCAATGGGTACCGACCGGAATTTGCCGCCGACCCAGGATGCGATCTCGCCGAAGTACGCGGCGTTGCTGACCCCCTGGTCCTCGGTGATGTTGAAGATCTCACCGGAGATACCCTGGGTGGTCAGCGCCAGGACGATTCCGTCCACCAAGTTGTCGACGTAGATCATGTCGAAGACGCCGGAACCGCCGTTGGGCAGGACCAACTGGTTGGCCTTGGCCATCGCGATCGGCTCGCGGATCCACACCGAACCGGGGCCGTAGACGTCGCCGGGGCGAATGACCACCGTCTCCATGCCCCGATGGCTGTTGGCGAAGACCACCTGCTCGGAGTTGGTCTTGGTATCCACATATGTGCTCACCCCGCCGGTAACCCTGGTCGGGTAGGTCTCGGTCACGTGGTCGGGAAATTCCCACCCGTAGGCGGCGATCGAACTCAGGTGCACGAACCTGCTCACCCCGGCGTCGACGGCGGCGTCGATGACCTTCTTGGTCCCCAGAACGTTGACTTCCCAGGCCTTGTCAACCGGCGCGACGGTGCTGACTATCGCAGCCAGGTGCACGACCGCGTCTGCGCCCGCCAGGGCGTGCGCCCATTGGGACGGGTCGGCGGTGCTGCCGGCCTCGATGCCGTTGTCCGGGTCGGCGATCAAATCGACTCCGGCGACGGTCCCGCCGAGCTCGCGCAGCCGCGCGGCCAGCGTCCGGCCGATGAATCCGTTGGCGCCGGTGAGGAATACCCTGCGCTTGTCGAATGAGGGTGCGGGACGGACTACTTCTTGTTCGGACATCGGATGCCCCTTTCTGTGCTGTCTTCCCCTGCTACCGGAGACATTAGGGTTCCGGCGGCCCGAGGTATTGACACCGCAGAACATCTTCTTGATGCCAGAGGACAGGTGCTGACCGGGCGTTTCGAGGAGCTGCCGGCTCAGCTCAGCCGGACAACCTCGTCCGCTACCCCCAGGGCCATTGCCATGATCGACAGCTGTGGATTGACCTCGGGGCAGCTGGGCAGGATCGAGGCGTCGGCAACCCAGACGCCATCGATGCCGCGCAACCGGCCGTGCTCGTCGACCGGGCAGATCCGGTCGTCGGCCCCGGCCGCCGCGGTGCCCGTGGGATGGAACGCGGCCAGGTGCAGGCTGCGCGGATCGCTGCGTGCCAGCACCTCCCGCAGCTGGGCCGGCGACGTTACCGTCATGGCAGCCGGAAGGCCGGTGAGCACCTCTACGGCTCCGGCGGCGAACAGCAGCCGGCCGATGGCTTCCAGGGCGACCCGCAACTTGCCTGCGTCGGCCGGAGCGATGTCGTAGCGCACCACCGCCTCGCCCCGCACCGACAAGACCGACCCGGATCCTTCGTCGGCGACCATCGCGCCGAAGGTGGCGACCTGCGGCGCCCGGTCCAGCCAACCCAGCAGCTCCGCTCCATAGCCGGGGACCAGCATCGATCCCATCCCGGGCGGTGTCGAGGTTGCCTCGATCAGCACCCCGTCGGAGTCGTGGAACTCATGCACGGCGGCACTTTGCAGGACGCCGCGCCACGGGTAGACGTCGTCCTCGAATAGCCCGGCGAGCATGGTCGCCGGGTGCACGGCGAGGTTGCGGCCGAGCCGGGGATGTCTGCCAAGGCCACTGCGCCGCAGCAACATCGGTGTTTCTACGGTGCCCGCGGCGACGATGACCATAGGTGCGAGGACATCGATCGCGGTGCCGTCGGGCCGACGTGCCCGCACGCCCCGGGCGCGGCCGTCCTGGTGCAGGACACGTTCGGCGCGCGCGTGGGAGACGATCCGTGCCCCGGCCGCACAGGCCTGCGGCAGAGCGTTGAGATGCACGCCGAACTTGGCGTTCTCCGGGCAGCCGATCGCGCACTGGCAACAGCCTCGACACCCCGGCGCGTTGCGCGGAATGGGTGCGGCCCGCCAGCTCAGCGAGTCGGCGGCATCCAGCAGCAGATTGCCGTTGCGGCCCATAACATCCCGCGGCACCGGCGCCACCCCGAGCGTGTGCTCCACCTCGTCGAGGTAGCCGGCCAACCGCTCGGGCTCGGCGATGGTCAACCCGAAGTCGTCGCGCCAGCGCCGCTGCACGGCCTCGGGCGGGCGGAAGCAGGTGCCCGAATTGACGACGGTGGTGCCGCCGACCGCGCGTCCCATCGGCAGCACCACCGGCGGGCGTCCCAGTGCGATGGTGGCCCCGGCGTCCCGGTAGAGGCCTGCGTAGCGGTCGATCGGGTGGGTGGTGCGGAACTCTTCGACGCTCCAGCGCCGCCCTTCCTCGAGTACGACGATCTCCAGCCCGGCCCGGGCCAGGGTGCGGGCCGCCATGGCGCCGCCGGCGCCGGATCCGACGATCACCGCGTCGGCGGCGATTACCGAGGCGCTCTCGGCCGAAGGCGTGATGGTCAACACCGCGTCCGGGCGCGCCACCGGGGTGTCCCGGGCGCGGTCGAGCAGTTCGGCGGCATAGGTTTCGGCGCCGTTGGCCAGCAGCGCGATCGCTTTCACGGCGTCGACCGTCGCACCGGCATCGGTGTTCAGCGCGGCGATGCGACGCAGTGCCTGCTCGCGCTCGGTTGGGTGCAGTCGCGTCATGGACCGGCCCCTGGTGAGGTAGGTCGCCGCAGCCAGGGATAGCAAGCCGGCGCGCACACCCAGCCGCGAAGCCCGGGGAATCCGGGAAAGGTAGCGGTCGACGCGGTCGGCGAACTCCGCCGGTGTGGGTCCGCCGTGTTCGGGCGGCAGCAGGGCCATTCCGAACGACATCAGCGCGGCGCGCCCGACGCGCCGGGTCAGCCGGCTCACGAGCCCGACGAAACCCGTCGTCCGAGTGCGCGCCCGAACTTCAGGAAGAACGGGTAGGTGGCGAACAGGCCGCTGGCGGCGGCATGTGCGGGCCAATTCAGCTCGTCGGTTTTGAGGTCGAAAATACCGCTGTTCCACATGAAGTCGCGTCCGTTGCGCGCGCGGAACGGCCGCCAGAGCAAACCCAGGCCCGGCACGTTGTTGTAGAGCCCGAACGACCCCGCGAAGAAGACGCCGAGAACCGCCGCTTCGACCAGGTCGCGGCGCTCCGGTGGCATGCGGCGCTCGATGAGCACGCCGGAGGCGAACAGCAGCGGTGGGTCGAAGGCAAAGCTCATGACGGTGTCCTCTCGTTTATTGCGGGGGCTTGATCGCCGCGCAGGCCGACTTCGGCGTGGCCGGCGCCGAGCACCGACCAGCGGCGCTCGACAATGCCGGTGCCCTGCACTCGACGGCTGATCTCGATGTGGACGTCGGCCTGCTCGGTATTGGTGCACACGCAGCGTCCGCCGTCGGGATCGACGTATTCCAGGCTCACGCAGCGGTCGGGCGGTTGGTCGATGCGAATCAGCACATCGCGGCGGCCGACGCGGCCTTCGATCTGCCAGTGCGGGATGCCGAGCGTTGTGCGCATCCGCAGTGACGGGAAAGGCCCCGCGGGCCAGTCCTTGCCGTCGATACGGAGGCGGATGAACGCCAGCGGCGCCAACCTGTTCAGGCCCGGCTTGTGCGAGACGGCGGTGACCGCCTCCAGGACGTCGCCGTTGCCGAGGTCGGCGTGGACCCAGCCCCAGCGCCTGGCGTTGCCGTGCCCGTAGATGTGGGCCAGGTTGCCCCGCCACCCGTCGACGGATTCGGTGCTGCCGCCGACCGTCAGCGTGCCGGTGAAGTCGGCTGCGGGTGCCGCGACGACTTGGGCGCCGGGGAGCAACTCGCGTTCCCATGCGACGCGGGGGAACGTCCATAGGGGAGGCCCGGCGTCCGTCCAGGACAGGTCCCAGGCCAGCGATCCCGCGCTGCCGGTCAGCCGACCGGGTTCGACCGAATTGCCCGCGGCACCGAACCAGGCCGGGCCGGTAGCGGGCGCCGCGGGTTCGGGGCCGAAACGTTCGGTGCGGGGCGGGTCCCCGGGCGGGAACCAGGTCGCCCATCCGTGCGCGTAAGGGGCCCCGCTGGTCGGGGCCACCGTCTCGCAGTGCACCCACAGGCCGGCCTTGGTCACGGGGTCGCTCAGGGTGGCGTACCAGACTTCCAGGCGTCCGGGCGCCCCGCGCCAGCGCGGTGCGACGGCCGATCTCATCTCGTGGTCCACTGGCCGCCTCCGCGAATAGGTGATTCCGACGCGCGCGCGGCGTCCGGGGTGTGCAACTCGTCACCGTACTATATTGGTTGAGCCAATGAACCAATTACCGCCCATCCCTCCGCCGGACCGCCAGCGGGTCGATGAACAAATTGCCGGCTCGATAGCCGACGCCATCCTCGACGGGGTGTACCCGCCGGGGTCGGCCCTGCCGCCGGAGCGCGAACTCGCCGAGCAACTCGGCGTCAACCGCACCTCGCTGCGCCAGGGGCTGGCCCGGCTGCAGCAGATGGGCCTGATCGAGGTCAGGCAGGGCAGCGGCAGCGTGGTCCGCGACACCGAAGGGCTCACCCATCCGGCCGTGGTGGAGGCTCTGGTGCGAAAACTGGGTCCCGAATTCCTCGTCGAATTGCTGGAGATCCGGGGGGCGCTGGGCCCGCTGATCGGCCGGCTGGCGGCCCAGCGCCGCACTCCCGAGGATGCCGCGGACCTCCGGGCCGCCTTGGCCGCGGTTCGCGACGCCGACACCGACGGGGCCCGGCAGAGTGCCGACCTCGCCTACTTCCATGTGCTGATCCACAGCACCGGCAACCGCGCTCTGCGGCTGCTGTACCGGTGGGTCGAGCAGGCTTTCGGGGGGCGGGAACATGAACTCACCGCGGCCTACCGCGACCCGGAACCGGTGGTCGCCGACCTGCGGGCGATCACCGACGCGGTGCTGGCCGGGGACGCGGGCGCCACGGCGGCGGCCGTCGAGGAATACCTCAATGCCAGCGCTCTGCGGATGGCGCAGGCCTACCTCGAAGCCGACGGCTAGCGGAGCCTATTCGGCCGCCCGGGTTGCCGGGTGCATCGCGATGAGCCCCAATCGATTGCGGCGCTTGCACATTGCGGCCAACTCGCCGTATGCCTTCTCGCCGAGCAGTTCGGTGAGTTCGTCGGCAAGGCTCTGCCATACCTGCTGCGCGCCGACATGCGCAGCCGGATCGCCGGTGCAGTACCAGTGCAGGTCGGCCCCGCCCGATCCCCAGCCGCGCCGGTCGTACTCGGTAATGAAGGTCTTGAGGATCTCGGTGCCGTCGGGTCGGGTGACCCACTCCTGACTCCGGCGAATCGGCAACTGCCAGCACACGTCCGGTTTCATCGTCAACGGCGGCACACCCAGTTTGAGTGCCTTGCTGTGCAACGCGCAACCGGCACCGCCGGGGAACCCGGGCCGGTTGAGGAACACGCACGCGTCCCGGTGCCTGCGGGTGCGGTACTGCGATTCGCCGTCGTGCTCGTCGAGGACCAGGTATCCCTTGCGGCCCAATCCCTTTTCGCGGAATTGCCAGTCGTCCCCGGTCAGAGTTTTGACCGCGTCGTCCAGCCGGGCACGGTCGTCGTCGTCGGACAGGAACGCGCCATGCGAGCAGCACCCGTCGTCGGGGCGGTCCGCTACGGTGCCCCGGCAGGCCGGGGTGCCGAACACACACGTCCAGTTCGACAGCAGCCAGGTGAGGTCGGCGGCGATCAGGTGCTCGGAATCGTCGGGGTCGTAGAACTCCACCCACTCGCGGGCGAAATCCAATTCGACCTCAGGCCCTGGCCGCGAGTTAGCCACGGGTGCAACGTTAGTGCACGCCCGGGCCGGGTTCGGATCCCAGTGCCCGGCCGGTGCCGGCCGCGAATTCGCACCCTTGGTCACGCGGGTCGCGGGACGGAAGCCGCGTCGTCCCGGCTAGTTTGAATCCGTGCGATTGGGTGTACTCGACGTGGGCAGCAACACCGTGCATCTGTTGGTGGTCGATGCGCACCGGGGTGGGCATCCGACACCGATGAGTTCGACCAAGGCGACACTGCGCCTGGCCGAGGCCATCGCCAGTTCCGGCAAACTCGCCAAGCGCGGAGCCGACAAACTGGTATCCACCGTCGACGAGTTCGCCAAGATCGCCGTCAGTTCCGGCTGCGAGGAGTTGATGGCATTCGCGACATCCGCGGTCCGTGACGCGGAGAATTCCGATGCCGTGCTGGCCAGGGTGCGCGACGAAGCCGGTGTCGAATTGCAGGTGCTTCAGGGAGTCGACGAGTCGCGGCTGACCTTCCTGGCCGTTCGGCGCTGGTTCGGCTGGAGCGCGGGCCGCATCATCAACCTCGACATCGGTGGCGGCTCCCTTGAGGTGTCCAGCGGTGTCGACGAGGAGCCCGAGGTCGCGCTCTCGCTGCCGTTGGGGGCCGGGAGGCTGACTCGCGAATGGTTGCCCGACGATCCGCCCGGCCGGCGCCGGGTGGCAGTGCTGCGAGACTGGCTGGATGCCGAACTGGCCGGCGCCGCGTCGGCGGTGCTGGAGGCCGGCGCACCTGACCTGGCGGTGGCGACGTCCAAGACGTTCCGGTCGTTGGCCCGGCTCACCGGTGCAGCGCCCTCGGCCGCCGGCCCGCGGGTGAAGCGGATTCTCACGGCCAACGGCCTCAGACAACTCATATCTTTCATCTCTAGGATGACCACCGCTGACCGGGCCGAACTGGAAGGAATCAGCGCCGAGCGTGCGCCGCAGATCGTGGCCGGCGCTCTGGTGGCGGAGGCAAGCATGAGGGCACTGACGATAGAAACCCTGGAGATCTGTCCCTGGGCGCTGCGGGAGGGTCTCATTTTGCGCAAACTGGACAGCGAAGCAGACGGAACGGCACTCGTCGCCCCGCTGGTGGGAGATGCTGACGAACAGCCGGATGATCGGGGAAACCCCGACAAATCGAGAGGCGGAAAACCATGACCGGACCGCACTCCGACGTCGACGGCGCCAAGCAGGTTTCGGTGGCCGAGCTGCTGGCCAGGAATGGGGCGGCCGGCGAACCGACGATCACCCATCGGCGCCGCCGGCGGCGCGGTGATTCCAACGCGGTGACGGTCGCTGAGCTCACCGGTGAGATTCCGGTGATTCGTGACCATCCGCGCGAGGTTCCGGCACAGACCCCGCCGCCCGAGCCGGTCGGCGACGAGGTTCCAGCTGCCGCCGAGCCGGCCGGGGAGCCGGCACCCGAGCCGAGCGCGATCGAACCCGAGCCGCCGGCGGAATCGTCCTCGCCTGCCGAAGCTCCCGCCGAACCGCCTGCCGAAGCTCCCGCCGATCCTCCGGCCGAGGCTGAGGTGAAGCCCGACTATCGGGAAGGGGCCGAGTCGCGCTGGCCGAAGTCGGAACCGGTTGTGCGGCGCAATGCCGGCCCGGAGCGCAGCGAGTACCCCCGGCCCACACGTCAGGAGGGGGACGGCGGCGACGATCGGCGCCAGGGCGCCGGGGACGTGCGCCCCGATCCGGCCGGGCACGGCACCGCCGCTGCCCTCGACCTCCTGGACGGCGAGGCCGCCGGTGCGAATCTGGCGGCGCAAGACATGGCGGAGGTGGGCTCGGACCTGTGGGGGTCCGGTGACGACGCGGACGCCCCGTCGCACGGGATCCTCTTCGGCGGGCAGTCACTCGCCGACGAGGTGGCCCGGGGGCGCGCCGCCGAGCAGATATCGGAGAGTGGCGAGGGCGGCGAAGACGAATCCGGATCCGGTAGCGAGGAACCGCGCGGCCGTGCCGGGAAAAAGATGGCTGCCCTCGGACGCGGGATCATGGCCGCGCTGCAGTCGATCCTGGCCGTCGTGTTCGGCGCCGGGCTGTTCATTGCGTTCGACCAGCTGTGGCGATGGAACCCCATCGTTGCGCTGGTGCTTTCGGTATTGGTCATCCTCGGACTGGTGGTCGGCGTGCGGGTCGTACGCCGGACCGAGGACATTGCCAGCACGTTGATCGCGGTCGCGGTGGGTGCGCTGATCACCCTCGGGCCGATGGCCCTGTTGCAGACCGGCTAGGCGCCGCAGAGGAGACAGTGCGCCCGGCAATCAAGGTTGGCTTATCCACGGCTTCGGTGTACCCGCTGCGCGCCGAGGCGGCTTTCGAGTACGCGGACAGGCTCGGCTACGACGGGGTCGAGCTGATGGTCTGGAGCGAGTCGGTCAGCCAGGACGCCGATGCTGTCGGCGAACTGTCGGCGCGCTATCGGGTGCCGGTGCTGTCGGTGCATGCCCCGTGCCTGTTGATCTCGCAGCGGGTGTGGGGCGCCAATCCCATTCTCAAGCTGAATCGCAGCGTGCGCACCGCCGAACAGTTGGGTGCGCAAACGGTGGTCGTGCACCCGCCCTTTCGCTGGCAGCGGCGCTACGCGGAGGGATTCCGGGAGCAGGTGTCGGACCTGGAACGCAACAGCGGGGTCATGGTGGCCGTGGAGAACATGTTCCCGTTTCGGGCGGACCGGTTGTTCGGCGCCGATCAGACCCGGGAACGGATACGCCGGCGTGGCGGTGGGCCGGGCCCGGCCATCTCGGCGTTCGCGCCGTCGTTCGACCCGCTGGACGGCAATCACGCCCACTACACGCTGGATCTGTCCCATACCTCGACCGCCGGAGCCGACTCGCTGGAAATGGCCGAGCGAATGGGTTCGGGGCTGGCCCATCTGCACCTGTGCGACGGCAGCGGCCTGCCCGCCGATGAGCACCTGGTGCCCGGCCGCGGCAATCAACCCGCCGCGCAGGTCTGTCAGATGCTGGCCGCCGGCGACTTCGCCGGCCACGTCGTGCTGGAGGTGTCCACCTCCGCGGCGCGTTCGGCCGCGGAGCGCGAGGCCATGCTCGTCGAATCGCTCCAATTCGCCCGAACTCACCTGATGCGCTGACGTGGGCGCATTGTTCTCCGCCGCAATGGCGCTCACCGAGGTCGGATCGGATGCTTCGGTGTCCGGGGTGTCCGGGGTGTCCGGGGTGTCCGGGACTTCCCGGGTTTTCCGAGCGGAGTTGAGTGAGCAGTGGGCCATCGGTCCCAAGGTGCACGGCGGCGCGATGGTTGCGCTGTGCGCCAATGCCGCCCGGACGGCGTACGGGGCCGACCGGCTGCAGCCGGTCGCGGTGTCCGCGAACTTCCTGTCGGCGCCCGATCCGGGTCCGATGCGGCTGGAAACGGCGATTCGCAAGCGCGGTCGCCGCATCGGTGTGGTCGACGTCGAACTCGTCCAAGGTGACCGCACCGCGGTGCACGCCGTCGTCACGTTGGGCGAGCCGGAGCGATACGCTCACGCCGACCGGGAAACCGGCGCCCCGCCGGCATCGGGGTCCGTTCCGCCGCCGGGACCGTTGCTGTCGGCCAACCCCGTCGTCGGCCTGATGGCACCCGAACCGCCGGACCACATTGCGCCGATCGGGGCGGGCCACCGGCTTGCCGGGCTGGCGCACCTGGGCGCGGGATGTGACATTCGACCGGTGCTGTCGACCATGGGGCCCGCGAACGGCGGGAAGCCGCCGGTGCTGCAGATGTGGGCGCGGCCGCGCGGGATGGCACCCGACGCGCTTTTCGCGTTGATGTGCGGCGATCTGTCGGCGCCGGTGACGTTTGCCGTGGATCGGACCGGCTGGGCACCCACGGTGCAGCTCACCGCGTTCCTGCGGGCTCTGCCCGCCGACGGCTGGCTGCGGGTGGTCTGCACGTGTGTCGAGATAGGACAGGACTGGTTCGACGAGGACCACACCGTCGTCGATTCCGCGGGGCGAATCGTGGTCCAATCGCGCCAGCTCGCGCTGACGCCGCCTGCCCAGTAGCGCCGACCCGCGGTCTGCAATGCTGAGCGCCATGGCGAGAATTGCGATCATCGGCGGCGGCAGTATCGGCGAGGCCCTGCTGTCGGGACTGCTGCGGGCCGGGCGACAGGTCAAGGACCTGGTGGTGGCCGAACGGATGCCGGAGAGGGCCAAGTACCTGTCGAGCACCTACGGGATCCTGGTCGCGGCGTCGGTCGCGGATGCGGTGGAGAACGCGCCGGTCGTTGTGGTTGCCGTCAAACCGCACGACGTCGGGGCCGTGGTGGAGGATCTGTCCGCCGCGGTCGCCGGTGCCGACCACGGTGCCGTCGAACAGGTATTCGTGACCGTGGCGGCGGGCGTCACCGTCGGCTCCTTCGAAACCCGGCTGCCGGCGGGTACGCCGGTGGTCCGGGCCATGCCCAACGCGGCAGCGCTGGTCGGTGCCGGTGTGACGGCGCTTGCGGCGGGCCGGTTCGTCACCGAGGAACACCTTGAGAAGATCTCGGCGCTGTTCCGCGCGGTCGGCAGCGTACTCACGGTTCCCGAAGGGCAACTGGACGCGGTCACAGCGCTTTCGGGCTCGGGACCCGCGTATTTCTTCCTGCTGGTCGAGGCCTTGGTGGACGCGGGCGTCGGCGTGGGGCTCAGTCGCCAGGTGGCCACCGACCTGGCCGCGCAAACCATGGCGGGGTCCGCGGAGATGCTGCTCGAGCGGATGGACACCGAGCGACAACTCGCCGACAGGGCGCCCGCGGGGTTGCGGGTGGATACCTCGGCCGCCCAGTTGCGGGCGTCGATCGTCTCGCCGGGCGGCACCACTGCTGCGGCATTGCGCGCGCTGGAGCAGGGGGGATTCCGGATCGCCGTCGACGCGGCGGTTCAGGCTGCGAAATGCCGCTCTGAGCAGCTGAGAATTACATCGGAATAATTCAGGAATTTTGAACTGATTATCTCTCATCAGTACCAATAACCCCACCAGTCCCGCTATTCTCTCCAGTGTATGCGCGCGTTGGTGCCAGCGGAGGGGAAGCCATTGGCACTGCGCGGGCCCGACACGATTGGGTTGCGATGACGTCTGACAAAGGGCAATCGACGCCGAATTCCGCAGGTAAGCAGACGCGTTCGGGCGGTTCGGCTGATGCCGCACCGGCCCGGACGCAGTTTCTCACCGTCGCGGAGGTGGCAGCGTTGATGCGGGTTTCCAAGATGACGGTCTACCGAATGCTGCACAACGGCGAGTTGCCGGCTGTCCGCGTCGGCCGGTCTTTCCGCGTCCACGCGAAGGCCGTCCACGAGATGTTGGAAACCTCCTACTTCGACGCCGGCTAGCGAGACTGGCCCCGCCGGTAGGCCGCAGGTCGGCCACCGAGGCGGTTTGGCGTTGCGGGCATGCTCCCGGGTAAGGTGTCGGGGTCTTTTGTAGTCATTCACAGCCGGCACCGGTCAGATAGCGGAGTTCATGGGTTCAGTAATCAAGAAGCGGCGCAAGCGCATGTCCAAGAAGAAGCACCGCAAGCTGCTGCGTCGCACCCGGGTGCAGCGTAGAAAACTCGGCAAGTAGGTTTCGTCCGCGCGTACCGTTGCCGGCCCTTGACGTCCTCCGCCGGTGTCCGTAGCTAGGCTGTCGGAGTGGACTCGCCCAACGACGCCTCGGGCAATAGCGACCGAAGCTGCCCCAAGATCGTCTTGGTCACCGGAGCCTGCCGGTTCCTGGGTGGTTACCTGATCGCGCGTCTGGTGCAGAACCCGCAGATCGACCGGGTCATCGCGGTGGACGCGATCGCGCCGAGCAAGGACATGCGCCGGCGGATGGGGCGAGCCGAATTCGTTCGCGCCGACATCCGCAACCCATTCATCGCCAAGGTGATTCAGAACCACGAGGTCGACACCGTGGTGCATGCCGCCGCCGCATCGTACGCGCCCCGCCCCAGTGGCAGCGCCGCGTTGAAGGAACACAACGTGATGGGCGCCATACAGTTGTTCGCCGCATGCCAGAAAGCGCCGTCGCTACGCCGGGTGGTGCTGAAGTCGACATCGGAGGTGTACGGCTCGAGTCCGCGCGATCCGGTGGTGTTCACCGAGGACTCCAGCAGCCGCCGGCCGTTCCGCGACGGGTTCGCCAAGGACAGTCTCGATATAGAGGGCTACCTGCGCGGACTGGGCCGCCGCCGGCCCGAAGTTGCGGTGACCATTTTGAGATTGGCCAACTTGATCGGCCCGGCGATGGACACGACGCTGTCGCGGTATCTTGCCGGGCCACTGGTGCCGACGATGCTGGGCCGCGATGCGCGACTGCAGTTGCTGCACGAGCAGGATGCGTTGGGCGCGCTGGAACGGGCGGCGATGGCCGGTGTCGCCGGGACGTTCAACGTCGGCGCCGACGGAGTCATCATGCTCTCTCAGGCGATTCGTCGCGCGGCACGAATTCCATTGCCGGTACCGAGTTTTGGGGTGTGGGCGCTGGACTCGTTGCGGCGGCTCAATCGCTACAACGAGATCAGCCGCGATCAGTTCGAATACCTGAGCTACGGCCGGGTCATGGACACCGCCCGGATGCGTTCGGAACTGGGTTATCGGCCCAAGTGGTCCACCGCGGAGGCGTTCGACGACTATGTTCGGGGCCGCGGGCTGACTCCCGTTGTCGACCCGGATCGGGTACGCTCCTGGGAAGGTCGCACCGTAGTCGCAGCGCAGCGCTGGAGTCGCCGAAATCCAACCCCGGGGGTCGGGGTCAGGTAGGTTTGGACAAGCTTGGACGGATAACGTGGCGGGTGAAAAAAAGGCGAATGTCATTCCACTGCACAGTGATCGGTCGCGTGTAGCGGCGCGTCGCCCTGCGGTGGATTCGCCGTCGGACAAGCCACGGCAGCACCCGTCGACGCACTCGGGCCGGAACAGCCGGGCATCGGCCGAGGAACTGGCGGCTGTCGTTCGCGAAATCGACGAGCAGCGGCGCACCCAGGGCGATCCGACGGCCGCCGAACCGCAACCCAGTGATCTCGCACTGCGAGTTGCCGCGGTGGCGGGCTTCTTGCGACAGCGGATCGTCGGCGAATACGACGTCGATGAATTCGGATTCGATCCGCATTTCAACGATGCGATCGTCCGGCCTTTGCTGAGATTCTTCTTCAACTCCTGGTTCCGGGTCGAAGTGAGCGGGGCGGAGAATATCCCCGACGAAGGTGCGGCTTTGCTGGTGGCCAATCATGCCGGGGTGTTGCCGTTCGACGGCCTGATGCTGTCGGTCGCGGTACATGACCACCAGCCGGCGGAACGGGACCTGCGCCTACTGGCGGCCGACATGGTGTTCGATCTGCCGGTCGTGGGCGCGACGGCCCGCAAGGCGGGACACACCATGGCCTGCACCGCCGATGCGGACCGGTTGCTGGCCTCCGGCGAACTCACCGCGGTATTCCCCGAGGGGTACAAGGGGCTGGGCAAGCCCTTCACGGACCGCTACCGGCTGCAGCGATTCGGGCGGGGCGGTTTCGTGTCGGCCGCGCTGCGCGCGCGGGCGCCGATCGTGCCGTGCTCGATCATCGGGTCCGAGGAGATCTACCCGATGCTCACCGATGTCAAACTGCTGGCGCGACTGTTCGGTGTCCCGTACTTCCCGGTGACGCCGCTGTTCCCGCTGGCCGGCCCGGCCGGCCTGGTGCCGCTGCCGTCGAAGTGGCGTATCGAGTTCGGCGAGCCGATCTCCACCGCCGACTACGCGCCCGGTGACGCCGACGATCCGATGGTCACCTTCGAGCTGACCGACCAGGTTCGCGAGACCATTCAGCAGACCCTGTACCGGCTGCTGGCCGGCCGCCGCAACGTTTTCCTGGGCTGACGCCGCCCCTGACTGCCGTTTGCTCGCGAGCGTAACGCCAGGGCGAAATCCGGAGCGTGAAATCGCACTCCCGTTACGCTCGCGAACGACTCGCGATCCACTCAGATCGCCGCGATGGCGGCCACCGCCGCGTCGGCGTCGGATCCGTGCTTGGCGGCTTCGCCGAGCATGGTGACCACACTGGTCACCACCGGGTTGCCGGCCTGGTCGGTGACTTCGCTTCTGATCTCGGCCAGGACGGTGCCGTGCGACTCGATGACCGAATCCAGGTAGGTATCGAAAAAGAGTTTGTCGCCGACGGCGATCGGGCGGTGGAATCGGAACTTCTGGTCGCGGTGCAACACCCGGGTGATGTTGATCGGAATGCTGAACTTGGTGAAGATCTCCAGCTGCACGCGCCGCCCGGCGATAGCCAGAAACGTCAGCGGCGCAATCAGGGACGAGTAGCCTTCCGCGGCGGCGCCGTCCTCGTCCCGATGCACCGGGTTGTCGTCCATGACCGAGGTCGCGAACTCGCGGATCTTCTCGCGTCCGACTTCGAAGTAGTCGTCCTGCCGATAGTGCTTGCCGACGATGCTCTGGGTGTCCACGGGAGTTGTCATGGGCCTGCCCTTCCGCTGTGATACGTGCTCAGCGGCGCAGCTTATCAGCGTGGTTGGCGCTGGGAGGCCAACGCCGCCAACGCGCCGCCGGCGGCCCCCAGCGCCAAGGCCGACGGGACCCCGATCCGGGCGGCCTTGCGTGCCGTCCGGAAGTCGCGCATTTCCCAGCCCCGTTGCCGTGCGATATCGCGAAGGCGGGAGTCGGGATTGATCGCGACCGCCGTCCCCACCAGGGACAGCATCGGCAGGTCGTTGTAGCTGTCCGAGTACGCCGTGCAGCGCTTGAGGTTCAGACCCTCCCGGATCGCCAGCGACCGCACCGCGTGAGCCTTTCCCGGGCCGTGCAGGATGTCGCCCACCAGCCTCCCGGTGAAGACGCCGTCGACCGATTCGGCCACCGTTCCCAAGGCGCCGGTCAGGCACAGCCGGCGGGCGATCGTCGACGCCAACTCGTACGGTGTGGCGGTGATCAGCCACACCTGCTGCCCGGCGTCGAGGTGCATCCGGGTGAGTTCGCGGGTGCCGGGCCAGATCTTGTCGGCGATGAACTCGTCGTAGATCTCTTCGCCCAGCTGCACCAACTCGTCGACCGAGCGGCCCTCGATGAACGCCAGCGCCTTGCGCCGGCCCGCGGCGACGTCGTCGCTGTTCTCCGTGCCGAGCAACTGAAACTTGGCCTGCGCGTAAACGAATCCGATGACGTCCCGGTAGGTGAAGTAGTCGCGTGCGGCCAGCCCGCGGCCGAAGTGCACCGCCGAGGAGCCTTGCACCAGCGTGTTGTCCACATCGAAAAATGCGGCGGCGGTCAGGTCGACGAGCGGCTGCGGACGGTCGTCTGCGATCCCCGGCTGGGAAGAAGTCATCACAAACCTCCGGAATCGCGCTGTCAGCCGCCGGCCCTGTTGCGGTCGATGACAACCCTATCGGCAATGTGCCGGGGCGGGCCGCGGGAACTGTCACACTGGTTTCCATGATGGAGCCGCAAAGACGCCGGCGCGTCGAACTGCTGACCCGCGCCGGATGTGCGCTCTGCGTGCGAACCCACGCCCAGCTGACCGGATTGGCTGCCGAACTGGACTTCGATCTGGTCGATGTCGACGTCGATGCCGCGGCATCGACGGGAAACCCGGGGTTGCGGGCCGAGTTCGGCGACCGGTTGCCGGTGGTGTTGCTCGACGGGCGCGAACACAGCTACTGGGAAGTTGACGAACCGCGGCTACGCGCTGACCTGGCCCGGTAACGAGTCCATCGTGATTCGGCCGAATATTTGGTGGCCGGCTTGACGACCGTCTAGCGTGTAGTGCAGTTCACTTTCCGACGCTGCAAGGGAGCGGGCCAGGTGATGCTGCGGTGAGCATCCTGCTCTTCGGTGTTTCGCACCGCAGCGCGCCGGTCGCCGTCCTTGAGCAACTCAGCATGGACGAGCCCGATCAGGTCAAGATCGTCGACCGAATGCTGCAATCCTCGCTGGTCACCGAGGTCATGGTACTGTCCACCTGCAATCGCGTCGAGGTTTATGCCGTAGTAGATGCGTTTCACGGGGGCCTGTCGGTGATCAGCCAGGTGCTGGCCGAGCACTCCGGGCTGTCGATGGGCGATCTGACCACGCACGCCTACGTCCGGTACAGCGAGGCCGCGGTCGAGCATCTGTTCGCGGTGGCCAGCGGGCTGGATTCGGCGGTTGTCGGCGAGCAGCAGGTGCTCGGCCAGGTGCGGCGGGCCTATGCCTGCGCCGAGGCCAACAGTGCGGTGGGGCGAATCCTGCACGACTTGGCTCAGCGCGCCCTGTCGGTCGGCAAGAGGGTGCATTCGGAAACCGCGATCGACGCGGCGGGAGCCTCGGTCGTCTCGGTCGCCCTCGATATCGCCGAATCCAAGCTGGGAGCCTTGCGAGGCAAGACCGCGGTGATTGTCGGCGCCGGGGCGATGGGGGGGCTGGCGGCGGCCCATCTCACCCGGGCCGGCGTCGGCCGGATTCATGTGCTGAACCGCTCGGCGGCGCGGGCGCAGCGGCTTGCCGACAGGATCGCTCAGGCCGGTATTCCGGCCGAGGCGATGGCACTGGAGGATCTGTCCGGCGCGCTGGCCGGGGCAGACGTGATGATCAGTTGCACCGGGTCGGTCAGCCCGGTCGTCTCCCTGGCGGATGTGCACCTCGCACTGGCCGGCGCCCCCCGAGACGAGGCAGGTCGGCCGCTGGTCGTCTGCGATCTGGGGATGCCGCGCGACGTCGAACCGGCGGTGGCCGGTCTGCCCGGTGTGCTGGTAGTCGACGTGGAGCGGGTACAGCACGAACCGTCGGCGCACGCCGCGGCGGCCGACGTCGACGGCGCCCGGCTGATCGTGGCCGCCGAAGTCGCCAACTACCTGGCGGGGCAACGGATCGCCGAGGTCACCCCGACGGTCACCGCCCTGCGCCGGCGGGCCGCCGATGTGGTGGAGGCCGAACTGCTGCGGTTGGACAATCGATTGCCCGGCCTGGCCGGAGCCGAGCGCGCCGAAGTCGCCCGGACGGTACGGCGGGTAGTCGACAAACTGCTGCACGCTCCCACTGTGCGCATCAAGCAACTTGCCAGCACCCCCGGCGGCGACAGTTACGCCGAGGCGCTGCGCGAACTGTTCGAACTGGACCAGACGGCCGTCGACGCGGTCGCCGCAGGCGAATTGCCGGCAGTGTCAAGCGATTTCGACGACGCAAAACATCCGGTCGAGTAGCTGACGGGCGCTTGTGATCCGGATAGGAACTCGGGGTAGCCTGCTGGCCACCACCCAGGCTGCCACTGTGCGGGACGCATTGATCGCCAATGGTCACCCCGCCGAGCTGGTGACGATCAGCACCGTGGGTGACCGGTCGGCTGCGCCCATCGAAACGCTGGGTGTGGGCGTCTTCACGACCGCGCTGCGGGAGGCGATCGACGAGGGCCGCGTCGATGCGGCCGTCCACTCCTACAAGGATCTGCCGACCGCCGACGACCCCCGGTTCACCGTGGCCGCGGTTCCACTGCGCAACGATCCCCGCGATGCGGTGGTTGCCCGGGACGGGCTGGTGCTGGGGGAACTGCCGGTGGGGTCGCTGGTGGGCACCTCCTCCCCCCGCCGGGCGGCACAGCTTAGGGCATTGGGTCTTGGTTTGGAAATCCGCCCCCTAAGAGGCAACCTAGACACCAGGTTGAACAGGGTTAGCAGTGGTGATCTTGACGCCGTCGTGGTGGCTCGGGCCGGATTGGCGCGACTGGGCCGTCTCGATGACGTCACCGAGACGTTGGAGCCGGTGCAGATGTTGCCAGCGCCTGCACAGGGTGCGCTTGCCGTCGAGTGCCGCGCCGGCGACAGCCGACTGGTCGCCGTGTTGGCGGAGTTGGACGATGCCGACACGCGGGCTGCGGTCACCGCGGAGCGAACACTGCTCGCCGAACTGGAGGCGGGTTGTTCCGCACCGGTGGGAGCGATCGCCGAGGTGGTCGAGTCCATCGACGAGGAGGGGCGTGTCTTCGAAGAGTTGTCGTTGCGCGCGTGCGTTGCGGCGCTCGACGGATCCGAGGTGATCCGCGTGTCGGGGATCGGCGACTCCGGTCGGGCCCGGGAGCTGGGACTCTCGGTTGCCGGGGAGTTGTTCGACCTGGGTGCCGGAGAACTGATGCGGGGAGTGCGGGAAGACCCCGTGCGAGAAACATCTGAGTGAGAGAAGTGGGAACGACAACGATGACGCGAGGGCGTAAGCCGAGGCCGGGCCGCATCACTTTCGTGGGTTCGGGCCCGGGCGACCCCGGCCTGCTGACTACCCGAGCCGCCACTGCGCTGGCGAATGCCCCCCTGGTTTTCGCCGACCCCGATGTGGCCGAGCCGGTGCTGGCACTGATCGGCAGGGACCTGCCGCCGGTGTCCGGGCCGGCGCCCGCCGAACCGCAACCGGCCACCGGGCGGTATTCCCAGCCGGCGGTGGTATCCGGCGGACCGGATATCCGCCCCGCACTGGGCGATCCCGCCGAAGTGGCCAAAACGCTGACCGCCGAGGCGCGCAACGGCGCGGACGTGCTGCGGCTGGTGGCCGGCGACCCGCTTTCGGTGGACGCGGTGATCACCGAGGTGAACGCGGTCACGCGCAGCAACCTGGAGGTCGAGATCATCCCGGGGCTGGCGTCCACCAGTGCCGTACCGACCTATGCGGGACTGCCGCTGGGGTCCTCGCACACGGTGGCCGACGTCCGCGGCGACGTGGACTGGGAGGCCCTGGCCGCCGCACCCGGGCCGCTGATCCTGCAGGCGACAGCATCGCACCTGCCCGAGGCGGCCCGCACCCTGATCGACTGCGAGCTCGCCGAAGCGACACCCTGCGTGGTGACCGCCAAGGGCACCACCTGTCAGCAGCGATCTATTGAGACCACGCTGCAGGGGCTGACCGACCCGGCATCCCTGGGCGCCGGCGGCGACGCCCGGGTCTCTGACGTCAACGGCGGCGACCCGATGGCCGGGCCGCTGGTGGTGACCATCGGCAAGACGGTCGCCAACCGGCCCAAGTTGAACTGGTGGGAGAGCAGGGCGCTCTACGGCTGGACCGTGCTGGTCCCGCGCACCAAGGACCAGGCCGGCGAGATGAGCGAGCGGCTGACCTCCTACGGTGCGCTGCCCATCGAGGTCCCGACGATTGCGGTGGAACCTCCGCGCAGCCCGGCGCAGATGGAACGTGCGGTCAAGGGCTTGGTGGACGGGCGGTTCCAGTGGATCGTGTTCACCTCCACCAACGCGGTGCGTGCGGTGTGGGAGAAATTCGGCGAGTTCGGCCTGGACGCACGCGCCTTCTCCGGGGTGAAGATCGCCTGTGTCGGCGAGGCGACGGCCGAACGGGTCTATGCGTTCGGAGTCAGCCCCGACCTGGTCCCGGCCGGGGAACAGTCGTCGATCGGGCTGCTGGAAGAATTCCCGCCCTACGACAGCGTTTTCGATCCGGTCAACCGGGTGCTGCTGCCGCGGGCCGATATCGCCACCGAGACGCTGGCGGCGGGTCTTCGCGAGCGCGGTTGGGAGATCGACGACGTCACCGCCTACCGAACGGTCCGGGCTGCCCCCCCGCCGGCGGCCACCCGGGAGATGATCAAGACGGGCGGGTTCGACGCGGTGTGCTTCACCTCGAGCTCGACGGTGCGGAACCTGGTCGGTATCGCCGGCAAGCCGCATGCGCGGACCATCATCGCCTGTATCGGCCCGAAGACCGCCGAAACCGCGGCCGAGTTCGGACTCCGGGTGGACGTACAGCCGGAGACCGCCGCCGTTGGTCCGCTGGTCGACGCGCTGGCCGAGCATGCCGCCCGGCTGCGAGCCGAAGGGGCGCTGCCGCCGCCCCGCAAGAAGAGCCGCCGGCGCTAGTGGCCGTGGGTTTTCCTCGGCAGCGTCCACGCCGGTTGCGATCCACCCCGGCGCTGCGCCGTCTGGTGGCGGAAACGTCTGTGCAGCCGCGGCACTTGGTGTTGCCGATGTTCGTGGCAGACGGCATCGACCAACCCCGGCCGATCGCGTCCATGCCCGGCGTGGTTCAGCACACCCGGGATTCCCTTCGCGGCGCAGCCGCCGACGCCGTCGCGGCCGGTGTGGGCGGGCTGATGTTGTTCGGGGTGCCGCGCGAGCAGGACAAGGACATGCTCGGGTCGGCCGGCGCCGACTACGACGGCATCCTCAACCGGGCCCTGCGCGACCTGGCGAAGGACCTCGGGGCGGCGACGGTGTTGATGGCCGACACCTGCCTGGACGAGTTCACCGTGCACGGGCACTGCGGCGTTCTGGACGAACGAGGACGCGTGGACAACGACGCCACGCTGGCCCGCTACACCGAACTGGCGGTTGCCCAGGCGGAATCCGGTGCGCACGTGGTGGGGCCCAGCGGAATGATGGACGGCCAGGTGGCTGCGATCCGCGACGGCCTGGACGCCGCCGGCCATGCCAACGTGGCGATCCTTGCCTATGCCGCCAAATACGCGTCGGCCTTCTACGGCCCGTTTCGCGACGCGGTCGGCTCGAGTCTGTCCGGTGACCGGCGCACCTATCAGCAGGAGCCGGGCAATGCGCGGGAGGCGCTGCGCGAGATCGCGTTGGACCTCGATGAGGGTGCCGACATGGTGATGGTCAAGCCGGCGATGGGATATCTGGATATCGTCGCCGCCGTGGCCGCGGCGGCGCGTGTTCCGGTGGCCGCATACCAGGTCTCGGGGGAATACGCGATGATTCGTGCGGCCGCGGCCAACGGCTGGATCGACGAACGGGCGGCGGTGCTGGAGTCGCTGACCGGCATCCGGCGTGCCGGCGCCGATTTCGTCCTGACCTATTGGGCTGCCGAGGCCGCAAGGTGGCTTTCCTGAGATGCAGAGTCTAAATCGCGAGGTGAGGCTCACATGACAGCGGAGCAACCCATTGAGACACCGTTGTTCTACGAACCGGGTGCGAGTTGGTATTGGGTACTGGCCGGTCCGCTGTCGGCGCTGTCGCTGATCTACATCCAATGGTCCGGCCACGCGCCGATTTCGCTGGCGGTGCCCGGGATCTTCATGGTGGTGGTGTCGGCGTTCGTCGCGCTGCAGGTCCACGCGGCGCGAATCCACACCTCGGTCGAGCTGACCGAGGATGCCCTGCGCCAGGGCACCGAGACGATCCGGCTGTCGGAGATCGTGAAGGTATTCCCGGAGCCGGAGAATTCGGTGAAGTCCGGCAAACCCCTGGCCAAGTGGCAGTCGGCGCGGGCCCTCGGTGAAATCGTCGGGGTGCCGAGGGGCCGGTACGGCATCGGTCTGAGGCTGACCGGCAGCCGTACCGCGCAGGCCTGGGCGCGCAAGCATCGTCACATGCGGGACGTGCTGACTCCGTTGATCGAGCAGCGGATGGGTCCCTTCGTCCCGTCGGCGGCCGACGAGGATCCCGGCCTCGACGACCTGGAGTCGCAGCTGTGATCGCCCGTGCCGTCGTCGAACTGGTGCTCGCGGCTGCCGCGCTGGTGCTGGCCGCGGTCAGTTGGCTGGTTACCCGAGCGGTGGTGGCCGTCGCACCGGTGGCCGATGGGCTGCCGGCGACCTTGTCGTTCAACTACGAAGCAAG
>NZ_JBKECZ010000051.1:0-6959 GCF_047975165.1 Mycobacterium sp.
CACCGAGGTGAAGAACTCGTCGGCGTCGGCGGGGACGCCTCCCGGTTGTGGGGGAGATTCCGGCAGCTGCACGCTGGACCCGGATGGTTCTACGACGTCGTGCAGGAAGGACTCCGCCAGCGCGGCCAGCAGATCTTCCTTGTCGGTGAAGTAGCGGTAGAACACCGCGGGTGATTTTCCGGCGGCCGAGGTGATGTCGGCCAGTGTCGTTGCGTGAAATCCACGTTCGGCGAATAGTTTGCGTGCGGCCAGCTCGATGGCGTGGCGGGTCTGCCGGCCTTTGGCGGTCACCAGTTCGGTGGGCATCAGCTGCGGATCCGGTCGCCGGCGCGCAGCAGTGCGCTCGGCAGATCATGGCCCACAGCCGATTTCGCGACCTGTGCGGCGGCGATCGCGGCGTGCAGGTCCACGTCGACCTCGAAGCCGCTGTCGGCCAACAGGTATACCAGGTCCTCGGTGGCGATGTTGCCGGTGGCGCCGGGTGCGAACGGGCATCCGCCCAGCCCGCCCGCCGAGGCGTCCAGCCGGGTGACGCCGGCGGTGACGGCCGCATAGGAGCTGGCCAGCCCGCTGCCGCGGGTGTTGTGGAAGTGACAGCCCAGCGGCAGGTCGCCGATGACGGGACGTAGCTGGGCGATAAGCGAGGTGACCCGGCCGGGGGTGGCGGTGCCGATGGTGTCGGCGATGCAGAACCGGTGGGCGCCCTGTTCGCGTGCGGCCGCGGCGATGTCGAGCACCCGCTGCGCCGGGGTGGGGCCTTCGAACGGGGAATCCCATGCGGTCGCGACGATTACTTCGACGCTGACGGGAGCGCCGGCGGCGCCGGCGGCGCTGGTGCCGGCGGCGGTCTGGGCGATCTCGACTATCTCGCGGATGTGGCCGACGGCCTCGGCGCTGGTGCGCCCGACGTTCTTCAGGCTGAACGTGTCGTCGGCGGCCACCACGTATTCCAGCGATCGAAATCCGGCGGCGATCGCGCGGTTGGCGCCGTTGGGGCTGGCGACCAGCGCGGAGAACTCGATGTCGGCGAAGTTGTGCAGCTCGGCTGCCAGCTCAGCCGCATCGGCCATCGAGGGCACCTTGGTGGGGGACACGAAGGCGGTGGCCTCGACCTCGCGCACCCCGGTGGCTGCCACCGCGGCCAGCAGTTCCAGCTTGGCCGACAACGGGATCGGCTTCTCTATCTGCAGGCCGTCGCGCAGCGACACCTCGCGGATGGTGACTTTCCCGGCGGTCACAGCACCTCCTGCGCGTGCAGCTCGGCGAGCTCGGCGGGGGTCTTGCCCAGCAGCCCGGTGTAGATGTCGTCGTTGTGCTGCCCGGGACGTGCCGGACCGGCGTTGCGAACCCGCCCCGGGGTCTGCGAGAGCACCGGGACGATCCCGGGCCCCAGGACGTCGCGTTCGACTCGCTCGTCGTAGTGCGGTACCAGCATGCCGCGGGACCGCAGCTGCGGATCATCGACCACTTCGGCGACGGTGTTGATCGGCCCGGCGATTACCCCTGCGGCGGAGAGGGTTTCGATGATGTCGCCGGGTGCGCGCTGCGCCGCCCAGGCGCCGATGATCTCATCCAGCTCGTCCTGGTTGCGGCCGCGGGCGCTGTGATCGGCGAAGCGGGGGTCGGCGACCAGCTCGGGGCGTCCCATCGCCGTGCACAGCCGGGCGAAGACGGTGTCCTGATTGGCCGCTATCACCACCCAGGAGCCGTCCGCGCTGCGGTAGATGTTCGACGGTGCGATGCCCTCCAGCCGGGTGCCCGACGGCCCGCGAACCACGCCGGCCAGGTCGTAGTCCGGGATGGTGGATTCCTGGACGGCCAGACACGATTCGGTCAGCGCGACGTCGACCACCTGGCCGGTGCCGGTGACGTTGCGCCGGTGCAGAGCGGCCAGCGCCCCCTGGGCGCCGAACATACCGGCCAGGGTGTCGCCCAGCGACAGCGCAAGCCGGGGCGGCGGCCCACCCGGAAAGCCGTTGAGGTGGCGCAGCCCGCTGGCCGCTTCGGCGACCGAGGCATAGCCGGGCTTGTGCGCGTCGGGGCCGGTCTGCCCGAAGCCCGATACCCGGACCAGGATGATGCCCGGATTGCGGTCGCGCAGAACGTCATAGCCCAGGTTCCACTTCTCCAGGGTGCCGGGGCGGAAGTTCTCCACGATGATGTCGGACTTTGCGACCAGCTCCAGGAACAGGTCGCGGCCTTGTGGTTTGCGCAGGTCCAGGGTGACCGCCCGTTTGTTGCGGGCATGCACCGTCCAGAACACCCGGTGGCCGTCGGCCTCGGCCTGCCCCCAGGTGCGCAGCGGGTCCGGCGCCCCGGGCGGTTCGATCTTGATGACGTCGGCGCCCATGTCGCCGAGCAGCCGGCCGGCGAACGGGCCCGCGATCAAGGTACCGAGTTCGAGCACCCGGATGCCGTCCAGCGGGCCGTTCACTCAGGCCTCCGCGAAGCCGTGCCGGGACAGCCAGTCGGTGACGATGCCCACGGCTTGGCGGAGTTTGTCGCGCTGGTCGGGGCCTGCGTAATAATGTGTGGCACCGGGGATTTCGTGCATCTCCTTGTCCGGGTGCCCGATGGCCTCGAACAGCCGCCGGGTGTGGCTGGGTGTGCATGCATCGTCGCCCAGGTTACCGATCACCAGCGCGGGTATCGCAAGGTCCTTCCCGCAGGCCACGCCGTCGCCGCGGGCGTCGTCGTAGCTCCACTGCGATAGCCAGCCGCGCAGCGTCGAAAACCGGGCCAGCCCTACCGCGCTCATGTTCACCTCCTGCGGATCGCCGAGGTAGCAGGTGCCGGGGGTGCGCTCGTTGGGATCCACGGCCGGGTCCAGCCAGCGCGGGTCGGCCATGGTGCCGTGCACCACGAAGCCGAACTCGTCGTTGGGGCGCCCGGCCGCGCGCAACTCGGCGAGCTTGTCCTTGACCCAGGCGGTGATTCGCCGGTTGCGGTCGATCTGCGCCTGCCGGTAGCGGGCCAGGAACTCTTGGCTGTAGGGCGGCTGGTTCGGGTTGTCGGGGTTGTAGAGGTCGAGTTCGGGGTCACGGTGGGTGGGGTCGGATTCGTCCAGGATGGACGCGTCCAGCCACTCGGTCAGGGTGCCGTGCCGGCTGATGTGCGCGGCCAGCAGCATGATGCCGTCGGCCGGGGGCAGCTCGAGGCGGGTCAGGTCGGGGCCGTCGCCGGACGGGCTGGAGGTGATGGTCGCGTGCTGGGCCTGCTGCTGGTAGAACATCGACAGCGAGCCGCCGCCGCTCCAGCCGGCCAGCACCACCTTGCGGTAGCCCAGCCGGTTCCTGGCGTCTTTGACGCATTCGCCGAGGTCCTCGACCACCTTCTCCATCAGCAGCGCCGAGTCGGTGCCGCGGAACCGGCTGTTGCAGTAGATGACGTGATGGCCGGCGCGGGCGAGTGCGGTGGTCATCGGCAGGTAGGCGCCGCCGCCTATCGGGTGCATGAATACCAGCACCGTGTCGGAGGGCTTGTCCTTCGGTTTGAGCAGGAAGCTCTCCAGTACGGTGATCTCGGCCAGGCCGCCGTAGACGTCCCGAACACCGGAATTATTCTGGAACGCAACGAGATAGGGGATCCGGTCGTAGTCGTGTTTCGCGCTTGTCGTCATGCGTGCTGTCCCAGGTCGTGTGCCAGTATCTCGGCCGACGGCGTCAGCCGGGCGCGGGTGTCGACGGCGATGACCTGCCAGTCCACCCGGGAATATTCGTCGAATTTTCGCCGCGCCCGTTCCCGCGCCTTCTCCGGTGCGCCGTGGTGGACCCCCTGCGGCGCGTGGGAGATCAGGCCGGGAGGCATCGGGATCCCGTAGAGCGAACCGCCGTGGAAGAAGGCGATCTCGTCGTAGTCGACGTTGCGGTGATACCAGGGCGTGCGTTCGGTGCCGGCCACCCCTTCGGCGGGTTTGGGCAGGAAGTTCATCACATAGACGCCGGTGGCCTGCATGAACAGGTGCACCGTCGGCGGCAGGTGCACGCTGTCGGAGGTGAGGACGTTGTAGTCGGCGATGTTGAAGGTGAACGCGAAGTTGTCGCCGCGCCAGCCTTCGACGTCCAGCGGGTTGTGCCGGTAGTACAGCGTCGTCAGCTCACCCTGCCCGGAATCCCGGTGGATCAGCCGGACTTGGTACTCCTCACGGGTGTCTGCGGTCACGGGTTCGGGCTCCGGGATGGTCGCCTGCGCCGGGTCGAACGGGAAGTGCCGGCCGAGCAGGCCCGGGGGAGGGGCGCGGAACTCGTCGGTGGCCTCGATCATCAGCAGGGTGGTCTGCTCATCGGGCAGCTGGCGCCAGGTGCAGGCCGTGGGGATGTAGACCCAGTCGCCCCGGCGGTAGCGCAGCGGCCCGAACTCGGTTTCCAGCAGGCCGGCGCCGTGGTGCACGAAACACAGCAGGTCGCCGTCGACGTAGCGGATGTAGTGCGGCATCTCCTCGGTGCGGCGGCTGAGCAGTATCCGGCAGTCGGCGTTGCTGAACATCAGCAGCGGCGCACCGTCGGCGTCGGTGGCGTCAGCTGGTTTGAGCTGGTCGGCCAGCACATCGACGGGGCGCAGCGGGCCGACGGCCCGGTAGGCGGTGGGGTCGTTGCGGCGGTACATGTTCGCGGTGCGTCCGGCGAAGCCGCCCCGGCCCAGCTCGTCGTCTTTGAGCCCGTCGAGGTCGGCGTGCACTCGCCGCGGCGTCTTGCCCTTGCGCAGGTGGATGAACGATTCCATGGTTGCCTTCCGGTTCGGCACAGGATTTCCGCGGAAAAACTAAAAGTAACATTACTTTTTCTTTTGATCGCGCTCAAGTGTGCCGGCGGGCGGGTACCTTGCCCGTTGATCCTGCGCTGAGGGCGCCCTCCACTCGCACTTTTGCGCCACCGGCGCAGAGTCAACGGGGGTGGTTGCGTCAGTGGCCCAGCCACCCCCGTTGACCCTGCGCTCACGGCGGCGACACGCCGACGATCAGCGCCCTGCGCGCAGAATGAACGCAACTGCTCCGCTGCTCCCCGCCCCGCCCCGCCCCGCCCCGCCCCGCCTCGCCTCAGCCAAAAGCGTTGCCGACCCGCGCTCCTAGCGCACCCGCACCACGACTTTCCCCTTCGCGGTCCGGTTCTCCAGCGATGCGACGGCGGCGGCGGCTTCCTCGAGCGGGAAGACATCGGGTTCTGGCGGAGCGAGTTTGCCCGAGGCGAACAACTGCTCCAGGGCGGACCACTGCTCTTCCAGCGATCCCGGGTGGCGTCCCGCCCAGGCGCCCCAGCCGACCCCGACCACCTCAATATTGTTCAGCAGCAGCCGATTCACCTTGACCGTCGGAATCTCACCGCCGGTGAATCCGATGACCAGCAGCCGTCCGGCCGGGGCCAGCGAGCGCAGCGAATCGGTGAACCGGTCTCCACCGACGGGGTCCACCACGATGTCGACGCCGCGGCCCTCGGTCAGCTCCTTGACCGCATCCTTGAAGCCGTCGGCCAGCACGACGTCGGTCGCCCCGGCGGCCGTGGCGATCTCGCCCTTCTCCGGGGAGCTGACCACAGCGATCACCCGGGCGGCCCCCAGCGCCGGGGCCAGCCGCAGCGCCGAGGTCCCGATGCCGCCGGCAGCGCCGTGCACCAGCACCGTCTCGCCCGCCTGTAGCCGGCCGCGGACGCGAAGTGCGAAATACACCGTCAGGTCGTTGAACAGCACGCCGGCGCCGGCCTCGAAGCCGATGTTGTCCGGCAGCCGGAACACCTGGCCGGGGGCCAGCACCGCGACCTCGGCCATGGCTCCGCTCAACATGGTCAGGCCCAGCACCCGATCGCCCGGGCGCACGTGAGCGCCGTCGGGGGCGGAGCGGACGACCCCGGCGACCTCGGCCCCGAGCACGAACGGCAGCTCGGGCCGGTACTGGTAGAGGCCGCGAGTCAGCAGCGCGTCGGGGAAGGCCACCCCGGCGGCGTGCACATCGACCACCACGCCGTCGCCGGCGGGCTCATCGATATCTGCCAGCTCGATCGCGTCCGGACCGTCCAATCGGGTCACCCGTGCAGCGCGCATGCCACCTCCGTAGGAAATCCTGTCCCGTGTCCCGGGTAAATCTAGGAGGCCTCTGAACAAGGAGGCCTGGCGGGGGCGGGAAGAACGCCGACGAGGCCGTTTCTTCGGCAGTAGGTCAGACCTGATTGGTCGACAACGTGGTCGTTCTTCCCGCCGATACCAAGTTTGGGCGTGGCCCGAGGCCTTGAATCAAGTGCCGTTGCGGCGCGGGTGGTCAGGCCAGGGCCCAGGCTCCGTGGTTGCGGGTGAGGCCGGCGTTGACGAGGGTGCGTAGGTTGATCGCGGCGGCCCGGTTGCGCAGCCAGGCATGGTTTTTGGCGACGCCGAGGTAGCGCAGTGTGACGCGGCGCCCGCGGTGGGTGGCGACCCAGGCGATGATCCGCTCCACGCTCGATCGGGTGGGGTAGTCGGCCTTGAATTCTGGGGTGCGGGCCTGGGCGCGGGCGGCGCGCAGCAGCTGCTCGTGCGGGTGGATGCTCATCGACCTGCCGTCGGCGGCGGTGGTGCACCGGGCCCGCAGCGGGCAGTCCGCGTACAGCCTGCCGAAGGTGACCGTTCGTTTCGGGCTCATCGCCCGGGTGTGCCCGGCCGGGCAGGTGACCGTGCCGGCGGGCTCGTCAATGGTGAAATCGTCGAGGGTGAACCCGCCGGGCACGGCCGGACGCAGCGGTTTGGGCTTGATCACGACCTCATGACCGGCCTGCCGATAGGCGGCGCGGGCGGCTCCGGTGCCGTACGCGAGTCGCCGTAGACCCGCAGGCCTGCGCTGTTCTCGCCGGCCGCGGTGATCGCCTCCGCGGAATCGGTTCGGCCGGTGTCGATCTCAGCGTCGTCACCAGCAGCAGCCGCCGCCGCGGCTGGCCCGGGCTCGGCGCCGCGTGCCCCATCGCCGCCGGACTGGTCGGCCCGCGGCGCGTCGGCGGGCA
>NZ_JBKECZ010000052.1:0-16497 GCF_047975165.1 Mycobacterium sp.
AGGGTTCGGTGCCCAAGGGGATGGCGACCTCGGCGATGCGGGGCTTGGGTGCGGCGATACCCGCTGAGGCGGCGGCGATGGGGGCCATGGCGGGTATGGGTGGGCGGATGATGCCGATGCCGATGCCGATGCCGATGGGTGGCGGTGGTGCGGGTGCGGGGATGCCCGGGGGCCCGTTGGGGCGCGGTGGCGCTAGTCCGCATGTGACGCCGAACCGCCCGAGCGTGATCCCCAGGATCGGCATCGGCTAGGTGCAATAGCTACGCATCGGCGGCGCCATCGGTTGGAAGTAGTCACCGCTGGTGATCCGTCTGCGCCGGGGTCGACGACCGCCCAGCTCCCGGCCCCCAGCCTCCAGCCCCCAGCCTCCGGCCTCCAGCCTCCGGCCTCCAGCCCCCGGCCTCCGGCCCCCAGGCTCCGGCCTCCAGCCAGGCCCGAGGTGGTCTCAGGGTTCACCGGGGCTTTGACCTGCGCCAAGTCCGCGATGGAGTTGGCGCGGGGGCCGTTTGTTCGGTTGGCTGCCTGCGTCATCGCGGCTGCGCGGCTCGCAATCTGTCACTAATTTGTGATTTTTGAGGCATCCGGCGCCGGATTGCCCTAGTATTACGGTGACTCGTTGGCGAGGACCTCGCCATCGGGTAAGGAAGTATCGGCATCGACATTGGAAGGGGGGCACCGTGCTTCTGCCTCTTGGTCCGCCACTGCCACCCGACTCGGTGGCGGCAAAGCGGGGCGAGTCAGGCGTGCTTTGCGGGCTATCGGTTCCGCTGAGCTGGGGTACGGCCGTTCCGCCGGACGACTACGACCACTGGTCGAAGGAGTCTGAGGAAGGTGTCGAGGACGTCGTCGTGGTGCCTGGTGCGGTCGATCCGGAACCGATCGAACCCGGTAACGACGAGTGGGATGAGTGGGCTGAGTGGAAACAGTGGGAAGCGGAAAACGCAGAACCTCGTTTCGAGATGCCACGCGGTGCCAGCGTGGTCCCGCATTCGCCGGCAGCCGGATGAGAGAAAGGGTCAAGACTGTCGATGGCTACGGGTGATTGACGGTTTCGGAGTATCCGAAGCCGGTCGGTCACATCAATCAAACTGGTTGAAAATTCCAAGTAACACATCCACAAAAGCAAAAGGAGACAAGCAACATGGCAACACGCTTTTTGACTGACCCGCACGCTATGCGGGACATGGCGGGCCGTTTCGAAGTTCACGCCCAGACGGTTGAGGACGAGGCTCGTCGGATGATGGCTTCCTCGCAGAGCATCTCGGGCGCCGGCTGGCGCGGTCTGGCCGAGGCCACCTCGATGAACACGATGGTTCAGATGAACCAGGCTTTCCGCAACATCGTGAACATGCTGCACGGGGTTCGTGACGGACTCGTCCGTGACGCCAACAACTACGAGCAGCAAGAGCAGGCGTCGCAGACGATCCTCGGCAGCTAGTCACCTACCCGCGCACTCGAGTTAGGAGAACGACCATGACCATCAATTACCAGTTCGGCGATGTGGACGCCCACGGCGCCACCATCCGCGCCCAGGCCGCTTCCCTGGAGGCCGAGCACCAGGCCATCGTTCGCGATGTGCTTGCTGCCGGTGACTTCTGGGGCGGCGCCGGTTCGATCGCCTGCCAGGAGTTCATCACCCAGCTGGGTCGGAACTTCCAGGTGATCTACGAGCAGGCCAACACCCACGGCATGAAGATCCAGAACGCCGGCAACAACATGGCGCAGACCGACAACGCCGTCGGCTCCAGCTGGGCCTGACAGCCGAGACTGCGGGCGCGGCAGCATATCCCGACGATGTGCTGCCGCGCCCCGCATCCGGTTGGACACCGAACAACAACGAGCCAGGACCGCTGAGGCAGAGGCAGGGCAGGTATGGACCAACAGGGCACGCGCACCGACATCACCGTCAACGTCGATGGCTTCTGGATGCTTCAGGCACTGCTGGACATCCGCCACGTTGCGCCGGAACTGCGATGCCGGCCGTATGTATCCACCGACAACAACCAATGGCTCAATGATCACCCGGGGATGGCGGTCATGCGCGAGCAGGGCATCGTCGTCGGCGACACCGTCAACGAGAGCGTCGCCGCCCGGATGAGGGTGCTGGCCGCCCCGGACCTCGAGGTCGTCTCACTGCTGTCCCGCGGCAAACTGCTCTACGGCATCGTCGAGGACGACAAGCAAAAGCCCGGTTCCCGGGATATCCCCGACAACGAATTCCGGGTGGTGCTGGCCCGCCGCGCTGGGCATTGGGTTTCTGCGGTCCGGGTCGGCAACGACATCACCGTCGACGACGTCACCGTCTCCGACAGCGCCTCGATCGCCGCCCTGGTTCTCGACGGTCTCGAGTCGATCCACCACGCCGACCCGGCGGCGATCAACGCGGTCAACGTTCCGCTGGAAGAAATGCTCGAGGCCACCAAGTCCTGGCAGGAAACCGACTTCAACGTTTTCTCCGGGGGAGATCTGCGGCGCCTGGGTATCAGCGCCTCCACGGTGGCCGCGCTCGGACAGGCCTTGTCCGATCCGGCGGCCGAGGTCGCGGTGTACGCCCGCCAGTACCGGGACGACGCGAAGGGGCCCAGTTCATCGGTACTTTCCCTGAAGGACGGCTCGGGTGGGCGGATCGCCCTCTACCAGCAGGCGCGAACCGCCGGAGCGGGTGAAGCGTGGCTGGCCATCTGTCCAGCGACCCCGCAGCTGGTGCAGGTCGGCGTGAAGACAGTCCTGGACACCCTGCCCTACGGGGACTGGAAGTCGCACAACAGGGTCTAGGCGGGCTCAACAGGTCTTGACAAGTCTTAACAGGTCTTAACAGTACTGTTACGAAACATGCAGTCTGACAATATTTTCAAACATAATATGCGAGCAAGATGCCACCCCGGCATACTGCCGCGGGGCGGGCTGGAAAACTGAAGACCGATTTTCGGCTCGCAGCGCCGGACGCGGCGCAACGGCAACGGGGATGTAGCGGCAACAGGGATGTAATGGCAACAGGGAGCACACGACGATGACCGCAGTAGCAGACGCACCACAGGCAGACGTCGAGGGCGTTTCGGCCTCTCGGGCTGTCGTCGTCGGAGTCATGGCAGGCGAGGGCATCCAGATCGGCATGCTGCTCGACGCAAATGCCCCGGTCTCGGTGATGACGGACCCCCTGCTGAAAGTGATCAACGGCCGGCTCCGGGAGCTCGGAGAGCCGGCCCTGGAGGCCACCGGCCGTGGCCGCTGGGCGTTGTGCCTGGTGGACGGCACCCCGCTGCGGGCCGCGCAGTCGTTGAGCGAGCACGACGTGTTCGACGGCGACCGGCTGTGGATCCGGTTCATCCCGGACACCGAACACCGATCACAGGTCATCGAGCACATCTCGACGGCCATCTCGGCGGACCTGCGCAAGCGGTTCACCTCGATCGACCCGGTCGTGGCCGTTCAGGTCGGCGCGGCCATGGTGGCTATCGGAGTGTTCCTGGCGTCGGCGGTGCTCGGCTGGTGGCGCTGGCACCACAACACCTGGCTGACGACGATCTTCTCCTCGATCGTCGCGGTGCTGGTCCTGGTGGTGGCCGTTTTGCTGCTGATCCGGGCCGCGACCGATGCCGATCGCCGGGTGGCGGACATCTTATTGATGGGTGGAATCACCCCGCTGACCGTGGCAGCCGCCGCTGCGCCGCCGGGTCCGGTCGGGTCTCCGCAAGCGCTGCTGGGCTTCGGGGTGCTGACGGTCGCCACCACGCTTGCGTTGCGGTTCACCGGTCGTCATCTGGGGGTTTACACCGCGGTCGTGACTGTCGCGGGTCTGACGATGGCCGCGAGCCTGCTCCGGATGGTTGCGGCCACCAGCGCGGTGACCCTGTTGTGCTGCCTGGTGCTGGTCTGCGTCATCCTGTACCACGCCGGGCCCTCGCTGTGCCGACGGTTCTCCGGCATCCGACTGCCGGTGTTCCCGTCCGCCACCAGCCGCTGGGTATTCGAGGCCCGGCCCGACCTGCCCACCACGGTGGTCCGCACCGAGGGCGGCCCGGCAACCCTGGAAGGCCCGGCTTCGGTCCGCGACGTCCTGCTGCAAGCCGAACGCGCACGGTCGTTCCTGAGCGGACTGCTCGTGGGACTGGGTGTGCTGATGATCGTGTCGGTGACGGCATTGTGCGACCCGCGCACGAATGACCGCTGGCTGCCGTTGCTCCTTGCGGCGTTCATCACCGGGTTTCTGCTGCTGCGCGGCCGCTCCTATGTCGACCGCTGGCAGGCCATCACCCTGGCCGGGACCGCGGTCAGCATCGTGGCCGCGATAGCCGTGCGCTACGCGGTGGTGCTGGCATCTCCGCTGGCGGTGTCGGTCGCGGCCGCAATCCTGGTCGCGCTCCCGACTGCCGGCCTGGCGGCTGCGGCGATCGTTCCCAACACGATCTACAGCCCGCTGTTCCGCAAGCTCGTCGAGTGGTTCGAGTACCTGTGTCTCCTGCCGATCTTCCCGCTGGCATTCTGGTTGATGAACATCTATGCAGCGATCCGTTACCGGTAGTCACCACAAGCGGCACGGTCGTGTGGCGGGCACGGCCATGCCCGCCACGGTTGCCGCGGTGGTGCTTGTCGGCGGCGCATTGGCCGGGATGCCGCCTGCCCTGGCGATCTCGCCACCGACGATAGATCCGGCGGCGGTGCCGCCCGACGGCCCGCCGGGCCCGGCCGCACCGATGAAACAGAATGCCTACTGCACCGAGGTCGGGGTGATACCCGGCACGAACTTCCGCGTGCCGCCGAGCTACATGACGATGCTGAACATCAAGGACGCGTGGCAGTTCGGCCGCGGCGAAGGCGTCAAGGTCGCCGTCATCGACACCGGCGTGACTCCGCACCCGCGACTTCCGCGCCTGATCGCCGGCGGCGATTACGTGATGGACGGCGACGGACTTGCCGATTGCGACGCCCACGGCACCCTGGTCGCCTCGATGATCGCAGCGGCACCGGCCGACGGGGCACTGGCCCCGCCCGCAACGCCCCGCCGGCCCGTCACCGTCCCCACCACCGAGGAGCCGCCACCGCCGGAGACGATCACCCTGTCGCCGGTCCCCGGCCCCACGGTGACCGTCGTCCCGGCTCCGCCACCGCCGGAGGAGGGGGAGGAGGCCCCTCCGGGTCCACCGCCGCCCCCGCCCCCGCCGCCGCCCCCGCCGGAGGGCGATTTCCCCGCGGAAGCGCCGTCGGCCAATCACGGCGGCGGAACGATTACGGTTCCCGCCTATTCCGGCGGCGGGAAGGTGACGCCGGTCGACTACACGCACCCGCGCGCACCGTCGGACACGGCCGGCCCCGAGCCAACGCTGCCGCCCCCTTCGCCCCCGCCACCTCCGCCGCGCCCTGCGCAGCCGCCGGACGCCTACAGCGGGATCGCCCCCGAGGTCGAGGTGATCTCGATCCGGCAGCAAAGCCGTGCGTTCGGGCTGAAGGATTCCTACACCGGTGACGAGGACCCGCAGACCGCGGCCAAGATCGACAACGTCCAGACGATGGCCCGGGCTATCGTGCACGCGGCCGACATGGGTGCTTCGGTGATCAACATTTCGTTGGTGACCTGCATGAGCGCCCGCAATGTCATCGACCAGAAAACCCTCGGGGCCGCGGTGTACTACGCCGCCGTCGACAAGAATGCGCTGATCGTCGCGGCAGCGGGCGACAGCACCAACAGAGACTGCAAGCAGAACCCCGGCTACGATGCCCTGACGCCCAACGACCCGCGCGGCTGGAACAACGTCATCACGGTCGTGACACCCTCATGGTTCAGCGACTACGTCCTCACCGTCGGCGCCGTCGACAGTCAGGGGCAGCCGATGTCCAAGATGAGCATCGCCGGGCCGTGGGTGTCGATAGCGGCGCCCGGAACCGATGTCGTGGGACTCTCGCCGCGTGACGACGGCTTGATCAACGCCATCGACGGCCCTGACAACAGTTTGCTGGCACCGGCGGGCACCAGTTTCGCGACCGCGATCGTTTCCGGTGTCGCGGCACTCGTCCGGGCGAAATTCCCCGAACTCTCGTCGTATCAGGTCATGCAGCGCCTGCTGCACACGGCCAGACCTCCCGCCCGCGGGGTGGACAACCAGGTCGGATACGGTTTGATCGACCCAGTCGCGGCATTGACGTGGGATGTCCCCAAGGGGCCTCCGCATGCGCCCAGGCAGCATTCGGTGCCACTGCCGCTGCCGGAGCCGCCCGCCGAGCGGGACATGGTGCCCGTGTGGGTGGCCACCGGGGGCTTGACTGCGGCACTACTGATAGGCGGTGCGGTGTTCGGTACGACGACGTTGATGCGGCGATCGCGAAAGCAACGATGAAGGCCCAGCACAGGTTCGGATTGTCGTTGTCCTGGCCGCGGCTGACCACGGTATTCGTGGTCGACGTGGTCACCCTGGTGCTCGCCGGTCACGCCCCCGATTCCTGGCAGGGTGAAAACCGGGTGGCCTGGTGGGTCGGTGTCGGCATTGCGAGCCTGATAGCCCTGTTGTCGCTCGTCACCTACCGCGGGATCACGGTCGTCTCCGCACTGATTGCCTGGCTGCAGGATTGGTCGACCAACCCGGGAACGGCCCTGGGCGCCGGATGCACGCCGGCGACCGACTTCACCCGCCGGTTCGGCCGGGACACCGTGGGGGTGCGCGAGTACGGCGGACGCTTGGTCGCCGCGATCCAGGTCGAAGCCGGTGGGGGCGACCATCCCGGCCGGCATCGTCACCGATCGGGAACGCCGGCGGTGCTGCCGGTGGCGGTGGTCGCCGACGGGTTGCGTCAATTCGACGTCCACCTCGACGCGATCGACATCGTCTCGGTTGAGGAGCACGGTGCGGTGGAAGAAGCCAAGGCTTCTGCCTCGCTGGCCGAATGGAGCCCGGAAGGCTGGGGGCCCGGCGCCGACACCGCTGATCGACACACTCCCGACCGCCGTCGCACCTGGTTGGTGCTGCGAATGAACCCGCAACGCAATGTGGATGCCGTCCTGTGCCGCGATTCGTTGGCATCCACCCTGGTGGCAGCCGCCGAGCGATTGGTTCAGGACCTGGACGGGCACGGTTGCACCGCCCACCCGCTGACCGCCGACGAGATCGACGCATTGGACGGCGAGATCCTGGCGGACCTGGAACCGACGTGGAGTCGCCCGGGTTGGCGGTACCTGAAGCACTCCACCGGGTATGTGACAAGTTTCTGGGTGACGCCGGCCGACATCAACTCGCAGACGCTGAGCGACGTGTGGCTCGCCGACGCACCGGAGGTTGGCACTACTGTGGTTACCGTGCGATTGACGACCGTGGCAGGCCGACGCCGGGCGTCCGCCTGGGTGCGCTATCACAGCGAAGCGCGACTGCCCAAGGCGTTGACCGCTGGACTCAACCGGCTGACCGGTCGCCAGTTGGCGGCCGTGCGTGCCAGCATGGCCGCTCCTGCCAGCAGACCGCAACTGGTCGTACCGAGCCGCGAATTGGCCGACCACGGCGCCGAACACGACGAACTCGAGTTGCACCTGAACGACCACCTCAGTCACCACCTCAGCCACGAAGTGGAACCCGCGACGAGCTCTGCACAGCAATGACTCGCGCGCAGTCGACCGCCGACGATGCCAGGAACGCCATGGTCGCGGGCCTCCTGGCGTCGGGGATCTCGGTCAACGGACTGCAACCCAGCCATAACCCGCAGGTGGCTACGCAGATGTTCACCACCGCCACCAAGCTGGACCCCGCGATGTGCGATGCCTGGCTGGCACGGATATACGCCGGGGAGCAGAGTATCGAGGTACTCGCCGGCGCATGGGCGGCGGTACGGACCTTCGGCTGGGAGACCCGCCGTCTCGGGGTTACCGACTTGCAGTTTCGCCCCGAGGTTTCCGACGGATTGTTCCTCCGGTTGGCTGTAACCAGTGTCGACGCCCTGGCCTGCGTATACGCAGCGGTGCTCGCGGAGAACAAGCGCTACGACGAGGCCGCCAAGCTGCTCGATTCCACCGAACCTCGACACCCCTTCGATACGGAGTTGGTCAGGTACGTACGTGGCGTGCTGTACTTCCGCACCAAGCGGTGGCCGGACGTTCTTGCCCAGTTCCCCGAGGGCACCCCGTGGCGACACCCCGAGCTGAAGGCGGCTGGAGCCGCGATGGCGACCACGGCGCTGGCCTCGCTCGGCGTCTTCGAGGAGGCCTATCGCCGCGGGCAGGACGCCATCGAGGGGGACCGGGTTCCCGGCGCCGCCAATATCGCCCTGTACACCCAGGGCATGTGCATGCGCCACGTCGGCCGGGAGGAAGAGGCCGTTGAGCTGCTGCGCCGCGTGTACTCCCGGGACGCCAAGTTCACCCCGGCCCGCGAGGCGCTGGACAATCCCAACTTCCGGCTGGTCCTGACCGACCCGGAAACGATCGAGGCGCGCACCGACCCCTGGGATCCGGAGAGCGCGCCGTCGCGGGCACAGGCCGAGGCCGCCCGCCATGCGGAGGATGCCGCCAAGTATCTGGCCGAAGGCGACGCCGAGCTCAACAAGATGCTCGGAATGGAGCAGGCCAAGAAGGAAATCAAGCTCATCAAGTCGACGACGAAGGTGAACCTGGCGCGCGCAAAGATGGGGCTCCCCGTTCCCGTGACGTCACGTCACACCTTGCTGCTGGGGCCGCCCGGCACCGGAAAGACATCGGTGGCTCGCGCGTTCAGCAAACAGCTGTGCGGATTGACGGTGTTGCGCAAGCCGATGGTGGTCGAGACCAGCCGCACCAAACTTCTCGGCCGCTACATGGCCGATGCCGAGAAGAACACCGAAGAGATGCTCGAAGCCGCGCTGGGCGGCGCGGTGTTCTTCGACGAAATGCACACCCTGCACGAAAAGGGCTATTCCCAGGGCGACCCGTACGGCAACGCGATCATCAACACCCTGCTGCTGTACATGGAGAACCATCGCGACGAGCTCGTGGTGTTCGGCGCCGGCTATGCCAAGGCCATGGAGAAGATGCTCGAGGTGAATCAGGGCCTGCGCCGACGCTTTTCCACCGTCATCGAGTTCTACAGCTACACACCGGACGAACTGATCGCGCTGACCGGACTGATGGGCCGGGAAAACGAAGACATCATCCACGATGACGAGGCCGCCGTGCTGCTGCCCTCCTACACCAAGTTCTACCTCGACGAATCGTATTCCGAGGACGGCGACCTGATCCGCGGCATCGACATGCTCGGCAACGCCGGCTTCGTGCGCAACGTGGTGGAGAAGGCACGCGATCACCGCAGCTTCCGGCTCGACGACGAGGATCTGGACGCCGTGTTGAACAGCGAGCTCGGCGAGTTCAGTGAGGCCCAGCTGAGCCGGTTCCGGGAGCTGACGCGTGACGACCTCGCCGAGGGGCTCAGGGCGGCGGTGGCCGAGAAGAAGTCGGACTGAGCACTCGCCCCGCTGGAAACGGCCGGCAGCCGCCGGGGAGGCGCCCGAGCGCAGCGCGAGATTTGGGTTTTTGGTGAGTGCCCTATGACGTCGGCCGGTCTATCGGCGGAACTCCCGTGCCGTGGCTACTATGGCTGCGACGAGCAACCGAGGGGAACTGGATGGACTTCGGGGCGCTACCGCCGGAAATCAACTCCGGGCGGATGTACACCGGCGCGGGGTCGGCTTCGATGTTGGCTGCCGCGGCGGCCTGGGACGCCCTTGCCGCCGAATTGCATTCCAGCGCGGCCGCCTACCACTCGGCGATCGACGGGATGACCATCGGCACCTGGTATGGCCCGGCCGCTACCGCAATGACAACCGCCGTGGCGCCGTACATTTCGTGGATGACCCTGACCGCCACCCAAGCCGAACAGGCGGCCCTGCAGGCCAAGCTCGCTGCCGGAGCCTACGAGGCCGCGTTCGTCTCGACGGTGCCGCCCCCGGCGATCGAGCTCAATCGCGCCCAGCTGCTGACCCTGATCGCCACGAATCTTTTCGGACAGAACACCGCGGCAATCGCGATGACAGAAGCCGAGTACGCGGAGTTCTGGGCCCAGGACTCGGCCGCGATGTACGCCTACGCGGCGGCATCGGCGGCCGCCTCGGTGCTGACACCGTTCGCGGCACCCCCGGAAACCACCAACCCGGCGGGACTGGCCGGTCAATCGACGGCGGTCGCCCAAGCCGCCGGCAGCGCGGCCGCGTCGGACATCCAAATGCAGCTGTCGCAGCTGATGAACCTGTTCCCAACGATGCTGCAGAATTTGGCGACGGCTGCCACCGCTCCCGCCGCCCCGGCCGCGGCCACCCCCGCGGCCACGATCATCGATGCCATCAACCCGTTCGTCGTGACGGTCCGGCCCATTTTCGCCGCCGTGACCGGCGCCTACAGTCCGATCATCCCGTACGTCCTGGGCGGCGGCTGGTGGCTGTACGCACTGCAGATCCTCGGTCTCTCGCAGAACAGCCCGGGTGTTGCCGCCCTGCTGAGCGGCAGTGGGAAGGCTGGTGCCGCGGCACTTGCGCCGCTGCGCGGCGGCTACGTCGCGACGGTGACGCCGGCCGGGTCGATCGGGCAGTCCACGCTGGTCGGTTCCCTGTCGGTGCCGCAGGGATGGGTGCAGGCCGCTCCCGTTCTGCGTTCGTTGACCTCGGTGCTGCCGGCTGCTACCCCGGAGGCTCTCGCGGCCGCCCCGGCTGCCGCCGAGGGTGGCCTGTTCGGCGAGATGGCCATGGCGAGCCTGGCCGGCCGTGCCCTGGCCGGGGCCACCGTACGCACCGTCGGCAGCGGCGCGGCCGGGGCGAAAACGGGTGCTGTTTCCGGGGCCGACGCGGCCGAAGACGTCGCGACCAGCGCGACCATCATCGTGATACCGGCAGACTGAACGGGGTTGCCGAGAATGTTGTGCGGGGCAAGAAGGCGGGGCCGATGAGTTTCGGGGAGCGACCACCGGAGATCACCTCCGCCTTGATGTATGCCGGACCGGGTGCCGGTCCGATGATCGCCGCGGCTACGGCCTGGGATGCGCTGGCCGCCGAACTGCAATCCACCGCGGCCAGCTACGGTTCGATCGTCGAGGGCCTGGCCGCCGAAACCTGGACCGGCCCGTCGGCCGCGGCGATGGCCGCCGCGGCAGCGCCCTACGTGACGTGGATGTCGGCCACCGCGGCGCAGGCCAAGCTGGCCGGCGATCAGGCGAAGGCCGCGGCCGGCGCCTACGAGGCAGCATTTGCGGCGGTGGTGCCGCCGCCGCAGATCGCGGTCAACCGCAGCGAGGTCGCGCTACTGGTGGCGACGAACATCTTCGGGCAGAACACCGGCGCCATCGCGATGCTGGAAGCACAGTACGCCGAGATGTGGGCGCAGGACACCGCCGCGATGTTCGGCTACGCCGCTGCGTCGGCGGCAGCCTCGCAGCTGACACCGTTCGCCGACCCGCCGCAAGTCGCCAACCCCGCCGGCCTGGCCAACCAAGCCGCCGCAGCCGCGCAGGCCGGCGTTTCCTCCGCCGGCACCGCGGCTACCACCACGGTGGCGAGCGCCGCCGCGAGCGCGGCCGCACTGCCGTTCCCGTTCGACGCGGTCAGCGAAGTACTTACGGCACTCGGTGAGGCGTCCACCAACTACATGGACAGTATGGGGGAGTTGCTCAATGTTCTGACCGGGACGCCGCTGGCCGCCGAGACCTGGGAGAACGCCTTCGGGATCGTCGCCGACTCCGGCCGGTTCAGCACTGTGTTCAACGACGGGATGAGCGGACCGAACCTCGGTATGACCGAGTTCAAGGTGTTCTGGAAGCCCCCGATTGAGAACATCCCGAAGTCGTCGTTGGGGGCCGGGCTGGGTATGGTGCCCAATGCCGGTCTGCCGAGCATGACCACCAGCACTGTGTCGGCGGGCGCCGGTGAGGCCAATGTGATCGGCAAGCTGTCGGTACCGCCGAGTTGGGCCTCGGCGACCCCGGCGGTGCGAATGGTGTCCAGCATGGGCCCGGCCAGCAGTATGTTCGCGGCCCCCGCGGCCGGGGTTCCGGCGAACCTGGTCAATCAGATGGCGTTGGGCGCGATGACCGGCGGCGTCCTGGGCACCGCCGGTGCCCAGGTTCTGAGCGGCAGCGGCGCCCGGGCCAGGGCTGGCGGCGGCAAGGACGGCAAGGACGGCCCGGGCAGCAAGCGCCCGGTGGAGCCGGTCAAGCTCGACGCCGTCATCGCCAAGCTGCAGAAGGAACCGGAGTCGGTACAGCATTGGAACGTCGACAAGGCAGGATTGGACGGCCTGTTGGAGGAGTTGTCGAAGAAGCCCGGCATCCACGCCGTGCACGTCTCGAAGGACAAACTCAAAGTCGTCTTGCCCGAGGGGCAGTAGGGGGCTGCTGGTGAGAGTGACATCCGTGCTCGTCGGCCTCGTCACGGCGATAGTCCTGGCGGCGCCCGCGCACAGCGACCCGGACGAGGATTCGATGTTCCTGTCCGAATTGGCCACAGCGGGCATCACCGTCCCCGATCCCGGGCAGGCCATTGCGTCCGCCCACGCCGTGTGCGGGTTGATGAACAACGGCGAAACCGGGCTGCAGGTCGTCACCGACGTGAAGAACCAAAACCCCGCGCTGACATTGGACGGCGCAGCCCTGTTCGCAGCGATCGCCTGTAACACGTACTGTTCTGTGCACTTGGGCTCCGAAGGTGGCTATTTCTAGTTTGACCGGCGTTTTCTCAGCGCTGCCGGCCCCGATGCGGGATCCGGTGTTGTTCGCGATCCCGTTCTTCCTGGTGCTGCTGACGCTGGAATGGTCGGCGGCGCGCAAGCTCGAGAAGGTAGAGGCCCGCAGTGCGACCGGGGCCGAAGCAGAACACACACTCTCTGAACACACGCTCTCTGAACACACATCGTCCCGGGCTTTGCCGGGCGCCTTTCTCGTCCGCGATTCCGTGGCGAGCATGTCGATGGGGTTGGTTTCGATAGCAACCACTGCCGGCTGGAAAGCTCTGGCACTGCTGGGATACACCGCGATATTCGCCTACGCCGCGCCGTGGCATCTGCCTGAGGCCCGGTGGTACACCTGGGTGGTCGCGATCCTGGGTGTCGACCTGCTCTTCTACGCCTATCACCGCCTCGCACACCGCGTCCGGCTTATCTGGGCCACCCATCAGGCGCATCATTCGAGCCAGTACTTCAACTTCGCCACGGCGCTGCGCCAGAAGTGGAACAACAGCGGGGAGATCCTGATGTGGGTTCCGCTGCCACTACTGGGCCTGCCGCCGTGGATGGTGTTCTTCAGCTGGTCGCTGAATCTGATCTATCAGTTCTGGGTGCACACCGAGCGCGTCGGAAAACTGCCACGTTGGTTCGAGTTCGTCTTCAACACACCCTCGCATCACCGGGTCCACCACGGCATGGACCGGCTCTACCTGGACAGGAATTACGGCGGGATTCTCATCCTGTGGGACCGCATGTTCGGCAGCTTCCAGCGGGAGCTGTTCCGCCCGCACTACGGGTTGACCAAACAGGTCGACACGTTCAACATCTGGACGCTGCAGACCCGCGAATACGTGGCGATCGTCGCCGACTGGCGATCGGCGACGCGGTTGCGCGATCGGCTCGGCTACGTCTTCGGACCGCCCGGGTGGCTGCCGCACCATGCCCGCCGCCCCCGGCTGCCCCGGCTGCCCGAGCACCGGAAATAACCCTCTGATCACGTCTCGGTAACGCCTGCGACGTTTTCCGCGATGTCTTAGTGTCGAGTTTGGGTGCCAGACTCCAGCCCCCAGACTCGATCCTCCAGACCCCAGACGATCGGAGCCGAAAATGCGCCGCCTGGCATCGACCGCGTGGACGGCATCGCTGATCCTGGCGGCGGTAGTGCTTGCGGCGGTCACCTCCGGATTCTTCCCGGTGACCGCCGAAGCCGACCCGCCGCTGGTGTTCCCGGGTATGGAGATCCGCCAGGACAACCGCGTGTGCACCCTGGGATTCGTCGACGTCGGTCGACGCCTGGCATACAGCGCGGGACACTGCCGGGGCGGGGGAGCGGTATACGACAGCAACAACAATGCGATCGGCCATGTGGTCGCGTCGCGGAACAATACGCCGACCGGCTCGACGGTGGCGACCGACCAGCCAATAGACGACTACGAGGTGATCGCCCTGGATAGGGACGTCACCGTGAGCAACATCCTGCCCGGGGGACGGGGTCTGGTGTCGAATCTCTCCGTGAGCGCCGCCCCCGGCCAGCCGGTCTGCCATTTCGGCGTGACCACCGGTGAAACCTGCGGCACGGTGGAGAGCGTCAACAACGGCTGGTTCACCATGTCCAACGGTGTCCAGACTCAGCAGGGAGATTCCGGTGGACCGGTGTACCTGACTTCTGCCGGCGAAGCGGGGAACATCATCGGGATCTTCAACAGCAAATGGGGCGACTTCCCGGCGGCGGTGTCTTGGCAGGCAGCTTCCGCGCAGGCCGGCCAGGATCTCGGGGCGGACGCGAGCTGACGGTTCTTCGTCAGCCGCGGCGACCGCCGCATCGGCTGGTGGACGGAACCTCTAGAGTGGCGCCGGTGAACACCTCGGTCCCGGCCACCATCAATGCGAACACGATCGACTCGTGGTCGGACGAGGTCGACGTCCTGGTCATCGGATTCGGCATCGCCGGGGGCTGTGCGGCGGTGTCGGCCGCAGCTGCCGGAGCCCGGGTTCTGGTGCTCGAGAAGGCGGTCGCGGCCGGCGGGACCACCTCAATGGCCGGCGGACATTTCTACCTCGGCGGCGGAACGGCGGTCCAGCAGGCGGTGGGGAAATCCGATTCGCCGGAGGCGATGTATGCATACCTGGTCGCAATGTCGCGGGAACCCGAGCTGGACAAGATCCGCGCCTACTGTGAGGGCAGCGTCGAGCATTTCAACTGGCTTGAGGGACTCGGCTTTCAGTTCGAGCGCAGCTACTACCCGGGCAAGGTGGTTGTGCCCCCGGGCACCGAGGGTCTCAGTTACACCGGAAACGAGAAGGTGTGGCCGTTCTGCGAGCGGGCCGCGCCGGCGCCGCGGGGGCACTCCGTGCCGGTGCCCGGCGAGTTGGGCGGCGCGGCGATGGTAATCGACCTGCTGGTCAAGCGGGCAGGCGAATTGGGTGTGCGAACCCTTTTCGAGACCGGTGCGACCAATCTGATCATCGACGACGATGGTGCGGTGGCCGGGGTGAAGTGGAAGCGCTTCAGCGAGACGGGTGCTGTACGGGCCAAGGCCGTCATCATCGCCGCCGGGGGTTTCGCGATGAACTCGGATATGGTTGCCGAGCACACCCCAGTGCTCGGCCCGCCTCGACGTGAAGGATCCCCCGCCCTGACGGCACCGTTCATCCTGGCCAATCCCAACGACGACGGACTGGGCATCCGGCTGGGCGTCTCCGCGGGCGGGGCGACCAAGCACATGGACGAGGTGTTCATCACCGCGGCGGCCTATCCGCCGGAGATTCTGCTGACCGGTGTGATAGTCAACAAGGACGGCCGGCGGTTCGTCGCCGAAGACTCCTACCATTCGCGGACCTCCGCGTTCGTGCTGGAGCAGTCGGAGCAGACGGCGTATCTGGTCGTCGACGAGGCACACATGCAGATGCCGGCGATGCCGCTGATCCGATTCCTGGACGGATACGAGACCATCGCCGAGATGGAGCAAGCACTGGGCATCCCTGCGGGCAACCTTGCCGCGACGCTGGATCGCTATAACGAATTCGCGGCCCGAGGCGAGGATCCGGACTTCCACAAGCAGCCGGAATGCCTTGCGCCACAGGATAAGGGCCCCTGGGCGGTGTTCGACCTCTCGCTGGGGCGGGCGATGTACTCGGGATTCACCATCGGTGGACTGACGGTATCGGTGGACGGCGAGGTGCTGCGCGAGGACGGCTCACGGGTGCGCGGTCTGTACGCGGCCGGCGCGTGCGCATCCAACATCGCCCAGGACGGCAAGGGGTACGCGAGCGGTACACAATTGGGGGAGGGGTCGTTCTTTGGTCGCCGCGCCGGTGCGCGCGCTGCGGCGGGCGTGTAGGTGCGGTAAAGGGTTTGGGTGCCGGTGCGCGCGCTGCTACGCCGCGCCGGGATCTTCTGCTTCGGCCCGGTCGGGCCGGTAGTGCCGATTCTCCCCTGCCTCGTCCGCCCCGCGCCCCGCGGCTTCCCCGGCTCCGGCCCCGGCTTCGCCGGCCTCGTCTTCCCCGGCGTTCCCGGCTTCCCGGGCCCCGTCTTCCCCTGCTTCCTCGGCTTGCCGGCGGGTGAAGTGTCGTTCGGGGTGGTGGAAGTTGTTGACGCGGGGTTGTCCGGTGTCGAGGTGTGGGGGTGGGATCCATTCGGTGTGGCCGCGACTGTTTTTTCGGGTGGTCCAGCCGTTTTCTGCCAGGCGGTTGTGGGGGCCGCAGGCCAGGGTGAGGTCGTTGATGTCGGTGCGCCTGGTTTTGGTCCAGCCGGTGACGTGGTGGACTTCGCAGTGGGCGGCGGGGGTGTCGCAGCCGGGTTTGGTGCAGCCGCGTTCGCCGGCGTGCAGGACCAGGCGTTGGAA
>NZ_JBKECZ010000053.1:0-3382 GCF_047975165.1 Mycobacterium sp.
CGCAGTTGCGGGCCTGGCTGCGCACATTCTCCACCGACCGGCCCCGTTGGGGCTGGCGACGAGCCGCGATCGCAGCCTGCAAGGCCGGCTGGGTCGTCAACAACAAGCGCATCCGGCGGCTGTGGCGCGAGGAGGGGCTACGAGTTTCCCCAGCGGCGTAAGAAGAAACGGCTGACCGGCATCGGGACTGCTGTCGGGGCGATGTGCCCGATCCGACCGAACGTGATTTGGGCGATGGACGTCCAGTTCGACACCACCGCTGACGGACTAACAGTGATGCTGCTCAACGTCATTGACGAGTTCACCCGCGAGGCCCTGGCGATCGAGGTCGACCGCTCGATCAACACCGACGGCGTGGTTGACGTCCTCGACCGCCTGGCCCTGATGCACGGGGCACCGACCTATCTACGGTTCGACAACGGCCCGGAGTTCGTCGCCCACGCCGTCAACGACTGGTGCCGGTTCAACGGCACCGGATCACTGTTCATCGATCTCGGCTCGCCGTGGCAGAACGCCTGGATCGAATCGCTCAACGGCCGACTGCGCGACACGTTGCTCAATTCCTGGCGCTTCGATTCGCTGCGCGAAGCCCGGGTCATCACCGAAGACTGGAGGATCGACTACAACGCCAACCGACCGCATTCGGCCCACCACGTACTCAGCCCAGCCGAGTTCGCCCTACAGCGGACCACGACCCACCAACCCCAAGCCGCATAGCGACTGGACCACCAAACGGGTCCCCCTCAACCAGGATCATCGACCTACCCGAGACCGCGGCGATCAACCCGCCCAAGCCGAACAACCAGGAGGATCAACCGATCGCTGCTTAACACCCGTTGGACTCAAACACCTTGACAAATTCCGCACCGGGCCGTGGAAGACCGTCGAAGACGTCGAACTGGCCACCCTCGGGTGGGTGCACTGGCACAACACCGCGCGGCTGTACAGCTACCTCGACGAGGTTGCGTCCAGCAGAGTGGTGTACGAGTCCCGGACCTGATCTGCGGTACTGGCGTGTCGTAGCCGAATGATTGAAGGTCATCGCGTGATTCTTCGAGAGACCGTACAAAGTCACTCGAGCAAAGGAATCAACGCGATGACCACTGCCCACGATATCGACCTGCCCATGGTGCTGGCCGAACGACTCACCACCACCCACCCCGATGTCTTGCGTGAACTGCTGGCCACATTCATCCACGCCGTGATGGGCGCCGAAGCCGACGCCTTGTGCGGAGCGGGCTACGGCCAGCGCAGCAGTGAGCGGACCAACCAGCGCAACGGCTACCGACACCGCGGATTCGATACCAGGGCCGGCACATTGGATCTGGCGATCCCCAAGTTGCGGCAGGGGTCCTACTTCCCGGACTGGCTGCTGGAGCGCCGCAAACGCGCCGAGCGGGCGCTGACCACGGTGGTGGCCACCTGTTACCTGCTGGGTGTGTCCACCCGGAGGATGGACAAACTCGTCGAAGCTTTGGGCATCACCAGCTTGTCCAAGTCGCAGGTGTCGGTGATGGCCACCGAACTCGACACTGCTGTAGAGTCCTTTCGGACCCGCCCGTTGGATGCCGGCCCCTACACGTTCGTGGCCGCCGACGCCCTGGTCCTCAAGGTCCGCGAGCAGGGTCGGGTGGTCAACGTGCACGCCCTGATCGCGACCGGGGTCAACGCCGAGGGCTACCACGAGATCCTGGGCATCGACGTCAGCACCGCCGAGGACGGCGCCGGCTGGCTGACGTTCTGGCGGTCGCTGACTGCCCGCGGGCTTATCCGGCGTGCGTCTGGTCACTAGCGACGCCCACGCCGGGCTGGTGGCCGCGATCGGGGCCACCTTGCCCGGGGCAGCTTGGCAGCGTTGCAGGACGCATTACACGACCAACCTGATGGCGATCACCCCCAAGGCGTCGTGGCCATGGGTGCGCACCCTGCTGCACTCGGTCTACGACCAACCCGACACGCAATCGGTTGCTGCGCAATATGATCGGATCATCGACGCGCTGGCCGACAAGCTGCCCAAAGTCGCTGATCACCTCGAAGCCGCCCGGGCGGACCTGCTGGCGTTCACCGCGTTCCCCAAGCAGATCTGGCGCCAGATCTGGTCGAACAACCCCCAGGAACGGCTGAACAAGGAGATTCGCCGCCGCACCGACGTCGTCGGCATCTTTCCCGACCGCAACGCCATGATCCCTCTCGTGGGCGCGGTGCTGGCCGAACAACACGACGAATGGGCCGAATCAAGGCGTTACCTCGGCCTCGACGTCCTCAGTAAATCCCGAGCAGAGCAGAACTCACCGACCGAACAGCAGGCCACTCCAGCGGCACTGACCGCCTGAACCATCAACACGAAGAATCACACGACGACGTCATACACCACGTCCGTGGACTTGACCCTCGACGGCCTACCCCCGGCAGAGTTCGAAGCCACAATCTACGATGCCCAAAGGAGCGACCAAACCCTGGTCGAAATCCCATAACCCGAGCCTCCGGGAAACCCAGGGCGATTCACCTCACCCTGACCCGGCGGGCCGTGGCCACGGCCCGTAAGCGCGGGTACCGGCCAGTGCGCTCGATGGGGGCGCCCTACTGGGAGGAGGAGGCGGTCGAGGGGTAGGGGAGATGCTGCGGCAGCGGCGCTTACAGGCCCAGCGTCGTCCGCAACTCATCGATCGTCTTCGCGTGTGTCAGGTCAGCGACGTGATAACCATCGGCGAAGTCTGCGTGACCATAGCCCCAGCCAACCACCACTGTGCTGATCCCGTGGGCGGCAGCACCGTCTACATCGTGGCGACGGTCGCCGACCATGAGTACCCGTGCTGGAAGCGGCTGCAATTGCTCCAGCGCGCAACCCAGAACCTCGACCTTGCTGCCGCGTGAGCCATCAGGTGTCGCACCCACGATCACCTCAAAAAACTGGTCCAAGCCGAAGTGCTCCAGAATTTGTCGTGCGGTCGGCTCCTGCTTCGACGTAGCCACCGCGAGCCGCACGCCTGCGTCACGTAGATCAGCCAGCACCTGCGCAACCCCGTCATAGAGTCTGTTCAATGCCCAGCCGCGAGTGCTGTAGTCAGCCCGGTAAGCAGCCAGTGCGTCCTCGGCACGATCGCCCAGTTCCATCGCTCGCAAAGTCGCATCCATTGGGGGGCCAACGATTTGCGGTGTTAGATCACCCGCAGGCAATTCGGCACCGACGTATTTCAATGCGTGGACGAAGCTGGAGACGATCCCCTCCGCCGAATCTGTCAGGGTGCCGTCGAGGTCGAAGATCACCAACTGCGGTCGCGTGACATCGCCTGAGGCTGTTCCTGTCATCGGTGCCCTATCCGCTATCAGCGTTTATCGTCGGTACCAGAACATCGGCCTCAAGCGCAGCGAGCATCAACGA
>NZ_JBKECZ010000054.1:0-1914 GCF_047975165.1 Mycobacterium sp.
CTTATGCCCGAGGCGGCCCCCGGGGTCACCCCGGCCCGTTCGGTCCGGCCCGGAGGCGACCCGCCCCTGGTCCTAGCCGTGGACGGTGACACCGATCTCGACGCCACCGTGGTGGCCGAGGTGGCGGCGCTGCGGGAGCGAACCGCCAGCGTGGCCGTGGTGGCCCCCAACCGGCTCCTCGACCGGCTGGCCCGAGTTTGGCGGGGGTGTCGCGTAAGTCCTGGTCAGCGGGGCGTGGTCGAGGAGTGTTTCCCCTACGTTTCTGCGTTTTGCCTGGTCAGGGGGTCAGGCGACTTCGGCGGTGTCCCAGCCTCGTGTGTCGACCTTGAGGGCGGCGAGGATCTGGGCTTGGAGGGTGCTGCGGCGGGTGATGAGCCCGATCTGTCGGCCCCCGGCGGTGATCTGGACGTGTCGGACGCGGCCCAGTTCTCGTAGCGCCCGTTGGGCGGAGAGGTGTTGGTCGTCGATGTCGGGATCGGTGATCCCGGCGGCGGTGATTGCTTTGCCGATGAGGGTTTCGACCACGGCGGCGTAGACGCAGATGGCGATGTGGCCCTTGACTCGTTGTTCGGTCCAGTGGCGGACCGGTCGCAGGTGAAGGAGGTCTTTCAGGGTCCGGAACCGGTTTTCGACCGCCAGCAACTGCCGGTAAGCAGTCACGATCCTGGCCGTGGATGCCTGGGCGGTGGTGAGGTTGGTGGTCAGCACGTAACGCCCGGCGAGTTGTTGCTCGTAGTCGTGTGCGGGGTCGTTGTAGTGGTAGAGGAACCGGCCCTCGCTGATCTCGATTTCGAACAGGCCAGCCACCCCGGAGGAACCGAGGATCTTCTGGGCGGCCCGCCCGATCGCTGCCGGGTTCTTGAGCCGCCCGGCTCGGACCCGGTCCTCCAAGGCCAACAACTGGGTCTCACATCGGGCCACTAACTCAGCGGTGCGGGCGGTGTCACGGCGATGCCGTTCATCGGATTCCACCACCACGGCTCTGGTCCCATCAGCCAGGGTGACCTCGGCTGCTCGGCTGTTCGCCGCCGCGACCTCAACCCACTCCGTCGCCTCGTCCTCGGCGAGGGTGAGGGCTCCAGCACAGGCGGCGTCGCGGTGCAGGCGGGTGGCCACGATGTGATCGAACCCGCGGGCGTCGACGTCGTCGATGTTGGCGGCGGAGATGAGTCCCCGGTCCGCGACGACACAGATGTTGGTGACGCTGAACCGCTCAGCCAGGTCAGCCAACACACCGGGCAGGGTCGACACATCCGCGGTGCTCCCAGCGAACACGTGATGAGCGATCGGGATCCCGTCCCCGGTGCACAACAGGCCGATCACGACCTGGGGCCGATCGCTGCGCTTGTCTCTCGAGTAGCCGAACGCCTTGGACGGGAACCGGCCAGTCGGGCGAGGGTCGCCCTCGAAATAGGTGGAGGTCAAGTCGTAGCACACCATGGAAAGGTCCATGTTGGTGAGGTCACACAGCCGGGCATACAACTCGATCTCCGTGGCCGCCTTGCCGGCGGCGACGGCGTCGAGAGCCCGGTAGTACTGGTCCAGCGAGGGCGGAGTCCACCCCTCGGGCATGGCGATGTCCCGGTCGACCCATTCGAGCAGGCGTCGCTTCGAGCACGGGTCGATCAGCCGGTTGGCCACCATCGCGAACACCGCCTCCGACAGCACCTCCGCACCGCGATCGGCGCCCTGTTTGGCGAACCACACATCGAGCCCGAGGCGTGCCCACACCGCCGCCACCCCAGCGACCGACCCCACCACCCGAGTGTCCTCAGCCGACATCGAAGCCACTGCCACTTGGTCCCGTTGCAGGTGGTTCTCCAGGGCGGCGATGATCCGTTCCAGCTCACCCGAGGCTCGCAACGCGGTCACCTCACCCAGGCGGAGCAGGGTCCGGTGGGTGTTGCGCCCCTC
>NZ_JBKECZ010000055.1:0-24414 GCF_047975165.1 Mycobacterium sp.
GCTACGCATCGACGCCACCTGGCGCTGGGCCACCCAGATCGCCACCGCCTGGCAAAACATCCGCACCGCCTTCGACTGACACACAGCCCGCCTGACCCATCGATCACGAAAGACCCACTGGCCTGGCAAAGCCCGCACCACCCGGCGACACGGGACCACCCCAACACGGCCCGAGACCGCAGACACCACCTCACAGCGCATCTTGCCGCAAAGCTCCACCGCGAACACCTCCGGCGAAAAATCGAGGCTAGTATGGCGCTAATCGCCGTTTGTTCCCGAGGAGTCGTTATGAGTTTTGCGGGTTTACCACCGGAGATCAATTCGTTGCGGATGCTGCTGGGTGCCGGTTCGGGGCCGATGTTGGCCGCCGCTGCCGCCTGGAACAGGTTGGCCCAGGAACTCGGTAGCGCGGCCGGTTCGTTCTCGTCGGTGACGTCCGGGTTGACCGGTCAGGCCTGGCAGGGCACGGCGGCCACCGCCATGGCCAACGCCGCAGCCCCCTACGCAGCGTTCCTGGAGGCCGCGTCCACGCGCGCCCTAGGGGCGTCGAGTCAGGCCAATACGGTGACCGGCGCCTTCGAAACGGCCAAGGCCGCCATGGTGCACCCCGACGCGATCGCCGCGAACCGCAACGCATTCGCGCACCTGGTGCGCTCGAACTTCCTGGGTCTCAACGGGCCCCTGATCGCCGCGGCCGAGGGCATTTACGAGGAGTTCTGGGCCGCCGATGTCGCGGCGATGGTCGGCTATCACGGTGGCGCTGAGGCCGCGGCCGCGCAACTGTCTTCCTGGCAGCAGGTGTTGCAGGGGCTGCCAGTGATCGGGGGGCTGTTCGGTGGTGGGGCGCCTGCGGGCGCGGCTGCTTCGGCGGCTCCCGACTACGGGGCAGGGAATACCGGTGGCGGCAATATCGGTGCCGGCAACACCACCGACGCCGACGTTCTGGTAGGGGACGGAGGCCCCGCCGGAACCGGTGCCGGCAACAACGGCTTTGGTAACCTCGGCAGTGGCAACACCGGTGGCGGCAACATCGGTATCCAGAACTTCGGCAACGGCAACATCGGCGCCTGGAACATCGGCTCCGGCAATCACGGCTCCGGGAATATCGGCTTCGGCAACAGCGGTCCCAGCACCATGGGCGAGCCCTTGCTCGCCTCGGACGGCCACAACAATGTCGGCCTGGGCAACACCGGCGACCTCAATCGGGGCATCGGCAACACCGGCACCAACAACCTCGGCTTCGGCAACACCGGCACCAACAACGTCGGCTTCGGGTTGTCCGGGGAGAATCTGATCGGTTTTGGCGGCGCCTACTACGATCAGGCCACCGGGCAGTTCCACTTCGACGGCAACACCGGCACCGGCAACCTCGGGCTGTTCAACTCCGGCACCGGCAACGTCGGCTTCTTCAACTCCGGCGACGGCAACCTCGGCTTCTTCAACTCCGGCCAGAATATCGATCCCGCCGACCTTGGCACACTACAGACCGTCGGGATCGGCAACAGCAACTACGGCAACATCGGCTTCGGCAACAGCGGCTTCGGGAACTTCGGCACCGGAAACGGCGGCACGGCCAATACCGGCTGGGGGAACGCGGGCCTGCTCAACACCGGCATGGGGAATGCCGGACAGTGGAACACCGGAAACTTCAACGGCGGCACCAGCAACACGTTCGATGGGAATTCCGGGAACGGAAACACCGGGAACTTCAACTCCGGTGACCTGAACACCGGGTCAGGATTCGCCATCGACGGGCCGCTGGAGACGTCGGGTTACGGCAACGTCGGCCCCATGTACACCTCGGGCTTCGGCAACATCGTCGGTGAGCCCAGCGACGAACCCGTCTCGGGCTTCTACAACAATTTTCAGGGCGGAACTTTCCGGAACGGAGGCGGGTCCGGCTGGTTCAATACCGGTGTTCCCCAGAGTTTCACCGCGCTCGACCCCTCGCCTTCTAATACGTTCAGCGCCTACCTGTCCGGGTTCTTCAACACCGGCAGTGCGAGCGCCGGCATGTTCAGCCTTGTGCAGCGGCTGCAACTGGGATTGCAATAGCCGGCCGTCAGCCGATCAGCGTCGTCAGCCAACTCGGGTTGTGCAGGTCCACCCCGGCGCTGCCATCCCATACGAACGGGGTACCGACGTAGTTGAACCCCGCCAAGGTCGTGTGGGCGTTGGCGGCCTTGGTGCGGGCGACACCGAGGTCGGGTCCGGCCTTGATGCAGTCGACGGCGCTGGTGCTCGCGCCGATACCTTCGGCCAGGTGCGCCAATTCGGCGTTGGTGCGATCCGACGGCGCGGCCTCCTGTGGCTGGAAGGCGCTGCCGAACAGGGCCGCGTAGAAGTTGGCGTATACGGTCGGATCGTTTTGGGCCGCAACGCAATAGGACGCCCCCACCGCGCGGGTCGAATAGTCCTTGCTGTGCGACCGATCGTCGAGGAAATTGAGCAGGTGGTAGCGGACCGCGAGCTTCGTGTTCCGCACGGCGCTGTCGATGTCGCCGGAGTAGGACCTGATGAAAGCGCCGCACGGTGGGCAGATCGGTTCGTTGAAGAGGTCGATGGTGGCTGTCGCCGCCGGGCTGCCGACATACACGCCGTCGTCCAGGACATTGAGCTTGACCGCATCGGCGGCCTCCGCCGGCTTCCCCGGCCGGCCCGGGTGGGTGAAGCCGAAGATCAGCCCGCCCACGACAGCCGCCACCAGGGCGACCACGACCCCGGCCCATAGCCAGGGCTGGCGCAGCAGCCCGGCCGGGCGCGCGGGCGGCCCGGCCCACGGTGGCATCGCGGTGTTGGCGGCCGGTGGCCGGCCCCAGCCGTGAGGGCCGGTCCAGGGTGCCTGTGCGCCCGGCGCCGCCGGTGGAGCCGCGGGTACAGGGGTATACCCCGGCGGCGGCCGGGTGACCCGACCGCGGTCCAGGATGCCGCTGGCACGGTCCCGGTCGGGGGTGGCCAGCGCGGCGTAGGCCGCCGCCGACATATCCCCGCAGGTCGGATAGCGGTCGACCGGATTCTTGGCCATACCCCTGGCGATCACCTGGTCGAAGGCAGCCGGAATGCCCGGCCTGGCGATACTCGGCCGCGGGACACCCCGGCTGACGTGTGCGCCCATCACGCTGACCTGGTCCCCCCGGTACGGCGGGTCGCCGACCAGGCACTCGTAGAGCACGCAGGCCAACGCGTAGATGTCGGCTCGGTATGTTGCCTGCCCCTGGCCGAACCGTTCCGGGGCCATGTAGTGGAACGTGCCCACGGCGTTGCCCATCTGGGTGAGCTTTTCGTCCGAGGTGGCGCTGGCGATCCCGAAATCGACCAGGTACGCGAAGTCGTCGGCAGTGACCAGGATGTTTTCCGGCTTGACATCGCGATGGGTGACTCCCGCGGCGTGTGCGGCGTCGAGGGCTGAACCGATCTGGCGGATCACCGCCACCGCCCGGGGCGGGGTGAGCGGCCCGTAGCGTTTCAACATCGCCGCCAGGTCTACGCCGTCGATCAGCCGCATCTCGACGTAGAGCTGCCCGTCGATCTCGCCATAGTTGTGGATCGGCACCACGTGCGGTTCCTGCAGGCGCCCCGCCGTGCGGGCCTCACGCTGCATCCGCCGGCGGAAGACCGGGTCCGCCGACAGCGTCGGCGACATCAGCTTCAGTGCGACCGTGCGTTCGCGCACGGTGTCCTCGGCCTCGTAGACATCGCCCATACCACCTTGACCCACCAGGCGGCGCAACAGATACGGCCCGAACTGGGTTCCCTCCCGCGAAACCCCGGACGTGTCAGCCATCGCCGAGTCTCACCCGCCTTCCGTTCAACTCACCGGGTCGAAGATAAGGCTAGTGGCTACTGCAACTGCCGGGCCGCGATCACGCCGGGTAGGGGACGTTCGGCCACAGCGGGCCGTGCGGCCGGCCCGGTAGTCTGCGGGTATGTCTTATCGAGAAGATGAGAAGCCCGGTGTCATCCTGGCTGCCAGTGAATGCTGGGAGCTGATGGCGGGTATCACGCTGGGGCGCCTGGTCACCGCCGTCGGCGGGCGCCCGGAGATATTCCCGGTCAACTACGCGGTACAGCGCAAGACCATTCTCTTCCGCACCGCGGCCGGCACCAAACTGGCGAGTACCGCAATGAGCAGCCAGGTGCTGTTCGAAGTCGACGACCACAACGTGGCCGAGGGGTGGAGCGTCATCGTCAGGGGAACCGCACGCTCGGTCCGCGGTGAGGAGCAGATCGCCGAAGCCGAGCGCGCTCACGTGCTGCCCTGGACCGACAGCGCCAAGCCGACGTATGTGCGCGTGAAGCCGGAAATCGTCAGCGGACGCCGGTTCCACTTCGGCCAGCAGGCACAGGAGAGCCTCCGGGCGCGCTAATTCTCCAGCGGGGCCGGCGACGCCTCGGGAGTCCAGGCCGTCGGCTGGCCCGGCCGCCCGGGGAACAGGTAGTCGACGAAGGCCGCCGCGGTGGGCTGCGGCTCGTGATTGGCCAGGCCGGGCCGCTCGTTGGCTTCGATGAAGGCGTACTCGGCGCCGGCAATGTCCGGCACCAGCAGGTCGATGCCGGTCACCGGGATACCGATCGCCTCGGCCGCGCACACCGCCACCCGGCTCAACTCCGGGTTGACCTGGGCGGTGACGTCGTGGATCGTCCCGCCCTGGTGCAGGTTGGCGGTGTGGCGAACGCGCAGCCGGGTGCCTTCGGCCAGCACGTCGTCCAGCCCCCACCCGGATTCGGCGACGGTCGATTCGGTGACGTCGTCGAGCGGGATCCGGGATTCTCCGCCGGTGGACGCCGACCGCCGCCGGCTCTCCGCGGCGATCAGGTCCCGGATGCTGTGGTCGCCGGTGCCGATGATCTCGGGGGGCAGCCGGAGTGCGGCGGCGACGACACGGCCGTCGATCACCACCAACCGCAGGTCCTGGCCGCGCACCCGCTGTTCGATGAGCACCTCGGGGTGCTGTGCCCGCGCCCGGGCCAGTGCGGCGGCCAGCCGGCTTCGACGGTGGTCGGCCCCGATGCCGACGGTGATCCCCTTGCCCTGCTCGCCGCGCGTCGGCTTGACGACGACCTCGCCCACTTCAGCCAGGAATGCATGGTCGGCATCGTCGAACGTGGCCAGCCGGGCCCGGGGTACGGCCACACCCGCCTCGGACACCAGCCGGCGCGTCAGACGCTTGTCGTCGCACCGGCACATCGCGATCGCAGAGGTGAACTCCGACAGCGACTCTCGGGTGATGACACTGCGGCCACCGTGGGTGAGGCGCATCTCGCCGGTCTCGGCGTCGAGGACCTCCACCTGGATGCCGCGCCGCAGCGCTTCGTCGGCAATGATCCGTGCATAGGGGTTGAGGTCGTCGACGGTCTCCGGCGGTGAGGTGAACAGGGGCTCGTTGATCGCGTTCTTCCGCTTGATCGTCAGCACCGGCACCCGCTGGAATCCGAGTTTCTCGTAGAGGGCGGTGGCCGCGGCGTTGTCGTGGGCGACCGACAGATCCAGGTAGGCTCGGCCCCGGCCGCGGAAGTGTTCGGCGAGCGCGCGGGTGAGGGCCTCGCCCAACCCGGATAGCGCGGCCGCTGGATCCACCGCCAGACTCCACAGGCTGGACCCGTGTTCGGGATCGGCGAAGAGCACCTCGTGGTCGACACCGGTGACGGTGCCCACCACCGCGCCGTCTTCGGTGCGCTCGGCGATCAGATACGTCACCGCCTCGACGTCCAGATGGTTGTGCCAGATGGTTTCGACCGGTGCCGGCACCATCCCGCAGCGCACATACACCCGATTCATCGCGTCGGCGTCGGAGGCGTCGGTCAGGGTGCGGATGGTGATGTAGGGCGGCGGCGCGCAGTTCTGCTCGTCGCCGGCGCCGGCGAACCGCAACCGATAGGTGTGGCTGGGGTCGAGGAAGAGCTCCGTCGGGGCCTTGGCGACCACCACGTGGGATTCGCGGGCGTAGATGCAGATGTCGCGACGGCCGGGCGCCTCCCTGCGCAAAGCCTCGGCCAAATCGTCGGCATCGGCGAAGGTCTGGCCGAAGATGAGTTTGCCCCAGCCCATTTCCAGCTCGACGTCGTCGGACATCGCGTGTGCCAGCTCCGGCGGCGAGGCATCGTGGAGTGCCAGCGTGATCGCTTCCGGGTGGTCCTCCGACGGGTCGATGACCGTCATGCCGCCGCCCCCGCCACACCGTGTTTCTGCAACCACAGTTCGAGCAGGCCGAGCTGCCAGAGCTCGTTGCCGCGCAGCGGGGTGAGCCTGCGGTTCGGGTCGGCCATTAGCGTGTCCACTGCGTCGGGGCGGAACAGTCCGCGCTCCTTGGCGGCTGTGGCGTAGAGCGCGTCACCCACCATGTCCAGGTAGGGCCCCTCCAGATGGGTCAGGGCCGGTACCGGGAAATACCCTTTGGGGCGGTCGATGACGTCCGCGGGGATCACCCGGCGGGCGGCCTGTTTGAGGACGCCTTTGCCGCCGTGGGCGATTTTCAGCTCCGGCGGGCAGGTGGCCGCCAACTCGACCAATTCGTGGTCGAGGAAGGGCACCCGGCCCTCCAGCCCCCAAGCCATGGTCATGTTGTCCACGCGCTTGACCGGGTCGTCGACCAGCATCACCGTCGTGTCGAGCCGCAACGCGCGGTCGATCCCGGTTGCGGCGTTCGCCTGTGCAAAGTGCCCGGTGACGAATCGACTGCTGGGATCGTCGGCGCCGATGCACTCCGGCGCCAGCAGGGCCTGCAGGCCGACGGTGTCGCGGTCGAAGAACGCGGCGCGGTACGCCGCGACCGAACCCGCAAGGCCGGCGGCGTCCGGGCCACCCATCGGCGGATACCAGTGATACCCGGCGAACACCTCGTCGGCCCCCTGGCCCGACTGAACCACTGTGACGTGCCGGGACACTTCCTGGCTGAGCAGGTAGAACGCCACACAGTCGTGGGAGACCATCGGCTCGCTCATGGCGCCGATCGCGCGGTCGAGCGCGGGCAGCATGCGTTCCGTGCCGATGCGAATCTGGTGATGGTCGGTCTCGAAGCGTTCGGCGATGACGTCGGAGTACCGGAACTCGTCGCCCTGCACACCGCCCACCGATTCGAAGCCGATGGAGAACGTGGAAAGTCCGTGCTGGCCGGCCTCGGCGAGCAGCCCGACGATCAGACTGGAATCCACACCGCCGGACAACAGGCAGCCGACCGGGACGTCGGCCACCAGCCGGCGCTCGACCGCGGTGCGCAGCGCAGCCAGCACCGCGTCCTCCCAGTCGGCTTCCGACCAGCGGGAACGCTCGTCCCGCCTGGTGAAATCGGGTGTCCAGTAGGTGGTGGCGGTGCGCCTGCCATCGGGTTCGATGGCGATCAGCGTTGCGGGCGGCACTTTGCGCACCCCGCGCAGGATCGTCAACGGCGCGGGCACCACGGAATGGAACGTCATGTAGTGGTGCAGGGCCACCGGATCGATGCGGGTGTCCACCCCGCCACCGGCCAGCAGGGCCGGCAGGGTCGAGGCGAATCGGATCCGGTGCGCATCCTCGGTCACATACAGGGGTTTGATGCCGAGCCGGTCGCGGCCCAGCAGGATCCGGCCGCTGTCCCGCTCGGCGATCGCGAAGGCGAACATGCCCTGCAGGTGCCCGACGAAGTCGTCGCCCCAGCGGTGATACGCCTTGAGCAGGACCTCGGTGTCGCTGTGGGAGAAGAACCGGTAGCCGTGGCCCTGCAGTTCGCGGCGCAGCTCCCGGTAGTTGTAGATGCAGCCGTTCCAGGCGATGGCCAGGCCCAGGCCGGCGTCGACCATCGGCTGGGCGCCGGCCTCGGTGAGATCGATGATCTTCAGGCGGCGATGTCCCAGGGCCACCCGACCCTGCGACCAGACACCGGCGCCGTCCGGACCGCGCGGCGCCATCGCCGCGGCCATTGCCGCAACCGCACTCACATCGGGTACCCGGCCGTCGAGTCGCACCTCCCCGGTGGCTCCACACACCTCTTCGACCTTAACGGGCTATCGCAAAACCTGCAGGACAGGCTGTGACCTGCGCGCTCGCCGGACGTGTCGCCGGGCGTGTCGCCGGATGCCTCGTCGGATGGCCGGCCACCGGATGTACGGTGGCCGGGTGCAGGTCGACGTCATGACCATTCCGCAACCGCTGGCGCAGATCGGCGAGGTGGCTCGACGCACCCGGGCTGCCGGGTTCGACGGACTGCTGGTCACCGAGACCGGGCGCACCGCCTACCTCGGCGCCGCCGTCGCCGCCCAGGCCGCACCCGGTCTGGAACTGTCCACCGGTGTTGCCGTCGCGTTTCCGCGCAGCCCGTTCGTCACCGCCGCGACGGCCTGGGAACTGCAGGAGGCGACCGGCGGCAACTTCCGTCTCGGCCTGGGCACCCAGGTGCGAACGCACGCGGTCCGCCGGTACGGCTCGATGTTCGACCGGCCCGGCCCGCGCCTGCGCGATTACGTCCGCGCCGTCAGGGCGTGTTTCAGCGCGTTTCGCACCGCGAAGCTGGACTACCACGGCGATTTCTACAACCTCGACTTCATCACCCCGCAGTGGAGCGCGGGGCCCATCGACGCCCCCGATCCCAAGGTCGATGTGGCCGCCGTCAACCCCTGGATGCTGCGGATGGCGGGTGAGGTCGCCGACGGCGTTCATGTGCATCCGCTCGGGGAACCCGGCTATCTCGCGCGGCATGTGGGGCCGGGCATCGCCGCGGGGGCCGCCGAAGCGGGCCGCTCCCCCGCCGACGTCGAGGTGATCGTTCCGGTGCTGACCATCGTCGGCGACAGTGAGCAGGAGCGCAGTACCGAACGTGAGATCGCGCGGTCCAGCCTCAGCTTCTACGCGAGCACCCCGACCTACTCCTTCATCCTGGACGAGGCCGGGTTCGAGGGAACGCAGGCCCGGCTGCGGGAGAAGCAGAAGGCCGGTGACTTCGCCGGGATGGCCGCGCAAATCACCGACGAGCACATCGCGACGTTCACCACCGAGTCGACCTGGGACGGATTGGCCGATGCGCTGCTGACCAAGTACCGCGGTGTCGCGACGCGCCTGGTGTTCTACAACGCCCTCGGCGCCCTGGGCTCACCCGAACGTTTCGAACGGTACGGCGAAATCGCACGGCGCATCTCGGCGAGCTGACCCGCGTCGGCCCGGCCGGACCGTGACGCCGCCGTCAGGTTCTGCCGGCCCCCCGCCGATACAATGGCTGCCCAGACGCGGCGCTTCCCCGAGAGGTCACGATATGCCTGCACCATCTGCCGAGGTCTTCGACCGGCTGCGCAAGCTCGCCGCCATCGAGGACGTCACCGACCGGCAGAATCGAACGGTCGACGAGGTCTTCACCGGAAGGGCGCTGGCCACCATCCCGGTCGGCACCGCCGACGATGTTGGTGCGGCATTCGACGCCGCGCGGGCAGCTCAGGCCGCCTGGGCGAAACGCCCGGTCGCCGAACGAATCGAGGTCATCGGCCGCTATCGCGACCTGGTGATCGAGAACCGCGAATCGCTGATGGATCTGGTCCAGGCAGAGGCCGGCAAGGCCCGGTGGGCGGCGCAGGAAGAGATCGTCGACCTGATGGCCAACGCCAACTACTACGCGCGGGTCGCTGCCGGATTACTCAAACCCCGCCGGGTGCAGGCGCTGCTGCCGACGATCGGCAAGACCACTGTCGCCCACCAGCCCAAGGGCGTGGTCGGGGTGATATCGCCGTGGAACTACCCGATGACGCTGACGGCATCGGACTCCGTGCCCGCCCTGCTGGCCGGCAATGCCGTGGTGGTCAAGCCCGACAGTCAGACCCCGTACTGCGCGCTGGCTTGCGCGGAATTGTTGTACCGGGCCGGTCTACCCGAGGCGCTCTACGCCGTCGTTCCCGGCCAGGGGTCGGTGGTAGGCGCCGCGATAGCCGAGCAGTGCGATTTCCTGATGTTCACCGGTTCGTCGCTGACCGGCAGCCTCCTCGCCGAGCAGGCGGGCCGCCGGCTGATCGGATTCTCCGCCGAACTCGGCGGTAAGAACGCGATGATCGTGGCGTGTGGCGCGAACCTGAACAGGGTGGCCAAAGCCGCGACCAGGGCGTGCTTCTCCAATGCGGGGCAGCTGTGCATCTCCATCGAACGGATCTACGTCGAGAAGGACATCGCCGCCGAATTCACCGAGAAGTTCGGCCGAGCAGTGCGGTCGATGAAGCTGGGCACCGCCTACGATTTCACCGCCGACATGGGAAGCCTGATCTCCGAGGAGCAGCTGAAGACGGTGTCGGGTCACGTGGACGACGCAACCGCCAAGGGCGCCACGGTGATTGCCGGCGGAAAGGCCCGCCCGGATATCGGCCCGCTTTTCTACGAGCCGACCGTGCTGGCCGGTGTCACACCCGAGATGGAGTGCGCGGACAACGAAACATTCGGCCCGCTGGTCTCGATCTACCCGGTTGCCGGCATCGACGAAGCCGTGGAGAGGGCGAACAACACTCCCTACGGACTCAACGCCAGCGTCTGGGCGCGCTCCACCGCCGAGGGCCAGCGGATCGCCGCCCGGCTCCGTTGCGGGACGGTGAACGTCGACGAGGGGTACGCGTTTGCCTGGGGCAGTCTCAGTGCACCGATGGGCGGGATGGGCATCTCGGGGGTAGGCCGGCGGCACGGACCCGAAGGGTTGCTGAAGTACACCGAGGCGCAGACGATCGCGACCGCCAGGGTGTTGAATCTCGATCCGCCATTCGGAATCCCGTCGACCCTGTGGCAGAAAGCGCTGATGCCGATCGTTCGCACGGTGATGCATCTTCCGGGCCGGACGTGACCGCCGTGAACCGGCGGCGCGGCGGCCGATCCGAAACCGGTATGCGCGACATGGCAACCATCTGTCACGGCGGTCCCGCCGGACACACTAGGGTGCAAACGTGACCAGGACCGCGTCGGGCAGGAGTCGGGGCAGGGGCTGGGCCCGCCTGTCGGCGATCCTGGCCTGTCTGGTGGTGGCCGCGGCCATGATCTACGCCCAGGACACCGAGCCGAAGACGCCTTGCTGCGGGCCCGACCCCACGCCCGCTGCGGCTCCGGGGAACATGCCCGCACCGCGGAACCCGATGCAGACTGCCAGTCCTCACGAAGTGGCGATGCTGGCGGGCAACGCGCCCGTCGCCGCCCAGGATTTCCAGGTTGCGTTGTCCGCCGGTATTGCGCCGGAGGACGGGCTCCAGGTCAAGACCATCTGGGCGGCGCGCGCCATCGAAGTGCTGTTTCCCGAGGTCACCACGATCTACGGGTACCGGGAGGATCCGCTGAGATGGCACCCCGATGGACTGGCCATCGACGTGATGATCCCCGACCATGACAGCCCCGAGGGCATCGCGCTGGGAGACCAGATCGCCGGGTTCGCGCTGGCCAATACCAAGCGCTGGGGCATCGATCACGTGATCTGGCGCCAGAAGATCTATCTGGGCATCAGATCGGGAAGCTGGACGGCCGATCTGGGCAACGAAACCGCCAATCACTACGACCACGTCCATATCGCCACCACCGGCGGCGGCTATCCGACCGGGGACGAAACCTACTTCATCGGTTCGATGACACCGCCGCCGGACTGAGCCCCCCGGCCCCCGCTCCCCCGAAAATGCTATTGCCATCCTTCCGGGATTTGGCCGTAGGCTACTGTCTGTCAAAGACACTTCGCACGTCAGGAGTCGCATGAAGGTGGATGGGAACCAGCAGAACGAAGACGGTGCGATTGCTCGCCGGCTTCGTGAATTTCCCGCGTTCGGGGATTTCTCGGACAGCGAGCTGGAGCTGCTCGCAAGAACAGCCCATCACTCGGTACAGGCGGATCCGTGGCCGCTCATTCAGGAGCAGACGCCCTCGGATGCGTGTTTCATCCTGCTTAGCGGTGAGGCCGGCGTCTATGTGGGCGAGGATCGCGTCGCCGTGGTCGGCCCTGGCGAGGTGATCGGCGAGTCCGCGTTGCGCCGCGATGCGCTGCGGACGGCGACTGTCACCACGATCGGCCCAGCCGAGGTGCTGCGCATCGAGCGCGACAGTCTCAACCGCTTGCTCAAGGACATCCCGGCGCTGCGCGAAACCATGGAGGCCACCGCCGCCAAGCACGTCGCGGCCGCCCCGCCCCCGAAGCCGAAGCCGGAGAACTCCAAGCTCAGTGCGTCGATCCCGACGGACCTGCTGAAGCGCTTCGAGAAGGCCGCCGACGCAGCGGGCATGAGTGTCGCGGCCGCGCTGCAGGATGCGGTGAAGAAGTGGGTCAAGTAGAGGTAGCACGGCGCGGCTGCACCCTCGACGACCACGAGCCGGCTCTGGTGGCACCGGAGGGGTGAAGTCACCGCGGGCCACCGTCGGCTGTGAAACCAGGGCGTTGACTGTGAAGCCACGGCTTTCACTGTGAACACAGGTCGTTGACTGTGAAGCCACGGCTTTCACTGTGAACGCAGGGCGGAATATCGGCGAAAATCCCGCCGTAGGCTCACTCTCAACGCCAACGATTCACAGTGAAAGCCGTGGCTTCACAGTCGACGCCCAGGTTTCACTCTCGATGCCGCCAGCTCACCCCCACGCGCGCCGGATCGCCTCCAGTAGCAGCGGGGCAAGCTCGGCGCGGCACATCAGCAGGTCGGGCAGGTAGGGGTCGAGCTGGTTGTACAGCAGCGGCGATCCGTCGATCCGCGATGCATGCATCCCGGCGGCCAGCACCACTCCGGCGGGTGCGGCCGAATCCCACTCCCACTGTCCCCCGGCGTGGATGTAGGCGTCGGCGACTCCGTCGACCACGGCCATGGCCTTGGCCCCCGCCGAACCGATCCGCACCAGTTCGATGTCCATGATCTGGCGCATCCGGTGAAGGATGGCCGGGGGCCGGGTGGCGCTCGCGGCTACCCGGATGACATCGGGCACGCCGACGGGCGCGGCGTCGCCGGTGACGGTGTCGCTGCGGTACACGATGTTTCCCCGCGCCGGCAGCGACACCGCGGCGTGGGTGATCCGGTGTCCGCCGTCGGGCAGGCCACCGGTACCGCGCTGCCACAGGGCAATGTGCACCGCCCAGTCGGTACGCCCGGGCGTACAGAATTCGCGGGTGCCGTCGAGCGGGTCGATGATCCACACCCGGTCGGATCTCAGCCGGGCCAAGTCGTCGTCGGCCTCCTCGCTGAGTACCGCATCGCCGGGCCGTTCAGCGGCCAGGCGCCGCAGGATCAGCGAGTTCGCCCGGCGGTCTCCGGCATCGCCCAGCTCCCACGGATAGTCGAAACCGACTTCCTCGCGCACCGCCAGCAGCAGCCTGCCCGCGTCCGCGGCCAGGTCGGCTGCCAGCGCCGCATCGGTCAACTCTGGTCCGGGGCGGCTCACCGAACCAGTATCGCCGAGCCGGCCGGGTCTTTAGAACGCAGGCCACGGGATCGGGCGGTGCCGGTCGGGTCCGGGCATGACGGGATCGTCGAGCAGCGCGTGCACCCGCCGGGCCAGTGCTGCGATCTCGGCGCGGGTGATCCGGCCTGTGAGCTCCTCGGCCAGTTCGCCATCCAGGGCTTCGGCCAGCCGGGCGACCGCAGCCAGCGTTTGGTCGTCGATCGGCTTGCCGGCCCACCCCCACAGCACGGTGCGGAGCTTGTCCTCGACGTGCAGGCTCACCCCGTGATCGACGCCGTAGACGTTGCCGTCGAGACCGTAGAGGATATGTCCGCCCTTGCGGTCGGCGTTGTTGATAAGGATGTCGAACACCGCCATCCGACGCAGTCGGGCGTCGTCGGCATGCATCAGGACGACCTCGCCGCCGGCGTGGTCGTAGGCGCGCAGCACCGGCAGATAGCCCGGTTGGAGCTTGCCGGCCGGAAACAGGTCGACCAGATCCGGCCCCGGTTCGGGCTCATCGTCGTCGCCAGGCTGCAGGATCCACCGTTGCAGCATTCCCGGCCCCGCGGGACCATCGCGAATAATGGTGTGAGGCACTATGTTCCATCCAAGACGCGCAGACACCAGATAGGCCGCCAGCTCACGGCCGGCCAGTGTGCCGTCGGGAAAATCCCAGAGTGGCTGCTCTCCGGTGACCGGCTTGTACACGCAATGAACCATTGCCGAATCCAACGCCGCCTCGCACAGGAACGTGGCGTTGCTGGCCGAACGGATTCGTCCGAGAACCCTCAGCTCGCCGTTGAGCAGTACCTCGGGTTCGTCACGACTTGTCGTCATCGATTGGCCCGAAGGATGCGTCGCGGTGGTAGCCGTTGGTGCGAGGGCAGGAATGCCCCGCGGGGTCCAACGGCTCATCGCACAACGGGCAGGGCGGACGACCCGCCGATATGACACGGGTGGAACGGGTAGCGAACTGTCGGGCCGACTCCGGGGTCAGGAACACCCGCACCGCGTCGGGGCCGTCATCGGTGTCGTCGAGAACCACCGAGGCATCGAATTCGACATCGGTGACGGCAAGAAGTTCGACCACCACGGTCTGCCCCTCGGAATCCCAGCCGAGCCCCATCGTCCCCACCCGGAATTCGGTGTCCACCGGCATGATCAGCGGGCGCAGATCGTCGATCTCATCGGGTTCGGGCGGCACCGGGGTTCCGAAGCGCCGGTTGACCTCGAGCAGCAGTGCCTCGATCCGTTCTGCCAGCACCGCCACCTGCTGCTTCTCCAGCACCACTGAGACAACGCGGGATTCGTGCACCGCCTGGATATAGAACGTGCGATTGCCGGGATCCCCCACCGTCCCGGCAACGAAGCGGTCGGGCGTGCGAAAGACATGAATTGCGCGGGCCATGGCCCTTCCAAAATACAGTGCAGCCGGCTCAGTCGGTGGAGCCGCCGACCACCGCGTCGCCGGAGGGCGCCGCCCCCAGTCCTGCCGACAGCTGCGCCCCGGTGTGATTGACGTGCAGCACCAAAGGCCGCAGCCGCGTATAGCGAACGACGCTCAGCGACGCGGGGTCGACGTTGACACGCTGGAAGCTATCCAGGTGCATCCCGTAGGCGTCGGCGATCACCGCCTTGATGACATCACCGTGGGTACAGGCCACCCACAGCACGTCGGCGCCGTTCTCGCCGCCGAATTCGGCCGCCAGCCGCCGGTCCTGCTCCCGCACGGCGGCCACCGCACGCGCCGCCACCTGCGCCAGCCCCTCGCCGCCGGGGAACACCGCCGCACTCGGCTGCGCCTGCACCACCCGCCACAGCGGCTCGCCGACCAACTCGCTGATCTTGCGGCCGGTCCACTCTCCGTAGTCGACTTCGGCCAGCCGGTCTTCGATCACAGGTTGCAGGCCCAAGGCGGCGGCCAGCGGTTCCACGGTGCGCCGGCAGCGCAGCAGCGGCGAGCAGAGCACCGCCCGGATGGGCAGCTCACCGATCCGATCGATCAGACCGGCAGCCTGCCGGCAGCCCTTGTCGTCCAACGCGACGCCCTCCGAGCGGCCGGCCAGCACCCCCGCGGTATTGGAAACCGACCGGCCGTGGCGCAGCAGCAGGACGGTCATGTCGCTGCCACCGTTCCGGTGGCCAACAGCACCAGGACCGCCGCACCGGCTACGACCCGGTAGCCGACGAACCAATACATGCTGTGCCGCAGCAGGAATCGCAGGAACCAGGCGACCGCGGCCAGGCCGACGACGAACGCGATCACCGTGGATGCCAGCAGCTGCGGTCCGGTGGCGCTCATGCCTTCGGCGACCGGATGGAACGCGTCGGGCAGCGAGAACAGCCCGGAGGCGAAAACCGCCGGAATCGCGAGCAGAAATCCGAACCGGGCCGCCAATTCGCGTTCCAGGCCCAGGAACAGCCCGGCGCTGATCGTCGAGCCGGACCGCGAAACCCCGGGCACCAGCGCCAGGCACTGGGCGAGGCCGACGACGACCGCGTCGCGCATGTCCAGCTGCTCGACGCCTCGGGTACGGCGCCCCATAAACTCCGCCAGCGCGATCACCGCCGAGAACACCACCAGTGCCGCCGCCACCACCCACAGGTTGCGGACTCCGGAGCGGATCTGATCCTTGAACAGCAGGCCCAGCACACAGATCGGGATGGTGCCGACGATGACATACCAGCCGAGCCGATAATCCACGTTGCGCCGCGACTTCACCCGCAGGCCGCTGAACCAGGCGCCCACGATGCGCGCGATGTCCCGGGCGAAATACGCCAGTACGGCCGCCTCGGTGCCGAGCTGGCTGACCGCGGTGAACGATGCGCCCGCGTCACCGCCGAACAAGAGTCGCGACACGACGGCCAGATGCCCCGACGACGAGACCGGCAGAAACTCGGTCACACCCTGCACCAGGGACAGGACGACGACCTGCCCCCAGGACATCGGTTCGACCGCGGCCACGACGACGGAGGGCGACTAACCCGAAACGGGTTCGGCGTTGCCCACCGAATCCCGCACGGCGGCCGTGATACTTCGTTCGTCGTTGAGGTCGATATCGTGAACCTGGCGAACCGCGCGCGCCACCACGTCCTCATCGTGCGGAACCGGCCCGGACAACTTCGGCCGGTAGATCTCGACGACCAGCGAACGGTGCTCGATACGGAAGGAAAATAGGCGGCCATCTCCCACGTGGCCGTAACCGCTGGCGGAAATGCCGGCGCACATGTCTTCGATCTCGAACTCATCGCTCGCGACCTGCTGGTCGACCCTGGTGGCCACGGGGCGATTTTACCTGCCGGACATCGCCGAGCAGGTCCGACACAGGGTTATTGAAGGCGATGTTGAATGCGATAGCGTTCCCTGAACTTTGGTTTGCGGTTCTGGTACTCAGGGAGAGCTCGGTTGCTGCGTCGATGTGTTGAGATATCGCACCGGCGACTTCCCCTCCTCCTGGCTTTGCTAGTTGCCGCGGCTATCATCCCGGGCGTCCTCACGGCGTGTTCGTCCGATCGGCTGAAAACCACTCCGCGGACAATCGAACCGGCCACTCCGGCGGTCTCGCCCCCCGCGTCCACCCCGGCCGGCAGGGTACTCGAATTGGGCGGGCATCCACAGGCCGCCCTGTTCGACGGCGGCACGGGTCAATTGGTGGTCCTGTCCCCCGGGACTGACCCGGGGGCGTCGGCCGACCTCCGGGTGTTCGGCGGCCGGGACGCATCTGGTGGCATCGCGCTTCCAACCGCGGCGACCGCGATGACCGGCGACGGAGCCGGGACGGCCTACCTGGCGTCGCACGGCGGCTACATCACGGTCGACCTCGGGGCCGGCCGTGCCACGGCGGCGACCGTCGCCGGCGCGCAGGACGTCGACTTCACCGCGATCACCCGCCGCGCCGACGGCTCACTGGCCCTGGGCAGCGCCGACGGTGCGGTCTACCTGCTGACCGCCGACAACTCCGTCGCCAACCGCACCCAGATTTTTGCCCGCGTAGATGCGCTTGCGGCACAGGGAAATACGACGATCGTCCTGGACCGGGGGCAGACGTCGGTAACGACGCTCGACGCCGACGGCAACGCCCAGCAGTCACTGCGGGCGGGCACGGGTGCCACGACGCTGGTTGCCGATCCGCACGGCCGGGTGCTGGTCGCCGACACCCGCGGAGGCCAACTGCTGGTCTACGGGGTCGACCCGCTGATCCTGCGACAGGCCTTCCCGGTGCGCCACTCCCCCTACGGCCTGGCGGCATCGCAGAAATTGGCGTGGGTGTCCCAGACCGAATCGAACACGGTGGTTGGCTACGATCTGAGCACCGGAATACCCGTGGAGAAGGTGCGTTACCCAACCGTGCGGCAACCGAACTCGCTGGCCTACGACGAGGTATCCGGCACGTTGTACGTGGTGTCGGGATCCGGTGCCGGGGTCCAGGTCATCGAGCACGCGGCAGGCACCCCGTGACCGGCGGGCCGGCACCGCGGTGGGGCCGGCTGCCCGCGGGGTGGGAGGCCGGTATGTCCGACGAGTACGAATGGGCGCCATTGCGCCTGCCGCCGGACGTGACCCGCCTCAGCGCCTCGACGCGGCTGTCGATCGAGGCGGAGTACCGCGGCTGGGAGCTGACCAGGGTCCGGCTCTACACCGATGGTAGTCGGCGAGTCCTGCTGCGGCGCAAGAAAACCCATGCGGATAGCTGCTACGCCAACCTGCCCGAGGCGTGACCGTGGCCGCTCGCGACGCAGATCGTCACCGGATCTACGGGCTACTGCGCAAGCTGCTGTTTTTGGTGCCGGCCGAACGCGTCCACACCGCGGTTTTCACCACCCTGCGCGGCCTCACCGGTGTCGCTGCGCTACGCCGAGTGCTGCTGCGGCGGCTCGGGCCCGCCGACCCGGTGCTGGCCGGCACTGTATTCGGCGTGCACTTCCCGGGCCCCCTCGGACTGGCAGCGGGATTCGACAAGGACGGCGCCGGACTTTCCATTTGGGGCGCAATGGGTTTCGGCTACGCCGAGATCGGTACGGTCACCGCCCACTCGCAGCCCGGCAACCCAGCCCCTCGCTTGTTCCGGCTGCCCGACGACCGCGCCCTGCTGAACCGGATGGGCTTCAACAACCACGGCGCCGGGGCGCTGGCGGCGAGACTGGCCCAACACGTCCCCGACGTGCCGCTCGGCGTCAACATCGGCAAGACCAAGATCACCCCCGCCGATCAGGCCGTCGAGGATTACCGGGCAAGCGCCCGACTACTGGCCCCGCTGGCGTCATACCTGGTGGTCAACGTCAGCTCGCCCAACACCCCGGGGCTGCGTGATCTGCAGGCCGTCGAGTCCCTGCGCCCCATCCTGTCCGCGGTGCTGGCCGAGGCCACCGACACTCCGGTGCTGGTGAAGATCGCGCCCGATCTGGCCGACGCCGAGATCGACGACATCGCCGATCTGGCCGTCGAACTGGGCCTGGCCGGCATTGTGGCGACCAACACCACGGTGCGGCGCGATGGACTGCGCACGCCCGGGATTAACGCGTTGGGAGCGGGCGGCATCTCCGGGCCACCGGTGGCGCGCCGCTCGCTGGAGGTGTTGCGCCGGCTCTACGGCCGGGTCGGCGACCGGGTGGCGCTGATCAGCGTGGGCGGCATCGAGACCGCCGACGACGCCTGGGAGCGCATCACCGCCGGCGCCTCGTTGCTGCAGGGGTACACCGGCTTCATTTACCGAGGCGGACTGTGGGCCAAGGACATTCACGATGAACTCGCTCGCCGGCTGCGCGCCGGAGGGTTCGCCTCATTGAGCGAAGCGGTCGGGTCGGCGGCGCCGGGAGACTACGTGCGCTCGTAGGTGCCGTGGATCACCGCACGCGCGATGCCGTGCATGAAAAGGTTGAACCCCAGGAACGCCGGGCTGGCGTCCTCGCCGAGGTCCAGTGCCTCGACATCGACCGCGTGAACGGCGACGTAGTAGCGGTGCGGACCGTGGCCGGGCGGCGGCGCAGACCCGATGTAGCGGTGTGTCCCGGCGTCATTGGCCAAGGTGATCGCCCCACCCGGAAGCGCGCTGCCGTCGCCCGCACCGGCAGGCAACTCGGTGACGCTCGCCGGGAGGTTGGCCACCGCCCAGTGCCAGAACCCGGATGCGGTCGGGGCGTCGGGGTCATACACGGTGACCGCGAAGCTGCGCGTCTCCGCCGGAAAACCCGACCAGCTCAGCTGCGGGCTCACGTCCTGGCCACCGGCGCCCATGATGCCGCTCACCTGCGGCATACCCAGGGGCTGTCCGTCGGTGATCGCCGTCGAGGTGAGAGTGAACGACGGCAGCACCGGCAGCGCGTCGTAAGGGTTCGGGCGGGTCATGGGTCGGTCCTTCCGTGTCATCGGATCGTCAGCAGTGCGTCAGGAAATGCGCCAGCACCTCGGTGCCGAACCGCAGCGCGTCGATGGGCACCCGTTCGTCGACGCCGTGGAACAGCGACGAGAAATCCAGGTCCGGCGGAAGTCGCAGCGGGCTGAACCCGAAGCACCGAATCCCCAAGCGTGCGAACGCCTTCGCGTCGGTTCCCCCGGAGAGCATGTATGGCACCGTGCGGCCTTCCGGGTCGACCGCCAGCACGGCGGCGTTCATCGCATCGACCAGGTCGCCGTCGAAGGCGGTCTCGTAGGAATCGACGTTGGTGATCCATTCCCGGGTCACGTCCGGCCCTAGCAGCTCGTCAATCTCGGCCTCGAATGCCGCTTGGCGGCCCGGCAGCACCCGGCAGTCCACCACGGCCTCGGCGGTCGCCGGGATCACGTTCGCCTTGTACCCGGCCTTGAGCATGGTCGGATTGGCGGTGTCGCGCAGCACGGCCTTGAGCATGCGGGCCGCCGGACCCAACTTGTCGATCATCCCCTCCAGATCCGGCGAATCGGGATCGATGGTCAGACCTGTCTCTTCGCCGACGGCGGCCAGGAACTGCGCGACCGTGTCGGTACACACCAGCGGGAACCGATGGCGGCCCAGTCGGGCGACGGCTTCGGCGACGGCGGTGACCGCGTTGTAGTCATGGACCATCGACCCGTGCCCGGCCAGCCCCCGGGCCGTCAGCCGCATCCACCGGATACCCTTCTCGGCGGTTTCGATCAGATAGAGACGACGTTCACCGCCGTCGTGGCGCGGCACCGTCAGGGAGAACCCCCCGACCTCGCCGATCGCTTCGGTGACGCCCTCGAACAGGTCGGGGCGGTTGTCCACCAGCCACTGCGCACCGTAGGCGCCACCGCTTTCCTCGTCGGCGACGAACGCGAAGACCAAGTCCCGCGGCGGCACGATTCCGGCCCGCCGGAAGTGGCGGGCCAGCACCAGCATCATGCCCACCATGTCCTTCATGTCGACCGCACCACGGCCCCACACATAGCCGTCCTCGATGGCGCCGGAGAACGGATGCACACTCCAGTCGGCCGGTTCGGCCGGAACCACGTCGAGGTGCCCGTGGATCATCAGGGCCCCGCGGGACCGGTCCGCTCCCGGCAGCCGGGCGAACACATTGCCCCGGCCGGGCGCCCCCGATTCGACGTACTCGGTCCGGTAGCCGACCTCGCGAAGCTGCTCGGCGATCCACTGGGCGCACGCCGCCTCGCCCACGGTGGTTTCGGGTTCGCCGGTGTTGGTGGTGTCGAACCGGATCAGCCTGCTGACCGCCTCGGCCACATCGTCGCGCGGGTCGCCGGGGCCGTCAGGACCGCCGAGAAAAGCCCTGTCCCCCGTCTCACCGGTCACAATCACCTTTCCTACCATCTCGCAATGCCGACGTGTCCGGCGCCCGCCACGCCCGGCTACGCCGCCCTCGCGATCGCAACGGGCCCCAACAGTGGCGACCCGCCACGCCCGGCTACGCCGCCCTCGCGATCGCAACGGGCCGATTGGGCCGGCGGGAACCGATCCGATAGCCTTAGCTGCCAACTCTTGCGGTTTGTCTTGTCCGAGTGGCGGAATGGCAGACGCGCTAGCTTGAGGTGCTAGTGCCCTACTAATGGGCGTGGGGGTTCAAGTCCCCCCTCGGACACAACATCACTACACTGCATCACCGCAGCTAGACGGCCGATACGCGCCGCTTCCGGCGGCGGTCAACGGGTGCTTTGGACACGGTTTGGACACACTCGGTGATTTTCGCGTCCAGATTTACGGCCACCGCGTCGAGGTCGCTGTCGAGCAGATCAGCGTAGATCCGCAGCGTCACACTCGGGTCCTTGTGGCCCAACATGCGCGACACCGCAAGGACATTCGCGCCGGAACTGACAGCCAGACTCGCACAGGTGTGCCGTAGGTCGTGCGCCGTGATGGTCTGCACTTCGGCGCGCTCGACGGCCCGGTTGAACCATCCCGTCGAGTCGTAGCTTGGCCGCAAAGACAGTCGGGGTGCAGCACCAGTATTTCGGCACGGAGGGCCGGATTGAGAACTCCCAAGTCGCAGTGCATCTGGCCAGGACGCTGATCGCCCGCGCCGTCGCGGCGAACATCCCCGCCGGCTCGGTGGCCGCCGACACGGGACCGATCAACCACACCACCAGAACGAAAACACCACCCAGCAGCACCACTCACCATCAGACTGGGCCCACATCGATTCCTATGAAAAATCGAGGCCAACAGTCAGTCGTCGACGATATAGCAGCTCTGCTATTATCGCCTGGGTGAGTAGCTATGGCGGTGACCTCGTTCGGGAAGCGCGCAAGCGCGCCGCGCTGACTCAACGCGAACTGGCCGAACGGGCGGGCACCGCGCAGCCCGTCGTCGCACGCTGGGAATCGGGTCGTACCGCGATCAGCCTCGACGACGTCCGTCGCCTCGTCCGGTTGTGCGGCTTCGACTTGGAGATGATGCTGGTGCCCGCCGATGACAGCGATGCGGCCCAAGCCCGCCGTCTGGCCCACCTCAGCGGGCAGGAGCGCCTCGACCGCCACACCCGGCTCGCGCGTCAACTGGCTGCGCTGCGCGCCGCGAACTGACCGGCCCATGGAACTCGACCTCGAACTTCTGCTGCACGTACTGCATCGCCACGGTGTGGTCTACGTGCTTATCGGCGGGCTCGCCGCCGTGTACCACGGCTCGCCGTTTCCCACCGAGGACGCCGACATCACCCCGCAGACAGATCACGCCAATCTCGACCGGCTCGCCTCCGCCCTGCGAGAACTCGACGCTCGGATACGGTCCGAGGCTGAGCCCGCCGGCCTACCGTTCGCCTACGACGCCGCATCGCTGGCCGCGGCAAGTACCTGGAACCTCGTCACCGATGCCGGTGATCTCGATCTGAGCTTCGAACCCCCCGGCACGAAGGGCTATGCAGACCTTCGACGCGACGCCTCGGATGCACAGCTCTACGGTGTCACCGTCCAGATCGCGTCGCTGGCCGACGTCATCAGGTCCAAGCAGGCCGCCAATCGACCCAAAGATCAGCGGGTGCTACCCACGTTGCGAGAGATCTTGGCACAACCAGACTCAAACTGAACTCGACCGTTGGGCGTGACGTCCCGGCGAATCAATGGCAGTGGCGCCGACTGTGACCTGCCCTTCGGGGGCCAGCACCGCACCAAGTTACGTGCGGTCCGTCGCCTTCGCGAAAGGCAGAGCCGCCCTTCGGTATTGGCGGTGCCGCCAGTTCACGGGCGACATCTAGCCCAGCGTGGCCGTCAACCGTTTGATTCCGGTCCGCTGAAGACCGGACGACAATGGCGCTGCCATCACTCGCTGCTCGTTGGCTCTGATTGTGCCGACGCAGCTGCTCGTCGCCTCGTCGGCCGCACATCCCCTCGACAGGAGGTGAGAAGGTTCGCCGACACCCGCAAAGGTGGAATCCAGGCGATACCCCTCGTCGCCATGCGGGACCTACGGCTGCACAGCGCAGCCCAAACCGCCGGGTGCCGAGTCGCACCCGCTCAACTGGCCCCTTGCCCAACCGCCGGGCGGCAGGGTTGAGTCAACTGCGGCACCTCGATATTCCCCTACCGAGGCCGGGAGCAGCACCATGAATCCACCGCGTGGCTTTGGGAGACGGACACCGGCCCGAACCTTCCGCGACCGCCGAGAGGCCGGACGCGTACTGGCCGAGGAGCTCGGTCCCTACCGCGACAATCCCGTGCTGGTACTCGGACTCGCTCGCGGGGGTGTACCGGTCGGCTGGGAGGTAGCCGCGGCGCTACGTACCGAACTCGATGTGTTTCTGGTGCGCAAGCTGGGCGTGCCGCATCAGCCAGAGTTGGCGATGGGCGCGTTGGCCAGCGGCGGCGGGTTGGTGATGAACGACGACGTGGTGTCGAATCTGGGAATCACCGACGCGCAGGTGCGCGACGTCATCGATGCCGAAACGCGGGAGCTCAACCGGCGGGAACAGAAATACCGGAGCGGGCGTCGACTCGCCGGCCCGTCCGGCAAGACGGTGGTGCTGGTCGACGACGGCATCGCGACGGGTGCCAGCATGCTGGCCGCGGTGCGAGCGGTGCGTGCCGCCGGGCCGCGGGCGGTAGTGGTCGCGGCACCCGTCGGACCACTCTCGGCCTGCCGGATGCTGGCCCGGGAAGCCGACGAGCTGGTATGCCCGTCCATTCCGGCGGACTTCACCGCGGTGGGCCAGGTGTACGCCGACTTTCACCAGGTCAGCGATGACGAGGTGCGGGCGCTGCTGGCTACGCCCACCTGCACTCGGCAATGCTGAGTGGGCTGGCGACCGGACCGCTAATCGGCGCCGTCATCGCCGGAGCTCCTGACTTCGGACACGGTCTCCGAGATTCTGCTTCGTTAGGTTTTTGACCTGCGGGTTTGCTTGCTCGGGTGGCCTGTTTGGGGTACTAGGCGGGTAGGTTCACCCGGTGGCGTACGTGGTGAAGGCGCGCACGACCCCGGGCGCGGCGCGCTGGCCGAGCCTGCTTGCTCGCGAGCGTAACGCCAGGGCGAAATCCGGAGCGCAAAATCGCAACCACGTTACGCTCGCGAACTACTCACACTCACGCCTGGGTACCAGGCAGAATGTCCGAACTCAGGCCGGATGCGGGCCCGGGAAGCCGACGAGCTGGTCTGCGCGTCCATTCCGGCGGACTTCACCGCGGTGGGCCAGGTGTA
>NZ_JBKECZ010000056.1:0-69320 GCF_047975165.1 Mycobacterium sp.
CCCCAAGCCCGTTCCAGATGCCGCCGAGGCTGGCCAGACTGCCCAGCGTGCCCAGACCGGTCTCGGCGCGCGGCGCGAACACCTCGACACCGACCGCCGCCGCCGTCGGTAACGGCGGACCCAGCGCCGAGGCCACCAGCCACGGCAGCGCCCCCGCCACCGCAACAGCGCACGTCACCGCCGCGCACAGCCGGCGGGACCGTCCCTCACCCGGTGCGGCCACGCACACCAGGGCCACCGTCGCGGCCAGCAGCAGACCGGTCGGCGTCAGCCCGGCCAGCGCGATCCAGAACATCAGCCGGAAGAATCCGGCACGGCCGCCCGTCGATCGCAGTCCCAGCATGGCCGCGGCCACCCACGGCAGGCAGCCGTAGCCGAGCAGCAGGCTCCAATGCCCCTGCAACAACCGTTCGGCGACATAGGGATTCCACGCCGCCAGCGTGGCCGCGACGAATTCACCCGCGCTACCGGCGTCGGGCAGCACCGCGGCCGTCAGCCGGGCCGCCCCCCAGCCGGCCAGCCACAGGCCGAGCACCAGCAGCGCCTTGACCACCAGGCCGCCGTCGATCCATCCGGAGGCCAGGGCCACCGCGAAATCCTGCGGTGTGGCGCGCGGCGCGGCCGTCAAACCGAGCGCGGTATCGGACAGGTAGGACCGCGGTGTGGAAACAGCGTCGCGGAGCAGCAGATACCCGGGCCGCAGCACCGGCGCCACCACCAGCAACGCCAGCATCAACGCGTACGCCGGCGGGGCAGGTCTGGCCCGCAAGGGGGTTAACCCCGTTCGGGTGGGCCGGAGGTCGGGGAGCTGGGCGACCCGGAATCCGGCTTCGGCGCGGCGGCGGACGGCTCGCCGGATTTCGGCTTCGGTGCGGCGGCGCCGGCCGGCTTGGCCTTTGCCGGCGATCCGGGGCGTTGCGAGGGTATTTTCTCCGTCACCGCCTCGGCGCCCGGCACCGGCGGTTCGAGTCCGGCGCGGCGCAGGAACTCGGTGTCGTCGCGATCCAGGCCGGGATCGGTCAGCGCGCTTTCGGTGCGCAGGCTGAACGACGCCAGCACCGCGCCGCCGACCAGTGCGATCAGGCCGATCGCGGTGAAGGTGATCGGCAGTACCCGCGACCACAGCGCCAGCCGGTCGCGCTCGTCGCGTGCGGCGTTGACCTGGGATTCGATGGTGCCCTCGGTGGAGGTGACCTGGTATTCGGTCAGCGTCACCTCGGGCGCCTTGGGATCCCGCGCATAGTAGTGGTGCGCCCGATCGGTTTCCTTGACGATGGTGCCCGACACCGGATCCACCCAGAAGGTCCGCTGGGCGGTGTAGTACCGCGTCATGGTGATCTGTTCGTCCGGTTCGCCGGGGACGCCCCACATAGCGGCACTCGCGGTGACCTTCGCGTCATCCTCGCTGGCGTACAGCGAGGGGTACTCGATGGGAGCCACCGGCTTGCCGTGGGAGTCGACGCCCACGTTCTGGGTGAACCGATAGGTGGTCAGCCCGTTGACGTCCTCTTCGTCTTCGTAGTCGGCGTCGAAGGCCTTCTGCGCGATCGGGTCGAAGTAGGGGTACGTGATGCGCTCGGTGTGGTACGGGAACCGGTAGGACAGGCCCTCGTGGCGAAGCGGGATCGGGGACGGCGGGCTTTCGTCGTCGAGTTCGCGGGGCCGTTGCACCGAACCGCCCGGATGGGTGTCGTCGGCGATCGCCACCGCCGTTCGGCGGTTGAGCGTCACGGTGTCCACGCTGGCCAGCAGCAGCCCGCTGTCCTTCTGCTTGTCTCCGCGCCGCAGCGACGATCCGACTTGCAGGGTGACCACCTTGGCGTTGGCCGGATACTCGACGGTGACCTGCTGCTGGGAGACCAGGGGAACATCCGGGTCGATCACAAAGTGGTCGCCGGACAGCGATGCGGAATCCAGTGCGGTTCCGTTGCCCTCGCTGATCAGCATGGTGTCGATGTTGAGCGGGACTTTGGCGATCCTGTTGCTGGTGTAGGTCGACAGCAGCAGTGCGGCGATCAGCAGGGCGGCTCCGAGTCCGATTGTTCCGCATGCGGCGATACGCAACATGACTGCTCGGTTCACGTTGCCGTGACCTCCTTCTGGCCGTGCATCGGTCCTTCTGGCCGTGAATTCATCGGAGTCAAGTCGGTCGCCGACCCTCTCCAGACCAGGCAGCGAGGCGAACCGGTTCGACCCTAACAGCAGACTCTATTGACTCGGCTAAGAATCTAGCCGTCCCCGCGCGCCGCCACCGGCGCGCCCGATTCACCGGCGGCCCGCCCAGGCAGACTGGGCTGTGTGACCGATACCGCGCAGGTGGGAGGCGCCCGCAGTTTTCTGCCCGCCGTCGAGGGTATGCGCGCCTGCGCCGCGGTGGGCGTGGTCGTCACGCACGCTGCATTCCAGACCGGGCACGCCAGCGGGGCGGATGGCCGGTTGTTCGGACGTTTCGACCTGGCGGTCGCGGTGTTCTTCGCGCTGTCGGGCTTTTTGCTGTGGCGCGGGCACGCGGCGGCCGCCCGGAAACTGGCGGCCCGCCCGCGGACCGGTCACTATCTACGCTCCCGGGTGGTGCGGATCATGCCCGCCTACCTTGTCGCGGTGGCGGTGATCCTGACCCTGCTGCCCGCGGCGGTACACGCCAGCCCGACCGTGTGGCTGGCCAACCTCACACTCACTCAGATCTATGTGCCGTTGACGCTGACCGCCGGGCTCACCCAGATGTGGAGCCTGTCGGTGGAGGTGGCCTTCTACCTGGCGCTGCCGATTCTGGCGCTGCTGGCACGCCGGCTCCCGGTTGGTGCGCGTGCCGGCGCCATTGCCGTCCTGGGTGCTACGAGCCTTGCGTGGGGCTGGCTGCCGGGTGTGCTGCCGGGCGCCGGGTCCGGGGTGAACCCGCTGAACTGGCCGCCGGCGTTCTTCTCCTGGTTCGCCGCCGGGATGGTACTGGCCGAATTGGTGCACAGCCCGATCGGGTGGGTGCACAGATTGTCCCGGCGGCGAATTCCCATGGCTGCGATCGCGGTGGGGGCCTACCTGGTGGCGGCGTCACCGCCAGCCGGACCCGCCGGTTTGGCGCCGGGCACCGCCGCGCAGTTCTCGGTGAAGACCGCGATGGGTGCGGTGCTGGCGTTCGCCCTGGTGGCGCCGCTGGTGCTGGACCGCCCGGACACCGCGCACCGGACATTGGGCAGCCGGCCGATGGTGACCCTGGGCCGCTGGTCCTACGGGTTGTTCATCTGGCACCTGGCCGCGTTGGACATGGCGTTTCCGGTATTGGGCATCTTCGCCTTCAACGGTCACCTGCCGGCGGTGCTGGTGCTGACGCTGGTGCTGGGCACCGCGATCGCCGCGGTGAGCTACGCGCTGGTCGAGTCGCCGTGCCGGGAGGCGTTGCGCCGCTGGGAGAAACGGGAGAAACCAGGCGAGTCGGCCGGGGCCGACGCCGAAGCCGACGCGATCGCGCCGTGAGCTTCGCGGAGCTATGCCGGGGACACGTTGATCACCAGCGCGGTGATGTTGTCCGGCCCGCCGCCCTCCCGGGCCGCGGCGATCAGGGCGGCGCAGGCGTAGCCGGGCGCGGGGTTCGCGTCCAGAATCTGCCCGAGTTCGGGCTCCTTGACCACGCCGTGCAGGCCGTCACTGCACAGCAGGATGCGGTCGCCGGGGTGCAGGTCCACCGCGTTGGCGTCGGCGCGCGCGGGCGGCTGCATCCCCACGTACTTGGTGACGACGCTGCGCGCCATGTGCCTGCCGGTGTCGGCCGCGTCGACCTGATGGGCGTCGACCAGCGCCTGGACCAGCGTGTGGTCGCGGGTCAGCCGATGCAGTTGGCCGTCGCGGCGCAGATAGGCGCGGCTGTCGCCCAGGTGCGCCAGCAGCGCACGGGAGTCCCCGACGACCACGGCCACCAGGGTGCTGTTGGCGCCGGCGAACCGGTCATCGGTCTGCGCCCGGGAGTACAGGTCGTCGGAGAGTTCGGAAACCGCGCGGGCCAGGTGTTCGGGTGCGTCCGCACCACCGCGTCGGTCAAGCGGCAGGTGATGGTCGACGTAGCTGGGCAGGATGTCGACCATCGTCTGCGCGGCCAGGGCGCCGTCGCGGCTGCCCCCCACGCCGTCGGCGACCATGAACAGACACTGGGAGTCATCGGCGCCCCAGCGGTCCTGATTCTGCGATCGCTGGCAGCCGGTGTCGCTCAGGGCCGAATACTCCAGGGTGTACATGGTCTAAGTCTGCAACGCCGCGACGGCCGGGTCACGTCGCGGCGTCCCCGGGGGCCGTGCCCGGCTGCGAAATCCGAATTGCACTGAATGCGACCCTCACCGGTAGGCGCCCTGGCGTTCGAAGATGCGGCGCGGATTGTCGACGAGCATGGAGTGTATCTGTTCATCGGTGACGCCGCGTTGCTTGAGTGCGGGCAGCACGTCGTTGTGGATGTGCAGGTAGTGCCAGTTGGGGGCGGCTATCGGCATGAGCTCTTCGGGCAGTGCGTCGAAGTAGCAGCTGGCGTCGTGGGAGAGCACCATCTTGTCGGCGTGGCCGCGCTCGCACATGGTCGCCACGATGTTCACCCGGTCCTCGAACGGTGTGATGATGTCGATGCCGAACCGGTCCATGCCCAGGTAGGAGCCAGCGGCGATCAGCTCTTCGAGGTATCCGGGGTCGGTGCTGTCCCCCGAATGGCCGATGATCACCCGGCTCAGGTCGACGCCTTCCTCGGCGAAGATGCGTTGCTGCTCCAGGCCTCGGCGCAGCCCGGCGTGGGTGTGGGTGGAGATAGGCACGCCGGTGCGCCGGTGCGCCTGGGCGACCGCGCGCAGCACCCGCTCGACACCCGGGGTGATGCCCGGCTCATCGGTGGCGCACTTGAGGATTCCGGCCCGGATGCCGGTGTCGGCGATGCCTTCCTCGATGTCGCGGACGAACATGTCGGTCATGATCTCGGGGCCGTCGAGCTGGGTTCCGGGGCCCTGGAAGTGGAAGCGGAACGGGACGTCGTTGTAGGTGTAGAGCCCGGTGGCGACGACGATGTTGAGTTCGGTGGCCGCCGCCACGCGCGCGATCCGGGGCAGATAGCGGCCCAGCCCGATCACCGTCAGATCGACGATGGTGTCCACCCCGCGGGTTTTGAGTTCGTTGAGCCGGGCGATGGCGTCGGCGACCCGCCGCTCCTCGTCGCCCCACGCCTCGGGGTAGTTCAGTGCGATCTCGGTGGTCATCATGAACACGTGCTCGTGCATGAGGGTGACGCCGAGGTCGGTGGTATCGATGGCCCCGCGGGCGGTGTTCAGTGCTGGCACGAAACCGATGCTAGGTTCCCGGGGTGGTCGACCGACAGGTGTGTACCCCTCCGACCTGTTCCACCGCCGGATTCGGTGCAGTACGGTCGATCCGTCGCCGAATCGAACCCCCCGGGAGCAAACCCTCATGCTGCTCAACCCGAAGAATCTGCAACGCACCTACCCCGAAGCCCGGTCGGCGGAGATCATGGCGGCCACCGTGGACTTCTTCGAGAGCCGCGGCAAGGCCAAGCTCAAGCGGGATGACCACGAACGGCGTTGGTACTCGGAGTTCCTCGACCACGTCGGGCGCAACCGGATCTTCGCGTCGCTGCTGACCCCCGCGGAGTACGGGGCCACCGACCCGGGCTCGGCCTGCCGGTGGGACACCTACCGGATCAGCGAGTTCGCCGAGATCATCGGCTTCTACGGGCTGAGCTACTGGTACCCGTTCCAGGTGACCGCCCTCGGGCTGGGACCGATCTGGATGAGCGACAACGAGGACGCCAAACGCAAGGCCGCCGCCCAACTCGAACAGGGCGAGGTGTTCGCGTTCGGCCTGTCCGAGCAGACCCACGGCGCCGACGTCTACCAGACCGACATGGTGCTGACGCCCGCCGAGCACGGCTGGACGGCCAACGGCGAGAAGTACTACATCGGCAACGGCAATGTGGCGCGGATGGTGTCGACGTTCGGCCGGATCGACTCGGAGCCGGGACAGTCCTCGAAGGACTCCGAATACGTCTTCTTCGCCGCCGACTCCCAGCACGACCGCTACGAGCTGAAGAAGAACGTGGTCAACTCGCAGAACTACGTCTCGAACTACGCGCTGCACGACTACCCGGTCACCGAGGCCGACCTGCTGCACCGCGGCCCCGGCGCCTTCCACGCCGCACTCAACACCGTCAACGTCTGCAAGTACAACCTGGGCTGGGGTGCGGTGGGCATGTGCACCCACGCCTTCTACGAATCCATCACCCACGCGGCCAACCGGCACCTGTACGGCGCCGTCGTCACCGACTTCAGTCACGTGCGCCGGCTGTTCACCGACGCCTACGTGCGGCTGGTCGCGATGCGCATGGTGTGCTCGCGGGCGTCGGACTACATGCGCAGCGCTTCGGCCGACGACCGCCGCTACCTGCTGTACAGCCCGCTGACCAAGGCCAAGGTCACCGGCGAAGGCGAGCGCGTCATCATCGCGCTGTGGGACGTCATCGCCGCCAAGGGCGTGGAGAAGGACACCTTCTTCGAGACGGTGGCCCGCGAAATCGGGCTGCTGCCCAGGCTGGAGGGGACCGTCCACATCAACATCGGGCTGCTGGCCAAGTTCATGCCCAATTTCCTGTTCGCCCCCGACGAGGCACTGCCGGTGATCGGGCGCCGCGACGACGCCGCCGACGACACCTTCCTGTTCAACCAGGGCCCGACCGGCGGCCTGGGCAAGGTGCGCTTCCACGACTGGCGGGTGGCCTTCGAGAGCTACGCGCACCTGCCCAACGTCGCGCTGCTGCGCCAGCAGATCGACGTGCTGGCCGAGATGCTGGCCGCAGCGACCCCGGATGCCGCGCAGCAGAAAGACATCGACTTCGCCTTCGGGGTCGGGCAGATCTTCGCACTGGTGCCCTACGCCCAGCTGATCCTGGAAGAGGCGCCGATGTCGGGTGTGGACGAGGCACTGCTCGACGAGATCTTCTGCCTGCTGGTGCGCGACTTCAACAGCTACGCCGTCGAGCTGCACGACAAGGCCGCCACCACCGGCGAGCAGGCCCGCTTCGCGATGGCGATGATCCGCCGTCCGGACAACGACCCGGCGCGGTACGCCAAGGTCTGGCAGGAACGCATCCTGCCGCTCAACGGGGCCTACCAGATGAACCCGTGATGGCGGCGGCACCAATGGTCGGCGATACCGAGGAGGGCAGGTGCCGACGGTGACCTGGGCCCGGCTGGACCCGGCTCGCCGCGCCGCCGTCCTCCAGGCCGCCGAAGCCGAATTCGGCGCGCACGGCTTCTCCAACGGCAGCCTCAACGTCATAGCCAGGCGGGCCGGTGTCGCCAAGGGCAGCCTGTTCCAGTACTTCGCCGACAAGCGTGACCTCTACGCCTACATCGCCGACATGGGCAGCCAGCGGGTGCGCGATCACATGGGGCGCCTCATCGTCGAACTCGACCCGCAGCGGCCGTTCTTCGACTTCCTCACCGACCTGCTCGACGGCTGGGTCGCCTACTTCGCCGAACATCCCCGCGAGCGCGCCCTGCACGCCGCGGTGACGCTGGAGGTCGACACCGAGGCCCGCATCAGCGTGCGCAGCGTCGTCCACCGGCACTACCTGGAAGTGCTGCGCCCGCTGGTCGGTGACGCTGTGCAGCGCGGCGATCTGCGCCCGGACGCCGACACCGACACGCTGCTGTCGCTGCTGCTGATGATCTTCCCGCACCTGGCGCTGGCACCCTACATGCGCGGCCTGGATCCGATTCTCGGCCTCGACGAGCCGACGCCGGAAAAGCCCGCGCTGGCGGTGCGCCGGCTGGTCGCGGTGCTGGCGGCGGCGTTCTCGCCGGCGAACCCCTAACCGACCCAGATCGTCTTGGCGTTGCAGAACGCCCGGATGCCCAGGCCCGCGAGTTCCCGGCCGTAGCCCGATCGCTTGATCCCGCCGAACCCGAGCTCGGGGTAGGACACCGTCATCCCGTTGATGAAGACCTGCCCGGCCTCGATGTCGTCGATGAAGCGCCGCTGCTCGGCGTCGTCGCCGGTCCAGGCGTTGGACCCCAGCCCGAAGGTGGTCCCGTTGGCGATCTCGATGGCCTCGTCGATGCCGGCCGCGCGGTACATCGAGGCGACGGGGCCGAAGACCTCCTCGGTGTAGAGCGCCATGTTCCGGGTGATGTCGGTGATCACCGTCGGCGGGTAGAACCATCCGGGACCGTCCGGGCGCTTCCCGCCGCAGCGGATCCGCGCGCCTGCGGCGACGGCGTCGTCGACCTGCTGGGCGATCTCATCGCGGCCCGATTCGGTGGCCAGCGGACCCACGTCGGTGTCGGGGTCGGTGGGATCGCCGACCTTGAGTGCTCGCATCTGTTCGACGAACTTGTCGACGAACTCCTCGTAGACATCGGTGTGGACGATGAACCGTTTTGCCGCGATGCAGGATTGGCCGTTGTTCTGCACCCGGCCCTTGACCGCGGCCCGCACCGCGTCGTCGAGGTTCGCCGACGGCATCACGATGAACGGGTCGCTGCCGCCGAGTTCCAGCACGGTCGGCTTGATCTCGTCGCCGCAGATGGCCGCGACCGACTGGCCGGCCGGCTCGCTGCCGGTCAGGGTGGCCGCGGCGACCCGCGGGTCGCGCAGGATGGCTTCGACCGCGCCGGCCGAAACCAGCAGCGTCTGGAAGCAGCCCGGCGGGAAGCCGCCACGGGTGATCACGTCGGACAGATACAACGCGGACTGGGGCACGTTCGAGGCGTGCTTGAGCAGGCCGACGTTGCCGGCCATCAACGCGGGCGCGGCGAACCGGACGGCCTGCCACAGCGGGAAGTTCCACGGCATCACCGCCAGCACCACCCCCATCGGCTGGTAGCGCAGGTAGGCCCTTTTCGCTCCGACCTTCGCCGCCTCGGCCGGCTCGTCGGCGAGGAGCTGTTCGGCGTTCTCGGCGTAGTAGCGGAAACCCTTGGCGCACTTGAGAGCTTCGGCCTTCGCCGAGGCCAGCGTCTTGCCCATCTCCAGGGTCATCATCGCCGCGGTGTCGTCCGCCTCGGCCTCGATCAGGTCCGCGGTGGCATTCGCCCACCCGGCGCGCTGGGCAAAGGTGGTGTTGCGGCGGTAGTCCTGAAAGCAGGCGTAGGCGCGGGCGATCGCGGCCTGCACCTGCTCGCCGGTGTCGGGGGTGAAGGTCTTGACGGTCTCGCCGGTGGCCGGGTTGATGGTGGCGATGGGCACGCTGGCCCTCCTTCAGCTGCTCGTTGGCTCAGTTGGTGGTTTCGGGTACCTCGACGATCACGGCAGTGGCCTTGACGGCGGCCACCGCGATGCTGCCGGGCTCCAGCTTCAATTCCCGCACGGCCTCGGCGCTCATCAGTGAGACGACGGTGTGTGGGCCGCACTGCAGTTCGACCTGGGCCATGACGGAGTCGGCGACCACCCTGGTGACCAGGCCGGCGAAGTGGTTGCGCGCCGAACTACGGACACCGAGCGGATTGGCCGGCGCTGCCGGCGCGTTGCTTCGCCAGAATTCGGCCAGCACATCGCCGGCGATCACCTTCCGTCCGGAGTCGTCGTGTTCGGCCGTCAGCATGCCCTGGTTCACCCACCTGCGGACGGTGTCATCGCTGACGCCGAGCAACTCGGCGGCTTCTCTGATGCGTAGCATCGGCATCGCCGAATTCTAGCGACAATGAGCAATTTCCACCGTGGGCAAGAACCTCGACCGTGCAGACCCATGGTGACCGTGCCGACCCGTCATGACCGTGCCGACCATTCCCGGCAGCGCACAGCGTCGGGAATACGCGGCCGCGTCAGTGTTTCTTGACGACTGCCCGCGGGGCGGTCCGCCAGGCTCGGTGACCGTCGGGATGCTCGGTGGGCGGATCCAGCAGCAACACGCTGCGGCCGTCGAGCAGCACCGGGCGCACCCAGTCGCCCAGATCGATCGGCTCCCCGGGGGCCGGTCGTCGATCGTTGGCGTCGCGAGCGTCATCGAGCGGGATGCGCGCGTGCAGTTCGTCGATGGTGATCTCCCCGGGCAGCTCGAACAGCCCCGGCAGGGTGATGAACATTCCGTCGTCACCCGAAAGGTGCAGCCCCGCACCGGCCAGCGCGCCCAGCACCCCGTCCTGCGTCCCGCCGTGTCCGGACAGATGCACACCGACGGCGGCCGCCAGTTCCCACGCTTGGGCGGTGCGCAGCACCTCCCGCTTTGCCCGCCACCCGAATTCGCTCAGCGCCGAGGTGTCCTCGAGTTTCGCCGGGATCACGACGGCCAGCCCGGGATCGGCATCCGGCGGGCAGACCGTTTCGAGGAACCGCCCGGCCACCCCGATGACCTCGGCCGACACGGCCCGAGGATTCCCGCCGGTGCTGCGCCAGGCCAGGCAGGCGCTGGAATTGTGGGTGGTGTAGGGGATGCGGTCGTCGATCAGCAGCTGGTGGCGGGTGGCGCCGGCCGGTGTTCCCAACCCCGCGGCCGCCAGCACGCCGAGGCGTTCCCGCGCGCGCCGACCGGTTCCGGGGCTGTACAGGTCGTCGGTGTCGTCGATACCGATGAGCATGTCCACACCGGCCAGCGAATGCGTCACGGGTTGACCACCAGTCGGGTGACATCGCGTACCCAACGATTACGCGGGAGGTGACTTCCGGCGAGCTTGAGGGTGTTGCGTCTGGTCACGTTGAGGATCACCGAATCGGTGAGCTCATCGGCGGCCAACGTCTGGGCCGGGTCGCGACCCTCCACCCGCACCGCGTTCGTGTCGCCGGCGCCTGCGGCGTCCAGGACCGACCGAACGGTCGGGCCGGTCTGCGCCTGCGCCCCCCGGGATTGCGGTGTGGCGATCTGGACCTGGGGAAGGCCGCGCAGTTGGTCCAGGCCGAACCGGCCGAGGTCCCGGCCGCGCTGTTCGACGACGAGCTGGGTCGAAACCTCGGATGTCGTGCACCCACCCGTGCCTGCCGCGATGGCAACCAGAACGACGCAACCGGCGACGTCGGCGCCAATCCTTAAACTCCGCATATGCGGTAATTATGCGGGATTGAATTGGTAGGTGCGGAACTGCATCAGGTAATGTGCCGCGTGTGGCGGTTTGGGAGATCGGGCGTCCGATCGAGGGTTTGCCGTCGGCGGTGACCTCGCGCGACACGAATCCGATCCGTGAACTTGCCTTTCCCGTGTTCGCCGTCGTTGCCGCCGTCTACTACGCCGACGTCCGCATTCCGATGGGTCTACCCGGGCACCGGGGTCTGATTTGGCTCACCTTGCTGGTGGCCGTCGCCCTGGCGACCAGGCGCCGCGCGACGGTGCTGGCAGTCGGGGCGGCCACCACGGCGGCGACGATGGCGATGCACATTCCCGGCGGAATATCGGGGCCGCTGGGGTCGGGTAATTTGCGGTATCTGTCCGCGGCGATCCTGCTGTACCTGGTGGCGGGGTTGGCCGCGGTGGGTCGGCACCGGTGGCTGCTCGTGCTCGCCGCGGCGCCGATTCATCTGGTCGCCCTTGTCGACTCGCCGGCGGCAGTGGCCCGGTTTGGCGAGAAGGCGATGTTTCACCTGGGCTTCGGTGTGGTGGCCGGACTACTGGGATTTGCGATCGCGGCCGCAATGGCCGGTGTTCGCCGCGCGGACTGACACCCGTCCGCGGAGGCGAAGCAACACTTGAGAAGGAGCGCGATGATGAGCGTGCGCGTCGTTCCCGAGGGGCTGGCGGCAACCAGTGCCGTTGTAGAGGCGATCGCCGCCAGGCTGGCCGCCGCCCACGCGGCAGCCGCCCCGCTGGTCTCAGCGGTGGCTGCTCCCGCAGCCGACCCGGTCTCGATGCAGGCCGCGCTGGAATTCAGCCTCGAAGGCACCCAGCACCAGGCGGCGGCGGCCACCGGTGTGGAGGTCCTCGACCGTGCCGGCATCGGTGTTGCGCAGGCGGGTGCCGGATACGCGGTAGGCGACGCCGCGGCTGCCTCGTCCTATTCGGTGGGAGGGGGCTGACGGTGCTGGCTCCGCTCTGGATGGCGTCGCCGCCGGAGGTGCACTCGGCGTTGCTGAGCTCGGGCCCCGGACCCGGACCGTTGCTGGCGGCCGCGCAGGCGTGGACGGACCTCGGTGCCGAATACACCGCGGCGGCGACCGAACTGGCCGCGACACTGGCTGACGGGCAACTGGTATGGGAAGGGCCTACCGCGGCGACGTACACCGCGGCCCACGGCCCGTATCTGGAGTGGCTGACGCTGGCCGCTGTCATCAGCGCGGGGCGGGCAGTGCGTCAGGAGGCGGTGGCGGCGGCCTACGTCGCAGCCCTGGCGGCCATGCCGACGTTGCCCGAGTTGGCCGCCAACCACGCGGTTCACGGGGCATTGACCGCTACGAACTTCTTCGGAGTCAACACGATTCCGATCGCGGCCAACGAAGCGGACTATGCACGCATGTGGGTGCAGGCCGCGACCACGATGAGTGCGTATCAGGCGACGACCGAGACCGTCAACGCTGCCGCGGGCGGTGGCGATGGCAGCGGCGGCGGCGATGGCAGTGGCGCCGGCAATGGGGGCGGCGGCGGTCGTGGCCGCGGAGGAGCCGGCAACGGGTTCCGGTTGCCCACGCCCGCGGAAATCTGGGCGTTGATCTTCGGAGCCGACGGTGCGTGGGTAGTCGGCCAGGGGCAACGGAACTGGAGTCCGGAGCAGTATCTGGCGAACCTGCCGAATCTTTTCAACGGCAACTTGATGGCGCTGTCCTATCTGCAAGCGAATCTGCCGCAATTGCTTTCCAACCCAGCGACCTACCCCGTTCTGGCCTCGTACTTCATTGCCTGGCAGACCTATCGGGCGGTCAACTGGACGTTGCGGACGCTGCGTTTTCTCGTGCAGATAGGTTCCTTACTGCTGCCGGCGTTCCTCAACCTTGCCACCGGATACCTGGGAGGCCTGGCCGGCCTGGCGAGCTTGGCGCAGGTGCCGGCGGTGGTGCCGCCCGCTTCGGCACCGGCTCCGATGCCTCCCGCTGTGCCCGCACCGGTATTGGCGCTGGCCGCTCCCGCCCTGGCGCCGGTGCCCGCATCGGCTGTTCCGGTGCCGTCCGCGGCACCGACAGCCCCCGCCCCCGCCGCACCGTCCGCCCCGCCGACAGCCGCCCCTGGAGCGCACGGATTCGGCTACCTGGTCGGCGGACCCGGCGTCGGCCTCGGCTCGACGATGCAGGTCCGCTTGGCCACCCCGGACATCACCTACGACACCGCCGCCGCGACGGCGGCCAGGGCGCCGGCCAACCGGGACGGGTTGCGAACTTCTCGGCGCCGGCGTACGTCGGTCGACCGCCGTCATCGCTATGAATTTCTGGACGCCGACGACCAGTCGGCAATGACCGGGGAACCGACCACTCCGGGGCCGGCAGCGGCGGCCCCGTCGGAACACGGCTCGGGCCCAATGGGTTTTGCCGGGACGGCTTCCGAAGAGAACGCGCGACCGACTGGGTTGACGACCCTCGCCGGCGACGAATACGGCGGCGGCACCAGTGAACCCATGCTGCCGGAAACCTGGCATCCGGGCGAAGTTTACTGACGTCCCTCTTCCCTACCTGAAAGGTATTGTGATAGTGAACTTTTCGATGTTGTCACCAGAAGTGAACTCGGCCTTGATGTATGCGGGTGCGGGTTCTGGGCCGATGGCTCAGGCTGCGGCGGCCTGGGCGGGGTTGGCCGGTGAACTGGGCGTCGCGGCGAGCGCGTTCTCCTCGGTGACCGCCGAGCTCACCGGCCAAGCCTGGCAGGGGCCCGCCGCGACGGCGATGGCCGCTGCCGCAGCACCGTACTCGGCCTTCCTTCAGGCCGCGTCCGCCCGCGCTCTGGGTGCGTCGACTCAGGCAAACGCGGTGGTCAGCACCTTCGAGGCCGCCAAGGCCGCCATGATTCCGCCACCGGCGATCACGGCCAACCGAAATGCGTTCGCGCAGCTGGTGAGCTCGAACTTCCTGGGGCTCAACGGACCGATGATCGCCGCGATGGAAGGCGTCTATGAGGAGTTCTGGGCCGCCGACGTCGCCGCGATGTTCGGCTACCACGGCGGGGCGTCGGCGGCTGCGGCGCAGCTCTCGTCATGGCAGGACTCCCTGCGGGGCATACCTGTTATCGGCGAACTGTTCGGCGGACCGGCGGCCGGCACTGCCGCTGCCGACTCGCCCAACGTGGGTGCGGGAAACAAGGGCGGTGGCAACCTGGGTGTGGGCAACACCGGCGACAACAACGTGGGTTCGGGAAACCATGGTGACACCAACTTCGGCAGCGGCAACACCGGTTTCGAAAACGTCGGCTCGGGCAACACCGGCAGCATCAATGTCGGAGCGGGTAACACCGGTAACCAGAACTTTGGGTCCGGCAACACCGGACTTCTCAACGTCGGGTCGGGCAACTTCGGTGACGGCAACTTCGGCGGCGGCAACCGGGGCGACTCCAACGTCGGCTCGGGCAATATCGGCAGCGGCAACTACGGCAGCGGTAACCGCGGCAACTGGAACGTCGGCCTCGGAAACGCGGGTCTGGGGTTGGATCCGGGCAACAACAACTTCGGGTTCGGCAATACCGGGAGTTTCAATATCGGCTTCGGCAACACCGGCAACGGCAACATCGGCTTCGGGCTCACCGGCGACAATCAGGTCGGGTTCGGCGGCCTCAACTCAGGGCTGAACAACACCGGGCTGTTCAACTCCGGTGACAACAACCTCGGTTTCTTCAACTCCGGTGACAACAACGTCGGCTTCTTCAACTCCGGCGACGGCAACGCCGGCTTCGCCAACGCCGGCGACCTCAACACAGGTTTCTTCAACTCGGGCAGCATCAACACCGGGATCGCCAACTCCAGTCACCTGAATGCGGGCCTGTTCAACTCCGGTGACGGCAGCAACGCCGGCAGCTTCAACTCGGGTCTCGGACGCAACAACGGTGACTTCAACTCCGGCGCCGGGCAGAACATGGGCTCCTTCAACTCCGGTGCCGGCAGGAACTTCGGCCTGTTCAACTCGGGAGCCGAGATCGGAGGCAACACCGGCCTGTTCAACTCGGGCAACGTCAACACCGGTATGGGCAATGCCGGCGATACCAACACCGGCGGATTCAATTCCGGCAACGTCAACACCGGCTTTGGCAGCGCCATCGACGTCGATGCGCCGAACTCCGGTTTCGGGAACTCGGGCACCGGAGCCTCGGGCTTCTACAACGTCAGCAACGGTCACACCTCGGGCTTCTACAACAACACCGCTAGCGGTGGCGGTGGTGGTGGCGGTGGCGGTGGTGGTGGTGGTGGCGGCGGTGGCAAGGGCGGTGGCGGGTCCACCCCACCTCCGGTTACGGCCGGCTTCTACAACACCAGCGGGAAAGCCGGCAACGTCGGGATCGCCAACACCGGCATGCGCAACGTGGGCATCGTCAACTACGGCTTCCAGAACACCGGATTCGGGAACACCGGGGGCAACTCGACCGGCGACGGCAACAGTGTGGGCTTCGACAACGCCGGGTTCTCCAGCTCGGGAATCGGAAACCAGGGTGACTTCAGCTCCGGCGGGTTCAAGAGTGTGAGCCGGCAGGCCGGCTTCTTCTTCTAGGCCACCGCTGAGCCCCCTCCAGTGTTCACTCTGCGCCGGTGGCGCAGAAGTGCGAGTGCAGGGCGCCCTGAGCGCAGGGTGAACGCACAGGGGGCTGGGCCGGTGGCGCAGAGTCAATTGCCGGGGTGGTTGGGCCCGGGGTGAACCCGCACCGCCGAGGCGGCCACGGCGATCAGCGAAACCAGCGCCAGCAGCTGGACCACCGGTGAATGCCCGGCGTAGCCGTCCACCGATCGCCAGGGATGCCGCGACAGCAGGGCCCCGGCGGCGATCAGGCCGCCCGCACTCAGCGCGACCGTCAGCGCGTCGCGCCGCCGGGGCTGCCTTCTCAGCGCATAGCGCACACCCAGTGCCGCCGCGGCCACGAAACCCCCGGCCACACCGGAGATCAGCACCGCCGCAGCCAGCACCGCCGCCACGGCCCACCGCCGGGGTTCCCATGGCCGCGCCGGCGGATCGTCGGGACCGCCGTGCCGCCGCCAGCAGGCAAGCAGTGTCAGCAGCGGCAGCAACGCCAACCCGAACAGCAGGCCCGCCCGATAAACGGCGTTGGGGGCATAGGTCAAGGTGATGGTGCCGGAGTTGCCGGCGGGCACCTGCCAGCCCTGCTGCCACCCGTTCACCGCTACCGGCGTAAGGCTTGCCCCGTCGCTGGTGCGTGCCACCCATCCGGGGTTGATGCTTTCCGGAATCACCAGCACCCGTGCGACATCCGATGCCGGTGCCCGCACCTCCCGCCGGGCCGGACCCCACGCGCCGGTTTCCGCGGAAGTCGTTGTGGCACTGGGCTGCTCGGGAAGAACGGAGAGTCTGGCGCCGTCGACGACGAACGCCGCGCCGGGGCTGATCAGCAGCTCCTGGCGCCCCGGCGGCAGGGTGACCGGGTCGGTTTCACAGGGTTGCGCGGCGATGGGCCGCCCGGCCAGCAGCGCATCCACCGTGGCCGCAATCGAGGTGTGTACGAACCGGCCCGCCACCGCGATGACCGGGCCGTGCTCACAGTCGACCGAAATCCGTCGCGCGCGGTTGGCGCCGGCATCGGCCGCGGCGATCGGATTCCCGTCAGCATCGAGCACGACGATCTCGGCCAGCCCGGGAGGTTTGAGCTGATCGAAGCCCAGCGCGTTGCGGTCGATGAGGTCTTCCCAATCGAGCAGGCTCACCTCGATGGTGTCGGTCACCTGCGGCTGCACGGTCACCGTTCGCGAGTCGCCGGCTGTGTCACTGCCGCCGGCATCACCGCCGCTGTCCAGCGCGCGCACCTGCGGTCCATCCCCCAGGTCCACGGCCAGCAGCGTCGGGTGGGCCGGCAGCGGAGAACGGCTGGTCACCACCCGCAGCCCCGCCACCTCCACCGGGTGCGGCAGCTTCACCGTGAGCGTCGGCGGACTCTTGTGCGCCACCCCGCGCTGCGGTGCGGTCCAGGAAGTGCCGGGGTCGCCGTCGGTGGCCGCATAGGCCGAGCCGAGCACGGCCACCAGATCGGAATCGCCCTGTGCCCGGACGGTTTCGGGTTGGGTGAGCAGCTCGGCCAGCGCGGGGCCCGGCCGCGGGCGCACCCACACCGTCGGGCTGACCGATACCGGGCCTGGCACCGTAAGAGTGCGGCTGAGATTGGTCGGCTCCTCGGGGGCCAGCGCCATCGACGCCGCACACCGCACAGCGTCGGGCCCCTCGGCGCAACCCGGCCGGCCCAGCAGCTCGGCGCCCAGGTCCCAGCTCGCCACCGTCGAACCCGGCGGCGGCCCGGGCACCACCACGGTGTGGCGCAGGGCGACCGGATGGGCGAATCCGGAGGCGTCGTACTGGGTGACCGCCAGGTCGGTGACGCCGAACTGCACCCCCGGCGAACCGTCGTCGGTGGCCGTCGCGGTGAACCGCACCCACCCGGTTTCGCCGTAGGGCAGTGCTGCGGTCAGCGGTTTTCCGGCTTCGTCGAATCGCAATGTGGTGCTGCCATTGAGGGTTTCGACCAGGATGCGGCGGACCTGGGCGCCAACGGCGGTAGCGCTGGGCGTCACGGCGATGACGGCGTTGGTCACCGGATGGTCGAAATCAACCTGCAACCACTGCCCGACGGCGGACTGCAGCGCATTGGACACCCACGCGGTGGCCGGGTCGCCGTCGATTGCGGCCGCCGGGGAGGCGGCCGGAGCGACGTCGGGCAGCGCGGTGGCATCCGAGGACGAACTGGACGCTGTGATCCGCCCGCCGGTCCAGCCGCCCCGCACGATGTGTGCACCCGGAACCGGATAGTCGGGCACCCGATTGTAGGTATGGCGGGCATCGCCGGGTGCCCGGATCGCCGACGAGTGCAGGTCGACGCGGCCGTAGTCGGTTTCCCGGGCCAACGGGGTGTCGGTGACGGTGACCGCCGGCGACGCCAACCCGGCTGCCCGGGCGCCGGACGTCAGCAGCACCGGGCCCAGCGGCGGCCGGCCCAGCAGCGCTTGGCGTTCGTCGAGACGCAACAGCACCTCGGGGCCGCCGTCGATGCGCGGCAACTCGCCGATGCCGGCGAAGTAGGGTGCCCCCGGATTGGCCGGCGCACCGGCGTTGGCGCGTCCGGGGATCACTCGGTAGATCTCGACGGCGGGATAACGCGGCCGCAGGCCGCTGTCGTTGACGAAGCCGGCCAGCGTGCCGGGGCCGGCCGCCGGACCGAACTGGGCCACCTTGGCCAGTCCCGGCGAACCCGAGATGGCGCGGTGCACCAGGATCGGCCGGGCGGCCCGCGCCGACGCCGGGGCCAGGTCGTTGCGCACCACGACGTAGGAAATACCCTGGCGGGCAAGGGTGGCGGCCAACCCGGCCGACGGCCGGCCCGCGGCGAACAGGCGTTGCACCGAGTCCAGTGCCCGGATCGTCTGCGGCGGGGTCAGCGGGATCGAGTCCCGGACACCCCACGGGCCCTCGCCGAGCACCTGGAGCGGCTCATCGTGGGTGGTGCCCCAGGTCTGGGTGGCAAACGGTGCCCCCGGTGCGACCAGGACCCGGCCCGGTGCCGGGGAACCGGTGTTGTGTGCGGTGAGCCAGTCGGCCGCCCGATACCAGTAGCCCGGTATCGCGTCGAAGGCGCCGGCGGGGGTGAGCCGCGCCGTCCAGGCCGGCGAGGTGCTCACCATCAGCGCGGTCAGGGCGACGATGCCGACCGCAACCCGGCGATCCCGCTCGGGGTGCGTCAGTGCGCCGAGCCATTGCGAGCGCGGCGCGCTGCCCGGCAGTGGGATGCGGCCGAGCAGCGCGGCGAAGCCGAGCACCAGCGGAATCCGCACGACCGGCCCCAGCTTGTGCACGTTGCGCAGCGGAGTTCCGCTCGCGTCCAGAAACTCCCGGACCTGGTGGGCGATCGGCGAGCCCAACCCGCCGGCGTAACCGACCGTCAACCCCACCAACCCCACCACCAGCATGGTCACCAGCCGGCCCCGCGCCGGCGTCGCCGGCATTGCCAGCCCGGCCAGCCCGGCGGCCGCGACCAGGCTGGTCGCCAGAATCGCCGCCGAGCCGGTGACCAGGGGTGCGCCCGCGGTCGCGCCGGGCGCCACGAACGGAGTCCAACTATCGGTGCCGCGCAGCAACTCCACCAGCGAGGACCACTGCGTCGTCACCCCGGAGGACTCGATGAAGTCCAGAAAAGGCGGGCTGACCCCGCGCAACTGGGCCAGTGCCACCACCCACCACAAGACAGCCAGCGCGACGGCCAGTGCCAGCCATCCGCAGTAGCGAAACCAGCGCCGGTCCGGCCGGTGACAGCACAACCAGATCGCCGCGGGCAGGCAGGCCGCGGCCGTCGCGATCGCATTCACCGCCCCCATCAGCGCAACCGCCAGCCCGGCCTGCCCGGCCAGCACCCGCGCCGGCCTGCCCGAGCCCCCTCGCAGTGCCAGGATCGTCGGCAGCAGCACCCAGGGAGCCAGCATCATCGGCAGCGTTTCCGACGAGATCGAGCCGAGGGTGGTCAGCACCCGTGGCGACAGCGCGAAGGCAACCGCACCGAGCACCCGCGATGCCGGGCTGCCGATACCCAGCGCCTCGGCCACCCGCAGCAACCCCCAGAAACCGGCCGTCAGCAACACCGCCCACCACAGCCGCTGAACGATCCAACCCGGAACCCCCAGCAGGTGCCCGGCCAGGAAGAAGCTGCCGTGCGGGAACAGGTAGCCGTAGGCCTGGTTCTGCGACTGGCCGAACGGCAGCTCGCTGTTCCACAGGTTGGTGGCGCGGGCCAGGAACCGCAACGGGTTGACCGTGAGGTCGAGCTTGGTGTCGGGGGAGATCCGCCCGGGGGATTGCGCAAAGGCCAGGATCAGCGCAAGCGTGCCGGCCGGCAGCAGCCACCGGCGGGACAGCGGTGGAACCGTCTGCGGGCTAGCTGCGATCGCCGTATTCGACCCGGTTGAGCACCGACGCCGACGGATCGCCCCCGGGCAGTGGCGTCTTCGTGTCCTGCTGGACCATCAGCGTGACTCCGAATACCGCGGCCGCGCCGAGCAGCAGGCCAACGACCACGCTGGCGACCGCGGGTGCGACGATCCGGTTCATAGTGAGCCAACCTAGCAGAACGGCCGCTGGTGGCCGGCGTGAGTGATCGAGGTGTGCGGGCCGGGGCGGGCGGCTGCGAGGGGCTGCGAGGGGCCGGGCGCCTGGCTGCTGCTGGCCCCGGGCAGGATTGGCGAAACAGCCCGTGACAGCATGTCCCGATGGCTTTTATGCGTACCTTGGTTGTCTCGGCTGCTGCGTCGGCGCTGGTTGTGTCCTGCGGCCAGGGCGGTTCCGGCACCGAGGCGTCGACGACGGCGCCCGGCTCGTCAACCGCCGCGAGCCCGGCTCCCGCCAGCTCGACCCCGGTGGCCGCGTCGGGGCCGCGGGTCTGCGCCGAGCCGCGGGACGTTCCCGCGGCGATACCGAACCTGCGTGACAAGCTGGCCCAGCTGCTGTTCGTCGGGGTGCGCGACGCCCAGGACGCCCAGAGTGTGGTCACCGAATTCCACGTCGGCGGCATTATCGTCGGCAGCGACACCGATCTGTCCATGCTGCCCGGCCCGCTCGCCGAGGTCGCCGCGGCGGCGACGCCGCTACCGCTGGCCGTGGGTGTCGACGAGGAGGGCGGCCGGGTGTCGCGGCTGCATGAGCAGCTCGGCGGCCGGGGCCCGACGGCCCGGGAGATGGGGCAGACGATGAGCCCCCAGGAGGTCCGGGACCTGGCTGCCGACCGCGGCCGCACGATGAAGGACCTCGGCATCACCATCGACTTCGCACCCGTTGTCGACGTCACCGCGGCTCCGGACGACACGGTGATCGGCGACCGATCGTTCGGCTCGGACCCGGGGCAGGTCACCGAGTACGCCGGGGCCTACGCCCAGGGCCTGCGGGACGCCGGGTTGCTGCCGGTGCTCAAGCACTTTCCGGGCCACGGGCACGGCTCCGGTGATTCACACAAGGGCGGGGTGAGCACTCCGCCGCTGGCGGACCTGATCGCCGAGGACCTGATCCCGTATCAGACCCTGCTGAAAGACACCCCGGTCGCGGTGATGATCGGCCACATGCAGGTGCCCGGCCTCACCGGCAGCGAGCCGGCCAGCCTGAGCAAGCCCGCGGTGCAGCTGCTGCGTGACGGCACCGGCTACGGCGGGCCACCCTTCGACGGCCCGGTCTTCAGCGACGACCTGTCGAGCATGGCCGCCATCTCCGACCGGTTCGGGGTGACCGAGGCGGTGCTGAAAACCCTGCAGGCCGGCGTCGACATCGCGTTGTGGGTGTCCACCAAGGAGGTGCCCGCCGTGCTGGATCGGCTGGAGCAGGCGGTCGATGCCGGTGAATTGCCTGCCGAGCAGGTCGACGCATCGCTGGTGCGAGTGGCGGCGATGAAGCAGGTCAGTCCTGCTTGCGGCGGGTAGCGTGCTCTAAAGTCGCTTAGCGGGGTGCACGACAGAGAGGTGCACAACTGTGTCGGGTGGTACCAAGCGATTGCCGCGCGCGGTCCGCGAGCAGCAGATGCTCGACGCCGCTGTGCAGATGTTCTCCATCAACGGCTACCACGAGACCTCGATGGACGCCATCGCCGCCGAGGCGGAGATCTCCAAGCCGATGCTGTATCTGTACTACGGCTCCAAGGAAGACCTGTTCGGTGCCTGCCTGAACCGGGAGATGAGCCGTTTCATCGACGTGGTACGCGCTGACATCGACTTCGAGCAAGGTCCAAAGGGCCTGCTGCACAACACTATCGGCGCATTCCTGCGGTACATCGATGCCAATCGCGCCTCCTGGATCGTGATGTACACCCAGGCGACGAGTTCGCAGGCGTTCGCGCCCTTGGTGCGCGAGGGCCGCGAGCAGATTGTCGAGCTGGTGGCAGGTCTGGTGCGGGGCGGTACGCGCAACCCCCGGACCGACGCCGAAATCGAGGTGATGGCGGTGGCTTTGGTGGGGGCGGGTGAGGCCGTCGCCAACCGGTTGAGCACCGGCGACATCGATCTCGACGCGGCGGCCGCCATCATGTTCGACCTGTTCTGGGTGGGCCTGCGCGGGGTACCGGCCGAACGCGACGCCAACCCGGAGGCAAACCCTGGCTAGTGGGGGTTCCGCGTCGAAGAGTCCGCCGACTGTGACTCCACGGTCGCGGTGAGTGCCGAGCGTTACCGTGCGGTCGCAGTGGGGGGAAGCGCGGTGGTTGTTGCAGCGAAGCCAGCGGGGGGAAGCACTGCGGTAGCTGCAGCGAAGCCAGCGGGGGGGCCGACTGCTACAGCGGTGTGACGCTTCCCGTCAGATGCGGATACCCCTTGGCCAGGTTGCGGACGGACACGTCCCAGCCCCGGTCGCTGTTGTCGACGTAGACGCCGACGGTCGCCGGCAGCAATACCGGCTTGCCGAACCGCACCGAGTACCGCACCTCGTCCGGTATGGACGCCTCAATATTTGCCAATACCGCTGCGGCACTGAACATTCCGTGAGCAATGGAAGTCGGGAAGCCGAACAGTTTGGCTGCCACCGAGCTGACGTGGATCGGGTTGTGATCGCCCCCCACCGAGGCGTACCGGCGGATCCGGGCCCCGGTGATGCGCAGGGTGCTCGCCGGTGGCGGCAGCTTGGGCTGCTTAGGCGGGGCCGGCTTCGGTTCGTCGGACAGGCTGGTGCGCTGCTGGTGCAGGAAGGTCGTCACCTGATGCCAGGCCAATTCGTTGCCGACGTGCACCTCGCTCACCAGGTCGGCGAGCAGGCCCTTGCGGTGCTCGCGCAGGTTCTCGGCGCGCGCCCGCACGGCGACGGTGTCGGTGACGGCGATCGGCCGGTACTGGGTGATGTGGTTTTCGGTGTGTACCGAACCCATTGCCGAGAAGGGGAAGTCGAACCCGGTCACCAGCGCCATCACCGACGGGAACGTCAGCGCGAACGGGTAGGTCAGCGGAACGTTGTTGCCGTAGCGCAGGCCGACCACCGCCGCGTAGGCCGCGACACCGTGCTGGTCGATCCGCAGGTCTTCGACCGTGACGGTGCGGTCGGGCACTCGTTCCGGCCGGGGCACCGCGGGCACTGCCCCGGCTACCGCGCGCAGCATGTTGCGTAACCCGCCCGGCTGCTTCATGGGACTCCTTGTCATGTCTCTCGGGCCGTCAGGCGCCTATCATGGCCTGGCCGCAGACCCGGATCACGTTGCCGGTGACCGCATTCGACGCCGGGTTGGCGAAATAGGCGATCGTCTCGGCCACATCGACGGGTTCGCCGCCCTGCAGCAGCGAGTTCAACCGGCGGCCCACTTCCCGGGTGGCCAGCGGGATGGCGGCCGTCATCTTGGTTTCGATGAATCCCGGCGCCACCGCATTGATTGTGATGCCCTTGGCGGCCAGCTCCGGTGCCAGTGCCTGGGTGATGCCGATCATGCCGGCCTTGGTGGCGCCGTAGTTGGTCTGCCCACGGTTGCCCGCGATTCCGGCGATTGACGACAGTCCGATCACCCGCCCGCCTTTGCCGAGGCTTCCGTTGCCTACCAGCCCTTCGGTGAGCCGCAGGGGTGCCAGCAGGTTGACGGCGATGACGGCGTCCCAGCGCGCGTCGTCCATGTTGGCCAGCAGTTTGTCCCGGGTGATTCCGGCGTTGTTGACCAGGATGTCGGCTTTGCCGCCGTGGTGTTCGCGCAGGTGCGCGGTGATCTTGTCCACGGCATCGTGGGCGGTCACGTCCAGCTGCAACGCGGTGCCGTCGACGTGAGCGGCGGTTTCGGCCAGTGCGGCGGCGGCCGACTCGACGTCGATCGCGACCACGTCGGCGCCGTCGCGGGCGAACACCTCGGCGATGGTCGCGCCGATGCCGCGCGCGGCGCCGGTCACGATGGCGACCTTTCCTTCCAGCGGGCGGTCCCAGTCGGCCGGCGCCACCGAATCCGCTGCCCCGACGTAGAACACCTGGCCGTCGACGTAGGCCGACTTGGCCGACAGGATGAACCGCAGGGTGGATTCCAGGCCGGTGGCGGCCGGTGCGGCTTCCGGGGACAGATACACCAGCGCGGCGGTGCCGCCGCGGCGCAGCTCCTTGCCCGCCGAGCGGGTGAAGCCCTCCAGCGCGCGCTGGGCGATCCGCTCATGCGTGTCGGGCACCGACTCCGGGGTGGTGCCGACGACGACGAGGCGCCCGCAGGCGCCAAGATTGCGCAGAACCGGTGTGAAGAAGTCGTAGAGCGCCCTGAGGCCGGCCGGATCGGTGATGCCGGTGGCGTCGAACACCAGGCCGCCGAAGGAGTCGGCCCAGCGCCCGCCCAGGGTGTTTCCCACCACGTCGTAGTCGCCGGCGAGTGCGGCCCGCAGCGGTTCCGCGACTCGGCCGGGTTGGTCGGGCGATGTTCCGATCAGCAGGGACCCGGCCAGTGGCGGGTCGCCCGGGCGGTATCGGCGCAGGGTCTCGGGTTGCGGGACGCCGAGTTGCTTGGCCACCAACGCGCCGGGCCGGGAGTTGACCACCTGTGAGAACAGATCGGTAGGGACTTTGGGTGCCACTGGGCCGCCTTCCACGTCGGGTATGACCGTGATAGCAAATGTATCGGGGACGAACTTACTTCAGAGTAAGAACAGTGGGTAGTATGACCCCTGACTCCCGACCGGTGGACACTGGCCGCCGGTCGCCGGTCGCGCAACCCGATGGTCCGACAGACAACCGGAGAAATCAGTGGCTTCATCTACTTCCAAGGCAGGCGCGGGCACGAAGGCCGGTACCAGCAAGAAGGCCCGCGCAGGCGCCAAGGCCGGCGCGCCCCGGCGGCGCGTCGCGGTGCTCGGCGGCAACCGCATCCCGTTCGCGCGGTCCGACGGCGCCTACGCCGAAGCCTCGAACCGGGACATGTTCACTGCCGTGCTGAGTGGACTGGCCGACAAGTTCGACTTGGCTGGCGAGCGCCTGGGCACGGTCGTCGGCGGCGCGGTGCTCAAGCACAGCCGGGATTTCAATCTCATGCGCGAGTGTGTGCTGGGATCCGAGCTGTCGCCGTACACCCCGGGCCTCGATATCCAGCAGGCGTGCGGCACCGGACTGCAGGCGGCGATCCTGGCGGCCGACGGTATCGCCGCGGGCCGCTACGACGCCGCCGCCGCGGGTGGCGTGGACACCACCTCCGACCCTCCGATCGGCCTGGGTGACGACCTGCGCCGCACCTTGCTGCGGCTGCGTCGATCGAAATCCAACGTGCAGCGGCTCAAGCTGGTTGGCACGCTCCCGGCCAATGTGGGTGTCGAGATTCCGGCCAACAGCGAGCCACGCACCGGCAAGTCGATGGGCGAACACGCCGCGATCACCGCGAAGCAGATGGATATCAAGAGGGTCGACCAGGACGAGCTTGCCGCCGCCAGCCATCGCAATATGGCCGCGGCCTACGACCGCGGCTTCTTCGACGACCTCGTCTCACCGTTCCTGGGGCTCTACCGCGACGACAACCTGCGACCCGATTCCAGCCGGGAGAAGCTGGCCGGGCTGCGTCCGGTGTTCGGCGTGAAATTGGGCGACGCCACCATGACGGCGGGCAACTCGACACCGCTGACAGATGGTGCCTCGGTTGCGCTGCTGGCCACCGACGAATGGGCCGCCGAGCGTTCGCTGACCCCGCTGGCCTACCTCGTCGACGCCGAGACTGCCGCCGTCGACTACGTCAACGGACACGACGGGTTGCTGATGGCGCCCACCTACGCCGTGCCGCGACTGCTGGCCCGCAACGGTCTGGCTCTGCAGGATTTCGACTTCTACGAGATCCACGAGGCGTTCGCGTCGGTGGTGCTGGCGCACCTGCAGGCCTGGGAGTCCGACGACTACTGCAGGCAGCGACTGGGCCTCGACGGCGCGCTGGGGTCCATCGACCGGGCCAGGCTCAACGTCAACGGCTCGTCGCTTGCCGCCGGACATCCGTTCGCCGCCACCGGCGGCCGCATTCTGGCTCAGACGGCCAAGCAGCTCGCGGAGAAGAAGCGTGCCCAAAAAGGCAAGGGCACGGTGCGGGCGCTGATCTCGATCTGCGCGGCCGGCGGCCAAGCGGTGGCGGCGATCCTCGAAGCCTGACCCCGCTCAGAACGCGGCTTCGTCGAGCTCCATGATGTCGAGGTCGAGAGCCTCGACCGTCTCGCGGGTACCGGACAGCAGCGGCAGGAACGTCTTGGCGAAGAACGACGCCACGGCGATCTTGCCCTCGTAGAAGGATCGATCGGCGCCCGTTGCGCCCGCATCCAGGGCCTCAACCGCGACCGCGGCCTGCCGCTGGAGCAGCCAGGAGATGATCAGGTCGCCCACGCTCATCAGGAAGCGCACCGAACCCAGGCCGACCTTGTACAGGCTGGCGACGTCCTCCTGCGCGGCCATCAGGTAGCCGGTCAGGGAGGCGGCCATCGCCTGGACGTCGGTCAGCGCCTTGCCCAGCAGGACGCGCTCGCTCTTGAGCCGGCCGTTGCCGGTCTCGCTGTCGATCAGCTTCTGGATCTCGCCCGCCACGTAGCCGAGCGCCGCCCCCTTGTCGCGGATGATCTTGCGGAAGAAGAAGTCCTGCGCCTGGATCGCGGTGGTGCCTTCGTAGAGCGAGTCGATCTTTGCGTCCCGGATGTACTGCTCGATGGGGTAGTCCTGCAGGAAGCCGGAACCGCCCAGGGTCTGCAGGCTCTCGGTGAGCTTGGCGTAGGCCTGTTCGGAGCCGACGCCCTTGACGATGGGTAGCAGCAGGTCGTTGACCTTGACCGCCAGCTCGGGCGTGATGCCGTGAATCGCCTCGGCCACTGCCGCGTCCTGGAAGGTGGCCGTGTAGAGGTACAGCGCGCGCAGCCCCTCGGCGTAGGCCTTCTGGGTCATCAGGGACCGGCGCACGTCGGGGTGGTGGGTGATGGTGACCCGCGGTGCGGTCTTGTCGGTCATCTGGGTCAGGTCGGCGCCCTGGACGCGTGACTTGGCGTATTCCAGGGCGTTCAGGTAGCCGGTGGACAGTGTGGCGATGGCCTTGGTGCCCACCATCATGCGGGCCTGCTCGATGACCTCGAACATCTGGGCAATGCCGTCGTGGGAGTCGCCGACCAGCCAGCCCTTGGCGGGCACACCGTGCTGGCCCAGGGACAACTCACACGTCGAGGAAGCCTTGAGGCCCATCTTGTGTTCGACGTTGGTGACGAACACCCCGTTGCGCTCTCCCGGTTCGCCGGTCTCGGGGTCGAACAGGAACTTGGGTACGAAGAACAGCGACAGGCCCTTGGTGCCGGGGCCGGCGCCGTCGGGGCGGGCCAGGACCAGGTGGAAGATGTTCTCGAAGAGATCCCCGGAGTCCCCGGAAGTGATGAACCGCTTGACCCCGTCGATGTGCCAGGCGCCGTCGTCCTGCTGGGTGGCCTTGGTGCGACCGGCGCCGACGTCGGAGCCGGCATCCGGCTCGGTCAGCACCATCGTCGAGCCCCACTCGCGCTCGGCGGCCAGCACCGCCCACTTCTTCTGTTCCTCGGTCCCGAGGTGGAAGAGGATCTGGGCGAAACCTGCGCCGCCGGCATACATCCACACCGAGGGGTTGGCGCCGAGGATGTGTTCGTGCAGGGCCCACATCAGTGCCTTGGGCATCGGCATTCCGCCCAAGTCCTCGACCAGGCCCGCTTTGTTCCAGCCGGCCTCGAGTACGGCCCTGACCGATTTCGAGTAGGTCTCCGAGAGGGTCACGGTGTGGGTGTTGGGGTCGAAGACCGGCGGGTTGCGGTCGCCGTCGACGAATGAGGCGGCTACCGGGCCCTCGGCGAGTCGGGTCATTTCGGCCAGCATTTCGCGGGCGGTGTCGACGTCGAGGTCGCTGTAGTCGCCCTGGCCGAGCACCTTGTCGAGCCCGAGTACCTCGAAGAGGTTGAATTCCTGGTCGCGAACGTTGCTCTTGTAGTGGCTCACTGCCGTCCTCCTCGTTGAGAATGCCACCTGCGGTTGGGCACCTAGGCTAAGTTACCCACCAGTAACACGGTACAAAATATACTGCCGGGATTTGCCAATGCAAGTCAATGTGCGTCGCTTTCCATCCGATGGCCTACCCGCCGGTAGCGCCCGTCCTGATCGTACTCCCGAAAGCGCCTTTCACCAGTGCCGGCGATGTGGCGACCGGTGCGGATACGGCTGCCCGGGTTGGGGCATTTTTCCTGGCCGCTGGCCTCGAATTTTCGCGCCGGTGGGGCTCAGGGGCTGTGAGTCGTTCGCGAGCGTAACGTGGCTGCGATTTTGCGCTCCGGATTTCGCCGTGGCGTTACGCTCGCGAGCATGCGACCGGCGTCGATCCTCTCGCGCGGGGGTGGCCGGGTAGGCTCGCAACCGGCAAGCCCGTTCTCGGCCCGAGGGGCGCGTGAAGTCCGGTGAAATCACACAAGAAGCTGACCGCCTCGACACTGCGCGAGGCGTTCGGCCATTTTCCGTCGGGTGTGGTGGCCATCGCCGCGGAGGTCGACGGCGTTCGTCAGGGTTTGGCGGCCAGCACGTTCGTACCCGTTTCGCTGGACCCGCCGCTGGTCTCCTTCTGCGTACGCAACGTCTCGACGACCTGGCCCAAACTCAAGGGCGCCCGCACGTTGGGCATCAGCGTCCTCGGTGAGGCCCACGACGAGGCGGCCCGTACCCTCGCCGCACAGACCGGTGACCGCTTCGCCGGGTTGGAAACGGTTTCCAGCGGCTCCGGCGCGGTCTTCGTCCGGGGCACCGGGCTCTGGCTGGAGAGTGCGATCGAGCAGCTGATCCCGGCCGGTGACCACACGATAGTGGTGCTGCGGGTCAACGAAGTGACCGTCGACGCCGAGGTTGCCCCGATCGTCTTTCACCGCAGGGCCTTCCGCCGGCTCGGCCTGTGAGCCCAGCCCGGGGGCCGGGCCCAGGGGCCGCAGACGGGGGCTGGGGGCTGGGGGAGACAGGCGTCAGCGCCGGGGCCAGGGGACCGGGGGAGGCAGGCGGGGAGCAGGGACCGGGGGAGGCAGGCGTCAGCGCCGGAACAGCTTGTTGCCCAGCCAGACCACCGGGTCGTACTTGCGGTCGGCGACCCGCTCTTTCATCGGGATCAGCGCGTTGTCGGTGATCTTGATGTTCTCCGGGCACACCTCGGTGCAGCACTTGGTGATGTTGCAGTAGCCTAGGCCGAAGTCCTCCTGCGCCTGGTCACGCCGGTCCAGGGTGTCCAGCGGATGCATTTCCAGCTCGGCGACCCGCATCAGGAAGCGCGGGCCGGCGAACGCCTCCTTGTTCTCCTCGTGGTCGCGGATCACGTGGCAGACGTTCTGGCACAGGAAGCACTCGATGCACTTGCGGAACTCCTGCGACCGCTGCACGTCGACCTGCGCCATCCGGTAGTCACCGGGTTTCAGGTCCTTGGGGGGTGTGAACGACGGGATCTCGCGGGCCTTCTGGTAGTTGAACGAGACGTCGGTGACCAGATCGCGGATCACCGGGAAGGTTCGGATCGGGGTGACGGTGACGACCTCGTCCTCGTCGAACGTCGACATCCGGGTCATGCACAGCAACCTCGGCATGCCGTTGATCTCCGCCGAGCAGGATCCGCATTTGCCCGCTTTGCAGTTCCAGCGAACGGCGAGGTCGGGCGTCTGCGTCTGCTGCAGGCGATGGATGATGTCGAGCACGACCTCACCCTCGTTGACCTCGACGGTGAAGTCCTCGAGCGCGCCGCCGACATCGTCGCCGCGCCACACCCGCATATTCGCGTTGTACGCCATTACGCTCTCCGTTCCGGATGGTCGGCCAGCTCTTCGTCGGTGTAGTACTTCTCCAGTTCGGAGAGTTCGAAGAGCTCCAGCAGATCGGGCCGCATCGGCCGCTGCGGTTCCGGGGTGATCGTGATCCGGGCGCCGCCGGCCGCGTCGGCCCCTGTCGACGCGTCACGGCAGACCAGCAGGGTTTTGCGCCAGCCGGAGTCCATGCCGGGGTGGTCGTCGCGGGTGTGGCCGCCGCGGCTCTCGGTGCGCTGTAGCGCGGCCCGGGCGATGCACTCGCTGACCAGCAGCATGTTGCGCAGGTCGATCGCCAGGTTCCAGCCCGGGTTGTACCGGGTGGCCCCCTCGACCTGAATGTTCTGGAAACGGCCCCACAGCTCGCCGAGGTGAGCCAGTGCGCGGGTGATCTCTTCCTCTTTGCGGATGATGCCGACCAGGTCGTTCATCGAGTGCTGCAGGTCGGTCTGCAGCGCATACGGGTTCTCCGGAGTCGAGCCGTCGGTCGGGCCGGTGAAGGGCTTGAGTGCCTGGGTGGCGGCTGCCTCGACGGCCTCCGGCGAGATCAGCGGCCGCTCGGCGAGCCCCTGCACGTAGGTCGCGGCGCCCAGTCCAGCGCGCCGGCCGAACACCAGCAGATCCGACAGCGAGTTGCCGCCCAGACGGTTCGAACCGTGCATGCCTCCGGAGCATTCGCCGGCGGCGAACAACCCGGGAACCTTGGCCGCCCCGGTGTCGGCATCGACCTCGATGCCGCCCATCACGTAGTGGCAGGTGGGCCCGACCTCCATGGGCTCGGTGGTGATGTCGACCTCGGCGAGCTCCTTGAACTGGTGGTACATCGACGGCAACCGGCGCTTGATCTCCGCGGGCGTCAGCCGGGAGGCGATGTCGAGGTAGACCCCGCCGTGCGGGCTGCCGCGGCCGGCCTTTACCTCGGAGTTGATCGCCCGGGCAACCTCGTCGCGGGGCAGCAGGTCCGGGGTGCGCCGGGCGGCGTCGTTGTCCTTGAGCCACAGGTCGGCTTCTTGCTCGGTCTCGGCGTACTGCCCTTTGAAGACCGGTGGGATGTAGTCGAACATGAATCGGGTGTTCTCGGAGTTCTTCAGCACTCCGCCGTCGCCGCGGACACCTTCGGTGACCAGGATCCCCTTGACGCTGGGCGGCCACACCATGCCGGTGGGGTGGAACTGGATGAATTCCATGTTGATCAACGTCGCGCCCGCCCGCAGCGCCAGGGCGTGGCCGTCGCCGGTGTACTCCCAGGAGTTCGAGGTGACCTTGAACGACTTGCCGATCCCGCCGGTGGCCATCACGATCGCGGGTGCTTCGAACAGCACGAACCGGCCGCTCTCCCGCCAGTAGCCGAAGGCCCCGGCGATCTTGTCGCCGTCCTTGAGCAGCTCGGTGATCGCACACTCGGCGAAAACCTTGATGCGCGCTTCGTAGTCGCCGAACTGGGCGTGGTCCTCCTGCTGCAGCGAGACGATCTTCTGCTGCATGGTGCGGATCAGTTCCAGGCCGGTGCGGTCGCCTACGTGTGCCAGCCGCGGGTAGGTGTGGCCACCGAAGTTGCGCTGGCTGATCCTGCCGTCTTCGGTGCGGTCGAACAGCGCGCCGTAGGTCTCCAGCTCCCAGACCCGCTCCGGCGCCTCCCTGGCGTGAAGTTCGGCCATCCGCCAGTTGTTCAGGAACTTCCCGCCCCGCATGGTGTCGCCGAAGTGGGTCTGCCAGTTGTCCTTCGGGTTGGCGTTGCCCATCGACGCGGCACAACCGCCCTCGGCCATCACCGTGTGTGCTTTTCCGAAAAGCGATTTGGAGACGACCGCAACCTTTAGGCCGTGCTCGCGCGCTTCGATGACCGCACGCAAGCCCGCGCCGCCGGCACCGATCACGACCACGTCGTAGGCGTGCCGTTCGACCTCAACCATGAAACCTCGCTCAGCTGTACGAAATTGATTCGCTCTTGCAGGACTGGCCGGCAGGTCAGCCGATGAACCGGATGTCTGATATGGCACCGCTGGCCACCAGCATGATGTAGAAATCGGTGAGCATCAGCGTGCCCAGCGTGATCCACGCGTATTGCTTGTGCCGGGTGTTTATGTTGCTGACCTGAGTCCAGATCCAGTACCGCACAGGGTGCTTGGAGAAATGCTTGAGCCGGCCGCCGGTGGCGTGCCGGCAGGAGTGACAGGACAGCGTGTAGATCCACAGCATGATGACGTTGCCGAGCAGGATGAGATTGCCCAAGCCGAAGCCGAAGCCGCCGGGGCCGCTCTCGGAATGGAACGCGACGATCGCGTCGTAGCTGTTGATCAGCGAGATGACCAGGGCAATGTAGAAGAAGTACCGGTGGGAGTTCTGGATGATCAGCGGCAGCCGGGTCTCGCCGGTGTAGTGAACACGGGGTTCGGCTACCGCGCAGGCGGAAGGTGACTGCCACACCGTCCGGTAGTAGGCACCCCGGTAGTAGTAGCAGGTGAGCCGGAACAGCAGTAGGAACGGCAGGGTCAGCGCCGCGAACGGCAGCCACCACACATCCGGCAGCACCTGCGGCCAGAACTCGCTGGCTTCCTTGGTGCACCCGTGGCTCACGCAGGGCGAGTAGAACGGCGTCAGATAGTGGTACTTCGCGACGAAGTAGTCGTTCTGCTGAAACGCGCGTGCCGTCGCGTAGATGATGAACGCGGCGAAGCCGAGGTTGATCCGCAGCGGCTGAAGCCACCAGGCGTCGGTACGCAGCGTCTTGGCCGCAATTTGGGCGCGGGTCGCGGAAAAAACACCGGATTCAGAACGGATCGCCGTTGGTGCGCTCATGAAATTCTTGTTCCTCTTCGAACGGGCTGTCGGTCGAAGGGTACACAGCTTGAGCGCCCGATTTTCTGTCGGGCGTGGCCGTCAGGTGCGGCCGAGGCCGCCGACACCTTCGTCGTCGACGTCGCGCCAGAAGTCGCGGTCGTACTGAGTGTCGGGGATGGCGATCTTCTCGGTGGACTGATGCACGGTTGCCCGAGCGAGGTCCAACTCGGCCAGGTCGGTGTTGAGTAACTGCAGGTCGCTGACGATTCGGTCCGCGTCGATGACGATCCGGCGGGTTGCCGGGTTGTCGCCGTAACGTTTCCTCAGCGACGTCGCGCACCGCTCTAGGTGACCGACGAGGTCGTGCAGTTCGGTGATTTCAGATCTGCTGGACAATCGACGCTCCCGGGGCTGAAGGTGGTGGGGATCACAGTACGCTTCCCGATACTAGCCGGTATCGCAGGAGGGTCCGGGGCGATGAGTCAGGGCGTTGACTCTGCGCAGGTGGCGCAATCACCCCCGTTGACTCTGCGCTGGTGGCGCGAAAGTGCGAGTGGATTGCGCCCTGGGTGCAGAGTGAGCGTCCCTGCCGGGCGCCCCTTGGGCGCAGAGTGGATGCTGAGAGGGCTAGTCGATCTTGCCGACGATGTAGCGCTGCATGGTGGGGCCGATGGCGTCGACGAGCTGGTCCACCGGCATGGAGTGCAATGGTTCGGATCGCAGCCCGTACCGCAGTATCCCGAGTCCGACGAGTTGCGAGGCGCACAGCGATGCCCGCACCGCGACCTTGTCGGCCCCGACCATTTTGAGTATCGGACTGAAGACCGGCCCGATGAACAAGCTTTGAACGACCTCGGCAGTCTTGGCCAGTCCACTGGAGGCGATCGCACTGGCGGCAAAGGGGCCACCGCCGGCGGCGTCCCAGGTGGTGATCAACATGTAGAGAGTCTGACGGCCGATCTGGTTGACGCTTCCGGTGACGATCCGGTCGATGAACTCCGGTGTGCTGAACGGCAAACGAAGTGCTTTCGCAACGTCGTCGAGGAGCCCGCGCGAGGGCTCGTCGGTGCGGGCCATGGTGTCAGGATTGCGCGGATGCCAGCAAAGATCAAGAGGGGGTCGCCGGTAGCCGCTCGGCGATATGACGGGCCAGAGCGCCCAGCCGCATCCGGTCGGGCCAGGACGCCGGCACATCGCAGTTGACCAGTGGCCGCGCCGTCACCGGACCGACACACATGGCCTGCACACCGGTACGCAACGCATCCAAGACCCGGTCTTCGATGTTCAACTCGCGGCTTCGTTCCAGCAGCGCCGCGGCCGCGGTCGCCGAGGTGAAGCTGACCGCATCGAAGCGCCGGTCGGCGATGCCGGCCACCAACTCGTCGAATTCGCCGCCCAATGGTGCCGGCACCTCGCGGTAGACCCGGATGGGCACGATTTCGGCGCCCGCGGACCGCAGGCCGCCCAGGAGCTCCGGTACCGGATCCCAGCGCTCGGGCCCGCCGTGCAGCTGGACCGCGATACGCGTCCCGGACATATCTGATTCAAGGAGGTGGTCCAGTACCTCCTGAGACGATTCCGACGCCGGCGACCACTGTTCACGCAGGCCGGCGGCCCGCAGCGCTCCGGTGGCCTTCGGTCCGCGGGACACGATCCGGGCCGTCGACAGCGAGTCGAGCAATTCGGTTGCCAGTCCCCATTCTTCGGCCGCGGCCAGCCAGCCGCTGAAGCCGACACCGGTTTGGGCGATCAGAATGTCGGGGGGTCGCGCGATCAAAGCCTCGGTGCCGGCGCGCAGGTCGTCGTCGTCGGTCAGCGTGGTCATGGTGATCGCCGGGGCTGCGAAGACCCCGGCCCCCTGTCGGCGCAGCAGCACGCAGAGGTCCTCGGCCCGCCGGGCGGATGTGACGGCGATCCGGTACCCGGCCAGCGGGTGGGGCATGTTGTCGTCCACGTCGAAGTCCACCCTAATCCGCCCGAGATGTCCCGGCCCCAGGTGTATCCGGCGATGACGTTGGTAGCGGGCGTGTTCGCCTGCCGTGAGGAGAACCTCCGGGTGGGGTGTGGCGGCGCGGGGCTGCGGGGCGCGCGGTTTCGCCCCCTGGCCCCCACCAGGTTCGCCGAGCGTAACGCCAGTGCGAAAATTCACCCGAAAAATCGCACTGGCGTTACGCTCGCGGGGCTGCGGAGCTGCGGAGCTGCGGAGCTGCGGAGCTGCGAGGCTGCGGAGCAGCGAGGCGGGGCGGCCGCGAGGCGGGGCTACGGCTGCTGCGGCCGGGGCGCCCCGTGCCCCCACCAGACTCGCCGAACGTGCAACTACTGCGGAAAATCGCCGAAAAAACCGCAGTAGCTACACGCTCGGCGAAAAGTGGGCTTCCGACGCCCCTCATGGCGCCCCGTGCCCCGTGCCCCGTGCCCCGTGCCCCGCGCCCCGCGCCCCGTGCCCCAATGCCCCGATCTAGCGAGCTAGGCGCGCGGTCGTGTCCAGTGCAACCGCACGTGCTGGCCGGGGCGGACCTGGGCGACTTTGTCGGCGTCCGCGTCGACCACCACCCCGATCACCGGATACCCGCCGGTGATCGGATGGTCCGGCCCCAGGATCACCGGTAACCCGTTGGGCGGTACCTGGATGGCGCCGCGGGTGATGCCCTCGCTGGGAATCTGCCGGTCCGGCCGGCGGTGCTCGATGGGACGGCCCTCGAGGCGTGTGCCCACCCGATCGCTGCGGTCGGAGGCCATCCACACGGTATGCACCAGGGCGTCGGGGTCGACGAACCAGTCGTCGCGCGGCCCGGGTGTGACCGCGAGCTCGACGATGTGCCGGGCGATCGTGGCGACCGGGGCATGGTCGAGCTCGGGGTAGGCGTCGGTGCGGTCGCCGATGGGGACGACGTCGCCGGCGTGCAGCGGCGACGGTCCGATCGCCGACATCACGTCGTAGCTGCGCGAGCCGAGTACCGGGTTGGCGCAGATGCCGCCGCGCACGGCGAGATATGTGCGCAGCCCGGATTTTGGGGTGCTCAGGGAGATCACCTGGCCGTCGCGGACGTGCTGGATGCTATTGGTGCCGAAGTTGACGCCGTCGACGGTCGGGTCGGTGTCGGCGCCGGTCAATGCGATGTCGACGTCGCCGCCGCTGACTCGGGCCGAAAAGCCTCCGAACATGACTTCGACGGTCGCCCGGTCGTCGGGGTTGGCGACCAACCTGTTCGCCAGCGTGTGGGAGCGCCGGTCGGCGGCACCGGAGCGGCCCACGCCGAGATGGGCCAGGCCGGGCCGGCCGAGGTCCTCGATGACGGCCAGCGGGCCCGGGCGCAGGATTTCCAGATTCGCCATGTCGTTTCCCTTCCCGGGGGCGGTTTCTCAGACCGCGCGGAACCGAACCCGCATGCCCTGGGTGAGCAGTGCCGGGTCGGTTTTCTCGATATCCCACAGGACCGCGTCGGTGCGGCCGATGAGCTGCCAGCCGCCGGGGGATCGGCGTGGATATACGGCACTGAATTCACCGGCCAGCCCCACCGATCCGGCCGGTACCGCGGTTCGGGGTTCCGAGCGGCGCGGGACGTGGAGTCGCCCATCTCCGCCGATCAGATAGGCGAATCCGGGTGCGAAGCCGCTGAAGCCCACCCGCCACCGGGTGCGGGTGTGGGCCTCGATGACGTCGGCGGTGCTCAGGCCGGTCAGAGAAGCGACCTCGGCCAGATCCGGGCCGTCGTACACGACGTCGATAACCACGTCGTCGCTAGCCACCTCGTCGCGGACCCCGTCGTCGCCGACCACGTCGCGGACCCCGTCGTCGCCGACCACGTCGTGCGCCGGGGCGCCGGGGCCGGGTTCGGCACCGGCGGTTACCCGCAACCTGCGCAGCCGTTGCCGGGTCACCCCCTGGAAGCGGGGTCCGGCCAGCTTCACCAAGACGGTGGTCGCTGCCGGCACGATGTCGACGATGCCGGGCATCCGCGCGGCGCGCAGGGCTTGCGTCCAGGCCAAAACGTCGGCGGTGCTGTCGCATTGGAGCATCAGCGCCTGGTCTCCGTAGTCGAAGACGGCGCTCGCCGAATCGGTGTCGCGTGGCATCGCGGTGATCGTCGTCACACTCATGTTCAAACGTTATCGGCGGCGCGGGCGGTGCGGCAGTTATTTTCGAGCTCTGCCAGAGGTGCCTTAACGATTGCTCATGCACCCGCTCGGGTGCCGACCCCTGCGCCGCGATGTCAGTCCAGGATCTTGCCGATCAGCTGCGGCAGGTTGTCTGCGACGACGGGGTAGCTCAACGGCGACGCGAACGCGATCGCGCCGGCCAGTGTCTTGGGGGTGAAGATGTGCCGCCGGCGGGCGGTGGCCTGCGTCGCGGCAACTTCGGGGTCGGCCAGGATGGCCTGCTGTTCCTCGGGGCTCTCGGTCGCCCAGATCACCACATCCGCGGAATCCAGGACGGCTTTGATGTGGCCGCGGGGAATCGTTGCGTGCTGACCGGTGACGTAGGGCTTGATCGCGTCGCAGATCTCCAGGCCCATCTGGTTGAGGAAGTCGGTCTGCCAGCCGGCCGCCGTTGCGACGATCGTGTCCTGCCACAACCGGCCCCGCATCAGCAGGACGCTCTTACCGCGCCAGTGCGGATTCTGTTCCTCGATAGCGGCGAACTCGGCGTCGACGTCGGCGATCAACGACTTCATCTGCTCCGTCGCAAACACCGCCTGGCCGATCGCGGTGGCCTGGTCCTTCCACGGTTCGAAGAACGCGTCGGCGCCCGATTGGGCGATGGTCGGTGCGATCGCCGAGAGCCGGTGATAGGTGTCGATATCCAGGCCGGCGTTGGTCGCCACGATCAGGTCGGGCTCGAGTTTCGCGATCCTTCCGACTTGGATCCCGTTGTCCAGGCTCAGAACTTCCGGTTGTGCGGTGCCGAGTTTGGTTTGCGCCCAGGGCCAGATTGCGAACGGTTCGTCGCCGAACCAGTTGGTCACGGCGATGGGTACGACGCCCACGGCCAGTAGATCGTCCTGCTCGGTGTAGCCGGCGCTCACGACGCGCTCGGGCGGCCCGGTGATCACCGTATTGCCGAACAGGTGGGTGACCGTCACCGTTTCGGGGCCGTGCGTCTCCGGCGCGGGCCTGAGTCTCGAACAACCCGCCAGGGCGGCGGGAGCGCCGACGCCCAGGAGGCCGGCGGCGCCGGCGAATCGCAGGAATCCGCGCCGATTCCATTCCTGCTGCACCGCGTGAGAGTATCGCGAGTCCCCGCGGGCACCGGGCCGCCGGTTGCCGGCTGCGTTGCCCGAGGCCGCCCGCGACGGCGCGAATACTCGGTGATCAGCCGTTTCCCGGTGGCGAACGCACCTCCGCAGGCAAAGGCTACTCACTGATTGCCTTGCGACGGACGTCACATATTGTGAAGGCATGCCAAACCTCAGCAATCTGCCCCGGCAACTCCCCGGCAAGATCCAGCAGTATGCCGAGCGCGGTGCGGCTGAGCTGCACTACGTCCGCAAGATCTTCGAAGCGGGCGGGTTCCGGCTGGAGTCGCCGCTGAAAACGGCGGCGATGGCCGCCGAAATCGCCAAGTGGGGCGAGTTCGGCATGCTGCCGTCGGTGAACGCCAGACGTCACCCCGACCGTGCTGTCGTCATCGATGAGGAGGGCGAGTTCACCTACGGGGAATTCGACACCGCCGCGCATGCGGTAGCCAACGGCCTGATCAAAAAAGGTGTCAAGAGCGGCGACGGCGTCGCCCTCCTGGCCCGCAATCACCGCTGGTTTTTGGTCGCCATGTACGGCGCCGCACGCGTCGGAGCCCGCATCATTTTCCTCAACAGCGAGTTCTCCGGGCCGCAGATCAAAGAGGTCGCCGAACGTGAGGGCGCCAAGGTCATCATCTACGACGACGAGTACGCCGATGCGGTGAGCATGGCCCGGCCGAAACTGGGCAAATTGCGGGCGCTGGGCACCAATCCGGACACCGGCAAACCCTCGGGAAGTACGGACGCGACGCTGGCCCAGCTGATCAGGCGCAGCAGCAAGAAGCCCGCGCCGAAGGTCGGCAAACATGCCTCGGTCATCATCTTGACCAGCGGAACCACCGGCACCCCCAAGGGAGCCAACCGCAGCACGCCACCCACGCTGGCCCCGGTCGGCGGCATCCTGGCGCACGTTCCGCTCAAGGCCGACGAGGTCACCTCGCTGCCTGCGCCGATGTTCCACGCGCTGGGCTTTCTGCACGCGACCATCGGGCTGTTCCTGGGTTCCACACTGATCCTGCGGCGCAGGTTCAAGCCGTCGCAGGTGCTCGAAGACCTGGAGAAGCACAAGGCCACCGCCATGGTCGTGGTGCCGGTGATGCTTTCGCGCATCCTCGATGCCCAGGAGAAGATGGCCAAGAAACCGAATCTGTCCAGCCTGAAGGTGATCTTCGTATCCGGATCCCAGCTGGGTTCCGAACTCGCCTCCCGCGCGATGGCGGATATCGGCCCGGTCATCTACAACATGTACGGCTCGACCGAGATCGCTTTCGCCACCATCGCCGGACCGCAGGATCTGGCGAAGAATGCCTCGACGGTGGGTCCGGTCGTCAAGGGCGTGAAGGTCAAGATTCTCGACGAAAACGGCAAAGAGCTGCCCCGTGGCGGTGTCGGAAGGATCTTCGTCGGCAACGCCCTGCCGTTCGAGGGCTACACCGGCGGGGGCCACAAGCAGATCATCGACGGGCTGATGTCCTCGGGCGATGTGGGCTACTTCGACGAGCACGGCCTGCTGTATGTCAGTGGCCGCGACGACGAGATGATCGTGTCGGGCGGGGAGAACGTGTTTCCCGCCGAGGTCGAGGACCTGATCAGCGGACACCCCGACGTGGTGGAGGCCACCGCCCTCGGCGTCGAGGACAAGGAGTGGGGACACCGGTTGCGGGCCTTCGTGGTCAAGAAGGAGGGCTCCGGTCTCGACGAGGACACCGTCAAGGCCTACGTGCGGGACAACCTGGCCCGCTACAAGGTGCCCCGCGAGGTCGTGTTCCTTGCCGAGTTGCCGCGTAACCCCACCGGCAAGATCCTCAAACGCGAATTGCGCGAGGCCCCCGCCAAAGCCGCGGCCAAGGCTCCGGCTAAGAAGGCTCCGGCCAAGAAGACCCCGGCGAAGAAGGCGGCGGCGAAGAAGGCCCCCGCCAAAGCCGCGGTCAAGGCCCCGGCCAAGAAGGCGGCGGCGAAGAAGGCCCCGGCCAAGAAGGCGGCTGCGAAGAAGGCCCCGGCCAAGAAGGCGGCGGCGAAGAAGGCCCCGGCGAAGAAATCCCCGGGTAAAGCCGCACCGAAGTCTCCCGAGAAGAGTTAGCGCCGACGGTTGCCGGCTACGGATCGCGGGGCAGGCCGAGCAGGCGCTCGGCGATGATATTGAGGTGCACCTCGGAGGTGCCGCCGTAGATCGTGGTGGCGCGGCTCGCGAGCAGGTATTCACCCCATCTGCCCTGCGCCGTTTCGGCGTCGCCGATCGCGGCCTCGGCTCCGAAGGCCGACACGGCGAATTCGGCGTATCCCTGGGCGGTGCGCATCGAGAGCAATTTGGAGATCGCCGCCGACGGCATCGCGTCGCCGCCGGCCAGCGTCAGCAAGGTCGACCGCAGGTTGAGCAACTTGGCGGCGTGCCCCTCGGCGATCAACTGTCCGGCGCGGTGTCGCTCAACCTGGCCGAACTGGCCGTCGCGGACGAACTCGACGAACTGCGGCAGCGTGGCCAGGAAGTTCGGTTCGCTGCTGCCGATCGAAACACGTTCCGCGGTAAGGGTATTGCGGCTGACTTCCCAGCCCCGATTCACTTCGCCGAGCACGTATTTGTCGGGTACGAACACATCGTCGATATAGACGGTGTTGAACATTTCGTGGCCGGTGAGCTCGCGCAGGGGTTTGACCGTGACGCCTTCGCTCTTCATGTCGAGCAGGAAATAGGTGATGCCGTTGTGCTTGGGCGCGGCGGGATCCGTTCGCGCCAGCAGCGCCCCCCATTGCGAGAACTGGGCGGCGGTGGTCCAGATCTTCTGGCCGGTGATGCGCCAGCCGCCGTCGACGCGGGTGGCCTTGGTGGACAGCCCGGCCAGGTCCGATCCCGCTCCCGGCTCGGAAAACAGCTGGCACCAGATCATTTCGCCGCGCAGTGTCGGCGGCAGGAAGTGCTGTTGCTGCTCGTCGGTGCCGAAAGCGACGATGGAAGGAATGATCCACGCGGCGATGCCGACCTGCGGCCGCCGGACTCCGCCGACGGCGAATTCCTGGGCGATGATGACCTGCTCGACGGGACTGGCGGCCCGCCCCCACGGGGTGGGGAGATGGGGCAGCACCCAGCCGGTCTCGGCAATGGCGGTTTTGCGCGCCGCACGGTCCATCTCCTTGAAGGCGGCCACCTCGGCACGGATCTCGGATCGCAGTTTTTCGGTGCCGGGGTCCAGATCGATGTCCACCGTCCGCATGCCGGTGGTGGTGGCCGCCTCCGCCACCCGCTGTGGGTATTGCCCGGTGTGACCCATGCAGGCGGCCAGCATCAGTGCCCTGCGGTAGTACACGTTGGTGTCGTGCTCCCAGGTGAAGCCGATACCGCCGTGCACCTGGATGCAGTCCTCGGTGCAGCGCTGAGCGGCGGCCGGGGCCAGGGTTGCGGCGACCGCGGCGGCGAAGTCGACGTGTGCGCTCTCGGCTGTCTCGCCGGTCTGGCGCGCCTCATCCAGGGCCCGGGCGGCGTCCCATACCGCCGCGGTGGCCCGCTCGGTGTCGGCGATCATCTCGGCGCACTTGTGTTTGATGGCCTGGAACTGGCCGATGGGCCGCCCGAATTGCTCGCGGATCTTGGCGTACTCCGACGCGGTGTCGGTCGCCCAGCGTGCCACGCCGACCGCTTCGGCGGACAGCAGTGTCGTGATCAACGCCCGCGCGGTCGTCATGCTCAGGTTGCCCAGCACGGCGTCGCCGTCGACCTCCACGGCGGCCGCCCGCACGTGGGCGATGGGCCGCAGCGGGTCGAGGCTTCGGGCCGGTTCGATCTCGAGTTGCCCGGCGGGCAGCACGACCCACTCTTCGCCGCCGTCGACGGCCACCGGCAGAACCAGGATCGACGCCTGCGCCGCGGCGGCTACCGCGCGGATTTCGCCGCGGATCACCAGCGAGTCCCGGTGCCGGGTCGCGGACATGGAGGAGTCGAGTGCGTAGGCGGCGATACCGGATCCGGATGCCAGCTCGGCGAGCACCGCGGCGTCGGGGTCGTGAGCGGCGATCAATGCGCTGGCGATCGCCGAGGGAACGAATGGCCCGGGCACCGCGGCGTAGCCGAACTCGGCCAGCACGATGGCCAGTTCGAGGATGCCGTACCCCTGTCCTCCGACGGATTCGGCGAGGGCCATCCCGTGCAGCCCCTGCTCGGCGGCCGCCCGCCAGTACGGCGGGGGATTGGGCGTCGGAGCCTCCATTGCCTCGTGCAGCACCTCCGACGGCGCCACTCGCGCTGCCAGTGACCGCACTGAGGCGGCCAGGTCCTGGTGTTCGGGGGCAATTGCGATCGGCATGGGTCGCCTTCCGTCGGCTTTGCGGCCCGTTTCCGGCCGCACCCGTCAAACCTAACAACCGGTCGGTTGGTTGACGACGTTGGCCAGAGGATCTCCGTCGCGCAGGCGACGGCAGTTGGCGACGGCAGGACGCGGCCGCTGGGTTTTTGGGTTGTCAGGCGCGGGGCGATTCGCGCCGCTTGCTCGCGAGCGTAACGCCACGGCGAAATCCGGCGCGCAAAATCGCAGCCACGTTACGCTCGCGAACCACTCGCAGCCGACGGTCAGGGCCACCGCTTGGAGATCCAGTCGGCAATCATGTCGGCCTGTTGGTCCCGGGCGCCGGGTGTCAGGAAGTAGTGGTCGGCGTCGATCACGGCCTGTGTCTTGTCGGTGCCGGCCAGCGCATCGAAAATGCGTTTGGCGTCCGACGGGAAGACGCCGGTGTCGCCGTCGGCGTTGATCACCAGCGCCGGGCAGTCGATGCGGGCCAGGTGCGGTTCGGCCCGGGTCTGGGCGACCCGCAGGCTCCACATCCCCAGCCAGTTGCGCAGGGTGCAGGCCGCGGCGATGCCCCACGCGGAGCGGTTCGCCTTGACCGGGATGCCCGCGTAGCACAAGTTGGCCGGACGTTTGGTGGGTTCGATGCCGGGGTCGACCATGCGCGGGTCGGCCCAGGTGCGCATCACGGTGAACGGGCGATCGGAGAAACCGGCGGCCCGGACGCGTTTGAGTTCGGCCTCGGCCCAGTCGGTGATGGCGTGGTTGCGGGCCACCTGAGCGGCGCGGTAGCGCTCGACGAACTCCGGCGAGTAGGGCGGGCCGTTGTTCTCGTCGAACAGGTCGAGGTCGGCCGCGGATGCGATGGGATCGTTCTCGTCGACGACGGAGCCGTCCATCCACGCGGTCAGAACGTCCGGGCGCCCCGGGTGGGCGGCGGTGGCGACGTAGCCGTCGGCGGCGAGCAACTCGGTGACGCCGGTGGCCGGATGCATGCCTTCCAGCGGCGTCACGTTGGGGTCGACCGCCTGTGACTGGTAGGCCGACATCAGGGAGCCGCCGCCGGAGTTTCCCAGCAGCACCACCGTGTCCACACCGGCTTCTTCGCGTAGCCAACGCACCCCGACCCCGATGTCGACCAGCGCGTGGTCGAGCAGGAAGTTGCTTTCGTATCCGCGGAACCTGGTGTTCCAGCCCAGGAACCCGATGCCGCGGGCGGCTAGGTATTCGGCGATGTAGTGCTCGGAGAAGTCGATCTGATAGTGGGTGGCGATCATCGCCACCTTGGGCCGGTGCCCTTCGGGGCGGTGATAGAGGCCCTGGCAGGGGTGCCCGCCGGCGCCGGCGCGTCCGGCGGTGGCCGACGGCAGCCCGATGAACTCCTTGGTGATTGCGGTCATTGTCAGCGGTCCCTTTCGCCGTAGATGGCACGGTGGCAGATGTTGGCCAGCGTTGTGATGCAGGCTTCGTCGTCGGGCTCGGTGCCCCGGGTGAGCTGGAGGTAGCAGAACTGGTTGAACATGGCCACGATCGCCTCGGCGATCAGTTGCGGGTCGTCGTCGGTGCAGTATCCCTGGCTCTGGGCGCGTCGCACCGACTCGGCGAGGAAAGAGATCGGTATCTCGCAGATCTCGGCCCAGTACCGCGCGAAGTCGTCGTTGATGATCGCCAGTTGTGACACGCTGATCGCCTCCGCGAGGCGATTGCGGTAGGTGTGCCAGTGGGCGGCGGCGGCCTGATGTGCACGCTCGCGATTGGACAGGCCGTGCTGGGCCGCGGGAAGCGCGCGTTCGGCCGCTTCGTCGCGGAAGCGCAGTGCCCACTGGCGCACCATCGCTTCCTTGGAGTCGTAGTAGTTGTAGAACGAGCCCGCGGACCGGCCGGCTTCGGCGGCGATATCGGCGATCGTGGTCGCCAGGATTCCCTTGCGTTCGACAACGGTTCGCGCCGCGGCGTCGATCGCGGCGTGGGTTCGGCGTCCGCGGTGCGTCGGAAAGCTCGCGGGACGGTCCGCATGTCCGGCCGCGGTAGTCACGTGGCCCACCCTTCCCAAATCTGAATCTGATGTTAGATTCAGGTCTGCATCTTAGATAGGGAGAATCGCGATGATCAAGCCGTACAACACCAACACCGAGTTCGCCCTCGGCGGGATAAACCACGTCGCAATGGTGTGCTCGGATATGGCGCGCACCGTGGACTTCTACAGCAACATCCTCGGGATGCCGCTGATCAAGTCGCTGGACCTGCCCGGGGGCGTGGGTCAGCACTTCTTCTTCGATGCCGGCAACGGCGACTGTGTCGCCTTCTTCTGGTTCGCCCAGGCGGCCGACGGGGTGCCCGGACTCTCCTCGGCGGAATTCCTTCCGGGCCTCGGGGACTTCACCAGCGCAGTGAGCACGATGAACCATCTGGCATTCCACGTGCCGGCCGAGGAGTTCGAGGCCTACCGGCAGAAGCTGAAGGCCAAGGGCGTGCGGGTGGGCCCGATCCTCAACCACGACGAGAGCCCGCTGCAGGTGTCGGCGACCGTGGATGAGGGGGTGTACGTGCGGTCCTTCTATTTCCAGGATCCGGACGGAATCCTGCTGGAATTCGCCTGCTGGGTGAAGGAATTCGACGGCGCCGACGACTCCGTGGTGCCCAGGACGGCCGCCGACCGGCGGCCCGCGGTGGCGGTCGCGAGCTCGTAGCGCCGTCAGCGCGGCCGGTCTTGCAGCGCCGTCAGCGCGGCCGGGCTCGTAGCGCCGTCAGCGCGGCCGGTCTTGCAGCGCGGTTGTGCCGGCGGTTTCGGTGCGGTGAGAACGGTAGAGGCTGGGTTCGGTCAACTCGACCAATATCGAGGCCAGGTGGTCGGCGAGCTGGTCGGGGCCCATGCGGATGTCGCCGGTGAGCCAGGCGTTCAACGTCTGTCCGACGCCGCCGACCGCGAAGTGCGCGGCCGCGGTGACCTGTTCGTTCGCCGGCGCCCGAAGGGCTTCGACGGCGTGGCGGCCGGACAGGACGGCGAACAGGGCGGTGGACTCGGTGCGTTTGCGCATCACCACCGCGTTGGCCAGCTGTGTGCCGAACAGCAGACGCCCGATGCGCGCATCGTCGGCGATGGTCCGCACGACGTTGGCCATTCCGGCGCGCGCCTGGTCGTCGGGGTCGGCGGCGGCCACCGCGGCGGCGGTGGTGGCTGCCAGATCCGCCACCACCCAGTCGAAGACACCGCCGACGAATTCGTCCTTGTCGGCGAAGCTCTCATAGAAGTAGCGCGCCGACAGTCCGGCTTGGCGGCAGACGCCGCGGACGGTGAGCTCGGCGATGTCCTGGTTGTCCGCGCCCAGGAGGTCGAGGCCGGTGTCCAGGAGCTGGTGGCGGCGCAGGCTGGATCGCTCGACCGCCTCGACACCGCGGTACTTGCGCGAACCCGAACGCGCCCTCGAATGCTCACCCGAACCCGTCATGCCCCTCATCTTGACATCCGCGCCGGGATGAGGCCACTATTCAGGAAACGCGCGTTTTCAGAATTGATGGGCGACACTCGAGGAGGCAACGATGCCGGCAGGAACCGCTGGGGCCGCAAAGGCAAAGGCGACGCGCACCGCCCGCGTCGCGAAGAAGCCGGGCACAACCGCCGCCGTCGCCAAGAAGCCGGGCACAACCGCCGCCGTCGCGAAGAAGCCGGGCACAACCGCCCGCGTCGCCACGGACACACTGCCCCAGGTGGAACGCCCGATTTCGGACCCGCCCCGGTCGAATCGGCGCCGCAAGCGGCTGGCGCGCGACTACCGGCTGATGGGAGTGGCGCTGCTGGCCGGCCCGGCCAACGTGATCATGGAGTTGTCATGGCCCGGCGTCGGTCACGGGGTGTCGGAGAGCCGGGTGGAGAGCGGGCGGGTCGACCGTCATCCCGTAAAGCGGGCGCGCACCACGTTCACCTATATCGCGGTGGCCAACTACGGCACCGATGCCCAGAAGGAGGCGTTCCGCCGCGCGGTCAACCACGCGCATTCGCAGGTGCGCTCCCGGGCCGAAGACGAGGTGTCCTACAACGCCTTCGATCCCGAGTTGCAGTTGTGGGTGGCGGCCTGCATCTACAAGGGCGGAATCGACATCTACCGCACCTTCGTCGGGGAGCTCGACGACGAGGAAGCCGATCGGCTCTACCGCGACGGCATGTCCCTGGGCACCACCCTGCAGGTCCCGGCCGAGATGTGGCCGGCCGACCGGGCGGCCTTCGACAAGTACTGGGAAGAGTCGTTGGACAAGGTGCACATCGACGACGCGGTCCGTAAATTCCTCTACCCCATTGCCTCGGTCGCGTTTCTCGGGCGACGCCTGCCCGGCCCGCTGCGTCAGCTGACCGAGGGGACCGCACTGCTGATCACCACCGGATTCCTGCCGCAACGTTTTCGCGACGAGATGCGGTTGCCGTGGGATGCCGGCAAGCAGCGCCGGTTCGACGGGCTGATCGGGCTGATCGGGGCCGCCAACGGTCTGCTGCCGAAGGTCGCCCGAGAGTTCCCGTTCAACCTGATGCTGTGGGATCTGGACCGCCGCATCCGCGGAAACCTCCCGCTGGTCTGACCGTACGACCCGACTTCGGACACGGTCTCCGAGATTCAGCCCGCTTGCTCGCGAGCGTAACGCCAGGGCGAAATCTGTAGCTCGAAATCGCAGCCACGTTACGCTCGCCAACGACTCACAGCCCCTGAACCCCACCGGCGCGAAAAATCGAGGCTGGGTACCAGGCAAAATGTCCGACCTCGGCAGCGCCGGTTCGACGGGCTGGTCCGGCTGATCGGGCTGATCGGGGCCGCCAACGGTCTGCTGCCGAAGGTCGCCCGGGAGTTCCCGTTCAACCTGATGCTGTGGGATCTGGACCGCCGCATCCGCGGGAACCTCCCGCTGGTCTGACCGGTCGAACGGCGGGGCGTGGCCCCCGTCGGGGGTGCTACTCCAGGGGCTTGCAAATCGGCATCGCTTGCGGTCTAATTCCCGATAATGAAAACCGTATTCATTGTCGAGTAGTGGCCGATGCTGCCAGTCTTTATGGCCGCACCGCCCGAGGTGCACGCGACGCTGCTCGGCAGTGGCCCCGGACCTGGGCCGCTGCTGGCGGCGGCCGGGGCCTGGTCGGCGCTGAGTGCGGAGTACGCCGAGGTGGCCGACGCCCTGGTGGCGACTTTGGCAGCGGTGCAGGGCGCGGCCTGGTCCGGGCCCAGTGCCGAGCATTACGTGACAGCGCACGTGCCGTACCTGAACTGGCTGATCCAAGCCGGTGCCGACAATGCCGCGACCGCCGCCGGCCACGAGACCGCGGCAGCCGCCTACGTCACCGCATTGGCCACCATGCCCACCCTGGCCGAGCTGGCCACCAACCACGCAACGCACGGGGTACTGGTGGCAACCAACTTCTTCGGGATCAACACGATCCCGATTGCACTCAACGAAGCCGACTATGCACGGATGTGGGTGCAGGCGGCCACCACCATGGCGACCTACCAAACCGTGTCGGACGCGGCGGTGGCGTCGACGCCCCGGGTAATGCCGCCACCGCGAATCGCCAATGCCGCCGAGGCGCACGACGGCGACCACGATCACGATCACGAGGACGGGGACGAGCACGACGATCACGATCACGGTGACCCGACCTGGCTGGACTACCTCGTCGCCGACGTACTGCGACTGCTCACCAACGGCCGCATCGACTGGGATCCCCTGGAGAACGCGCTGAACGGCGTCCCCATGCACGACTACACCGATGCCTCGGCGCCCATGTGGTGGGCGGTCCGGTCGCTGGAGGCCTTCCAGCAGTCCCAGACCTTCATCCAGCAACTGTTCACCGATCCGTCGGGGGCATTGGAGTTCGCCGCCGAGCTCGTCCTCTTCGACTGGCCGACACACCTCGCGCAGGCGATCGCGGCGATCGGCAATTCTCCGGCGCTGCTGGGGGCCGCAACGACCGGTGCCATCGCCGGCCTGGGCGCGCTCACCGGCGTCGCCGGGCTCTCCGGTGTCGAAGCGTTGGCGCCGGCGACGGCAACGGCAGCCGCCCCGACGATCGTTCCGCCCGCTGCCGCAGCGGCGATGCCGGCGGCCATGCCGGCGGCCGTAGCGACGGCACCCGCTCCGGTCGCGGCGTCGGCCGCGCCAGCGACACCTGCCACGGCTGCCCCGGCCGGCCCGGTTTCCACCGTTGCGCCGCCCTCGCCGCCCGCCCCCGGGCCCGGCGGCGTCGGCTTTCCGTATGCGGTGGGCGGCGGCCCGGGTGTCGGATTCGGGTCGGGGCGCAGCGCTCGCGCGAGCGCCCCGGCCACGGCGACCGAGCCCGATGCCGCGGCGCTGGCGGCTGCGGGGCAGGCACGAGCGCAAGCGCGCACGCGGCGTCGCCGCCGTGCCGTTCGGCGCAACCACGCCGATGAGTTCGCGGATGTGACCGTCGGGATCGACGCGGAGCCGCTCAGGCGGTCGGAGCCCGAGTTGGTCACCGTGGCCGGGGTATCGGCCAACGGCGCCGGACGGCAGGGCTTCACCGGGACGCTGTCCTGCGAATCGGTCGCCAGCCCCGCCGGATTGACGGTGCTGGCCGCCGACGAATTCGGTGCCGGCTCGGCGGAGCCGATGCTGCCCGGCTCCTGGGATTCCGTATGCGGTGGGCGCGCGTAGGGTTGTCGGATGCGTAGCGAAGGTGACAGCTGGGACATCACCACCAGTGTCGGATCGACGGCACTGTTCGTGGCCACCGCGCGGGCGCTGGAGGCGCAGAAGCCCGACCCGCTGGCCGTCGATCCGTACGCGGAGCTGTTCTGCCGGGCCGTCGGCGGTTCCTGGGCCGACGTGCTCGACGGTAAAGCTCCCGGCCACGAGCTGATCAGCGAGGACTTCGGCCGGCACTTCGTGGACTTCCAGGGTGCCCGGACCCGCTATTTCGACGCCTACTTCCAGCGTGCGGCCGCAGCCGGTGTGCGCCAGGTGGTCATCCTGGCGGCCGGACTGGACTCGCGGGCCTACCGACTGGCCTGGCCGGACGGGACCACGGTCTTCGAGTTGGATCAGCCGCGGGTCCTGGACTTCAAGCGGCGAGTGCTCGGCGAACACGGCGTGCAGCCGCGGGCCGAGCGCCGCGAGATCGCCGTCGACCTGCGCGAAGACTGGCCACAGGCACTGCGGGAAGACGGCTTCGATCCGGGGCTGCCGTCGGCGTGGATTGCCGAGGGGCTGTTGATATACCTTCCGGCCGCTGCGCAGGAGCAGCTGTTCACCGGGATCGACTCGCTGGCCGGACCGGGCAGCCGTGTCGGCATCGAGGACGCCGCGCCGCTGCCCCGGGACGACTACGAGACCAGGCTCGAAGAGGAGCGTGCGGCGCCCGACGGCGACCAGCTGCCGTTCTTTCAGTTGGTCTACAACGAGCAGTGCGCCCCGGCCACCGAATGGTTCGGCCGGCGCGGCTGGAATGCGGTGGGCACTCCGCTCAACGACTACCTGGTTGAAGTCGGCCGTCCCACGCCCGGCCCGGATTCCGAGGCGGCGCCGATGTTCGCCCGCAACACGTTGGTGAGCGCCATGAAACCCTAGGGGTCCCGGGCTTTCGCCCGGATCGAGGTCTTTTCGATGAAAATCGCGTTCGGCAAGGGGCGGTCGCCGGCCGGAGCCGGCTGCGCCGGGCGGCGGCGACATGGAGGCTAACATTGCAGCTATGTCCGACGATGCGGTCAAGACAGGCCTCTTTCAACCGAATCCGCGGGACCATGGCCCGCTCGACACCCAACTTAGGGAATGCTAACTTCGTAGGGTTTACTACAGGTGAAGGTCGACAGTGACAATTCTGATTTCAGGAGATGGCGGGGGCGTGGATAGCGGCGAGGCAGGCATGGTGGTGACCCAGCCCCCGACGGCGCGCGCGGCACGGGCGGCACGGGCGGGCGGCAAGGTGGACGCGGACGTGGTGAGCAGGTTCGCCACCTGCTGCCGTGCTCTGGGAATCCCGATCTACCAGCGCCAACGCCCCGCGGACCTGAGCGCGGCCCGCTCCGGCTTCGCCGCCCTCACCCGGGTCGCCCACGATCAGTGTGACGCCTGGACCGGCCTGGCCGCTTCCGGCGAGACCTCCAGGAACGTGCTGGAACAGGTTTCGCGGACCGCGGCCACCGCCGGGGTGCTGCAGCGGCAGGTGGAGCTGACCCCCGGGGCCCTCGGATTCCGCTACGACAGCGGTCTGTACCTGCAATTGCGGGCCGGCACCCCGGACGACTTCCACCTGGCCTACGCCGCGGCACTGGCAGCCGACGGGCAATTCGCCGAGGCCGACGGGATCGTCAGCCGGATCGCCGAACGCCACCCGAAATCCCGTGCGGCCCGCTGGATCTCCGTCGTCGTCAACTACCGTGCCCAGCGCTGGTCGGACGTGGTGAAGCTACTGACCCCTATCGTCAACGATCCCGAACTGGACGAGGCGTTCGCGCACGCGGCAAAGATCACCCTGGGCATCGCGTTGGCCCGGCTGGGCATGTTCGCTCCCGCGCTGTCCTACCTCGAGGAGCCCGAGGGGCCCATCGCGGTGGCGGCGATCGACGGGGCGCTGGCCAAGGCCCTGGCGCTGCGCGCCCACGTGGACGAGGAAGCGGCCAGCGAGGTGTTGCACGACCTCTACGCCGCCAATCCGGAGAACGAGGAGATCGAGGAGGCGCTGTCGGATCCCAGTTTCGGGATCGTCACCACCACAGCCGCACGCATCGATGCCCGGACCGACCCGTGGGACCACGAAACCGAGCCCAGCGACGCCGACTTCGTCGACCCCGGCGCCCGGGAACGCAAGGCCGCGCTGCTGGCCGAGGCCGAGGTTGCGCTCAACGAGTTCATCGGTCTGGACGAGGTCAAGAACCAGGTCTCCCGGCTCAAGAGTTCGGTCGCCATGGCGCTGCTGCGCCAGCAGCGCGGGCTGACCGTCGCCCAGCGCACCCACCACCTGGTGTTCGCCGGCCCGCCGGGACCCGGAAAGACCACCATCGCCCGCGTTGTCGCCAAGATCTACTGCGGGCTGGGCCTGCTGAAGCGGGAAAACATCCGGGAGGTGCATCGCGCCGACCTGATCGGCCAGCACATCGGCGAGACCGAGGCCAAGACGAACGCGATCATCGACAGCGCCCTCGACGGCGTGCTGTTCCTCGACGAGGCCTATGCGTTGGTGGCGACCGGAGCCAAGAACGACTTCGGGCTGGTGGCCATCGACACGCTGCTGGCCCGCATGGAGAACGACCGCGACCGGCTGGTCGTCATCATCGCCGGCTACCGGGCGGACCTCGACAAGTTCCTCGACACCAACGAGGGGCTGCGGTCGCGGTTCACCCGCAGCATCGACTTCCCCTCCTACCAGGCCTCCGAGCTGGTGGAGATCGCGAACCTGATGGCCCAGCAACGCGACAGTGTATTCGAGCCGACGGCGCTGGGCGACATGCAGCAGCTCTTCACCCACCTGGCCACTACGTCGTCGCCGGACGCGAACGGGATCGACCGCCGTTGTCTGGACATCGCCGGCAACGGCCGGTTCGTCCGCAACATCGTCGAGCGATCCGAAGAGGAGCGCGAATTCCGGCTTGACCATTCCGAACAGGCAGGTTCGGGTGAATTCACCGATGAGGACCTGATGACGATCACCGCGGGAGACGTCGGTAACACGGTGACGCCGCTGCTGCGCGGCCTCGGGCTGTCGGTGCCGGCATGAGCAGGGGCGACTCCGACGGCGAATGGGCCGGCGACCGGCGCTCCTTCGCTTCGCGAACCCCGGCCAACGAGAACCCCGACAGGGTGCAGTACCGGCGCGGTTTCGTCACCCGCCACCAGGTGAGCGGCTGGCGGTTCGTCATGCGCCGCATTGCCTCCGGTATCGCCCTGCACGACACCAGGATGCTCGTGGACCCGCTGCGGTCCCAGTCGCGCGCGGTGCTGATGGGAGTGCTGCTGGCGATCACCGGATTGCTGGGCTGCTTCGTTTTTTCGCTGATCCGCCCCAACGGGCAGGCCGACAACAACGCGGTGCTGGCCGACCGGTCCACCGCGGCGTTGTATGTGCGGGTCGGCGAGCAGCTGCACCCGGTGCTCAACCTCACCTCGGCCCGGCTGATCGCCGGCCAGCCGGTGAGCCCCAAAACCGTGAAAAGCACTGAGCTGGACCGTTTTCCACGCGGCAACCTGGTCGGGATCCCGGGTGCGCCCGAACGCATGGTGCAAAGCACCGCCCGCGACGCGGACTGGACGGTGTGCGACTCGGTTTCCGGGAAGGCCGGTCACGGCGCGCACAGCACGGGCGTCACCGTCATCGCCGGATCACCCGACAGCGACGGCGCTCGCGCCGCGGCGATCGGCTCCACCGAGGCGATCCTGGTCTCGGCGGCCGGTGCGGGAGCGGACGGCACCTGGCTGCTGTGGGACGGCAAGCGCAGCCGGATCCATCTGGCCGACCACGCCGTCACCAATGCGCTGGGCCTGGGAACCGAGGTGCCCGCCCCGCGGCCGATGGCCCCGGGACTGTTCAACGCGGTCGCCGAATCACCGCCGCTGACGGCCCCGCCCATCCCCGGAGCGGGCGACCCGGCGGCCTATGCGGTTCCCGCGCCGATCGGCAGTGTCGTAGTGGCCTACACACTGGACACCGCCGGCACCGACCAGTTCTACGCCGTGCTGCCCGACGGCCTGCAGCCCATCTCACCGGTGCTGGCCGCGATCCTGCGCAACACTGACTCCCACGGCCTGCGACAGCCGCCGCGGCTGGGCGCCGACGAGATCGCCAGACTTCCGGTGTCGCGGATGCTCGATACCACCCGCTACCCCGCCCAGCCGGTGACGTTGGTGGACCAGGCCGAGAACCCGGTTGCCTGCGCGCACTGGAGTAAACCGTCCGGAGCCGCCACCGCGGCGACGAGCCTGCTCGCGGGTTCGGCCCTGCCGGTGGCCGAGGGGGTGCACACCGTCGAACTGGTGAGCGGCCAGGCCGCGGTGGCGCTGACCCCGGGCACCGGATACTTCACCCAGACGGTCGGAGGCGGCGCGGCGGCACCGGCCACCGGGGCGTTGTTCTGGATATCGGACACCGGGGTGCGCTACGGCATCGACATCGAATCCGATGGCCGGCCCGGGCCCGACGGTCGCGCCAAAACTGTTGAGGCGCTTGGTCTGCAGTCGCCGCCGCTGGCCGTTCCGTGGTCGATCCTGTCCTTGTTCGCGGCCGGTCCGACGTTGTCGCGCGGCGATGCGCTGCTCGCGCACGACGGCCTGCCGCCCGACAACAGGCCGAGCCACCCGGTATCGGCCGAAGGGGAGCCCAGATGAGCAGGCTGATCTTCGAGGCGCGGCGGCGGCTGACACCGCCGGCCGTCCGCAAGGGCACCATCACCATCGAGGCGCCCCCGGAACTACCCCGGGTGATTCCGCCCTCGCTGTTCCGCCGGGCGATGCCGTACCTGATCGGAATCCTGATCGTCGGCATGATCGTCGCGCTGTTCGCCACCGGTATGCGGGTCATCTCCCCGCAGACGCTGTTCTTCCCGTTCGTGCTGCTGCTGGCGGCCACCGCGCTCTACCGAGGCGACAGCAACAAGATGCGCACCGAGGAGGTCGACGCCGAGCGGGCCGACTACCTGCGATATCTGTCGGTGGTACGGGACAACATCCGCACTCAGGCCGCCGAGCAGCGGGCGGCGGCCCAGTGGTCGCATCCCGAGCCGGCAGCGCTGGCAGCGGTGCCTGGATCCCGTCGCCAGTGGGAACGCGACCCTGCCGACTCCGACTTCCTGGTGCTGCGCGCCGGCCGCCACAGCGCGCCGCTGATCACCGCGCTGCGGGTCAATGACACCGCCGATGAGATCGACCTGGAGCCGGTGTCGCACAGCGCATTGCGCAGCCTGCTGGACACCCAGCGCACCGTAGTGGACATGCCGCTGGGGATCGACGTGGGCAAAGTTTCGCGGATAACCGTCGTCGGGGAGCCCGACGAGGTCCGGCAGGCGGTCCGGGCATGGATCGCCCAGGCGGTGACCTGGCATGACCCGACGGTGCTGGGCGTAGCGCTGGCCGCCCGCGATCTGGAGGGGGCGGACTGGGGATGGCTCAAGTGGCTGCCGCACGCCGACATTCCCGGTGAGGTGGACGGGGTGGGCCCGGCCCGCTGCCTGACCACTGATGCCGACGACCTGGCCGAGTTGCTCGGTCCCGAACTCGAAGACCGTCCGGCGTTCACCGGCACCTCGGTGGGCACCCTGCGGCACCTGTTGATCGTGGTGGACGACCCCGACTACGACCCGGCCTCCTCGACCCTGGCGATGGCACGGGCGGGCGTGACCGTGCTGCACATCTCGGCGACACCGCCGAATCGGGAGCAGTACTCCGACCCGGAGAGGCCGATCCTGCGGATCGCCGGTGGCGCCATCGCGCGGTGGCAGACCGGCGGCTGGCAGCCTTACGTCGATGCCGCCGACGGGTTCGGCGCCGAGGAAGCCCGCCACCTGGCGCGCAGGCTGTCGTGCTGGGACTCCAACCCGATGAACACCGGGTTGCGCACGGCCGGCACCCGCGGCGTCAACTTCGCCACGTTGCTCGGGATTGCCGACGCGGCCCACTTGGACGTTCCGGCGTTGTGGGCGCCGCGGCGCCGCGAGGACGAGTTGCGGGTGCCGATAGGTGTCACCGCGACCGGTGAGCCGTTGATGTTCGACCTCAAGGACGAGGCCGAGGGCGGCATGGGGCCGCACGGCCTGATGATCGGCATGACCGGTTCCGGGAAGTCCCAGACCCTGATGTCGATCCTGTTGGCGCTGTTGACGACTCACTCCGCCGACCGGCTGATCGTGATCTACGCCGACTTCAAGGGTGAGGCGGGTGCGGACAGTTTCCGCGACTTCCCGCAGGTCGTCGCGGTGATCTCGAACATGGCCGAGAAGAAGTCGCTGGCCGACCGGTTCGCCGACACCCTGCGCGGTGAGGTGGCCCGGCGCGAGGTGCTGCTGCGCGAAGCCGGCCGCAGACTTCAGGGCAGTGCGTTCAACTCGGTGACCGAGTACGAGTCCGCCCGCGAGCGGGAAGGCGCCGGGACCGACCTGCCGCCCATTCCAACACTTTTCGTGGTGGCCGATGAGTTCACGCTGATGCTGGCCGACCATCCGGAATACGCCGAGCTGTTCGACTACGTCGCCCGCAAGGGGCGGTCGTTCCGCATCCATATCCTGTTCGCCTCGCAGACCCTGGATGTGGGCAAGATCAAGGACATCGACAAGAACACCTCCTACCGGATCGGCCTGAAGGTGGCCAGCCCCAGCGTGTCCCGCCAGATCATCGGGGTGGAGGACGCCTATCACATCGAATCCGGCAAAGAACACAAGGGCATCGGCTTCCTGGTGCCCGCGCCGGGTGCGGCGCCGATCAAGTTCCGATCGACCTACGTCGACGGCATCTACGATCCCCCGCAGACCACCAAAACCGTGATAGTCCAGTCCGTTCCGGAACCGAAGCTGTTCACCGCCGGTGCGGTGGAGCCGGATCCGGGCACGGTGATCTCCGGAGGCGACGACGACGAACCGGACGGTCCGCCACGCAAGCTGATCGCCACCATCGGCGAGCAGCTGGGCGGCTACGGTCCGCGGGCACCGCGGCTTTGGCTGCCGCCGCTGGACGATCCCATCCCGTTGACCGCGGTGCTGGCCCGAGCCGGAATACCGCAGCGGGAATGGCGCTGGCCGCTGGGCGAGGTCGACAAGCCGTTCGAGATGCGACGTGACCCGCTGGTGTTCGACGCCACCTCCTCGGCCGGAAACATGGTCATCCACGGTGGGCCGAAATCCGGGAAGTCGACCGCCCTGCAGACCTTCGTGCTGTCGGCTGCCAGCCTGCATTCGCCGCACGACGTCACCTTCTACTGCCTGGACTACGGGGGCGGCCAGCTGCGTGCGCTGGAGGGCCTGGCGCATGTCGGCAGTGTCGCCTCGGCCCTGGAACCCGACCGTATCCGCCGCACCTTCGGCGAGCTGGAACAGCTGCTGTTGGCCCGTCAGCAGCGGGCAGCGTTCCGCGAGCGATCGGACGGGCAGGGCAGCGCCTCCGACGACGGATTCGGCGAGGTCTTCCTGGTCATCGACAATCTCTACGGCTTCAGCCGTGACAACACCGACCAGTTCAACACGCGAAACCCATTGCTGGCCAAAGTGACCGAATTGGTCAACAGTGGTCTGGCCTACGGCATCCACGTCGTGGTGACCACACCGAGCTGGCTGGAGGTGCCCCTGGCCATGCGCGACGGGCTGGGTTTGCGGCTCGAACTCAAGCTGCATGACTCCCGCGACAGCAACGTGCGGGTGACCGGCGCCCTGACGCGCCCGGCAGACGCGGTCCCGCACGACCAGCCGGGCCGCGGCCTGACCATGGCCGCCCAGCATTTCCTGTTCGCCCAGCCGGATCCGGGCCTGATACCGGCGATCAACGCGAACTTCCCGGGGCAGGCCGCACCGCCGGTGCGGCTGCTGCCCGCGGACCTCGCACCCGAAGCGGTCGGTGCGCTGTACCGGGGTCCGGAGCGGATCGTGATCGGCCAGCGTGAAGAAGACCTGGCCCCGGTCGTGCAGGACTTCGCGGCGAACCCGCTGATGATGGTGTTCGGCGACAGCAAATCCGGCAAGACGACGCTGCTGCGCTACCTCATCCGGACCGTCCGCGAGCATTCGACCGCCGACCAGGTCGCCTTCACCGTGCTGGACCGCCGGCTGCACCTGGTCGACGAGCCGTTGTTCCCCGACAACGAGTACACGGCCAATATCGACCGGATCACCCCGGCGATGATCGGGCTGGCCAACCTCATCGAGGCCCGGCGCCCGCCCGCGGGCCTGTCGGCAGCCGAGCTGTCGCGCTGGACCTATCAGGGCCACACCCACTACCTGATCATCGACGACGCCGACCAGATTCCGGACACGGCGGCGACCAGCGGTCCGTACCTGGGGCAGCGGCCCTGGACGCCGCTGATCGGCCTGCTCGGCCAGGCCGCGGAACTGGGCCTGCGGGTGATCGTCACCGGCCGGGCCTCGGGATCCTCGCACGCTTTGATGACCAACCCGCTGCTGCGCAGGTTCAACGACTTGCAGGCGACCACGTTGATGCTGGCCGGCAACCCGCAGGACAGCGGGAAGATCCGGGGTCAGCGTTTCCGCCGGTTGCCCGCCGGCCGCGGCATTCTGCTGACCGACAGCGACGCCCCCACCTACCTGCAGTTGATCAACCCCATGGTCGGTGAGGGTGCGATATTGGGTGATACGCAGGAGAAGGGAAGTCAGGCATGACGTTGCGCGTGGTACCCGAAGGGCTGGCCGCGGCCAGCGCCGCGGTGGAGGCGCTGACCGCGCGCCTGGCGGCTGCTCAGGCCGGCGCCGCCCCGCTGATCGGCGCGGTCGTCCCGCCGGCCGCCGATCCGGTGTCGCTGGAGACCGCCGCCGGGTTCAGTGCGCTCGGCCAGGAGCACACGGTGGTCGCGGCCGAGGGTGTCGAGGAACTGGGCCGGGCCGGTATCGGCGTTGGGACAGCCGGTGTGAACTACGCCGCCAGCGATGCCGCGGCCGCCGCGACCTACGGGGCGACGGGAGGCTGACCACGGCGAGATGGCGATCGGTAACAGATTTCCCATTCGGAACGGAAACAGGTGAGAAAGGAAAATCATGAGTTTGCTGGATGCTCATATTCCGCAGTTGGTGTCGTCGCAGGCGGCGTTCAGCGCCAAGGCGGCGCTGATGCGGCACACGATCGGGCAGGCTGAGACGGCAGCAATGTCGGCTCAGGCGTTCCACCAGGGCGAATCCTCGGCTGCCTTCCAGGCCGCCCACGCCCGCTTCGTCGAGGTGGCGGCCAGGGTCAACACCCTGCTGGACGTCGCGCAGGCGAACCTGGGCGACGCCGCGGGCACCTATGTCGCCGCGGACGCCGCAGCCGCATCGACCTACACCGGTTTCTGAGCCGGTACCAAAACCCACTAGCGACTCGAGAGGATTTGTCATGGGGCAGATCATGTACAACTACCCGGCGATGCTGGCGCACGCCGGCGACATGTCGGGGTATGCCGGCACCATGCAGGGGCTGGGCGCCGACATCAGCGCGGAACAGGCGGCGCTGTCCGGCGCCTGGCAGGGCGACACCGGGATGACCTACCAGACCTGGCAGGTGCACTGGAACCAGGCCATGGCAGACCTGGTGCGCGCCTACCAGTCGATGGCCAGCACGCACGAGGCCAACACCATGGCGATGATGGCCCGTGACCAGGCCGAAGCCGCCAAGTGGGGCGCATAGCCCTCCGCTGGACCCGTCGATGCCCGCACAGCACAACGCCGTCGAACTGACCGTCGAGCAGGCCTGGTTCATCGCCGAAACCGTCGGCGCGGGGAGCTTTCCGTGGGTGCTCGCGATCACCACGCCGTATCGCGATGCCGCGGAACGATCCGCGTTCTTCGCCCGCCAGCAGGCCGATCTGGCCCGGATGGGAATCGTGACTCCCACCGGCGCCGTCGACCAGACGGTGGCCGACTGGATCAAACTGGTGTGCTTCCCCGACCGCTGGCTCGATCTGCGCTATCTGGGACCCACTCGGCCCGGCGGCACGGCCGGGGACGCGGCCGCGATGTTGCGCGGCATCGTCGCTCAGGGTACGGGCTCGACGGGACCCGACGCCCCCAACCGGACGGTGGTCGCCCTGCGCAGCGCCCAGCTGGTCACGTTCACCGAGATGGACATCGACGACCCGAGGGCCCTGGTCCCGGTGCTCGCCGCGGGGCTCGGGCAGCGCCCGCCGGCCCGCTTCGAGGAGTTCAGCATGCCGATGCGGGTCGGTGCCCGCGCCGACGAACGGCTGCGGTCGGGCGAAGCGCTCTCGGAGATTCTGGACTATCTGGGTATCCCGGCCTCGGCGCGGCCGGTGGTGGAATCGGTCTTCACCGGACCCCGCAGCTACGTCGAGGTGGTCGCGGGCAGCAATCGGGACGGCCGGCATGCCACCACCGAGGTCGGCCTGAGCCTGGTCGACACCACTGCGGGCCGGGTGCTGATCAGCCCGGTGCGGGCATTCGACGGCGAATGGGTGTCGACGTTCGCCCCCGCGACCCCGTTCGCGACGGCGGTCGCGATCGAACAACTGACTTCCCAGCTGCCCGGCGGGCAGTGGTTCCCGGGCCGGCGCCTGTCCCGGGACTTCTGCGCGCAGAGTTCCTGACCGGCCCCGGCCCCCGGCCCCCGACCCCCGGGCGCCGAAAACCGAAGACCCCGACCGAACACCCACCCGACAACGCACATCACGGAGCAGAGAGAGAGCACGATGTTTCAGCAACGGCGGCAGCGCCGCACCACGGCCCCCGCGGAGATCCGGTGATGTCCGGGACTGTGATGCCGATAGTCCGGGTCGCGGTTCTCGCCGACAGCCGCATGACCGAGATGGCCCTGCCCGCCGAGTTGCCGCTGCGCGAAATCCTGCCCGTGGTGCAGCGGCTGGTCGTCCCGGCCGGCGCCGACGGTGAGAACGGAGAAGCCGGTGCGGCCCCTCGCCTGAGCCTGGCGCCCATCGGCGGCGCACCGTTCAGCCTGGATGCCAGCCTCAATACCGTCGGCGTGGTCGACGGCGACCTGCTCGCGTTGCAGCCGGTGCCCGCCGGCCCCGCCGCCCCGGGCGTGGTCGAGGACATCGCCGACGCGGCCATGATCTTCTCGACCTCGCGCCGGAATCCCTGGGGCGCGGGACATATCCAACGCGGGGCGCTGGTCGCCGCGATCCTGGTGACCCTGCTGGCAACCGGGTTGTGGGTCACCTACCGGGTGACGACCGGCGCGTTGTCCGGCCTGGTCGCGGTCAGCGCGCTGGCCGCGCTCGTTGCGATCACCGGCCTGCTGTCCACGGTTCGCTCGCCGCGCGTCGGGATCGCACTGTCGGTCACCGCACTCGTGCCGATCGCCGCCGCACTGACGCTGGCGGTGCCGGGCAGCTTCGGGGCCGAACAGATCCTGCTGGCCGCCTCGGGGGTGGCCGCGTGGTCGCTGGTCGCCCTCATCGTCCCGAGTTCCGAACGAGAGTGGGCCGCCTCGTTTTTCACGGCGACGGCCGTTGTCGGGTTCGTTGTCGCGTTGGCGGCCGGCGCCGAATCGATCTGGCAGCTACCGGTGCTCACCATCGGCTGCGGGCTGATCGTCGCCGCGCTGCTGGTCACCGTCCAGGCCGCCCAGCTTTCGGCGCTGTGGGCACGCTTCCCGCTGCCGGTCATCCCGGCGCCGGGAGACCCGACACCGGCACCACCGTCGCGGGCGGTGCTCGAAGACCTGCCGCGCCGGGTGCGCATCGGCGACGAGTACCAGAAAGGGTTCATCGCCGCTGCCGTACTGCTCAGCGTGCTCGGGTCGGTGGCCATTGCGCTGCGGCCGGAAACAGTGAGTGTGGCGGGGTGGTACGTGGTTGCCGCGACCTCGGCGGCAGCCGCCCTGCGGGCGCGGGTGTGGGATTCGGCCGCGTGCAAGGCGTGGCTGCTCGGCCAGCCTTTCCTGGCGGCCGGGGTGCTGCTGGTGCTCTACACCTCCACCGGCCGGTATACCGCCGCGTTGGCAGCGCTGCTGGTGCTGCACGTGCTGGTGCTGGCATGGGTGGTGGTGGCATTGAACCCGGCCATCGCATCCGCCGAGACGTACTCGCTGCCGCTGCGCCGGCTCCTGGGGTTCGTCGCGGGCGGTCTGGACGTCTCCCTGATCCCGGTGATGGCGTTCCTGGTCGGTCTGTTCACCTGGGTGCTGAATCGATGATTCGTGCCGGATCGGCCTGCCTCGCAGCGACTCTGGTCTTGTCCCAGATGGCGCTGCAGGGGGCGGCCACGCCGGCGGCGGCTGTCGAACCGCCGGTGGTGGACATCGGCGCGGTGCCTCCCGGCGGTGCCGCGGGGCCGGTGGCGGCGATGGAGCAGCGCGGCGAATGCAGCGTTTCCGGGGTCATCCCGGGCACCGACCCGGGTGCTCCCACTGCCAGCCAAAACATGCTCGACCTGCCTGCAGCATGGCAGTTTTCCCGCGGCGAAGGCCAACTGGTGGCCATCATCGACACCGGAGTGCGCCCCGGGCCGCGGCTGGACAACGTCGATGCCGGCGGCGACTTCCTGGAGGCCGGTGACGGGCTGACCGACTGCGACGGACACGGCACCCTGGTTGCCGGGATCGTCGCCGGCCAACCCGGGGACGACGGTTTCTCCGGCGTCGCACCCGCGGCCCGACTGCTGGCGATCCGGGTCACCTCCGCCAAGTTCTCCCCGCGGACCCCCGACGGCGATCCCGCGGTGGCCCGCGCGGTCGTCGATATCGAGGCGCTGGCCCGGGCCATCGTGCTCGCGGCCGACCAAGGCGCCGGCGTCATAAACATCTCCGCGATCACGTGCCTGCCCGCCGATCGACCGGTCGACCAGACGGCGTTGGGGGCCGCGATCAGGTACGCGGCGGTGGATAAGGACGCGGTGATCGTGGCCGCCGCCGGGAACAGCGGATCCACCGGCTCGGCTGCGGGCGGAACGTCGTGCGACTCCAATCCGCTGACCGATCTGAGCCGGCCGGATGATCCGCGCAACTGGGCCGGTGTCACCTCGGTCTCGATCCCGTCCTGGTGGCAGCCCTATGTGCTGTCGGTCGGCTCGGTGGCGTCCGATGGGCAGCCGTCGGGGTACAGCATGGCCGGTCCGTGGGTGGGTCTGGCGGCACCCGGTGAGAACGTCGTGTCGATAACCAACGGCGACGGCGGCGGTCTGGCCAACGGGTTGCCGGACGGGCACGGGCACCTGGCCCCGCTCAGCGGCACCAGCTACGCCACCGGCTACGTCTCCGGTGTCGCGGCGCTGGTCCGGGCCAAGTATCCCGGCCTGCGGGCGACCGAGGTCCTCCGGCGCATCACCGCAACCGCGTCGAACGGTCCGCGGGATCCGTCCAACCTGGTCGGCGCCGGCACCCTGGACGCGGTGGCGGCTCTGACCTGGGAGCTGCCCGCCGATGGTGGGCGCGCGAATCCGGCCCCATCGGTGAAACCCGTCGCGCTGCCGCCGCCCGCGGCGCCCGAGGACACCACGCCACGCACCGTCGCGCTGGCGGGCATCGCCGGCCTGATCCTGTTCGTCATCGTCACCGCGGCGGCGGTGGCGACCTCGCGCCGCCGGAAGGAGCCCACCTCGTGAGCCAGAATCAGGAATCGCCGCCGGGTGGTATGCCGAGTCCTGGCGTCGGCCGGATCACGCTGGCCCTGCTGGCCGTGGTACCCGCGGCGATGGGCTACCCGTGGCAGTCCACCAGGTCCCAGTGGGTGCTCGGGGTAGCCGTCCTCGTGGTGATCGGGCTCTTCGGCTGGCGGCGGGGGCTGTACTTCACCACGATGGTCCGGCGGCGGCTGGCAATGGGGGTGCGCGGCGGCCGGCCCGTCCCCGAACCCCGCGCCGATGACCGGACGACCGCCCTGCTGCGGATCGGGCCGGGGCCGTCGGACTCCGAAGCGTTGCCGTTGCCGCTGATCGCCGGCTATCTGGACCGCTACGGAATCCGTGCCGATACCGTCCGGATCACCAACCGCAACGATGCCTCGGGCGGCCGGCAGACCTGGGTCGGACTGACCGTCTGCGCCGTCGACAATCTGGCGGCGCTGCGGGCCCGGTCCGCGCGGATCCCCCTGGCGGAAACGGCGGAGGCGGCGGCTCGCCGGCTCGCCGACCAGCTGTCCGAGCTCGGGTGGGACGCTGCCGCGGCAGCACCGGGAGACGTTCCGGAACTACTGGCCGTCGGCCCCTCGGACTCGGCCCGCGAAACCTGGCGCGCGGTGCGGTTGGGCGACTCGGAATGCCTGGCGGCATATCGGATTGCCGTCGATTCGGGTCTGTCCGGGGCGCTGGAAGGCGTGTGGTCGGTGCCGGTCGACGAGACCTGGACGGCACTGGAGATCGGGTGGGGCGATGCGGGGGAGCCCTATACGGTTGCCGCCGCCTGCGCGTTCCACGGCCAATCGGCCCCGGATGCCTTCGATGTTGCGGCGCCGGCCCCGGGCCTGACACCGGAATACGGCAACCAGCGCCGGGCATTGTCGGCGCTGGATCCGCTGTCCTCGCAGCGGCTCGGCAGGCACACCGACGCACCTGCGGACCTACTGGCGACGCTGGCCTGGCCGACTCCGGTCGCGGGGGCTCACCGCGCGGCCGAGGAGGCCGTCACCTAGGTGCCCGGGGCGGCAACGCTGTGGGCGGGGCGGAGTAGTTGAGTTCATCCTGCGCTCAGGGCGCTGATCGTCGGCGTGTCGTCGCCGTGAGCGCAGGCTCAACGGGCCTCGGTATAGGTCGCGGCCATTCGGGACCGGTTCAGGTGTTCGTCAACATGAACTGGTTGAGGAACGGCGTCATCCGGCGCAGGTAGTCCAGCTGGCTCACGTGCAACACGTGGCTGCCGGGAAACCAGTGCAGCGCGCAGCGGTCCCAGTGTTCCCACAGCGCCACCGCGTGCTCCGGCGGCGCCATCCGGTCGCCCAGGCCGGTGATGATCATCCGGCGATCCTTGGAGATCAGCGGGCGGTAGTTCAGTGGGCTGTGGAAGGCCAGTCCGTCCAGCCAGCCCTCGCGGTCGAAGCGGGCCAGTCGCATCCCGAGCTTGACCACGGTGCTGACCGGGAACCAACTCTCGAACAGATCCCCCGGAGTGACGACGGGGCAGTTGGGGATGACGGCTTCGAGTCGATCGTCGACGGAGGCCACCAGCGCCGAGGTGTAACCGCCCAGGGACAACCCGGTGAGCGCGATCCGCTCCACACCGGTGCCGTGCAGGTAGTCGATGACCGAGCGGAAGTCGTGCACCGCTTGGGCCATCGCTTCGGCGAAGCCGCTCATGCCATGAGCGAAGAAGCCGTAGCCGCTGAACGGCGACCATTTTTCGGCGCGCCTGCCGTGGAACGGCAGCGTGTACAGCAAGACGTCGTAGCCGGACCGGAAATACCAGGGCAGTGAGAAGAAAGCCCCGTTGAACAGGTACGACGATCCCATGAAGCCGTGGATCACACACAGCGTCGGCCGCGGCCCGTCGTCGTGCCGCCAATGTTGGGCGTGCACAACGTTATTGCTGGTCAGTGTGCTCCAGTCGGTGCGCAGGGCGGGGTTGACCGCACGGAAGCTACTGGGGAACGAGATGTTGTCGATCTGGGCCAACGAGACCTGCTGGATCCTGCTGGCCTGCCGCGAGATCCTTCCCGGCGGCTCGGACGGCGCCGGAAACGACAGGGCGGGGTCGTGCTCGGCGGCGAGTTCGGCGTAGAACCGCATGTTCGCTCGTTCGTTCCGGGAGTCGGACTTGCGCAGATTGTTACGGAGGACGATCGGCGCCACCGTGGCTGCGAGCACCGACGACACCGACGTGCGCAGGGCGAGGTCACTGATTGCCGATGCTTCGACCAGCATGCGCTGGCGGGGGGACAGAGCCGACAGTGGGGGCAGCCCGCCTATTCCGGCGTCGGCGCCGGGCACCTCGGGAATCGGCAGCAGCGGGTGAATCGGATCAACGTCGGCGGATACGGCATTGTTCTCGGCCATCGTGCCGATGGTAGTCCCCTCGGGCTTGGGGGGAACCGCGGTGTATACGCCATGGCGGCAGATTTGGCGGGAAACGGGGCCCGACCCGGCCCGCCGGGTGCGATTCCGGGCCGGTCGCGTAATACGGTTTGATCAAGACAGCTGGATGAGACAACAGTGACGGCGTCGTGCAGGAGGATCAAGCCAAGCCATGTGGGATCCCGACGTCTACCTGACCTTTGCCGATCACCGCGGCCGCCCGTTCTACGACTTGCTGTCGCGGGTCGGTGCGGACCGGGCACGCCGGGTGGTCGACCTGGGTTGCGGGCCGGGTCATCTGACGCACTACTTGGCGCAACGCTGGCCTGACGCGGTGATCGAGGCGATTGATTCTTCGCCGGAGATGGTTGCTGCGGCTCGCGCACGTGGAATCGGCGCCACCACTGTCGATGTGCGTGACTGGAGTCCTGCGCCGGACACCGATGTGGTGGTGAGCAACGCGGCGCTGCACTGGGTGCCCGAGCACTGCGACCTGATGGTCAAGTGGGTGGGCGAACTGTCGCAGGGATCGTGGCTCGCCGTTCAGGTTCCGGGTAACTTCGAAGCCCCCTCGTACGCGGCGGTACGGGCGTTGGCGCGGCGTGAATCGTATGCGAAGGCGATGCGCGACATACCGTTCCGGGTGGGTGCGGCGGTGCAGCCGCCGGCGTACTACGCCGATCTTCTGATGGCCGCCGGCTGCCGGGTCGATGCGTGGGAAACCACCTACCTGCACCAGTTGACCGGGGAGCATCCGGTGCTGGAATGGATCACCGGAACGGCGTTGGTGCCGGTCCGTGACCGCCTTGACGATCAGGCCTGGGAAGAGTTCCGACGAGAGCTCATTCCGTTGCTCGCCGACGCGTATCCGGCCAGACCGGACGGTACGACGATGTTCCCGTTCCGCCGCGTGTTCATCGTCGCGCAGGTCGGTGCCCGCGGGTAGCCGGCTGGCCGGGGCGATCGGCTCGTAGACCCGGCGCCGATGCTGTCGCTGGTATTGATGTAGTCCATGACCGGTTCACGCTTCGCCTTCCCGCGTTCGCCGCGGATCTGGCCCGTCGTCGCGGCGCTCGTGCTCTATGGAGCCCTGTGGGTCGGGTACCGCCAGGACTGGGGATGGTTGCACACCTTCGACTGGTCGTTGTTGGACGCCGCCCATGACGTCGGTGTCGAGCACCCCGGGTGGGTCACCTTCTGGGCCGCGGTGTCGTTTGCGCTGGGTCCGATACCGCTGCGGCTACTCGGAATGCTGGTGGCCGTGATTGCGCTGATGCGGCGCGATAAGCGGATGGCATTGCTGCTGTTGGCGTGTGCACCGCTCAACGGCTACGTGACGACGCTGGCCAAGGGTCTGGCGGATCGTCCCCGGCCGGCCAGCGCGTTGGTTTTCGCCCCGCAGACATCGTTTCCGTCCGGCCATGCGCTGGAGGCGATCGCCACCGTGCTCGCCCTGCTGGCCTTTCTGCTGCCGATGCTCGACAGCCGTGTGTGGCGGACCGTCGCTGTAGCGACCGGGCTGCTGGCGGTGGTCCTGGTCGGTATCTCGCGGGTTGCGCTCAATGTGCATAATCCCTCCGACGTCATCGCCGGCTGGGCGCTGGGCTATGCGTATTTCGCGGTCTGCGTGTGGATCCTGCGGCCCATGCCGGCCGGTGTTGGCCGCCGCAGGGTTACGACGGCGTGACGGAAACGGCCCACAACCTTGACTTGACCCTCGGGTGCGGTGAACGTGACGATGAAACCATGCGCCGACCGATAGCCTTGCTGCGCGCGCTGTGTTCCATGGCGGTGACCGCGCTGGTCGCAGTGCTGATCGCCACGGGTGCGGCGCCGGGGGCCCGGGCGGCGGGAAACCCGTGGTTTGTGAATATGGTCGGCAACGCGACGCAGGTGGTTTCGGTGGTCTCGACCGGCGGATCGACCGCGAACATGGACATCTATCAGCGCACCGTTGCGGGCTGGCAAGTGCTGAAGGTCGGAATCCCCACCCACGTGGGTTCCGCGGGCATGGCCCCGCAGGCCAAGAGCGGCTACCCCGCCACCCCGATGGGCGTCTACAGCTTGGACTCCGCGTTCGGCACCGCACCGAACCCCGGTGGCGGATTGCCCTATACCCAAGTGGGGCCGAATCACTGGTGGAGCGGCGACGACGACAGCCCCACCTTCAACTCCATGCAGGTGTGCCGGCAGGCCCAGTGCCCGTTCAGCACCGCGGCGAGTGAGAACCTGGAGATCCCGCAGTACAAGCACGCGGTCGTGATGGGCGTCAACAAGGCCAAGGTTCCCGGTGGCGGTGCCGCATTCTTCTTTCACACCACCGACGGCGGTCCGACCGCCGGGTGTGTGGCCATCGACGATGCCACGCTGGTGTCGATCATCCAGTGGCTGCGCCCCGGAGCGGTGATCGCGATCGCCAAATAGCGCCGTCAGGCCATCGCCCTGCCGGGTTTCAGCTGGAAGCCAAGGTCTTTGACCGACATGGTCGCTTCGTAGGTCCGGTCGTACCCGGTGGCGCTGATCCTCCAGCCGTCGGCGGTTCTGCGGTAGCGATCGCGGTAGAACGCCGCGCCGATCAGCATGAACTTGAACTCGTCGACGATGACGCGGTCCTGCAGATACCAGGTTCCGGTCGCGGTATCGCCGGTCACGTCGATGACCGGATGGGTTACCCGGTGCTCGGTGATAACCCCGGAGCCCAGTGCTTCGCGCAGGTAGCCGACCAGGTCTGCGCGGTTGTCGAAATGCAGTTCCTTGCCGACCGACGACCCGTAGTCGCCCTTGACGTCCTCGGTGAGTGTGTCGGCGAAGTCGTCCCAATGCTTGGTGTCCATCGCGCGCAGGTAGCGGTATTTGACCCGCTTGATGGCTTCGACATCCGCTGCGGGGTCGGCGATCAGGGCTTGCGTATCGTCACGGCTCATCTGCTCATTGCAGCACACCGGGTCGGCCGCACCCCGGGCTGGCCGGGATGTCAATAGTGTCGATGATCCCGTTTCGATGACGACACCGCACCGAGCAGATACCAATAGGCATGAGGACCAGTCGTTTTCGGCACACGCACGGCTATGGTTGACGCGCTGACCACCGAATCCTATCGACGAAGGTAACCGTTTTATGTACGACCCGCTGGGGCTGTCGATCGGGACCATGAACATGGTTGCCGCGGTTGACGGGAGTCCTCCGGTTATCCGTCGCTCCGTGCTCACCCTGTATCCACATTGCGCCCCGAAACTCGGTTTGTCCGACGAGGTTTCACATCCGGACGAGCCGGGCATCGCGATGACCGACTTCGTGGACCGTATCGGCGAGTCGGTCACGCTGATGTCCGAGGAGGGCTCGGCCCACGATCCAGATCTGCTCGCCGTCGAGGCGCTGGATGCGATGGTCACCGCCGCCGGAGCCGATTCGAGCTGCTGTGAGATCGCCATTGCGGTTCCCGCACACTGGAATCCGAATACGGTACAGGCGTTGAGGAACGCGTTGCGGACCCATATCGGATTCGTCCGGAGCGGTACAGCGCCACTGCTGGTCCCGGATGCCGTAGCCGCATTGACCGCGGTCAAGGCTCAGGCGGAGCTACCGTCGGCGGGCGTCGTCGCCTTGCTCGATTTCGGCAGTTCCGCAACGAATGTCACGTTGCTGTCGGCCGACGGTGCTCGAGACCCGGTCAGCGCCACGATGCGTTACGAGGACTTCTCCGGTGACCGGCTCGACCACGCGCTGTTGCTGCACGTGAGCGACGTTCTTCGCCGCGAAGATGCCGGCTTGGCGGGTGTCACCGACTTGGGCCGCGTCGAGGGACTGCGGGCGCTGTGCCGTACGGCCAAAGAGCGGCTGTCTGTGGACCGGGTCACCGAACTCACCGGTGAATTGGCAGGTTCGGCGGCGCGCGTGCGGCTCACCCGCGAGGAATTCGACGAGCTGATCCGGGGCGAGTTGATCGGCTTCATCGCTGCGTTCGACGACATGCTGGCCCGCAACAACTTCCGTGCCTCCGGCCTTGCCGGGTTGGTCGCCGTCGGCGGCGGAGCCGGCATTCCTCTGGTGGCCCAACACCTCACGGAGCACACGGAGCTTCCGGTCTTTACCGCCGCGCGTCCGGACTGCGCCGCGGCGGAAGGCGCATTGCTGCTGGCCAAACGTGGTGATGTGGCCGAACTTCGGACATCGACGTCGATCAACATGGCGGCCATGACCGTCCCTGTAGCCAGCCCGATCGACCTGCCCCCCGTCGACGCGATGGCTATCGGCCCGCATCTGCAGGAGGAGCCGGCGGACCGCGAATTGGCTTGGTCCCGAACAGAATCCCCCGAACTGCTGACCCGGTGCGAAGAGGATTCCTACCACGATGAGGCGCCGTGTTTTTCCATGGCGATCAACATGATCGACCCGCCGAAGGAAACACCGTGGACACGCTTGCGGGTTTCGCAAGTGCTCATCGGCCTCTGCGCCGCGGTGGCCATGACGGCACTGGGCGGGGTGGCTATCACATTGACCGCGATCGAACAGCGTCAGGCGCCCCGGCATACCCCCGCCGTTCCCAGTGTGGCCCCCCCACCCGCTTCGGCGAGGCCCCCGCTGGCCACTCCGGCCCCGGAGGGTCCGGCGGGGCCCGATCCCGCGCCGCCGGCCACCGAGCCGGTAAAGGTC
>NZ_JBKECZ010000057.1:0-36937 GCF_047975165.1 Mycobacterium sp.
GAGGGCGGTACTGGTACCGCGGGGGCCGGCGGGGCGGCCGGGCGCAGCGGCTGGTTCGCGGCGCAGGCCGCCGCGGGCGCCGACGGTGTTGGTGGCACCGGAGTTGTGGGCAACGGCGGCACCGGGGGTGCCTGCGCCGACGGTTTCGACGCCACCGGGAGAGATACCGGCGGCAACGGCGGTAACGGCGGTAACGGCGGTGAAGGCGGTCCGGGCTGCGCTGACACCGCCGGCGCGGGCGGCTCCGGTGGTCGGGGCGGTGCCGCGGGTGACGGTGGGCCCAGCGCCGGCATTGGTGGCGTCGGCGGTACCGGCGGCACCGGGGTCAACGTAGGTACTGGTGGGGACAACATCAACGGCGCACGCGGCGGTGACGGCGGCACCGGTGGCAACGCCGGTGACGGCAACACGAAGTCAACTCTGATTGCCGGCAATGGCGGTGACGGCGGCAACGGTGGCGACAGTGGTAAAAATGCTACCGGCGGCACCGGCGGCAACGGCGGCACCGGCGGCAATGCGGGCGCGGCTGGGGGTAGCGGAAACGCACAGGGCGGTGTGGGCGGCACCGGCGGTACCGGCGGCGGTTCGGGTACCGGAGGCACCGGCTCCGGCACCGGTGGTGTGGGCGGTACCGGCGGCACCGGGGGCGCCGACGGCGGCGGAGGCCGCAGCTACGGCGGCACCGGCGGTGCCGGTGGTGAAGGCGGTGACGCTACCGGTGTCGGTGGCACCGGCGGTAATGGCGGAACAGGCGGCGCCGGTCCCATGGCGACCAATTTGGGGACTGGCGCGAATCCCACGCTGCGCCTGGGCGGTGGCGACGGCGGTGCGGGCGGTAAGGGCGGTGACGGCGACATCAGGGGCGGTGACGGTGGTGCCGGTGGAGCAGGCGCCGGCACGGTGGATGGAGATGCGAATACGCAGGCAACCTCTGGTGGCGACGGCGGTGGGGGCGGTGACGGCGGCACCGCGAAAGGTGCCGGCGGCAGGGGTGGTGTCGGCGGCAACGGCGGTGCGGGCGCGGCCGCAGCTGTGGGCGGCGTGGATACTACCGGCGCGTATGGCAGCAGCACCAATGTTGGCGGTTACGGCGGTGCTGGGGGCGACGGCGGCAACGCCACCGGTGTCAACGGTGTAGGTGGTAATGGCGGCAACGGCGCCCCTGGAGCCACGAGCAACGCCCCGGGGGTTCCCAATGCCTTACGCGTCCATCCCGGCGACGGTGGCGCCGGCGGCAAAGGCGGTGACGCTACCAACACCGGCGGCACCGGCGGCGACGGCGGCAACGGCGGCGACGGCGGTAATAGTTCTGCGGCGGGCGGCCAAACCAATCAAGGGGGCACCTCCGGCAGAGGCGGTGCCGGCGGTGAGGGTGGTACCACCGGCGGCAAAGGCGGCGACGGCGGCGATGGTGGCAAAGGCAACGATGCGCACGCTGGAGGTACGGCTCAGGGGGGTAACGCCGAGCGGGGCGGTGCCGGCGGTAAGGGCGGTACCACCGGCGGCGACGGCGGTAAGGGCGGCGACGGCGGCGACGCCGGCGACGCCAGCGGCAGTGGAAGTAAAAGTACTGGCGGCCGCGGCGGCGGGGGCGGCTTCGGCGGGCAGGGTGGTACCGAGGGTGGCGACGGCGGTAAGGGCGGCGAAGGCGGCGACTCGGGCAGCGCCGATACTACCCACGGCGGCGGTGGGGGCGGCGGCGGTGGTGGCGGCGGTACCAGTGGTAACGGTGGTAACGGTGGTAACGGTTTACCCAACGGCACCGGCGGCACAGCTGGCGCTGCCGGCGGCGGCGGCGGCGGCGCTGGTAATGCGGGCAGCGCCAACACAGGGACTACCGGCGGTGCGGGCGGTGCGGGCGGTGCCGGTGTCTAGCCTTGGCCGCGGGTAACCCGAGCAACGGGGCGTGACCTGGTGTCTTTCGTTGTCGCACTGCCGGAGTTGATGTCGGCGGCGGCTGTCGACGTGGCGTCGGTCGGCACCGTGGTCGCGACAGCGAGCCAGGGTGCGGCTGCGGCCACCACGGCGGTCGCGGCTGCCGCCGCAGATGAGGTGTCGGCGGCCGTCGCGGCGGTGTTCTCCGCCCACGGGCAGGGCTATGAAGCCCTCAGTGCGCAGGTGGCGGCCGTGCATGAGGGGTTCGTGCGGGCGTTGGCCGGTGCGGCCGAGTCGTATTCCTCCGCGGAGGCGGCCGGCGCGGCCGCCCTGGGCGCCGCCGACGCCGGCGCTGTCTCAGAGTTCTTCGACGGTTACCATCCGCCGCTGGGGTGGCTGACCGGTAATTCCCCGCCGCCGCTGCTGAATTGGGTGCTGGGACAAACCGTCGAATACGGCATCTCCAACGAAATGCATGTCGTGCGGATCACCCCGGCCAGCCCGACCGGTGAGAACGTGGTCGCCATCCACGGCGGCGCGTTCCTCTTTCCGCCGCTACCCTTCCATTGGATCAACTACTCGGTCACGGCGTACCAGACGGGGGCGACGTTCGAGGTGCCCATCTACCCGCTGGTGTGGGAAGGCGGCACGGCCGGCACCGTGGTACCCGCGATGGCCGGGCTCATCTCCTCCGAGATCGCCGAGCACGGAGCCGCCAACGTCAGTGTGACCGGGGACTCCGCGGGCGGCAACCTCGCGCTGGCGGCCACCCAATACCTGGTGAGCCACGGACAGACGGTGCCGCAGGCCATGGTGCTGCTCTCGCCGTGGCTGGACGTCGGTTCGGGGCCGATCGGCGACGCCTGGGCCAGCGGATTGAGCCTCAACGATCCGCTGGTCAGTCCGCTGTTCGGGTCGCTGGCCGGGTTGCCGCCGACCTACGTTTACTCCGGTTCCTGGGATCGGCTTGCCCAGCAGGCCGCCGTCCTCGAACAGGCGGCCAGGGTGCAAGGCGCACCGATGAGCTTCGTACTGGCCAATCACCAGATCCACGACTGGGTGCTGATCACCCTGGATGGCCTGCGGTACTGGCCGCAGATCGATGCCCAACTCGGAATCATCGCCTGATTCGGCATACCCGGGGCTCGGGGAGCCCCGCCGGTGCCGACGGCCATCGCGACGGTGATCTCCGCTCGCGGACAGGGCTATCAGGCACGCAGTGCGCAGGTAGCGATGGTGCAGGAACGAGTGCTGGGAGCGGCACCTGTGCGGCACGCGCTGTCGCCCAGCGCGGCTCTGATGATCTGTTGGTCCTTTTCTGTGGGTCCGCGACCGCTGCCAACCGGTCGGGCCTCGTCCTGACTTCGGACACGGTCTCCGAGATTCTGCTTCGTTAGGTCTTTGACCTGTGGGTTTGCGTGATCGGGTGGCTTGCTTGGGGTACTAGGCGGGTAGATTCGCCCGGTGGCGTACGTGGTGAAGGTGCGCACGACCTCGGGCGCGGCGGCGATGCGGGGCGCGCGCAATGATCAGGGCACGGTGGTGATCCTGGCGGATCTTGGCTGGCGCATACCGATGCTGAGCTGGGCGTGCTGCTCGACCAGGCCCGAGGGATCGTTGCCGGTGGGCATGCCGCATTGACCGAACCCGCTTGCTCGCGAGCGTAACGCCAGGGCGAAATCCGGAGCGCAAAATCGCAACCACGTTACGCTCGCGAACGACTCGCACTCGCGCCTGGGTCTTGAGCAAAATGTCCGAACTCAGGCCTGATGATCTGTTTGTCCTTTTCTGTGGGTCCGCGACCGCTGCCCACCGGCCGGGCCTCGTCTGATTCGCCGGAATCGGAGGTCGTTGCGTCGGTGGCCGGTGAGGCAATGTTCACTGTCCAGACTGGTCGTGCATTTGGTTTCCGTGGGTTAAACTCTGTTGTCGGTTTAGGAAAATATCTCGGTCACGTATCCACGGTCACGTTGTGCCGGGTGTGAATTCACCCCCGATAGCACAACGGTCGGTATCTGTGAAGGAAAAATCAGCTCATGTCATTTGTTGTTGTCTCGTCTGATGTGTTGTCGGCTGCTGCAGTGCAGGTGGCGGGTATCGGCGCGGCTCTGGATGAGGTGAATGCTGCTGCTGCGTCGGTGACGACATCGTTGGCGGCTGCGGGTGCCGATGAGGTGTCGGCGGCGGTGGCTGCGGTGTTCGGCGAGTTCGGGGTGGCCTATCAGGGTGTGGCGGCGCAGGTGGCCGGGTTTCAGCAGGCGTTCGCGTCGTCGCTGGCCGGTGCGGGGTCGTTGTATTCCGGTGCGGAGGCGTTGTCGGCGGAGACCATGGCCGAGCAGGTTTTCGCCCCGATTAATGAGCCGTTTGTGACGTATACGGGGCGGCCGTTGGTCGGTGATGGGGCGGATGGGACTGCGGGCAGCGTGAATGGTGGGGCTGGGGGTTGGTTGTATGGCAATGGGGGTGCGGGGTATTCCCAGACTGCTGCGGGTGCCCCGGGTGGTGTGGGTGGTGCGGCGAGTTTGTGGGGTACCGGTGGCGCCGGTGGCGCCGGGGGCGCCGGGGGCGCCGGCGGTGCCGGCGGTAATGCGGGTTGGTTGTACGGGGAGGGCGGTGCCGGGGGTGCGGGCGGGTTGGGGAATGTGGGTGGGGCTGGTGGGCATGGCTGGTTGTTCGGCCGGGGTGGGGCCGGTGGCACCGGCGGTGTGGGTGGTGCCGGGGGGGCCGGCGGTGACGCCGGGTTCCTGTATGGGTTGGGTGGTGCCGGGGGTGCGGGCACGTTCGGTGGCAATGGGGGTAGTGCCGGGCTGGTGGGAGTCGGTGGGGCCGGGGGTGCCGGGGCGATCTACGGCAATGGTGGTGACGGCGGTGTCGGTGGTGACGGCGGGTTCTTCTATGGCGATGGCGGGGACGGGGGCAGTGCGGGTACCGGTGGGGCCGGGGGTGCCGGTGGTGATGCGTGGCTGGTGGGGGCGGGGGGTGCCGGTGGTCATGGTGGAGCGGACCCCGATGGTCTCGGGGGCACCGCCGGCGGTTCCGGCGGCAATGGTGGGCATGGCGGCTTCCTCTACGGACACGGTGGCGACGGCGGCAACGGCGGTGTCGGCGGCGGACACGGCGCTGATGGTGCTGCCGGTCCGGCCGGGGTGGAAGGCATCGATGACGGTCGGGGCGGTGATGGTGCAGATGGCGGTGCCGCTGGTTCGGGCACCGGTGGCCGTGGCGGTGACGGCGGGGCCGGGGGGTTGTTGTTCAGCCAGGGTGGTGACGGCGGCGCCGGTGGTGGTGGCGGCGGCAACGGTGGAGCCGGCGGCGCCGGCGGGACCGGATGGACCAACACTTCGGGTTCGGGTGCCGGCGAAGGCGGTACCGACGGTGAGGGTGGCAGAGGTGGCGACGGTGGTCGTGGTGGTGAGGCTGGTACGGGGACTGGCGGGGCCGGAGGGGCAGCTGGGCGTAGCGGCTGGTTCGCGCAGGCGGCATCTGCGGGCGCCGATGGTGTAGCCACGTCTGGCATCGGCGGTGCTGGGGGGCGGGGCGGAGAAGGCGGCGCAGGATATGCCGCCACGACGGCAAGCGATATCGGTGGTATCGGCGGTCGCGGCGGCGATGGTGGTGACGTCGGTGGCGGTACCCGCGGCGGAGCTGCCGGCGATGGTGGTGACGGCGGAGCCGCCGGGGCCAGCGGCGCTGCGGCTGCATCTGGTGCTACCGGTGGTGCCGGTGGCGACGGCGGAAATGCGGGGCCGGGCGGGACTGGTGTAGACGGGGGCAGAGGAGGCAACGGGGGACGAGGTGCTGACAGCGGTACCGGTGCCAGCGCCAGCAATGTAAATCGTGGCGGTACCGGCGGCGTAGGTGGTGCCGGTGGCCAAGCCGGCGTCGGTGGCATGGCGGGCGTCGGCGGCGATGGCGGCGCGGGCGGGGATAGCGGTACGGCTGCGGACTTCACCGGCAAGACCTACGGTGGCACCGGGGGTCGGGGGGGTTCGGGCGCTGATGTCGGTGCTGGTCTAACCGGCGGAACTGGCGGCAACGGCGGGCACGGCGGTGATGCCGGCTCCGGCGGTGTCTACAACCGAGGCGGCACCGGCGGTCAAGGTGGTACCGGTGGTGAGGCAGGCGACAGCGGTACCGGCGGCCGGGGTGGGGCCGGCGGTGATGCGGGCGATGGTGGTGATGCAGCCCCTGGTGGCACCGAGGGTGTGTACGCGCATGGCGGCGAGGGCGGTCGCGGTGGCACCGGTGGTGCAGCCGGTGACGGCGGTACCGGTGGTGCCGGCGGCCATGGCGGCCAGGGTGGTGACGCCGGCGAGCTTGGTGTCACCACCGCTTCGAATAGTCATCTGGGCGGCGGTGCCGGTGGTCGCGGTGGCACCGGTGGTGCGGCTGGCGACGGCGGCACCGGTGGCCAGGGTGGTGTTGGCGGTGAGGGTGGCTTCTCCCCGGACGGCAACGACACGATTCGCTACGTTCACGGTGGCGACGGTGGTCGTGGCGGTACCGGAGGTGCGGCAGGTAATGCCGGCACCGGGGGCGCCGGGGGTGCGGGTGGACAGGGCTCGGATGCAGCCAACGGCGGTAGCAGCCCGCCAGGAACAGAGTCCTACTGGGGCAATCTCGGCGGCTACGGTGGCAGCGGTGGTACCGGTGGTACGGCCGGTGTAAATGGTACTGGCGGCGCCGGCGGCGAGGGTGGCGGTGCTGGGGCCAATGGCACCGACGTCGCTGGTGTTTCTCAGACGCATGGAGGCGATGGAGGCCGTGGCGGTACCGGTGGTGGGGCCGGCGCCGGTGGTACCGGGGGTGAGGGTGGTGACGGTGGTGCCGCGGCGATCACCAACGATGGCGGAATCGTCAACCGCGGCGGCTCTGGTGGTGTCGGTGGTACCGGTGGTTCTGCCGGGACTGGCGGTCAGGGTGGTGCAGGCGGCGATGGTGGTACGGCAACCAGTAGCGGTGTTGCCGATGACGGTGGAACCTCAACGGGCGGCCAAGGTGGTAAGGGTGGCACCGGTGGTGCAGCTTCCGGCGCCACGGGTCGAGGCGGGAACGGTGGCGACGGCGGCGGCGGCGGAGGCGGCGTCGAAGGAACCGGAGGGCGTGGTGGTGACGGTGGCCCTGGTGGCGCTGGTGGTGCTGGTACCGGCGGAAACGGCGGAAATGCCGGCGGCGGCGGCGGCGGAGGAGCCGTCCCCGGCGATTCCGCCGCTAGTGCCGGCGGTGCCGGCGGCCCCGTCAACTCGGGTTCCGGTTCCGGCGGAAACGGCGGTGAGGCCACTGGCGACGGTGGTGCCGGCGGTGTGGGCGGTGCCGGTGGTACCGGCACCGCGGGCCGAGGTGATGGTGGTAGCGGCGGTGGCGGCGGCGGTGGTGGCCTTGCCCGCACCGGTGGTGTCGGCGGTGGCGGCGGTGGCGGCTCCACCGGTGGTGGTGGCGGCGGCGGCGGTGGCGGCGGCGGCACTGAAACAGGCGGCTCGGGTGGTCAGGACGGCAATCCCGGTACCGGAGGGGATGGCGGCAGTGCCGGAACCGGCGGCGCCGGTGCAGGCGCGGGCGGGGCCGGCGCGGGTAGTTCCGGCACCGTTGGCGGCGACGGCGGCACTGGTGGCGCTCCTGCGATGTAGGGGGTTTTACGGCGCAACAGTGAGCCAGTCGGCGAAACCCGACGGGTCGTGCCGCCCGAGTGCGCCGTGCTCGTAGAGGCCCCACCCCTCGACCGGATCGCCGTCGCCGTCGCGGCACACCGCACGCCCGACATGGTCGATGACGCCGAAGCCGGACCGCGCGATCACCGCTGGGTCGGTCATGTCGTAGGTCAGTCGCTCGGCGAAGTTCTTGCCCTTCCAGGTGCCGTGCAGCCAGTCGGTGTCTCCGCCGTATCCGCCGCCGACGTGGATCGGGACGGGCAATCTGGATTCCACGTCGAAGTGGACTGCGGTGCCGTCGGGGGCGGTCGCGTCGATGGTGGCGCCGGTGGGGATGCGGGTGCCGGAGCGGTAGTGGATCTTGACCCGGGGCCAGCCCAGTTGCTCCACCCGGCCGTCGCGCCAGATGCGGGTGCAGTCGTTGAGCGAACGGAATCCGTCGGGCTCCTCCTGGATGATCAGCACGACGGCGAAGTCCTCGAACGCCATCGGCACATACAGCCACCACATGCCTTCGAACGGCGGGTCGGCGGGCCGGCCGGCCGGTTCGGGTTCGCCGACCGGACGGATGCCCCAGGACCGGTCCCGGCTGCCGATCCAGGTCTTCGGATCGACCGGGATCCGTTCGCCATCGACGACGAGATGGCCGCTCCAGGTGCCCAATTGGGCGAACCGCTGTGCGTTGAGGGTCACCCGGGTGCCCGACCGCAGGATGTGCGGCTGCTCCTGGACGACGTCGAACAGGCCCGCCCAGGTGAGATCGGCTGCGATGCCCTCGGTTTCGTCGAGCTGGATGCGCAATTTGCGCAGCGGTTCGATGACGTCGACGCGGTAGCCGTTGACGTGCTGGTTCAGCCGGTCCTGGTCGATGGCGTCGCAAAGATGCACTGCTGTTTGTGAATCCCCGCGCCGGATCAACATGAATGCATCCTTGACGCCGAGGTTCGGAAAGTAGCCGATGCCGGTGATCACGAAGATGTCGCCGGTGCGGTCGTGGGCGTTGAAGTACGAGCGGTCGTAGAAGTTCCGGTCGGAAGAGCCCGGCCAGGCTATCGGCTGGGGGACCTGGTGGACCGGGTATTCGTCGAGTGGTCCGAGCATCAGTGGTCCTCTCCGATAAGGCGTTTCATCAGCGCGGCGTGATAGAACAGCGATTCCACCTCGTGGGGTTTCTCGGCCTCGCCGAAGTGGATGCGCCGGGCGCCGGTGCGCATGAACACGCAGGCCCACATGACGCCGGCGTACACGTAGAACCAGTGCAGGTCACCGAGCTGCGCGCCGGTGAGCCGCCGATACGTGTCGCGGACGTCCTCCTCGCGCATCACCTCCGGCAGGCCGGGCAGCCCGGCCAGGCCGGCGAGTTCCTCGAAGACCCGGTGGGCGAATATCATCCACGCGACGTCCAGTTCGCGTGGCCCGAGGGTCACCATTTCCCAGTCCAGGACGGCCGCCGGTTCGAAGTCCCGGTAGAGCACATTGCCCACCCGGGCGTCACCCCACAGCAGCACGGGCTTGCGCGCGTCGGCATCGTCCGGCCAGTGCTCGCGCAGCCATCGAAAGCTCTTCTCCACCAGGGGAGAACGGCCGATATCCGCGACGGCGAAGTCGTACCAGGCACTCACCCAGCCGAAGTGCCTGCGCAACGCGGTGTCCCCGCGCAGGTCGTCGGTCAGGAAGCCGAATTCGCCGGCGGCATCGGGGATGGAGTGCAGGGCGGCCAGCACCCCCACCGAGGCATCCTGAAGTTGGCGTTGCCGGGCAGCCGGGGCGTCGGCGAACCAGTTGCCGCCGAAGGTGTAGGGCATGACGTCGGGAGGAACCAGGCCTTCGACGTAGTCCATCAGGAAGAACGGCGCGCCGAGAACCTCTCCGGTGTTCTCGATCCAGCGGACGCGCGGGACCGGCACGTCGGTGAGCTCGGCTACCCGGCGGATCACCGCGAATTGGTGGTCGAGCCGATAGCTGGGAAAAACCGGTACGTCCCGGGCGGTGGGGGCCACCCGGACGACCAGCTTCTGCTCGTGGCCGTCCCAGCGGGCGGTGACGATGATGGTTTCCGAGGACATCCCCGTCGCGTCGACGCCGCTTTCCACGGTGATTTCCGGGGTGGTTTCCGAAGTGGTGTCCAACACCGTGGACAGCCATTCCGACAGCAGTCGGGGCACGGCGGTGGTGTCGCGGCTGGAACGCTGAAGGCGGCCTACATCCTCGACCGCGGGTTCATCCATGGGAACTTCTTTATGAAAGCAGACCCGTCATCCCTTGGCAAGGGTCCCGCCGCCGGACGTGGACGACTCCCGGGTGGACGAGGCCACCGCCATCATCGTTGACGGGATAGCCCGCTGACCGTCACGCCGCATGGTGGTCGCCGTCCGGGTAGGCGGGCGGCGCGGTAGATCGGTAACTTCGCCCGGTCGGTGTGGTGAATTCGGCGGTATGCCTGCCGCTTTCGGCTGTTGTTTCCACCCGCCAGCCGGCTGACTCTTTGACATAGTTGCAGCGTTCGCACAATCCGAGCCCGTTCTGGGCCGTCGTGCGCCCACCGCGATGCCATGGCACGGCGTGATCGCGGTGCCGGATCGGGGCGTCGCAATAGGGAGTGCGGCATGTTCGATCCCGCAGCTCGATGAACTTGGCCAGGCCGCGGGGAAACTGCCGGGACCGCGACTCCATCGCAACCAGGGCACCGGACTTGGGGCTGGCATACAGCCTGCGCATCGTCGCCCGGGAGTCCTTGTCGGCGATGGCGCTGCCGATCAGGTTGCGGGCCACCTCCGCGGGGATCGGCCCGTAGCCGTCGACCACCGCCGGGTCGGCGCCATCGCCGAGCAGCGCCCGATCGGAGATCACCAGGTTGATCGCCACCGGCGCCGAGCTGCCGGCCGGCGCACCGGTGACGCGCTCGACCAGGGTGTCGGCCATCACCTGTCCACGTGACCGGCCGTCGAACGTCGTGTCGGCGGCACGCCGCAGCGCCGCATACACACCCACGCCCTGCGCGACCGGCAGCAGCGCACTGACCCAGGTCATGGTGTCCGGTGCGGGCCGGATGGTCACCGTGCGGTCCTTTTCGGCTTTCGCGGCACGACCCACGACGGCATGCGGGTCGAGCCGGTAGGCGATCGCCTTGGCCGCAGCGGCCAATCGGGCGTCACCCATCCCATTCAGATTTGCCATGTCCGCACACAACTCGCGGTGGTCGACCACGTCAAGGCACGCCGACTCGCGCACGATCAGTGTGGCGCGCCATTCGGAGAGCATTCCGCACTCCAGTGCGGCCAGCGTGTGCGGCATCTCGCGGGTCAACGCTTGAGCGAATCCCAGGTGCCGGCTACCGCGTGCCGGGGAATCCCGCCGGGCCAGGGCTATCTCGCCGGCCAGGCCGCGACCCTGCTTGGCCGCCGGCACACCCCGCTCGGCTTCCGTTGCCCGCCGGGATGCCTCGAGCGCCGCCGCCGCGCGCGCCTGGCCGGCCGCCGCGGCGGACTTCACCCGCTCCAGCTCGGCGATCCGCCCGATCAGTTCCGCTTCGGCGGCACCCTCGCCCACCAGGCAGAACCGCGACAACTCGAACATATGTTCGATAGCACACGAGAAATCCGCTGCCCGCTTCGCTGCGGCCGGGGCCTGTTGGTAGCAGGCGACAGCCGGTACGAAACCGAGGGAAGTCCGACGCAGTCCTGCCGCGCGGTTGCCGCACTCTTGGCTAGAGGAGCCCGATCGTCAGGCTCATGGCGAGAAAAAGCGCGAGCTGATAGCCGGAATTGATGGCCGTCAGCTTCGACGGTTTGAGTTCGAACGTGTTGTGCACCAGCAGTGTGGTCGCCGAGAACCCCAGCCAGGCGGCGAATCCAACGACGAGGGCGAGCCACACCGCCTCGATGTCGGTCGCCGAGGAAGTGACGGCGATGGCGGCCGCCAGGCCGAGCGCGGTGGTGGCGTTGGCCAGGGTCATATTGATGACATTGCGGTTGCTGGCCGCCTTCGACTGCTCCGGGGTGATACCGGTGAGCTTCCACCAGGTCGCCAGGAACAACTTGCCGTACCAGATGCCGGCGACAATCCTGCCCGCGAGGACCGCGAGCACGACGCCGAGCCAATTGATCTGCATCCCCGCCTCAGCCCTTCCTGGTCGTCGGTCGATCAGCACCCCAAGCCTAGACCCGCTCCGTCGTCTGGACGTAGGTCTGCAACCGCGGTTAGCTTTTGGCCATGGGGCCCGACTGCGGCGCGGACGGCCGGCCGCCGCTGATGGTCGACCGGCCCACCGCGCATGCGATCGCCGTGGTCGCCCTGCTGATCGTGGCCGCCGCCGCGCTGCGCGGATACCTTCCGGCGCCGGCCGGGCCGGGCCCACGCGAGGCCGGCGGCGGCCCCGCCGGCCTGATGATCCTGACTGCCGCATTGGCGATCGCCACCGCCCTGCTGGCAATCTCGATCATCGCGCGCCTGCGGAACCCGGTCGCGAACGCGCCCGCGGCCGGCGACCTGCCGGGCCTGCTCGGCAGCGGTTCCGGCAGGCCGGGCTGGCGGGTCGTCGCCATCGTGGCCGCAATCCTGGCCGCCTGGCTCCTGGCCGCCTGGCTGTTGTCTCGCGCGTTCGGGCCGCCGGATTCCAGCCGCGATGTCCCGCAGCAGGATCCCGGTGTCGCAGCGGCCGTCTCCGACGCCGATGGGGTGCCGGGTCAAACCCCGCAGCCCGACCAAGGCCCCGACACCCTCGGGATTCTGCTCACAACAACGCCGCTGCTGGTGCTGCTGTTCATCGGCGGGGCCATCGTGGCGCGCCGGCGTCGCCCCGCGCCACCGGCAACCGCTGCCGGCGTCCGTCCCGAAACCCCGCCGCTGGGCGTGGTCGCCGAGACGCTGGCCCGTGCCGCCGAACTCGGGCTGGTAGAAATGTCGGACCCCGGTCGCGAGCCGCGTCAGGCCATCATCGCCTGCTACACGGCGATGGAACGCGAATTGTCCGATGTCCCCGGTGCCGCCCCGCAGGAGTTCGACACCCCGACCGAGGTGCTGGCCCGCGCCGTCGAACGCAATGCGATGCGGCCCGCCGGCGCCGGACACGCCGTCGCGCTGGTCGAGTTGTTCGAGGAAGCACGGTTCAGCCCGCATGTGATGCGAGAAGAACACCGCGAGAAGGCCGTACGGGCGTTGCGGCTGATTCTCGAGGACATTGGGCCGCATGCAGGAACACGGAGATGAAAAGCCTTCTGGTGCTGGGTATTACACTCATCGTGAGTATCGAATTGCTGGTGCTGATCTCCCAGGACCGTCGGTTCGTCCTCACCGCAGCCGGGGCCGGCCTGGCCCTGGTTCTGCTCAATGTTCGTCGGATACTGGGGAATTCGGATGCATCGGCCGAAGGGCCGGACACCGACGATGTCGGCGAGGGGTTGCGTCGCTGGCTGGCCGGCACCGAGACGACGATCCGCCGCGCGGAGTCCACCCGCGCGGAGTGGGACCGCCACCTGCGCCCGGTGCTGGCTCAGCGTTTCGTCATGTCGACCGGGCAACGGCCGGCCACGGACCCGGCGGCGTTTGCCGCGAGCGGCGAACTGCTCGTCGGCCCGCAACTGTGGGAGTGGGTCGATCCCAACAGGGTGGCTCGTGCCGGCACCGATGCCGGGCCCGGCCGCGACGCACTGGAGGAAATTCTGCGGAGGCTGGATACGCTATGACGACCCCGGCCGCGACCACCACCGCCCGAAGCGTAGCGGTGCTGGACGAAATCGAACGCGCCGTGGTGGGCAAGCGTTCCGCGTTGACGCTTGTTCTGACGGCTGTCCTCGCGGGTGGCCACGTGCTGATCGAAGACCTGCCCGGGCTCGGCAAGACGCTGATAGCGCGGTCGTTCGCGTCGGCGCTTGGCCTGGAATTCACCCGAGTGCAATTCACTCCCGACCTGTTGCCCGCGGATCTGCTCGGCGCAACCATCTACGACATGGCCGCCGGCCGCTTCGAATTCCGGCGCGGACCGATCTTCACCAACCTGCTGCTCGGCGACGAGATCAACCGCACCCCGCCCAAGACCCAGGCCGCCCTGCTGGAGGCCATGGCCGAGGGGCAGGTGAGCATCGACGGCCGAACCCACCGGCTGCCGGCCCCGTTCATCGTGCTGGCCACCGACAACCCCATCGAATACGAAGGCACCTACCCGCTGCCCGAGGCGCAACTGGATCGATTCGCCATCCGGATGGAACTGCGCTACCTCTCCGAACAGGACGAGACCGCGATGCTGCGGCGGCGCCTGGACCGCGGAGCCACCGAACCGACGGTCAATCAGGTGGTCGATGCGCGCGACCTGCTGGCCATGCGGGAATCGGTCGAGCAGGTGACCGTGCACGAGGATGTTCTGCACTATGTGGTGTCGCTGGCCACCGCGACGCGGCGCCATCCGCAGATCGCCGTCGGCGCCAGCCCGCGTGCCGAACTCGACCTGGTACAGCTCGCCCGGGCCCGGGCACTGCTGCAGGGTCGCGACTATGTCATCCCCGAGGACATCAAGGCACTGGCCATACCCGCTGTCGCACACCGGATCACCTTGCGACCGGAGATGTGGGTGCGCAAGGTCTCCGGCGCCGACATCGTCGCAGAACTGTTGCGACGGCTGCCCGCGCCCCGCGCCGAGGGTCGGCCCGAAATGCCGTGACCGAACCCCGAAACGTCGAATTCGGCTGGCGGGCATCCCCGTTGACGCTGGCGGCGGCAACCTGCACCGCAATTGCGTTGGCCGCAGCTGTCATAGCCGGGTGCCCGCAGCTGATCGCGTTCAGCGCGCCGCTACTGGGGGTCCTGTGCTCGCTGGGCTGGCAACCTCGGGTACCGGTTGTCCGGGTGTACGGGGAGCCGGACGCCCAACGATGTTTTGAAGGCGACCAAACGCAGGTGACCGTGTGGACGACCACCGATTCCGATGCGGCGTCGGTTGAGCTGACGGTGTCGGCGCCCGACGGGATGGAACTCGACGTGCAGGGTTTGGGGCAACGCAAGCAGGCGACCGCGGTTGCCCGGCGCTGGGGTCGGTACCCGGTCCGGGCCCGTATCGAGCTGCTTGCCCGCGGTGGCCTGGTGGCCGGAACCGGTGCGGTCGACGTCTGCGAAGTCATCGTGTTCCCGTTGACCCCGCCGCAGACGACCCCCACTCCGCCGGCCGAGTTGCGCGACCGGCTGGGGGTGCACCTGACCCACCACCGTGGCCCGGGTGTGGAATACGCCGATATCCGTCCCTACGTCCCCGGCGACCAGTTGCGCACGGTGAACTGGGCGGTCAGTGCCCGCCGCGGCCGTCTGCACGTGACGCAGCGGTTGACCGACCGGGCGGCCGACGTGGTGGTGCTGGCGGATGCCTACCGGCAGCCGGCCGGTCCGGCGACCGAGGCCACCGAACGCGTAGTGCGCGGCGCCGCCCAGGTGGTGCAGACTGCGCTGCGCTCCGGGGACCGCGCCGGGATCGTCGCACTCGGGGACAACCGTCCGCGCTGGTTCGGCGCGGACCTCGGCCAGCGCCAGTTCTATCGGGTGCTCGACACGCTGCTCGGTGCGGGTGACGGATTCGACAACACCACGGGCACGCTCGCGCCGCGGGCCGCTGTTCCGGTGGGTGCGATCGTGGTCGCGTTCTCGGTGCTGCTGGAGACCGAATTCGTGTTGGCGCTGATCGATTTGCGCAAGCGCGGCCACGTCGTCGTTGTGGTGAACGTCCTGACCGGTTCTCCGTTCGAGAGCGAGCAGGATCCGCTGGTGCTGCGGCTGTGGACCCTGCACCGTTCGGCGATGTATCGCGACCTGGCCGCGGTCGGCGTGGAGGTGCTGTCCTGGCCGGAGGATCGCGCGCTGGAGCAGTCGATGGGCGGCCTGTCCGAGCGGCGCCACCGGGCCCGCCGCCGAATGCCGGGAAGGCGCTGAGATGGCATCGCGCACGCAGAACCGGGTCTTGACGACGTCGTTCGGTCTGCTGATGGTGATATCGGTTACCGTTGGCGCCCAGGGGATCGCGCAGGTTTGCGGTGCCGCGGCGGCGATCGCGGTGGGTCTGGGCGCGGCGTTCCGTCCGATGGCCCCTGTCGCGGTGGCGTTGACGGTGCCGGTGATTGCGGTGACGCAGCCGGCACCCGTTCCGGCCGCGCTGGCGGGGCTGTGTGCGGCGGCCTGCCTGATGTGCGGATACCTACCGGTGGAGATGGTGAGCGGCCCTACGCTCGTTGCGGCCGTTGGTTTTACCGTCGCCGGACTCCTCGCCGCGTCGTTTCCGGTTCACTTGCCATGGGCGCCGCTGGTGGCCCCGCCGGCGGTGCTGGCGATATATGTTCTGGCCACCCGAGCGTTCATGAGCTGAACGAAGCGATCGACGATCAGTGCAACAGATTCGCGGCGATGTCGGCCAGGTCCAGCATCGGCTGCGGGAAGATGCCCAGCGCAAGGGTCACCAGGGCGCACGCGGCGATCGCCGCCTTGCCCAGCGCACCGGGCGGCACCACCTGCGGGGTGTTGTCGGTGGGCGGCGTAAAGAACATCAGCACGATCACCCGGACGTAGAAGTAGGCCGCCACCCCGCTGGAGATCACCCCGATGATCACCAGCGGCACCGCACCGCCTTCCGCGGCCGCCTGGAACACCGCGAACTTGCTGATGAACCCGCTGGTCAGCGGGATGCCGGCGAAGGCGAGGAGAAACATCGAGAACAGCACGCCGGCGATCGGCGAGCGCTGCCCCAGCCCCGCCCAGCGGGACAGCTCGGCATCCTCGACGCCGCCGGCAGTGCGGACCAAGCCGACCACAGCGAAGCCGCCGACGGTGCTGAAGCTGTAGGCGACCAGATAGAACATCGTCGCCGACACCCCCACCGGGTTGTCGGCAATCACCCCGGTGAGGATGAAACCGACGTGGGCGACCGACGAATAGGCCAGCATCCTTTTGACGTCGGTCTGGTTCACCGCGGTGATGGTGCCGACGATCATCGTCAGGATCGAGATGCCCCACAGTACCGGCCGCCAGTCGTGGTGCAGCGGGGGCAGCGCCACGTAAACCACGCGCAGCAGCGCACCGAACGCGGCAACCTTGGTGGCCGCGGCCATGAATCCGGTGATGGGAGTGGGTGCGCCCTGGTACACGTCGGGAACCCACGAGTGGAACGGGACGGCGCCCACCTTGAACAGCAGGCCGGCCGCCAGTAGCGCGACGCCCAGCAGGGCGAGCGACATGTCGGTCGGCCCGGCGAGCGCGTCCCGGATACCGGTGAGTTGCAGGGTGCCGGTCGCCCCGTAGAGCATCGCGACCCCGTAGAGGAAGAATGCCGACGAGAATGCGCCCAGCAGGAAATACTTCAACGCCGCTTCCTGGGACAGCAGACGGCGGTACCGGGCCAGACCGCACATCAGGTACAGCGGCAGGGACAGCACTTCCAGCGCGACGAACATGGTCAGCAGGTCGTCGGCCGCGGGAAACACCATCATGCCGCCCACCGACAGGATGAGCAGCGGGAAGAGTTCGGTCTGGGCAGCGCCGGCGCGTTGCGCCTCGTGTTCGGTCTCGCTGCCCGGCACCGCCGAAGCCTGCGGGGTGAAGTAATCCAGGCCGGCGAAAACCTTTGCCGCACTCGGGCTCCGGGCCTGCTGAAGGCTGCGTTCGGCGATGAAGACGGTGGCCAGTATCGCTACCAGCACAACGGTGCCCTGGAGAAAGAGCGCCGGACCGTCCACGGCCATGGAGCCCATCATCGCGGGTTTACCACCGGCCGGCAAAGATCTGGCCACCACGATGACGGCGGCGAACGCGGCGGTCAGGCCGCCGAGTGCCAGCGCGACCTGTGTCCCGTAGCGTGCCCGGCGCGCCACGAACGCCTCGACCAGCACGCCGGCCACCGCGACCCCGAACACGATGAACAACGGAGACAGCAGGAAGTACTCGATGCTGGGTGTGGGCAGGGTCATCGGTGCGGTCCTTCGGCTTTCGCGGGGGCGCCGTGCAGGGGCACGCTGGGCGAGGGGTCGTGCTGGCCGATGGTGATCATGGTGTGCTCGACCGTCGGGTTGATGGCGTCCAGGATGGGCTTGGGGTAGACGCCGAGCACGAGCAGCAGCGCGATCAGCGGTGCCACCACGATCTTTTCGCGAAGCACCAGGTCGCCGATATTCTCGTTGCCCGCAGCCACCGGCCCGGTCATCATGCGCTGGTAGAGCCACAGCATGTAGATGGCCGACAGCACCAACGCGACGACACCGAACGCCGCGGCCAGCCAGTAGCGGTCGAAAGTGCCCAGCAGAACCAGGAACTCGCTGACGAACGGCGCCAGGCCGGGCAGCGACAGGGTGGCCATGCAGGAGACCAGGAACGTTCCGGCCAGGATCGGGGCCACCTTCTGTACCCCGCCGTAGTCAGCGATCCGGCGGCTGCCGTGCCGTTTCACCAGGAAGCCGGCGATCAGGAACACTGCCGCCGTGGAGATTCCGTGGTTGAGCATGTAGAGCGTCGACCCGCTCTGGCCCTGGGTGGTCATCACGAAGATGCCGGCGATGATGAACCCGAAGTGTGAGATCGACGTGTAGGCGATCAGGCGCATCATGTCGGCCTGGCCGATCGCCACGATCGCACCGTAGATCACCCCGATGATCGCCAATGTCACGATCGCCGGCCGGAAATACAGTGCGGCATCCGGAAACAGCTGTAGGCAGTACCGCAGCATGCCGAAGGTGCCGACCTTGTCCATCACCGCCGTGATCAGCACGGCTGTTGCCGGAGTCGACTCCACGGCGGCGTCGGGCAGCCAGCGGTGCAGCGGCCACAGCGGGGCCTTGACCGCGAAGGCAAACATGAAGCCGAGGAATATCGCCTTGAACACCGCGGGGTCGACGGCGCTGTAGCGGCCCCACTCCATGCCGGTCACGATGTCGCGGAAGTCGAAGGTGCCGCCGGCGCCCACCGTATGCCGTGCGGTCACCACGTACAGACCGATCACCGCGGCCAGCATGATCAGCCCGCCGAACAGGTTGTACAGCAGGAACTTCACCGCGGCCCGGGCGCGCCCGGCGCCCTGGCCGAAGCCGCCGATCAGGAAGTACATCGGGATCAGCATGGCCTCGAAGAACACGTAGAACAGCAGCACGTCGAGGGCGACCAGCGAGATGAGCACCATCGACTCGATGGCCAGCGTCAGTGCGACGTAGGCGTGCACGCCCCGCGGGCTGCCCCCATCCCCGGGACCACGCACGTCGTTCCAGCCAGCCGCCAGCAGCACCGGGATCAGCACGGTGGTCAGCAGCACCAGGGTCAACGCTACGCCGTCCACGCCGATGGTGTAGCCGGCGCCGAAAGCTGGTATCCACCGGTGCGATTCGACGAACTGGTAGGTGTGTCCGCCGGGATGGAACCGGGCGCCGACGACCAGCGACACCGCCAGCGTCGCGATGCTGACGATCAGTCCGGTCCATTTGGCGACCTGGCGCATATCCGGGGGCAGCAGGATGATCAGGACCGAGCCGGCCAGCGGCAGCAGCCACAGCACCGAGAGCCAGGGGACGTTGGTCACCACAGATTCACCACCAACAGTGCTCCGGCCAGCAGGGCCGCACCCGCCAGCATCGACAACGCGTAGTTGCGGGCGAATCCGGTCTGCATCGCTCGCAACTGGTTCGACAGCCTGCTCACCAGCGCGGCCAGCCCGTTCACCGAGCCGTCCACTCCGGCGTTGTCGACGGCGACCATCGCCCGGGTGAGTTGCGCACCGGGGCGCATGAACACCTCCTCGTTGAAGGCATCGCCGTAGACGTCGGCGCGCGCAACCCTGGTCAGCGCGGACACCTCGACCGGCGCCGTCCGCGGGATATCGGCGCCGCCGCCGTACATCCGGTAGGCCACCGCGATGCCGGCGGCGACGACACCCAGCGCCAGGGCGGTGCTGACCCAGGCCGGTATGGCATGGGCGGCTTCTTCGTGCGCGCCGACCACCGGCTCCAACCAGTGCGGCAGCGTGCCGCCGATGGCGAACAGCCCGCCGGCGAACACCGAACCGAACGCGAGCAGGATCATCGGCCCGGTCATCAGGGCGGGAGACTCGTGCGGGTGTGCGTCCTGCGCCCAGCGCTTCTGGCCGAAGAACGTCATCAGCATCACCCGCGTCATGTAGAACGCGGTGACGCCCGCGCCCAGCAGCGCCGCCCCGCCCAGGACGTAGCCGCGGACACCGCCGGCGGCCAGGGCCGCCTCGACGAGGGCGTCCTTGGAGAAGAATCCGGCGAACGGCGGCACCCCGATGATCGCCAGATATCCCAGCCCGAACGTCGCGAATGTGATGGGCAGTGCGGCGCGCAGGCCGCCGTAGCGGCGCATGTCCTGTTCCTCGTCCATCGCGTGGATGATCGACCCGGACCCGAGGAACAGGCCGGCCTTGAAGAAGCCGTGGGTGAGCAGGTGCATGATCGCGAACGCGTAGCCGGCTGGGCCGAGGCCGGCGGCCAGCACCATGTAGCCGATCTGACTCATGGTGGATGCGGCCAGCGCGCGTTTGATGTCGTCCTTGGCGCAGCCGATGAACGCTCCCAGCAGCAGGGTGACCGCCCCGACGATAACGACCGCCAGCCGGGCGTCGGGGGCCAGGTTGTACAGCGGGTTGGACCGCACGATCAGGTAGACGCCGGCGGTCACCATGGTGGCGGCGTGGATCAGCGCAGACACCGGGGTGGGGCCTTCCATGGCGTCGCCCAGCCAGGCCTGCAGCGGGACCTGGGCGGATTTCGCGCAGGCGCCCAGCAGCAGCAGCAGACCCATCGCGTTCAGCGCTCCCGGGCCGGCCGCGGGCGCACCGGCGAATACCCCGCTGTAGGACACGCTGCCGAAGGTGGCGAACATCAGAAACATGGCCAATGCCAGGCCGGCGTCCCCGACCCGGTTCATCACGAACGCTTTCTTGGCCGCGGTGGCCGCCGTCGGCTTGCGATACCAGAAGCCGATCAGCAGGTAGGACGCCAGGCCGACACCCTCCCAGCCGAGGTAGAGCAGCACGTAGTTGTCGGCGACCACCAGCAGCAGCATCGACGCCAGGAACAGGTTGAGATAGCCGAAGAACCGGCGTCGATCCGGGTCCTCGGCCATGTAGGCGACCGAATAGATGTGGATCAGCGAGCCCACGCCGGAGATCAGCAGGACGAAGCAGATCGACAGCTGGTCTATCTGCAGCCCGAAGTCGACCCGCAACTCCCCGACCGGAATCCAGGAGAACACGGTCTCGACCAGGGTGCGGTCTTCTGCGCCGCGGCCGAGCATGAGCACCAGCAATTTCACGCCGACGCCGAACGCCGACACCGCGGCCAGTGTTCCCAGCCAGTGCCCCCACGCGTCGGTGCGCCGTCCGCCGAACAGCAGGATCGCCGCACCCGCCAGCGGCAGGGCCACCAGCAGCCAGGTGTAGTGCATCTCCAGAGACGTTGTCACGGTGTCGTTCTCAACCCCTGAGTAGATTCGCGTCGTCGACCGAAGCCGATTTGCGGGCACGGAAAATCGTCATGATGATGGCCAGGCCGATGACGACCTCGCATGCGGCGACGACCATCGTGAAGAACGCGATCATCTGTCCGTCGAGTGCGCCGTGCATGCGTGCGAAGGTGACGAACGCCAGGTTGACGGCGTTGAGCATCAACTCCACGCACATGAACATGACGATCGCGTTGCGCCGCAGTAGCACTCCGGACGCCCCGATGGTGAACAGTAGGGCCGAAAGATAAAGGTAATTGGCCGGATTCACGACGCGCCCCCCTTGACTCCCTTGACGACCTCTCCCTTGGCGGCCTGGTGCGAGGGCGCCTCGAGGCCGTCCGCTCCGCGGGTCCGCAGGATTTTCGACACCGACATCTCCGAGTACGAGCCGTCCGGCAGCAGCGCGGCCACGTCGACGGCGTTGTGCCGCGCGTAGACACCGGGGTTCGGCATCGGGGTGGGGTGCCCGCCGGGACGGAAGCGCTCTTCGGCGAGCTCCCGCTGGGTCTTGCGGCGGGCGAAGCGCTCACGGTGGGCCAGGATCATCGCCCCGATCGCGGCGGTGATCAGCAGAGCGCTGGTCAGCTCGAAAGCCCACAGGTACCGGGAGAAGATCAGCGCCGCCAGCCCTTCCACATTGCCGTCGGCGTTGGCCGCGGTCAGACCGGAGAAACCTCCGGCACCCGCGTTGCCGATGCCCGCGATCAGCAGGATGCCGAAGCCGAAGCCGATCATCGCGGTCGCGGCCCGCTGACCCAGCAGGGTCTCCTTCAGCGATTCCGCCGAGTCCACGCCGATCAGCATCAGCACGAACAGGAACAGCATCATCACCGCGCCGGTGTAGACCACCACCTGCACGACACCCAGGAACGGTGCGTCTTGGGCCAGGTAGAACACCGCCAAGGCGAGCATTGTGGTCGCCAGGCTCATCGCCGAGTAGACGGCGTTGCCCGCCAGCACCACCCCGAGTGCTCCGAGCAGCGCCACCGCGCCCAGCACCCAGAACGTCACGGCCTCGGCGGTCGAGGTGCGGACCAGCGTCTCGGCCGCCAGATCGGTGGCCAGTGTGGTGATCACCGGGGGTCTCCCGCGTGCTGGGTCTCGCGCAGGCCGGCCGGGGTCACGTTGCCCAGGTAGTAGTCCTTGTCGGTGGCGCCCTCGGCGCGGGGATGCGGCGGCTGGGTCATCTCGGGCAGCAGCGGCGCCAGCAGCCGGTCCTTCTCGTAGATCAGGTCTGCGCGGTTGTCGTCGGCCAGTTCGTAGTCGTTGGTCATGGTCAGGGCGCGGGTGGGGCAGGCCTCGATGCACAGGCCGCAGCCGATGCATCGCAGGTAGTTGATCTGGTACACCCGCCCGTAGCGTTCCCCGGGGGAATACCGCTGCTCGTCGGTGTTGTCCGCGCCCTCGACGTAGATCGCGTCGGCGGGGCAGGCCCAGGCGCAGAGTTCGCAGCCGATGCACTTCTCCAGGCCGTCGGGGTAGCGGTTGAGCTGGTGGCGGCCGTGGTAGCGGGGCGCCACCGGACCGGGCTTCTCCGGGTACTGCTCGGTGACGGTCTTCTTGAACATCGAGCCGAACGTGACGCCGAATCCGGCGACGGCGTCCAGCGAACGCCGGAATGGGTTAGCCATGTGCCTTCTCCTTGGTTGCGCCGACGGGCCCGGCCGGCTGCGCGGGCAGCGGTGGAACCGGGAACGCGGTTGCGGAGGCTGCCGACAGCTCGCGCTGTCCGGCTTGTCCGGCTTGCTCCAGTTGTCCGGCTTGCTCGGCGGCTCGGCTTCGCTCTCGGCGGGCTCGGGTACGGGGGCTGGGCGCGCTGAACGGTTTTCGCAGCGTCGCCAGCAGCGCGACGGCCACGACGATGCTGGCGATCACCATCGCCGCGGTCCACTGCGGGTACCCCTCGTTGCGCAGGCTGCGGATGACGGCGGCGATCATCACCCACACCAGGGAGACCGGGATCAGCAGTTTCCAGCCCAGCGACATGAACTGGTCGTAGCGGAACCGGGGCAGGCTGGCGCGCAACCAGAAATAGACGAACAGGAAGGTCCACATCTTGGCGGTGAACCACAGCACCGGCCACCAGCCGGTGTTGGCGCCGGCCCACATGTTCACCGGCCACGGGGCGTGCCAGCCGCCGAAGAACATCACCGTGGCCAGCGACGACACCGTCATCATGTTGACGTATTCGGCCAGCATGAAGATGGCGAACTTCAGCGACGAGTACTCGGTGTGGAATCCGGCGACCAGCTCGCCCTCGGCCTCGGGCAGGTCGAACGGGGCCCGGTTGGTTTCGCCCACCATCGAGATCAGGTAGATCAGGAACGACGGGAGCAGCAGGAACACGTACCAGAGGCGGTCCTGGGCGGCGACGATCTGCGACGTCGACATCGAGCCGGCGAACAGGAACACCCCGGCGAAGGACAGCCCCATGGCGACCTCGTAGGAGATCACCTGGGCGGTCGAGCGCACCCCGCCCAACAGGGGATAGGTGGATCCCGACGCCCAGCCGCCCAGCACGATCCCGTACACGCCGATCGCCGAGAGTCCGAGGATGAACAGCACCGACACCGGAAGATCGGCGAGCTGTAACGGGGTCCAATGGCCGAACACCGACACTTCCGGGCCGAACGGGATGAACGCGAACGCGGTGAACGCCGGAATCGCCGAGATCGCCGGCGCCGCGAAATACACGAACCAGTCGATGTCCTTGGGCGTGATGCTCTCCTTGAGCGCCAGTTTGATGCCGTCGGCCAGGCTTTGCAGGAGGCCCCACGGCCCCACCCGGTTGGGGCCGGGCCGCAACTGCATCCAGCCGAGGATCTTGCGCTCGGCGAGGATAGCGACCAGCACGTTGAGCATCAGGAACACGAAGACGCCCAGGGCCTTGCCCAGGATCAGCCACCACGGGTCGTGTCCGAAGGCGGCCAGGCCGTGCGAGCAGGTCATCGCGTCACCCCGTTCGCACTGATTTTCACGGTGTCTCCGGTGCACGCGCCCAATTGCCGGTGCACCGCCGAACCCGGTGAGTTCAGCGGCAGCCACACTGTTTTATCGGGCATGTCGGTGATGTCCAGCGGCAGGGTGATCGCGCCGCGCGACGTGCTCACCGTGACGGGTTCTCCCGCGGCGGCGCCGATTCCGGCTGCGGTGTCCGGTGACAACCGCACGGCGGGTTTGCGCGCGGTGGCGGCCAGATGCGGTTCGCCGTCCTGGCCGCGACCGCTGTCGAGCAGCAGCCGCCACCCGGTCAGCACAGCCTCACCGGCGCCGGGTCGTGTGGTAGCGCCTGCCGGCGCCCGGGGGCTGGCGCAGCGCTTTCCGTCCCAGGCGCCCAGGGCGGCCAGCTCCGCGCGGGCCGACTCGGCGGTGGCGCATCCCAGGCGGATGCCCATCTCCTCGGCCAGGGTGTCGAGCACCCGGTGATCGGATTGTCCGGCTTGCAGCGCGGTGCCGTGGAAGACCGGTTCGAAGCCGCGGAAACGGCCCTCCCAGTTGATGAAGGCGCCCGCCTTCTGGGTGGTCGGGGCGACCGGGAACACCACGTCGGCGCGTTCGGTGGCCTCGCTGTGCCGCAGCTCCAGGCTGACCACGAACGGCGCCGCGTCGAGTGCGGCCAGCACGGCGTCCGGGTCGGCGAAGTCGCCGGGTTCGATGCCGCCGACGAGCAGGGCGCCCAGTGTGCCGTCGGCGGCCGCCGCCAGGATGCCGGCCGCGTCCCGCCCCGCCTTGGCCGGCAGGTCGTCCACCCGCCACGCCGTGCGGACCTGTGCGCGGGCGGTTTCGTCGGCGACCGGACGGCCCCCGGGCAGCAGGCCCGGCAGGGCGCCCGCCTCCAGGGCGCCGCGCTCCCCGGCGCGCCGCGGCACCCAGGCCAGGCGGGCGCCGGTGGCGTCGGCCAGCCGTGCCGCGGCCGACAATCCGCCGGGCACCGTGGCCAGGCGTTCGCCGACCATGATCACCGCGCCGGGGGTGCTCAGCAGGTTGCCCAGCTCACCGGTGGCCAGCGAGTCCAGTGCCGACGGTTCGTCGCCGGGTGCCGTCCGCAGCAGCCGGCCCGATATCTTCGCCAGCCCGCGGGTGGCGAACGGCGCTATCGCGTAGACCGGCACGCCATTCTTGCGGGCGGCTTTGCGCAACCGCAGGAACACCCCGGGTGACTCGTCCTCCGGCTCGAACCCGGCCAGCAGGACCGCCGGCGCGGTTTCCAGGTCGGTGTAGCTGACGGTGATGGGCCGGCCGGCGATCCTCGCCGCCAGGAACTCGGCCTCCTCGGCCGCGGACGGGCGGGCCCGGATGTCGATATCGTTGGTGTCCAGCGCGATTCGGGCAAACTTGGCGTAGGCGTAGGCGTCCTCCCAGGTGACCCGGCCGCCCGTCAGGACGCCGGTGCGTCCGCTTGCGGCTTGCAGTCCGCGCGCCGCGGTGACGATCGCGTGCGACCACGACGCCGGCTGCAGCGTCCCGTCGTCGTCACGGACCAGGGGAGTGCTGATCACGTCGCGTTCGGTCGCGTAGGTGAACGCAAAGCGGCCCTTGTCGCAGATCCACTCCTCGTTGACCTCGGGGTCGTCTCCGGCCAGCCGGCGCATCACCTTGCCGCGCCGGTGATCGGTCCGCTCGGCGCAGCCGCCCGCGCAGTGCTCGCACACACTCGGGCTGGACACCAGGTCGAACGGGCGGGCCCGGAACCGGTAGGACATCCCGGTCAGTGCGCCCACCGGGCAGATCTGCACGGTGTTGCCGGAGAAGTAGGACTCGAACGGTTCGTCGGCGTAGATCCCGACCTGCTGCAGGGCGCCGCGCTCCTGCATGTCGATGAACGGGTCGCCGGCGATCTGGTCGGAGAACCGCGTGCAGCGTGCACACAGGATGCAGCGGTCGCGGTCCAGCAGGATCTGGGCGGAGATGTTGATCGGCTTGATGAAAGTGCGTTTGTCGTCGGTGAACCGGGAGTCCGCGCGGCCGTTGGACATTGCCTGGTTCTGCAGCGGGCATTCGCCGCCCTTGTCGCACATCGGGCAGTCCAGCGGGTGGTTGATCAGCAGCAACTCCATCACCCCGTGCTGGGCCCGGTCGGCGGCTGGCGAGGTGTGTTGGGTGCGCACCACCATGTCGTCGGTGCACACCGCGGTGCACGAGGCCAGGGGCTTGCGCTGGCCCTCCACGTCGACCAGGCACTGCCGGCAGGCGCCGACCGGGTCGAGCAGCGGGTGGTCGCAGAACCGGGGGATCTGGACACCCATCAGCTCGGCGGCGCGGATCACCAAAGTTCCCTTGGGAACGCTGATTTCGGTATCGTCGATGGTCAACGTCACCATGTCCGGCGGGGTGACGGCGCCGGAGTCCGCAGCTCCGGTGTTGGCCGCATCAGAAGTCGTGGTCATCGCTGCCTCAGGCCTTTCCGTCCGGCGAGAGCATGGCGTCCCGGGGGTCGAACGGGCATCCGCCGCTTTCGACGTGGGCGACGTATTCGTCGCGGAAGTGCTCGATGGACGACGTCACCGGGCTGGTGGCGCCGTCTCCGAGCGCGCAGAACGCCTTTCCCAGGATCGAGTCGGATATGTCGAGGAGCTTGTCCAGGTCTTCGCCGGTGCCCAGGCCCGTCTCCAGCCGGTGATAGATCTTGTCCAGCCAGAAGGTGCCTTCGCGGCACGGCGTGCATTTCCCGCAGGACTCGTGCTTGTAGAACTCCGTCCAGCGATGAACCGCACGCACCACGCACGTCGTCTCGTCGAAAATCTGCAGCGCCTTGGTGCCCAGCATCGAGCCGGCGGCCGCGACACCCTCGTAATCCAGCGGCACGTCGAGGTGCGCGTCGGTCAGGATCGGGGTCGAGGAGCCCCCCGGGGTCCAGAACTTGAGCCGGTGCCCGGTGCGGATCCCGCCGGCGTAGTCGAGCAGCTCGCGCAGCGTGATGCCCAGCGGCGCCTCGTACTGGCCGGGCCGGGCGACGTGCCCGGACAGCGAATAGAGCGTATAGCCGGGGGATTTCTCGCTGCCCATGGAGCGGAACCAGTCGATCCCGTCGAGGACGATCGACGGGACGCTGGCGATCGTCTCGACATTGTTGATCACGGTCGGGCAGCCGTAGAGGCCGGCGACGGCGGGGAAGGGGGGCCGCAGCCGCGGCTGCCCGCGGCGGCCTTCGAGGGAGTCCAGCAGCGCGGTCTCCTCACCGCAGATGTAGGCGCCGGCGCCGGCGTGCACCACCAGTTCCAGGTCGTACCCGGAGCCGCCGATGTCGCGGCCCAGGTAGCCCGCGGCGTAGGCCTCGGCCACCGCGTTCTGCAGGCGGCGCAGCACCGGCACCACCTCGCCGCGCACATAGATGAAGGCGCGGCTGGCCCGGATCGCGTAGGAGGCGATGATGACGCCTTCGACGAGCACGTGCGGCGTGGCCAGCATGAGCGGAATGTCTTTGCAGGTGCCGGGTTCGGACTCGTCGGCGTTGACCACCAGGTAGTGCGGCTTGGCCGCGGCGCCGGAGTCGCCCTGCGGAATGAACGACCATTTGGTCCCGGTGGGGAAGCCCGCCCCGCCCCGGCCGCGCAGCCCGGAGGCCTTGACGGTGGCGATCACGTCGTCGGGGTTCATCTCCAGGGCCTTCTTCATGGCCCGGTAGCCGCGTTGGCGTTGGTAGGTCGCCAGGGACCAGGATTGCGGGTCGTCCCAGTAGCGGCTGAGGACCGGAGTCAGCGGGGTGGCAGGGGAGGTCGTCACGGCTGGCCTCCCGGAGCGTCCGGCGCCTGCATGTCGTGCTCCCGGGCGACCTCCAGGCCGGCGAGGGTGGCCGCGCCGGCGCCGCCCTGGCCCTCGTCGGCGCGTTCGTCGCGGAATCCGGCCAGGATCCGTGATGTTTCGCGGAAGGTGCACAGCGGTGCGCCCCGGGTGGGCGGCACCGGTTCACCGTTGCGCAGCGAGTCGACGAGCTCGCGCGCCGAGCCGACGGTCTGGTTGTCGTAGAACTCCCAGTTGACCATCACCACCGGCGCGAAGTCGCAGGCCGCGTTGCATTCGATGCGCTGCAGGGTGACGGTGCCGTCGTCGGTGGTCTCGTCGTTGCCGACGCCCAGGTGCTCGGCGAGGTCGGCGAAAATCGCGTCGCCGCCCATCACCGCGCACAGCGTGTTCGTGCAGACACCGACCAGGTAGTCGCCGGTGGGGCCGCGGCGGTACATGGTGTAGAAGCTGGCCACCGCCGAAACCTCGGCCCCGGTCAGGTCGAGTTGGCGGGCGCAGAACCGCAGCCCGGCCGCAGTGAGGTGGGAGTCCTCGGCCTGCACCAGGTGCAGCAGCGGCAGCAGAGCCGACCGTTTCTCGGGGTACTTGGCCAGGATCTCCTTGGCCTCGGCCTCCAGTCGCGCCTGCACCTCCGGCGGGTAGGTCTGCGGGGCGTCGTCGGTGGCGAACCGGCCGGGTTCCGACGGCGGCGGGCCGAGTTGCAGGAACACCCGCTCGCCGCTGCCCGGTGTCGATGAGGCGCTCATCGGTCCACTCCGCCCATGACGGGGTCGATGCTGGCTACCGCGCTGATCAGGTCGGCGACCATGCCGCCCTCGCACATGGCGGCCACCGACTGCAGGTTGGTGAAGGACGGGTCCCGGTAGTGCACCCGGTACGGCCGGGTGCCGCCGTCGCTGACCATGTGCACGCCCAGTTCGCCGCGCGGGGACTCCACCGCCGAGTAGACCTGGCCGGGGGGAACCCGGATGCCCTCGGTCACCAGCTTGAAGTGGTGGATCAGCGCCTCCATCGAGGTGCCCATGATCTTGGCGATGTGCTCCGGGGAGTTGCCCATGCCGTCGGGGCCCACGTGCAGGTCTGCCGGCCAGGCGATCTTGCCGTCTTCGATCATGGTCGGGCCGGGGCGCAGCTTGTCCAGGCACTGTTCGACGATCTTGACCGACTCCCACATCTCCTTGACGCGAATGATGTAGCGCCCGTAGGCATCACAGGTGTCGGCGGTGATCACGTCGAATTCGTAGTCCTGGTATCCGCAGTAGGGTTCGCTCTTGCGCAGGTCGTGTGGCAGCCCGGTGGCCCGCAGAATCGGACCGGTGATGCCCAGTGCCATGCATCCGGTCAGGTCCAGGTAGCCGACGTCCTCGGTGCGGGCCTTCCAGATGTCGTTCTCGTTGAGCAGCTCACCCATTTCGCGCAGCGGCTGGCGCAGCTCGTCGAGGGCTTTGGCGATGTTCTCGGCCCCATTTGCGGGCAGGTCCTGGGCCACACCGCCGGGCCGGATGTAGGCGCTGTTCATCCGCAGCCCGCTGATCTGCTCGAACAGGTTGAGGATGATCTCGCGGCCCCGGAAGCCGACGAACATCGGCGTCATCGCACCCAGTTCCATGCCGCCGGTCGCCAGCGCGACCAGGTGCGAGGAGATCCGGTTGAGCTCCATCATCATCACCCGGATCACGTTGACGCGCTCGGGAATCTGGTCGGTGATGCCGAGCAGCTTCTCCACACCCAGGCAGTAGGCGGTTTCGTTGAAGAACGGCGACAGGTAGTCCATCCGGGTCACGAACGTGACACCCTGTGTCCAGGAACGGTATTCGAGGTTCTTCTCGATCCCGGTGTGCAGGTAGCCGATTCCGCAGCGGGCTTCGGTGATGGTTTCGCCCTCGATCTCCAGGATCAGTCGCAGCACCCCGTGGGTGGACGGGTGCTGGGGACCCATGTTGACCACGATGCGTTCGCCCGGGTCGGCCTTGCGGGCGGCATCGACGACCTTGTCCCAATCCTGGCCGCCGGCAACGACTACCGTCTCGGGGCTGCCGGTTCCGTCGTGTTCGACGGAGGTGGTGGTGCTCATCAGTTGTAGGCCCTCCGCTCGTCGGGCGGGGGAATCTGCGCGCCCTTGTATTCGACCGGGATACCGCCCAGCGGATAGTCCTTGCGCTGCGGATGCCCGTGCCAGTCGTCGGGCATCTCGATGCGGGTGAGCGACGGGTGCCCGTCGAAGACGATCCCGAAGAAGTCGTAGGTCTCGCGCTCATGCCAGTCGTTGGTCGGATACACCGCGTACAGCGACGGGATGTGCGGATCACTGTCCGGGACGGACACTTCCAGCCGCAGCCGCCGGTTGTGGGTGATCGACTGCAGCGGGTACACCGCGTGCAGTTCCCGGCCGGTCTCGTGCGGGTAGTGCACGCCGTTGACCCCCATGCACAGCTCGAACCGCAGTTCGGGTTCGTCGCGCAGCCGCTGGGCGACCTCTGCGATCAGCTCCCGGCGCACGTGCAGGGTCAGTTCGTCGCGGTGGACGACGACACTTTCGATCGCGTCGTCGAATTCGATGCCGTCGCGCCCCAATGCCTCGGCCAGCCGGTCGGCGACGTCATCGAAGTAGCCGCCGTAGGGCCGGGGGCTGCTGCCCGGAAGGGCGACGTCGCGCACCAGCCGGCCGTAACCGGAGGTGTCACCGGAGCCGGAGACGCCGAACATGCCGTGACGAACGTCGATCACCTCGGTCCCCGGGGGCGACGGTGCGTCCCGGGGGGCGGTGTCCTGCGGGGTTTTGTCCGCTGAGCTCATCGCAGCAGCCCGTGCATCTCGATGGTGGGCCGGGCCGCCAGTGCGGCCTGTTCGGTTTCGGCGATGACGCGCTCGCGGTTGACGCCCAGCGGCATCTCCTGGATCTTCTCGTGCAGTTTGAGGATCGCGTGCAGCAGCATTTCCGGCCGGGGCGGACAGCCCGGTAGGTAGATGTCCACCGGCACCACGTGGTCCACGCCCTGCACGATCGCGTAGTTGTTGAACATTCCGCCCGAGGATGCGCACACCCCCATGGCCAGCACCCACTTGGGCTCGGCCATCTGGTCGTAGATCTGCCGCAGGACCGGGGCCATCTTCTGGCTGACCCGCCCCGCCACGATCATCAGGTCGGCCTGCCGGGGCGTCGCGGAGAACCGTTCCATGCCGAACCGGGCGATATCGAACCTCGGCCCGGCGGTCGCCATCATCTCGATCGCGCAGCAGGCCAGCCCGAACGTCGCCGGCCACAGGGAGTTCTTGCGGACGTAGCCCGCGACCTTCTCCACCGTCGACAGCAGAATGCCGCCGGGCAGCTGTTCTTCCAGACCCATGTCCTACCTCAATCCCACGTCAGGCCCCCGCGGCGCCACACGTAGGCGTAGGCCACGAACACCGTGAGCATGAACACACCCATCTCGACCAGCGCAAAAGTCCCCAGCGAGTCGAAACTTACCGCCCACGGATACAGGAACACGATCTCGATGTCGAAGATGATGAACAGCATCGCCGTCAGGTAGTACTTGATCGGGAAACGTTGACCGCCGGCCGGGCGGGCGCCGGCCTCGCCCGCGACCTCGACCGGTTCGATCCCGCACTCGTAGGCCTCCAGCTTCGACCTGTTGAAGCGGCTGGGGCCGGTGATGCTGGCCAGGAACACCGATCCGATGGCGAACGCTGCGGCAATGGCCGCCATCACCAGGATGGGCAGGTAGACGTTCACATCGCTCCAAGATCTGTCGTGCGAGCCGCCGGGGCCGCAGGGCGGTACCCGAGCCGGGGTTCGATCAGAGATATCCGTGACGGACCGGGCTTGTGGTGCGTCACCGCGATCTTCAACATAGTCGCGCGGCGGGCGGAACACATGGTCGGGGGTCACTGCGGAGCCGGGACGGCCGACGGTCGGGACCGCCCGGTGCTGTCGCGGGTTGCGACCGGTCGATGCTGCTTGGTGGAGATACCGGGGGAACGGTGCGGTCCAGTGGACGACAGGTAGATAATTTTGGCTTTGCCAGGCACAATGTTGGAAGTTCGAAGGACGGCGGGGGCTCCCTCCCGAATTGCGGCCGTTTCCGCCGGAGCCGGCAGCGGGGTCCTTGAGACGGTCCGTGACTGCCCTGATCGAACAGCAGCGAGGGAATTTACCTGTGAGTTTTTTCACTCTCCCCCCTGAGATCAATTCCCTGCGCATGTTCCTGGGTGCGGGTGCGGCTCCGATGCTCACGGCAGCCACGGCCTGGGACGGGTTGGCCGCCGAGCTGGGGACGGCCGCGGATTCGTTCGGGGCGGTGATCTCGAACCTGGCCGGCCAGGCCTGGCAGGGTGCGGCCGCATCGGCGATGGCCAACGCGGCAGCCCCGCTGGCGGGCTGGCTGGCTGCGGCGTCGATGGAGTCTGCCGGGGCCGCCGGGCAGGCCAAGGCCGTGGCGACTGCCTTCGAGACCGCGCAGGCCGCGACCATTCATCCGAGCGCGGTTGAGGCCAACCGCAACGCGTTCGTCCAAATGGTGATGACGAACCTGTTCGGACAGAACGCGCCCGCGATCGCGATGGCCGAAGCTCTCTACGAGGAGATGTGGGCCGCGGACGTGTCCGCGATGAGCGGCTACTACTCCGGTGCCGCGGCGGCTGCCTCGCAGATGACGTCGTGGCAGTCGGTGTTGCAGGGCTTCCCCGCGCTGGCAGGTGCGGTCGCGGGAGGTCTGGGTTTGGGCGCCGGTGTCGGTGTGGCCGGGGGGGCGGCGGCCGTGGGCGGTAGTGGCTCAGCTGGAGCTGCCGGGGCCGGAACTGTCGGCGCCGGGATGGCGCCTGCCGGGGCCGGAACTGTCGGCGCCGGGATGGCGCCTGCCGGGGCCGGGACTGTCGGCGCCGGGATGGCGCCTGCCGGCTCCGCAGGTGTCAATCCGGGTGCCTATTCCGCAGGAGGTGACGCCGTCGGTGTCTCGGGCGCCGGAAGCGCCGCGGCGACCACCGCCAATCCCGGGGTCGTTGGCCCCGGCGTCGGGCTTGGCGGGTTCGCGATGATGCCGATGGCGATGGCCGGTCTTGCGGGCGTCGGAATGGCCGGCGGGGGTGCCAGTGCGCCCGGTGCGCCAGGGCCGGCGACGTCGGCAAAGTCCGAGAAAGCCGAGGAAGGGGATGCGGCCGCGGAAACTCCGGAAACCGCGGCAGCGGAGACATCGGAAGCCGCGGCGCAGGCTCGCGAAGCAGAGGTTCCCTCGCTGGGCGTGTTGCCGACTGCCGAACCCGGGGTCGCCGCGCAGGCGGCGGAGAGCCAGGAGGCCGCCGCCGCTGCTGCTGCTGCTACGGAGTCCTCGAGGATTCGAGTGCGAGGCAGCTGAGGAACCCTCAGCGCGTGGCGGGGCCGAGTAGGCCCAGCACCGTGCGGCCCAGCACGATCGGGTCGAGCGGATGCGACACCGCCGCCTCGGCGCGCGACCAGCTGGCCAGCCAGGCGTCGTCCGGACGCCCGGTGAGCACCAGGACCGGTGGGCAGGAAGCCAGCTCGTCTTTCAACTGCTTGGCGATTCCCATCCCGCCGGTCGGTGTCGCCTCCCCGTCGAGAATGGCCAGGTCGATGCCGCCGGCGTCCATCTTCTGGATCACCATCGGACCGGTCGCCACCTCGATATAGCTCAACTCCGGCAGGTCGGGGTGCAGCCGCTTGCCGAGGGCCCGCATCACCTGCTCGCGGGTTTGCACGTTGTCGCTGTAGACCAGGATGTTCAGCGGGCTGCTCGAATCGGGCACGGTGCCGATGGTAATTCACCCGGGCCGTGCGGAGTGCACTCCCCTGTTGGCGCTGCGAGGGCTACCGGCCGAGCAGCGGGGCGAGTTCGGCGGGATCGAAGTACTCCTCGATCGTGGCGATCAGGCCCTGGTCGTCCAGCTTGATCACCATGCAGACCCGCACGGAGATCGACGCGCCCGATTTCCCGGTCGCGTGCAGGATGTGCTGCTGGACGAATCCGCGGCCGCCGCCGTCGCAGTCGTCGAAGACCAGCCGATCCAGGATTTCATAGCTGCGCGACCGGGTGTTCTCGATGAACCAGTCGATGACCCGTAGCGCCCGGGCCTTGTCGTCGGTCTTGGCGGGGCCGCGGCCGGTTCGCCAGACGGCGATGTCGGCGCTCCACATGCCGGCGACCTCGGCCTGCCGGCCCGCCTCGATGGCGGCGAACAACCGGTCGGCGGTGTCGGTGACGGCGTTGGATGTCATGGGGCTGCCTCCTGTGTGTGCGCGTATCCGGGGTGTGCGGCCGCCAGCCGGTGGCCGACCAGCCGGCGCAGGCAGGCAACCACGTCGCGGGCCCGGGCGTCGAGTGCTCCGGTGCGGATGGCGGCGGCCAGGGCGGCCTCGTCGGCGAAACCGAGTTCGGCCAGCGCCGCCCGCGCGTCCGCTTCGCCGTATTCGCCCGGTCCGCTGGATCCGACGGGCCCGAGCAGTTCGCGCTCGACCATCCGCAGGGCGTTGGCGGCCACCCGCGTGTGGAAATTGAGCTGGCCGTCGGTGGCCTCGCGGACCTCGGTTTCCAGGAATTCGGCGACGGCGGCGACGAGTTCGACCGCGGTCGGCCGGCCGTGCAGGTTCACGCGTCCTCCAGCAGGTCGAGCAGATCCCATTCGTTCTCGCATACCCGGCGACCGATGGTCGCCAGTTCCACCGAGCGGGTCTGCCCGCTGAGATGGCGCTGCGCCTGGTAGCGGCACATCACGCCCCAGCGCAGGGTGGCCAGCACCCGCCACCAGTGAAACGCCGCCCGGTCCACGCCGGTCCCCGAGGCGTCCTGGTAGCTGCGCAGGAACTCCTCGATGCCGCCCAGCCCGCCGGCCCCGCGGCTGGCGGGTGCGCCGAACCGCCAGGCCCGCACGCAAAACCAGGCCAGGTCCTCATATGCCGAACCGGCATGCACCAGTTCCCAGTCCAGGACGGCGGCCAGGCCGGATTCGTCGACGATCAGGTTGCCCATCCGGAAATCTCCGTGCACCAGGACGGCGACGGACTCGGGCGAGGCGGCGGCGCTGCCGGGGCGATTGTCCTCCAGCCAGCGAAACGCCCACTCGAAGGTGGCGGTGGTGTCGCCGATGACATCAAGCTGTTCGCGCCACAGCCCGACGGGATCCTGGCCGGTAAGCCCGGGGATGCCGGCGTCGGCCTGGTGCACCGCGGCGATGGCGTGGGCGCACTGGCGCAGCAGCCGCGCGCGGGCCCGCGCCGGGTCGCTTGTTCGGTCCAATTGGCGCTGGATGCGCCGCGCGATGGTCTCGCCCGGGATTTCATCGCAGATCAGGAACGGATTGCCCAGTGCGGCAACGGAATCGTCGGCGATCAGGATGTGCGGGACGGGTGCGCCCGCCGCCGCCGCGGCGGCCTGGACCCGGGCTTCCAGCTCCATGCCGACGTGAATATCGTCGGGCGGCCCGACGCGCAGGATCAGTGCCCGGCGGCCACCGGCGGTGACGGCGTCGAAGGCCCAGGTGCTGCGGCTGGCCCCGCCGGTGAGCGCGCGCAGGTTCTCGACGCCGAGCGGTTCGCCCAGCAGCGGGCCCAGCAGCCCGGTCAGACGGTCGGCCAGCGTCACTTCTTGCCGAACTTGAACAGCCGCTGCGCGACCCGGCGCATCTGGATCTCATCGGCGCCCTCGGTGATCCGGTAGCGGCGGTGGTGACGGTAGATGTGTTCGAGTTGCTCGTGGCGGCTGTAGCCGATGCCGCCGAGTGTCTGCATGGCCCGATCGGCGGCGTCGCACACCAGGCGGTTGGCGCGGTAGTTGGCCATCGAGACCTTGTCGGAGACTTCCATGTGATGGTTGTCATCGAGCTGGGTGGCCGCGTAGTACACCAGCAGCCGCACCATCTGGGCTTCGGTCTGCAACTCGACCAGCGGCCACTGCACCGCCTGGTTCACCGACAGCGGTTTGCCGAACACGATGCGTTCGCCGGCGAACGCCACCGCGCGGTCGATGCAGTACTGGGCGGCCCCCAGGCTGCTGGCGGCCTGGCGGATCCTGTTCTCGTGCAGGAATGTCTGCCCCACCTCCAGGCCCCGGTCCACCTCGCCCAGCACGGCGTCGCCGGGTACCCGGACGTTGTCGAGTGCCACCTCGGCGTGGTCGGTGGGCATGTTGAACGTCCACCAGTAGTAGGGCACGGTGAAGCCCTCGGTGTCGGTGGGCACCAGGAACGCCGAGATTCCCCGCGCCTGGCCCGGGTCCCCGGAGGTGCGGGCGAATACCAGGTCGTGGGTGGCCCGGTGCACACCGGTGTTGAAACGCTTGGCGCCGTTGATGACCCAGCCGTCGCCGTCCTGCACGGCGGTGGTCTCCAGCCAGGTGGCATCGGATCCGTGGTTGGGTTCGGTCAACCCGAACGCCATCGACCGCTCGCCGGTTATCAGGGCTTCGGTCCATTCCTGCTTCTGGGCGTCGGTGCCGAACCGGTCCATCATGATGACCTGCGGGAAGTTGCCGACGATCGAGGACTCGTCCTGCAGGTCGTTGTGCAACCCGAGGCCCTTGTGCGCCAGATGCTCCCGGATCACCGCCATGTCGATGTTGGTGCCGTCGCGACCGCCGAACCGGGCCGGCAGGCCGTAGCGCAGCCAGCCCGCCCGGTCGGCGCGCCGGCGCATCTCGGCGAGTAGATCTTCCCATTCCCGGCGCGGGATACCGTCGTTGTCCCAGTCGGTGCGGGCGTTTTCCCGGCGGTGGTCGAAGTACTGAATGTGCTCGCGTTCCAGCGGTTTGATCTCGGCTTCGATGAAGTCGTCCATCTCGGCCAGCAGGGCCGGCAGGTGCTCGGGCAGGGTGAAATCCACGTTGTCGTCCTTATTTTCCGTACAGGGTTTTCTTCCAGATTCCAGACAGCAGGGCAATCGCGTCCTCGTCGCCGATAGTCACACCCAACCCTTTCCCGGGGTCGGAGGTGCCGACGAACACGGTGGTGAAGTTCTCGAAGAGCAGCGCGATGGCCGCGGCCGTGTGCAGCGGATTGAGCTCGGCGCCGAACCCCTGCTCCTGGGCGCGGCGCACCGAGGCGGCCACGATGTCCATGCCGAAGCGCCGGAACTCGTTCTGCACGTCGGCGAATCGCTGCTGGGCGGCGGCCAGCTGGGCGACCGCGATCATGATGCCGATGTTCGCCTTGAACGTGTTCCAGTAGCCGGCGACCACCGAGGTGAAGAA
>NZ_JBKECZ010000058.1:0-29496 GCF_047975165.1 Mycobacterium sp.
CCAGGGGCCAGGGGCCAGGGGCCAGGACCAGGGGCCAGGGGCCAGGGGGGCAAGGGGGCCGGCGCGCAGGGCCACCCGTCCGCCGCGACCTCCGATCCGCGGGCCGGCACTCAGTCCAGCAGGACCGTTGCGAAGGTACCGACCTCTTTGAACCCGATCCGGGCGTAGGCGGCCCGGGCGACCGCGTTGAAGTTGTTGACATAGAGGCTGGCAACACGTCCGCTGCCCACGATCACCGCTGCCAGCGTCGCGGTACCCGCGGTGCCCAGCCCCAGCCCCCGCCGCTCGGGATGCACCCAGACACCTTGGATCTGCCCGACAGACGGCGACTGCGAACCCACCTCGGCCTTGAAGACCACCTGGCCGTGCTCGAACCGGGCCCAGGCGCGGCCGGCCGCGATCAGGCCGGTCACCCGGCGTCGATACCCCCGCCCGCCGTCGCCGAGTCGCGGATCGACGCCCACTTCGCCGATGAACATGTCCACCGCGGCCACCAGATAGGCATCGAGTTCGTCCGGGCGCACTTGCCGCACCTCGGTGTCCAGAACGCAGTTGGGGTGGGTATCGAGCGCCAGCAGCGGCTGGTCGGCGCGCACATCACGCGCCGGGCCCCACGCCGGTTCCAGGCGCTCCCACATGGGCAGCACCAGGTCCGCCCTGCCCACCAGCGACGAACACCGCCGCGCCGCACTCTTGGCTTCATCGGCAAATGCGTTGAGGTCGCTGCGACTTCCGCGCAGTGGGATCAGGTTGGCGCCGGCAAAGCACAGCGATTCGTCCACGCCGCCGCGCGTCCACAGCTCCCCGCTCAGCGACTTGGGCTCGACCCCGTAGTCGGCAACCCGGGCGGCCACCATGCACGATTCGACGGGGTCTTGTCTCAGGACCCGCCAGACGGCTGCACCATCGCGCACCACCGACACCCGCCGTCCGCCGACCAGACGCAACAGGGGCGGAGCCGACATCTCGATAACTCTCTGTGGTGCGAAATCTACGGTGCGAAAACGGTGTGGCGAAAACTGCGCGGCGTATCGAGCTCGGAGGGCCCGGCCGCTATCAGCTTACGGTCACAACGGGCGAACCGCTCGCCGCCGACCCGGGTTCTCTCGGGGAATCCTGGGTCTCGGATTCCATCTGCGCAGCCAGGCGCATCGCCTCCTCGATCAACGTCTCGACGATCTGCGACTCCGGCACCGTCTTGATCACCTCGCCCTTGACGAAGATCTGGCCCTTGCCGTTGCCGGAGGCCACCCCCAGGTCGGCCTCGCGGGCCTCGCCGGGGCCGTTGACCACGCACCCCATCACCGCCACCCGCAGCGGCACCTCGAGCCCGTCCAATCCGGCGGTGACCTCGTTGGCCAAGGTGTAGACGTCGACCTGCGCGCGTCCGCAGGACGGGCACGACACGATCTCCAGGGAACGCGGACGAAGGTTGAGCGATTCCAGGATCTGGCTGCCCACCTTGACCTCCTCGACCGGCGGCGCCGACAGTGACACCCGGATGGTGTCGCCGATCCCCCGCGACAGCAGGGCGCCGAAGGCGACCGCGGACTTGATGGTGCCCTGGAACGCCGGGCCGGCCTCGGTCACACCGAGATGCAGCGGGTAGTCGCACCGTGCGCCCAGCTGCTCGTAGGCGGCGACCATCACCACCGGGTCGTTGTGTTTGACGCTGATCTTGATGTCGCCGAAGCCGTGTTCCTCGAACAGCGAGGCCTCCCAGAGCGCGGATTCGACCAGCGCCTCGGGGGTGGCTTTGCCGTACTTTTCCATGAACCGCTTGTCCAGGGAGCCGGCGTTGACGCCGATCCGGATCGGGATGCCGGCCGCCCCGGCGGCCTTGGCAACCTCGCCGACCCGGCCGTCGAATTCCTTGATGTTGCCCGGATTCACCCGTACCGCCGCACACCCGGCGTCGATGGCGGCAAAAATGTACTTCGGCTGGAAGTGGATGTCGGCGATCACCGGGATCTGGCTGTGCCGGGCTATCTCGGCCAGGGCGTCGGCATCCTCCTGCCGCGGGCAGGCCACCCGGACGATGTCGCAGCCGGCCGCGGTCAGTTCGGCGATCTGCTGCAGGGTCGCGTTGACGTCGTGGGTTTTGGTGGTGCACATCGATTGCACCGAAATCGGGTGCTCACTGCCGACGCCGACGTCGCGAACCATGAGCTGACGCGTCGTGCGCCGCGGGGCGAGCGTGGGCGCCGGGGGCTGCGGCATGCCCAGGCCGATGGTCACTGTTGCGCCTTCTTACTGGAAGATCCGGATCGGGTTGACCAGATCGGCGGCGACGGTCAGCAGGAAGAACCCGCCCACGAAGAACAGCACCACGTAGGTGGCCGGCATCAGCTTGAGGTAGTTCACCGGGGCCGCCGCCACTTTGCCGCGCGCGGTGCGGATCAGGTTGCGGATCTTTTCGAACACCGCGACCGCGATGTGCCCGCCGTCGAAGGGCAGCAGCGGCAGCAGGTTGAGTGCCCCCAGGATGAAGTTCAGCTGGGCCAGGAAGAACCAGAACGCCACCCACAACCCGTGTTCGACGGTGTCACCGCCGATGATGGAGGCGCCGACCACGCTCATCGGCGTCTCCGGGTCACGTTCACCGCCGGCTATCGCGTGCACGAGGGCGCCCATCTTGCCCGGGATGGTCGCCATCGCCTTGCCCACCTCGACCGTCAACTGCCCGGAGAACACCACTGTCGCCGGCACCGCCGCCAGGACGTTGTATCGGATGGGTTTGTTGAGCTGTGCCCCGACTCCGATGGCGCCCACGGTGACCAGCCGGCCCTCGCCGCCGCTGGATTCGCTGCCCTTGCCGGTGGTGTCGATGCGCTGCGTCTGCTGGACGGCCACCTCGGTGGTGATCAAGGTGCCGTCCCGGTCGACCACCACCGGCACGGCGCCGTGCTGTTTGCGGATCACCGCGGCCATCTCCTCGAAGGTGGACACCGGCGTGCCGGCCACCTGGACCACCACGTCGCCCGCACGGATTCCAGCAACCGCAGCGGGGCCCGGACCTGCGCAGTCGGTGAAGGTTCCCGTTGCGGTTTCGGCCGGCACACAGCCGGTTTGGCCGATGATCGCCTTGTCCGAAGCCCGCAGGTTGGGAAGACCCCAGATCACCGCGACGGCGTAGAGCAGCACCAGGCAGATGACGAAATTCATCGCCGGGCCGGCAAACAGCACCGCGACCCGCTTCCAGGTCGCCTGCTTGTACATCGCGCGGTCCTGCTCGTCGGGTGTGAGCTCCTCGACCGGGGTCATTCCGGCGATGTCGCAGAAGCCGCCCAGCGGAATGGCCTTGACTCCGTATTCGGTCTCTCCCCGCCTGGTCGACCACAGTGTGGGGCCGAAGCCGACGAAGTAGCGGCGCACCTTCATGCCGGTGGCGCGGGCCGCCCACATGTGGCCGCATTCGTGCAGGGCGACCGAGACGAAGATGGCAAACGCGAACAGCACAATGCCGGTTACGAACATCATCCGCCTGCTACGACCTTTCTCACGTCACGCCGCCGACCGACGCCCGACACCCGGCGCCACCCGGCGAGTCTGCCGCCGCGATGGCACGTTGCGCACGCTCCGCGGCCCAGCGTTGCGCCTCGAATATGTCTTCCACGGTAGCGGGTACTTCGCCGAAATGCGGTGTCCAACGATCTGCGGCGTGCAACACATCGGCGATGGTGGCGACGATCGCGGGGAATCCGATACGGCCGGCCAGGAACGCCGCGGCGGCTTCCTCGTTGGCGGCGTTGTAGATCGCGGTCATGCAGCCCCCTTGCTCGCCGGCCATCCTGGCCAGCTCGACCGCCGGGAACACCTCGACGTCCAGCGGCTCGAATTCCCAGGTGGAAGCGGTATCGAAAGCGCAGGCGGGTGCGGCGTCGGCTATCCGGTGCGGCCATCCCAGGGCCAGCGAAATCGGCAGTTTCATGTCCGGCGGGCTGGCCTGGGCGATCGTGGAGCCGTCGATGAAGGTCACCATGGAGTGCACGATGGACTGCGGGTGCACGACGACCTCGATGCGGTCGTAGGGAATGCCGAACAGCAGATGGGTTTCGATGAGTTCGAGCCCCTTGTTGACCAGCGACGCCGAGTTCAGCGTGTTCATCGGGCCCATCGACCAGGTGGGATGTGCGCCGGCCTGCTCGGGCGTCACCCCTTGGAGTCGGGCCGCGGTCCAGCCCCGGAACGGCCCGCCGGATGCCGTCAGCACCAGTTTGGCGACCTCCCGCTCGGAGCCGCCCCGCAGACACTGCGCCAATGCCGAGTGCTCGGAGTCGACCGGCACGATCTGACCGGGCTCGGCCGCGGCGAGCACCAGCGGCCCGCCCGCGATCAGCGATTCCTTGTTGGCCAGGGCCAGCCGGGCGCCGGACTCCAGCGCGGCCAGCGTCGGCTCCAGTCCCAGCGCCCCGACCAGCGCGTTGAGCACGACGTCCGCCCCGGTCTCGCGCACCAGCCGGGTGGCGGCATCCGGGCCTTTGAAGGCGACCGGGCATCCGGCCCGCTCCGCCACCCGTTCGTCGGCGATGGCGATGTTGCTCACCCCGGTCTCGGCGCGCTGGCGCAGCAGGGTGTCGATGTTGTTGCCGCCGGCGGCCAGCCCCACCACCTCGAACCGGTCCGGGTTGGCCGCGATGACCTCGAGCGCCTGGGTGCCGATCGAGCCGGTACTGCCCAGCACCAGCACCCGCAGCCGGTCACCGACATCGCTGCCACCGGAGGTACTCACCCGTCCATTGTGCCGCGTCGGTGTGACGGATCAGTGAAGTTCGCACGTCGCGTCCCGACCAAGACAGGTTTGCGTCGGGCGATCGGCAGGCGATGTGGCATCTTTATGCTCTCTACGGACGTTAAGATGTCAGCATGCGCACCACCATCCGGATCGATGATCAGCTGTACCGCGAAGTCAAGGCGCAAGCCGCACGTTCCGGCCGAACCGTTGCCGCCGTCCTGGAAGATGCGGTGCGGCGCGGTCTCCGCCCACCCGCACAACCAGCCGCACCTCCCTACAAGGTCAAGGCGACGGGCCGGGGCGGGCTTCGGGCGGGCGTGGATCTCTCGTCGAACGCCGCTGTCGCCGAGGCGATGGAGGAGGGTGTTTCCGTCGATGCGATGCGTTGACGCCAATGTTCTCGTCTATGCGCACCGAACGGACCTGCCTGCGCATTCCGATTACCAAAACCTGCTGGAGCAGCTGGCCAACGGCGATGAACCGCTGGGGCTGCCCGACGCCGTGCTCAACAGCTTCGTTCGAGTCGTGACCAACCGCCGCGTTCTCGCCGAACCCACCAACCCCGACACCGCCTGGCAGGAAGTCGACGCGCTGCTCGCCGCGCCCGCGGCCATGCGCATCACCGCCGGAGAGCGCCACTGGAACCTGTTTCGGCGGCTGGCCAACGACATCGACGCACGCGGCAACGACATCGCTGCCGCATACTTGGCCGCCTATGCGCTGGAAAACAACGCGATCTGGTTGAGCGCCGACCGCGGATTCGCTCGTTTCCGCACCCTGCGCTGGAGTCATCCACTGGAGCTGTAGTCGGGCGGAGTGCCGAAACTCGCCGGTACCCCGAGTTCGGACATTTTGCCTAATACCCAGGCGTGAGGCCGAATTCGGGGCAGGCGGCTGCGAGTCGTTCGCGAGCGTAACGGGGCTGCGATTTCGCGCTCCGGATTTCGCCGTGGCGTTACGCTCGCGAGCGGCTGGCCGGCGTCACGCAACAAACTCCGCACGCGGGAAGTTCCGCACACCGATCCGCGGCCCCAGGCCCCAGGCCCCGGGCCCCGGGGCCCGGGGCCTGCCCACGGGCATGCTCCTGTGCCACAATGGCAGAGTCATTTGCCCAGCCCGACCGGAGGGATCACCGTGGCCAGTACCGAGGTGCAGCTGTACGACGGCGTCGACGAAGCCGATGTGCCGTCCGCGGCGTGGGGCTGGAGCAGGATCAACTACCGCACCTGGTACGCAACCGGTGCGTTCATCGTCTTCTTCCTGCTGGTGCTGATGCGCGGCAACCACGTCGGCCACGTGGAGGACTGGTTCTGCGTCGGCTTCGCCGTGCTGTCGCTGTTCGTCCTGGTGCGCGACATCATCCTTCGCCGCAAGGGCTGGTTGCGCTAGCCGCGCAGTCACATCGCGCCCGCGGGCGCTCACGAATGCCGACGCTCGCCGATGCCGGCGCGAGGGCTATCCGTCGGCGGCCAACTGTCCACAGGCAGCGCTGATCTCGCGGCCGCGGGTATCCCGAACGGTACACGAAACTCCCTGTGCCCGAATGCTTTTGACGAATGTCCGCTCCGCATCCTTCGGGCTGGCATCCCAGTCGCTGCCCGGGGTCGGGTTGAGCGGGATGAGGTTCACGTGGACCAGCGGCCCCAGTGCGCGGTGCAGCCGCCTGCCCAACAGCTCGGCCCGCCACGGCTGATCGTTGACGTCACGGATCAGCGCGTACTCGACCGACACCCGCCGGCCCGTCACGTCGGCGTAGTACCGGGCGGCCTCGATCGCCTCGTCCACCTTCCATCTGGTGTTGACCGGCACCAGGGTGTCCCGCAGTTCGTCGTCGGGGGCGTGCAGCGACAGCGCCAGCGTCACACCCAGGCGCTCGTCGGCGAGCTTGCGGATCGCCGGGGCCAGGCCCACCGTCGACACCGTCACCGAGCGCGCCGAAATACCGAACCCGGACGGCGGCGCCCCGACGATGCGGCGCACCGCCGCCACCGTCCTGGCGTAGTTGGCCAGCGGCTCGCCCATCCCCATGAAAACCACGTTGGACAGCCGGTGCGGCTCCGGGCCGAAGTCGTCGCGCAACGCCACGGCGGCGGCCCGCACCTGCTCGAGGATCTCGGCCGTCGACAGGTTGCGCGTCAGCCCGCCCTGGCCGGTCGCGCAGAACGGGCAGGCCATACCGCAGCCGGCCTGCGAGGAGATGCACACGGTGTTGCGCTGGGGGTAGCGCATCAGCACCGACTCGACCGTGGCACCATCGACGCACCGCCACAGTGCCTTTCGCGTCTGGCCCGAGTCGCAGGTGACTTCGCGGGCAGCGGTCAGCAGATCCGGGAACATGCTCGCCGCAACCTGGTCGCGCACGGCGGCGGGCAGGTCCGTCATCCGATGCGGGTCGGCGATCAACCGCCCGTAGTACTGGCGGGCAAGCTGTTTGGCCCGAAACGCGGGCAGGCCCAACTCGGCAACGGCCGCCGCACGTCCGTCGGCGTCGAGGTCGGCGAAGTGTCGGGGGGGCCGCCGAACCGCGCCACGCGGACGCGGTTCGTCGAACACCAGCTCACCGCCCATGCGTCCAGTATCAGGGCAGCAGCGTCAAAACGGTCCAGGCCGCCACCGCCGACGGCAGAATGCCGTCCAGCCGATCCATCAGCCCGCCGTGGCCGGGCAGCAGCGCGCCCATGTCCTTGATGCCCAGGTCGCGCTTCACCTGAGATTCGATCAGGTCACCGAGCGTGGTGGTGAGCACCAGCAGAAGACCGAGCAGCGCGCTGACCCAGGGTTTCTGGCCGGCCAGAAACGTTCCGGTGAGTACAGTCGCGAGGATTCCGAAGAACAGCGAGCCGGCGAAGCCCTCCCAGGATTTCTTCGGACTGATCGTGGGAACCATCGGATGCTTGCCGAACAGCGCACCAATGGCGTAGCCACCGGTGTCCGAGCACACGACGGCGAGCATCATGCAGAACACCCAGCCCGGCCCGTGTTCGGGGTCGTAGACGAGCATCGCCGCGAAAGACCCGAACAGCGGAACCCAGGCGCACAGGAAAACGGTGGCGGACACGTCGCGCAGATAGTTGCCCGCCAGCGGACTATCCCCGGAGCCGTCGCCCTCATCGACCTTCATGAACAGGCGCCAGATCATGCAGACAACCACCGTGACGCCGAATCCGGCCAACGCACCCGCGGCCCGGTAGGGCCAGGTCAGCCATACGGTGGCCTGCCCGCCCACCAGCAAGGGGATCAGCGGCACGACAAAACCCGCCTCCCGCAGCCGCCGCACCACCTCGTGGCTGGCGATCAGCACCGCCAATGCCGAATACAGCACCCAGAAATGCGGAACCCAGATCATCGATGCGATCAGGACGGCGCCGATTCCGACACCCACGCCGATCGCCGCCGGCAGGTCGCGCCCCGCTCGGGAGGTCTTCTCGGCAGGCTGAGAATTCATGTCACCTTGCGGTCTGTCGGTCCCGGCGTCGGAGGTTGCCACGGACTTGGACGGTTCGATCTGCTGGGCGGTCGTCAGACCTCCAGCAGCTCGCCTTCTTTGTGCTTGACCAATTCGTCGACCTGGTCGACGTACTGGTGGGTGGTTTTCTCCAGGTCCTTCTCGGCTCGGGCGACCTCGTCCTCGCCGGCCTCGCCGTCCTTGCGGATGCGGTGCAGTTCCTCCATCGCCTTGCGACGGATGTTACGCACCGAAACCCGGGCGTCCTCCCCTTTCGACTTGGCCTGCTTGACCAGATCGCGACGCCGTTCCTCGGTGAGCTGGGGTATGGCCACCCGGATCACCGTGCCGTCGTTGGTGGGGTTGACCCCCAGATCCGAATTGCGGATCGCCGTCTCGATGGCAGCCAGCTGGGCGGCTTCGTAGGGCTTGATCACGACCAGCCGTGCCTCCGGGACGTTGATGCTGGCCAACTGGGTGATCGGAGTGCTGGCACCGTAGTAGTCGATGGCGATCCGGGAGAACATCCCCGGGTTGGCGCGCCCGGTCCGGATGGTCGACAGATCATCGCGGGCCACCGAAACCGCCTTCTCCATCTTCTCCTCGGCATCGAAGAGAGCTTCGTCAATCATTGTCAGTGCCGCTCCTTCTCATGTGGTGACCAGCGTCCCGATCCGCTCACCGGCTACTGCCCTGGCGATATTCCCGTCGACGAGCAGATTGAACACCAGGATCGGCATGTCGTTGTCCATGCAGAGGCTGAACGCGGTCGCGTCGGCCACCCGCAAACCACGGTCGATGACTTCCCGGTGGCTGATCGCGGTAAACAGTTCGGCTCCCGGGTTCTCCCGGGGATCCTCGTCGAACACGCCGTCGACGGCTTTGGCCATCAGGACAACGTCGGCGCCGATCTCCAGCGCCCGCTGAGCAGCTGTGGTGTCGGTGGAGAAGTACGGCAGACCCATGCCGGCGCCGAAGATCACCACCCGACCCTTCTCCAGGTGACGTACCGCCCGCAGCGGCAGATAGGGCTCGGCTACCTGCCCCATCGTTATCGCGGTCTGCACGCGGGTGGCAATGCCTTCCTTTTCCAGGAAGTCCTGCAACGCCAGGCTGTTCATCACGGTGCCCAGCATTCCCATGTAGTCCGAACGGGTGCGCTCCATGCCGCGCTGCTGCAGCTGCGCACCGCGGAAAAAGTTGCCGCCACCGATCACCACGGCGATCTGCACTCCCCCGCGCACCACGTCGGCGATTTGGCGGGCCACCAGTGCGACAACGTCGGGGTCCAGCCCGACCTGGCCGCCACCGAACATCTCACCGCCCAATTTCAGCAGCACCCGCGAGAACCTCGGCGCCGAAGCTGCGATGTCGGATTCGGTCATCAATCTCCTCGCATGACGGCGCCATCCCGGCAACCACCTGGGACGGCCTCTCCCATCCTGCCTCATCACCGTGTTCCGAGGTGGGCCGGGTGACGCCGGTGGCCCGCCCGGCATCGGTGGCCTCCGGCCGCGCGCTACCGGCGTCGCTGAAAAGCCGCGGCCACGATCTGCTCAAACGCGCCGAGGCCGTCGTACGTGCCGCCGACGCCCGCATCCTCGCCAGGCTGCCCACCGCCCAGCAACGCGACTTCAAGCGGATGCCCGGAAAGCTCGGAGACGCCTGACCGGCTATCCCGGCCGCTGAATCCGCGCCCACGGGCGGGCTTCTTCGAGTTCATAGGCAAGCTCCAGCAACCGCGCTTCCTGGCCGAGTCCGGCGGTGAACATCATCCCGACCGGCAGGCCCGCCTCCGATTGCGTCAGCGGAAGCGACAACGCCGGCTCGCCGGTCACGTTCTGCAGCGGGGTGAACGCAACCCAGCCGCGCAGCCGGTCGAGGACCTGCTCATAGTCGGTGGGTGCCAGATACCCGACCGGGGGCGGCACGTCGGCCAGGGTCGGCGTCAGCAGCACGTCGTAGCGGCCGAAGAACCGTTCGCTGCGCCGGTGCACCCGGCGCAGCCGAGTGATGGCCAGCGGCAGGCGATGCAGGTTGCGTCGCGCATGTGCGGCCAAGCCCAGGGTCAGCGCGTCCAGGCGAGTGCGGTCGAAGGTGTCGCCGAAGGTGCGGCGCCCGATGGCGGTCTGCGCGAAGGCCAGGAAACCCCAATACAGCACGAAGTCGTTCTCGAAGCTCACCGGCGCGAGCGCGCCGTGGACTTCCTCGACGTGGTGGCCCAGCTCGTCGAGAAGAGCCCCGGTCCGCAGCGTCAGCTCCCGTACTTCCGCGGCGCAGTCCCGGGCGACCGCCCGCGTCGTCACCGCTATTCTCAGCCTTCGCCCACCGGGCCGGGTCACGTCGCCGATCGGCGTCAGCGCTGAATTGCACCAGGTGCGTTCGGCCTCTCGATACCAGGCCGCGGTGTCGCGCACCGAACGGGTCAGCACACCGTTGGCGACGATGTCCACCGGCAGCCGCCGCAACTCCGGGTCCACCGGCAGTCGCCCCCGCGACGGCTTGAGCCCGACCAGCCCGTTGCACGACGCCGGGATGCGGATGGAACCACCGCCGTCGTTGGCGTGCGCGATAGGCACCACACCGGCGGCCACGAACGCCCCCGAACCCGACGAGGACGCGCCCGCGGTGTGACCGGTGTTCCACGGATTTCGCACCGCGCCGAGGCGCGGGTGCTCGGCAACCGCGTTGAAGCCGAACTCCGACAACTGCGTCTTGCCCAGCGGCACCAGCCCGGTAGCGCGCAGCACCCGGGTGATCCCGCTGTCGGCCGCCGCCGGACGCGGGTCCCAGGCGTCGGTTCCGAACATCGTCGGCTGCCCGGCGACGTTGACGTTGTCCTTGACGAACGCGGGCACACCGGCGAAGAAGCCGGCACCGGGCACCGTCGACCGAGCCTGCTCGAAACCCGCATGGGCCAGCCCGTTCAACTCCGGGTTGACGGCTTCGGTGCGGGCAATGGCGGCCTCGATGACCTCGGCGGCCGCTACCCGTCCGGACCGCAGCGCCTCGGCGACCCCGACAGCATCGAGGTCCCCCAGAGCGTCGTCGCCGAAGGCATGAATACGGGCCATGGATTGAAACCAGCGCCAGCGATCCGCCCGCTCAGGCCTGACCCACCTCGAACCGGACGAACCGGGTCACGGTCACGCCGGCCTCGTCCAGCAGGGCCTTGACGGTCTTCTTGCTGTCGGACACCGACGGCTGCTCGAGCAGCACGGAATCCTTGTAGAACCCGTTGAGGCGGCCTTCGACGATCTTGGTCAGCGCCTGCTCCGGCTTGCCCTCGGCGATCGCCGTCTCCTTGGCGATGCGACGCTCACTGGCCACGACGTCGTCGGGAACGTCGTCGCGGGACAGGTAGCGCGCCTTGAGTGCGGCGATTTGCAGCGCGACGGCGTGCGCGGCCTCCTTGGCCTGCGCGGCACCATCGGCGGTGTATTCGACCAGCACGCCGACCGCCGGCGGCAGGTCGGCCGCCCGCTTGTGCAGGTAGGCCTCGACGGTGCCGTCGAAGTTGGCGACCCTGCGCAGTTCCAGCTTCTCGCCGATCTTGGCCGACAGCGCGCCGATGGCCTCCTCGACCGTCTGGCCGCCGGCACTGGCGCCTTTGAGTGTGTCGACGTCGGCGGCCTTGGATGACACCGCGGCGTCGACGATGGTGTCGGCCAGCTGTTGGAACTCGGCGTTCTTGGCGACGAAGTCGGTCTCGGAATTGAGCTCGATCAGCGCGCCGCCCTTGGCCGCGACCAGACCTTCGGCGGTGGCCCGCTCGGCCCGCTTGCCGACGTCCTTGGCCCCCTTGATCCGTAGCGCCTCGACCGCCTGGTCGAAGTCGCCGTCCGCCTCGGCCAGCGCATTCTTGCAGGCGAGCATGCCGGCTCCGGTCAGCTCCCGGAGCCGCTTGACATCCGCAGCGGTGAAGTTAGCCAATGCTCAGCCCTTCCTAGGACGCATCTGTGGTGGGTTCGGGTGAACCGGCAGCCTCCGCGCCGGTTCCCGCGGCGGGCGCGGCGGCGGGGGCAGCCGCGGGCGTGGCGGCAGCGGTCGCGGCGGCGCCGGCCAACAGCTCCTGCTCCCATTCGGGCAGCGGCTCGGCCGTTTCGGCTGCCGGTTTGTCATCGCCACGCCCCTGGCCTGCGCGGGCCTGCAGGCCCTCGGCGACGGCGGAGGCGATCACCTTGGTCAGCAGGGCAGCCGAACGGATGGCGTCGTCGTTGCCCGGAATCGGGTAGTCGACCTCGTCGGGGTCGCAGTTGGTGTCCAGGATCGCGATCACCGGGATACCCAGTTTGCGGGCCTCGCCGACGGCGATGTGCTCCTTGTTGGTGTCGACAACCCAGACCGCCGAGGGCACCTTGGCCATGTCCCGGATACCACCGAGGCTGCGCTCCAGCTTGTTCTTCTCGCGGGTCAGCCCCAGGATCTCCTTCTTGGTGCGACCCTCGAAGCCACCGGACTGCTCCATTGCCTCGAGCTCCTTGAGGCGCTGCAGGCGCTTGTGCACCGTGGAGAAGTTGGTCAGCATGCCACCGAGCCAGCGCTGGTTGACATAGGGCATGCCGACCCGGGTCGCCTCGGCCGCGACCGACTCCTGAGCCTGCCTCTTGGTGCCGACGAACAGCACCGAGCCGCCGTGGGCGACGGTCTCTTTGACGAACTCGTACGCCTTGTCGATGAAGGTCAGTGTCTGCTGCAAATCGATGATGTAGATGCCGTTGCGGTCGGTGAAGATGAACCGCTTCATCTTGGGGTTCCAGCGCCGGGTCTGATGCCCGAAGTGGGTGCCGCTGTCCAGCAGCTGCTTCATGGTCACTACAGCCATGCGGGTGCCTAACTCGTGTCGGTTGTCCGCCCGGCATCGGGTGAAGCCGGGCCCTGGCGTCTGCCGCAATGCCGAACCCGCTCCGGGAGAACCGGATGCGGGACCGCTCGGCATGCTGGTGCGGATCCCTGAACTACCGGGTCGCGAGGCGGACGCGCGAAGTCAGCCCGCTGCAAGCGAGCTGCGTTGAGGAGCTTACACGGTTCGCCCCCAGCCGCTGACTCTGCGCCTGTGGCGCAACCTCCCCCGCTGACTCTGCACTGGTGGCGCAAAAGTGCGAGTGGGTCGCGCCCTGGGCGCAGAGTGAACGCTCAGGGGTTGGGCAGAGTCAACGGCTTGAGTTCACAGGCAACCGCCCCGGTGACTGGCCCGCGCGCCGTTTCCCCAGTTCACTGGCCGGGTGCGACGGCTGCTACCGCTGGTGATCCCCTGCCTGATTGCGCTCAACCCGACTCCCGCGAACGCCGATAGCGGGCGACTGAACTGGCCGCTGCGACCTCCGCCGGCGGTGACCAGGGCATTCGACGCCCCAGCACCGGACTGGCACGCCGGGCATCGCGGGGTTGACCTGGCCGGCAAACCGGGCCAACCGGTGTACGCCGCCGGCGACGCGACCGTGGTCTTCGCGGGGATGCTGGCGGGCCGGCCGGTGGTGTCGCTGGCCCATGCCGGCGGCCTGCGCACCAGCTACCAGCCGGTGCGCGCGAGCGTGGGGGTGGGCCGGATGGTGACTGCGGGATCCGTGATCGGCGAACTCGCGGCCGGGCACGCGGGCTGCCCGGTAGCGGCCTGCCTGCACTGGGGCGCGATGTGGGGGCCGGCCGCGCGGGCCGACTATGTCGATCCGCTCGGCCTGCTGGCGTCCACGCCGGTGCGCCTCAAGCCGGTGCGGGCCCGACTCACCACGGCGCCCGGGCGCCGACTATGCCCGCGGATGTGCCTGTTCGTGCACGGTCCGCAGCCTCGACATCGCCACGTGGGTGTAGAGCTGGGTGGTGGCCAGGCTGGAATGGCCGAGCAGCTCCTGGACCACCCGCAGGTCCGCGCCGCCCTCCAGCAGGTGGGTCGCCGCGCTGTGCCGCAGCCCGTGCGGGCCCATATCGGGCGCGCCGTCGACGGCGGCAACGGTTTGATGCACCACCGTGCGCGCCTGGCGCACGTCGAGCCGCCGGCCGCGGGCACCCAGCAGCAGCGCCGGACCGGACTCCGCGGTGACCAGCGCCGGGCGACCGTCGGCCAACCAGGCCCGCAGGGCAGCGGCAGCAGGTTGCCCGAACGGGGCGGTGCGTTGCTTGTTGCCTTTCCCGAGCACCCGCACCAGCCGATGCGCCGTGTCGATGTCATCGACGTCGAGTCCGCACAGCTCGCTCACCCGGATTCCGGTGGCGTAGAGCAGTTCGACGATCAACCGGTCCCGCAGGGCCTGGGGGTCGCCCTGCTCGGCACCGGCTTCGGCCGCGGCCATCGCCGCCATCGCCTGATCCCGGCGCAGCACCGAAGGCAGTGTGCGATGGGCTTTCGGCTGCTGCAGCCGGGCGGCCGGATCGTCGGACATCAGCCCCCGGCGCAGCGCCCAGGCCGTGAATGCCTTGACCGCCGACGTGCGCCGGGCCAGCGTGGTGCGAGCGACACCGGCCGCGGCGGCGGCGGCCAGCCACGACCGCAGCACCGGCAGACTCACCGCGTCCAACCGGCATTCGTCATCGGCGAGGAAGTCGAACAGCGATCGCAGGTCACCCAGGTACGCCCGGCGGGTGTGCGCCGACCGGCCGCATTGCAGGTTCAGGTAGTCGTCGAACTCTTCGAGGATCGCCTCGCCGGCATCGGCCACTCCCCCACGCTGGCAGAAAGCTCACCAGGTTTCAGCGGACGCGCCGCAGTGTTTCCGGGGTGAGATCTTTGCGGTCCGGATACCCGTCGACGGCCATGATCAGATCGGCTTCGGCGAGCAGCGAGCGCAACACGTGCACCACGGCGTCCTCGCCGCCCAGGGCCATCGCGTAGGCGTAGGGGCGACCAACCCCGACCGCGGTCGCCCCCAAGGCCAGCGCCTTGATCACGTCGGCGCCGTTGCGGATTCCGGAGTCGAACAGCACCGGCAAACCGTCGGAGGCTTCGACCACATCCGGCAGGCAGTCGATCGCCGGCAGGCCGCCGTTGGCCTGGCGTCCGCCGTGGGTCGAACAGTAGATGCCGTCGACGCCGCCGTCCCTGGCGCGGCGGGCGTCGTCGGGATGGCAGATGCCCTTGATGATCAGCGGCAGTTTCGTCAGGCTGCGCAGCCAGGGGAGGTCATCCCAGGTCAAAGGGTTGCCGAAGATCTGCGCCCAGCGCATCACCACGCCCTGCGGGTCTTCCTCGGGTGGACGCTGCAGGCTGGCCCGGAAGACCGGGTCGCTGGTGTAGTTGCTCAGCGAATGCCCGCGCAGCTGCGGGAAGTTGGCGGTACTGAGGTCCCGCGGCCGCCAGCCGGGGATCCAGGTGTCCAGGGTGACGACGATGGCTTTGTAGCCGGCGGCCTCCGCGCGGTTCACCAGGCTGGCGGCCAGATCTCGGTCCTTGGGCGTATAGAGCTGAAAGAAGCCCGGTGTGTCGCCGAATTGGGCCGCAACGTCCTCCAGCGGGTCGGCGGTCAGGGTGGACACCATCAGCGGGACACCGGTGCGCGCTGCCGCCCGCCCGGCGGCCAGGTCACCGTGACCATCCTGAGCGCACAGCCCCATGACGCCGATCGGCGCCATGAACAGCGGCGACGGCAGGCTCAAACCGCACACCTCGACCGACAGGTCGCGTTCGGCCGCACCGACGAACATCCGCGGCATCAGGCCCCAGTGATCGAATGCCTCCCGGTTGGCCCGCTGGGTGCGTTCGTCGCCGGCACCGCCGACGACATAGGACCACACCGAGGGCGACATGGCCATCTCGGCGCGGGCCTCCAACTCCGCGTAATTCATCGGGAATTTCGGCGCCACGCCCGACAAGCCCGGAAAGTAGATCTCGTACTGGTAGTCCCCGAATGCCATGGCTCAATACTTCCAGGCTGCCGCTACCGATTCCTAGTCTCTTTCTCGGCCAGCTCCTTCTTCCACTGGCGAAACGACTCTTCGGTGCGACCCCGGCGCCAATACCCCGAGATCGACGCGGCCCAGTGCCCGCGCACGCCGCGTTCGGTACGGAGATAGGGCCGCAGGTTGTGCATTACGGCCTGGGCCTCACCGTGGATGAAGACGTGCACCCGACCCGGAAGCCACTGTGCGGTGGTCACCGCCTCGATCAGTGGCGACTGGTCGCCGGCACGGTCTTGCGCCACCAGGTCCGCGCGCCCGCCGCGATGAATCCAGACCACGTCGACGGCATCCGGGGCCGTCAGCTCGATCTCGTCTTCAGGGCCGGCTACCTCGATGAATACCTTGCCTACCGCGGCCGGGGGCAGAGCCTCCAGCGCCGCGGCGATCGCCGGGAGCGCGGATTCGTCACCGGCCATCAGGTGCCAGTCCGCCGTCGGGTCCGGAGTGTAGGCGCCCCCGACCCCCACCAGGTAGATGGTCTGGCCGGGCCGGGCGTTCGCGGCCCATCGGCCGGCTATCCCGTGCTCGCCGTGCACCACGATGTCGAGGGTGACCCGGCGGGCCTCCCCGTCGACCCGGCGAACCGTCATGGTGCGAAGGGCCGGCCGCTTGTCCGCCGGCAGCCCGGCGAAGCTGTCCAGCGTCAGGGGCTGGGGCAGGGTGGACACGTCGACATCGTCGGGGACGAAGGCCATTTTGGTGTAGCAGTCGGTGAACCTGCTCTGCTCGAAGTTCGTGAATCCCAGAGTTCCCAGCTCCACCCTGACCATGTTGGGTGTAAGCCGTTCGGCGCTGACAACGTCGAACACCTGAAGAGGCCGACCAGCCACGTGTCCTCCTGTCGAAAATCCTGGCGGACCTTGAACTATACGAGCTTCTTCGGACCGTTCTGCGCCGACGATCGCCGTGCGGCGACGCGGGCCACCCGCCAGCGACCGTCATCGCACTCCACGAGCCCGGCAACCTCGAGCAGCGCCAACGGCCCCAGCACCCGCTCCGGGGGCAGCCCCGAAGCGATTGCGATCTGATCGACGGCAACCGCGCCGCGACCCGGCAACGCCTCGTAGACCTGGCGTTCGTCCGACCCCAGCTCGTCCAGCGGCGTGGCGGGTCGCGGCTGGTCGGCCGCCAGCTCGCCGATGCGGCCGACCAGCTCGACGATGTCGTCGGCGCGGGTGACCAACTCCGCGCCATTGCGCAGCAGAACGTGACAACCCGCCGAGGCCGAGGACGTCACCGGCCCCGGCACCGCGGCCACGATCCGGCCCAGTGCCCGAGCCCAGGCCGCGGTGTTGGCCGCACCGCTGCGCAAACCCGCTTCCACCACCACCGCACCCCCGGATGCTGCCGCCACCAGTCGATTCCGGGTGAGGAACCGATGCCGGGCGGGTCGCGTTCCCGGCGGATATTCGGTGATCAGCAAGCCGTTGCGGGCGATGCGGTGCAGCAGCGACGAATGTCCGGCTGGATACGGAACGTCGATGCCGCCGGCGAGCACCGCCACGGTCGTGCCCTCCGCGGCAAGGGCGGCCCGGTGCGCCGCCCCGTCGATGCCGTACGCACCGCCGGATACCACCGCCACGTCGCGGTCGACCAGTCCGGAGACCAGATCGGCGGCCATGTGTTCGCCGTATGCCGTGGCGGCACGGGTGCCGACGATGGCGGCCGCGCGGTGGGACACCTCGTCCAGGCGTGCCGGGCCGATTACCCACAGCACCAGCGGCCGCCCGCCATTGGGCATAGCCGCGGCATTGTCGAAGGCTGCGAAGGACAGCAGCGGCCATTCGTCGTCGTGCGGGGTCACCAACCGTCCGCCGCGGCGTTGCAGAAGCTCCAGATCATCTGCGGCCCGGTCGATGTGGCGTCTCGCCTCGGTCCGGGCCGCCAGCGGGTCGTCGATCAGCCCGCGTCGGATCCGCTCGGCGGCCTCCACCGGACCGATGGCCGCCACCAGCGTGTTGAGGTCGGCGCAGGGGGGTTCGGCCACCCGGGACAAATAGGACCACGCCCGCCACTCCGCGGAGCCGCTCATCGTGCGGCCCCCGCGTGCCGGAAGCTCAGCGCCGTGGCCACCTCGGCGGGGCCGGGGGAGGTTCGCCCGGCGAGGTCGCTCAGTGTCCAGGCGACGCGCAACGTGCGATCCAGCCCGCGGATACTGAGCAGTCCGCGCTCCACGGCCTTGCGCAGCGGCGCCATCGTGGCGGTGTCGAGCCGGAATTTCCGGCGCAGCAGTGCCCCGCTGACCTCGGCGTTGGTGGTGTACCCGTGTGGCTGCCAGCGCTGGGCCGCTGCTGCCCGGGCCTGTGCCACGCGGTCGCGCACCCGCGCCGTCGATTCGCCATCGGCGACCGAGAAAGCCCCGCCGCGCACCGTGTGCATCTGCACCCGCAGGTCCACCCGGTCGAGTAGCGGACCGGACAGCTTGCCCAGATATCGCCGCTTGACCGCGGCGGGGCATACGCAATCCTGTGGATCCGCCGGGGCGCACGGGCACAGGTTCGCCGCCAGTACCAGCTGGAACCGCGCCGGGTAGCACGCCACGCCGTCGCGGCGGGCAAGGCGAATTTCGCCGTCTTCCAACGGTGTTCGCAGAGCTTCCAGCGCACTTCCGCCGATCTCGGCGCACTCGTCGAGAAACAGCACACCCCGGTGCGCCCGGCTGATAGCGCCCGGCCGGGCCATCCCCGCTCCACCGCCGACCAGTGCCGCCACACTGGAACTGTGGTGCGGCGCCACGAACGGAGGCCGGGTGATCAGCGGCGTATCGTCGGACAATAGCCCCGCCACCGAGTGAATAGCGGTCACCGCCAGCGATTCACTGTCCGTCAGCTGCGGCAATAATCCGGGAAGTCGTTGTGCCAGCATCGTTTTGCCGACACCGGGCGGACCGATCATCATCAGATGGTGCGCCCCCGCCGCAGCGACCTCCACCGCGAACCGCGCTTGCGACTGACCCACCACATCGGCCAGGTCGGCTGCGGTTTCGTCGACGGCTGCCGGGGAGGAGACCCTGTCCTGCAGAGCCGCCGATCCGTCGAGCCACTTCCTCAGTTGCCCCAGTGTGCGAACACCCCACACGTCGATACCGTCTACCAGGCTGGCCTCGGCCAGGTTGTCGGCCGGAACGACGACGGCCGGCCAGCCTTCGCGTTTGGCGGCCAGTACCGCGGACAACACCCCGCGGACCCCCCGTACCCGGCCATCCAGGGACAACTCGCCCAGCAGGACCGTTTTCTCCAGCAGGTGCCACGGCTGCTTTCGCTGTGCGGACAGCACCGCAGAGGCCAGGGCGATGTCGTAGACCGAACCCATCTTGGGCAGCGTGGCCGGCGACAACGCCAGGATGAGGCGCGCCTGCGGCCACTCGCCACCGCAATTGGCAACCGCCGCGCGCACCCGGTTGCGCGACTCCTGTAGCGCGGCGTCGGGCAGTCCGACCAGATACACACCGGGCAGGCCGGAGGAGATGTCCGCCTCGATCTCCACGATCTGTCCGTCGAGGCCGTGAACCGCGACCGAGTAGGCACGCCCCAGCGCCATCAGCCGACCGCCTCGAGATGGCTGAGCTCCGGGCTGCGGCGGCGGCCGACGCGCACACCGATCACGTCTATGCGCACGGCCGCCCAACCTTCGTCCTGGCCGGCCAGCCAGAGTCCGGCCAGCCTGCGCAACCTGCGCAGCTTCTGGGCGGTCACCGCCTGCGCCACACCGCCGTAGCCGTCTCCGGTGCGCGTCTTGACCTCGACGAAAATCACTGTGCGAGTGGCCGGGTCGCAGGCGATCACATCGAGTTCGCCGTATCTGCAACGCCAGTTGCGATCGAGGACCCGCAACCCGAGGCCGATGAGGTGGACTACAGCCAGTTCTTCGCCCAGGGCGCCCAATTGCGCCCGTGTCAGCGTTTCGAAACCCGTCATGCGGCCACTGTGCATGCCCGGTCCGACAACGCCGCCTGCCGACGGCGCCGTATCGCGGCTACCGGGACCGGTTGTCCACAGTCCTCCGGTTATCCACAACCGGACGTCAGATAATGCGGTCCGCCCTGGTGTAGACGTTCATGGAATCTTCCCGCAGGAACGCCACCAGGGTGATCCCGGACTGTTCTGCGAGTTCGACGGCCAGTGACGACGGTGCGGACACCGCCGCAATGACGGGAATCCCGGCCATCAGAGCCTTCTGAGCCAACTCGAAGGACACCCGCCCGCTCACCAGCAACACCGATGCGTCCAGGGGGATCCGTTCGCACTCCAGCGCCCAGCCGACCACCTTGTCGACCGCGTTGTGCCGGCCGATGTCCTCCCGCGCCGCGAGCATGGTTCCGTCGAAACCGAACAACCCGGCCGCATGCAGCCCACCGGTGCTGGCGAACACCTTCTGAGCGTGGCGAAGCCGGTCGGGCATACCCGTCAGGGTGTCGGCGGCAACTCTGGCAGGTTCGTCTCCCGGGGTGAACCGGCTGATCAGTCGCAAGGCTTCCAGCGAGGCTTTGCCGCAGACACCGCACGACGATGTGGTGTAGAAGTTTCGGGTCACATCGAGGCGCGGCGGCGCGACGCCGGGGGCCAGGGTCGCATCGAGCACGTTGTAGGTGGGTTCGCCGGCGGCGTCGCGACCATCGCAGTACCGAATCGTCTGCACGTCTTCGCGCCGGCCGATCACGCCCTCGGTAAGCAGGAAGCCTTGCGCCAGTTCGAAATCCGAGCCGGGCGTGCGCATGGTCACCGTGACTGCGGATCCGTTGACGCGGATCTCCAGCGGTTCTTCCCCAGCCAGGATCTCGTGTCGGGTGCTCGCCAGGCCGGCTGCCACATGCGTGGCGCGCCGTCGTACGGTTACGTGCCCCACCGGGGCCATCCGGCTGGCACGGCTACTCCGGAAGCCGCAGTTCGGGTTTCTCGACTTCTTCGATGTTGACGTCCTTGAAGGTGACCACCCGCACCTGTTTGACGAACCGGGCCGGTCGGTACATGTCCCACACCCAGGCATCGGCGAGGCGCAATTCGAAATACACCTCGCCGTCGGCGTTGCGCGGCACCATCTCGACAGCGTTGGCCAGATAGAACCGCCGTTCGGTTTCCACGACGTAGCTGAACTGGCCGACGATGTCCTTGTATTCGCGGTAGAGCGAGAGCTCCATCTCGGTTTCGTACTTTTCGAGATCCTCAGCACTCATCTGCCCAGACGTCCTTCTCCGTCGAATCCTTGCCGCCATCTTTCCTCCCCGCCGGCTGCCGGCCGCCGCCCACCGCCCGCGGGCGGGTGGTGGCGCGCGACTCGGGTCACCGCGCCAACGACCGGCGCCCGACCGGCGCCGTCGGCGATCCGGCTTACGTTGCCGAACGAGTAGCGGTGCTCGGGGCACGGCCCCAGCCGGGCCAGCGCGCGGGTGTGGGCGGCGGTGCCGTAGCCCTTGTGGGCGGCAAAACCGTAGCCGGGATGCTCGGCATCCAGGGCGATCATCAGCCGGTCGCGGCTGACCTTGGCCAGGACGCTGGCCGCGGCGATACATGCCGCCGAAGCGTCCCCGGCGACCACCGGCAGCGACGGCACCGGCAGGCCGGGCACCCGGAAGCCGTCGCTCAGCACATAGCCGGGGCGCACCGCCAGCCCGGCCACCGCACGGCGCATCCCCTCGATATTGGCCGCGTGCACACCGTCGGAATCGACCTCGGCCGGCGAAATGAACACCACATGGTAGGCGAGCGCATAGCGGCAGATCAGCGGGAACAGCCGCTCCCGGGACTTCTCGGTGAGCTTCTTCGAATCATCGAGGGCGGCCAGGCTGTCCAGGCGCCGCGGGCCCAGCACGCACGCCGCCACCACCAGCGGACCTGCGCACGCCCCCCGCCCCACCTCGTCGACCCCGGCGACCGGACCCAGGCCATTGCGGTGCAGTGCGGATTCCAGGGTGTGCAGACCCCCGGGTTTGCGGATCACCGTGCGCGGCGGCCAAGTCGTATTCATGGTCAAGCCACGGTTATCGGGCCTGCTGTGGATTCACCGAATCGATGGCGCCCCACCGCGACGGCGGCCACACGATGAACCTGGCCTTGCCGATCACGTTGTCGACCGGCACGGTTCCCTCTGTCGGGTCGCCCGTGCACAGCATGGGACAGTGCGCCCGGGAGTCCGCCGAGTGTGTCCGGTTGTCCCCCATCACCCACAGCCGGCCCTCCGGGACGACGACCGGGCCGAATTGGACGCCCAGGCAGGGATACACCGCCGGGTCGGCCATCATGGTCGCCGGATTCAGGTACGGCTCGGCCACGGGCTCGCCGTCGACGGTAAACCCGGTCTCGGTGCGGCACTGCACCGTCTGGCCGCCAACGGCGATCACCCGCTTGACCAGGTCATTTTCGTCCGGTGGTACGAATCCGACAAAGGACAGCACGTTTTGCAGCCAACGCAGCGCGGTGTGCGGCGAGCGAATCGACTTGTATCCGACGTTCCAGGACGGCGGTCCCTTGAACACGACCACGTCGCCGGGTTCGGGCGAGCTGAACCGGTAGGTGAGCTTGTCGACCAGGATCCGGTCCCCGACGCAGGTCGAGCACCCGTGCAGGGTGGGTTCCATCGATTCCGACGGGATCAGGTAGGGCCGCGCAATGAACGTCAACACCACCCAGTAGATGAAGGTCGCGATGCCCACCAGCAACCCCAGTTCCCGCAGGGTCGATCGCCGGGGCTCGGATTCGTCCTGGTCCGGGTCGGTCTCAGCCGGGTCGGCCTCGATCGGGTCGGCGTCAACCGGGTCGGCCTCGATCGGGTCGGCATCTGCCGGGTCGGCCTCGATCGGGTCGGCGTCAACCGGGTCGGCGTCAGCCGGGTCGGCGTCAGCCGGGTCGGTCTCGATCGCGTCAGCCTCAACCGGGTCGGCCTCAACCGGATCGACGTCGGCCGGGTCGGCCTCAACGGCGACGGCCTCCTCGGCTGCGCCGCTTTGCTGCGCAGTCAGCTGCGACTGGCCATCCTCCGGGTCTTCTCCAGACGTGGGGTTCGCGGGTTCGGTCACCGGATCAGCGTAGCCAGCGGAGTCGGGGCCGTTGCACAGGATGGCGCATGGAAACGCCGATCGAGTCCCGACGCGCGGCGGCCCGGTGGCCCGGGATGCTCCCGGTCAGCGCTTTTCCTTGATCTTGGCCTTCTTGCCGCGAAGTCCGCGCAGGTAGTACAGCTTGGCGCGGCGAACGTCTCCGCGGGTCACCACCTCGATGTGATCGATATTCGGCGAATGCACCGGGAATGTGCGTTCCACGCCCACGCCGTAGCTTTCCTTGCGCACGGTGAACGTTTCGCGGACACCGCCGCCCTGGCGCCGGATGACCGCACCCTTGAACACCTGGATGCGCTCCTTGGCGCCCTCGATGACCTTGACGTGCACGTTGACGGTGTCGCCCGGGCTGAAGGCGGGGATGTCGCCGCGCAGCGACGCCTGGTCGACGAAGTCCAGCCTGTTCATTGGAAAGACACTTCCTCGGGGTCGCGACCCGGTGAGCCGCCTACGCGCGTAGAGCGGCCACCAAGCCGATGGATACGGACTTGAAGAACTCATCTCGCGGCGGGCGGCAGGCAGCAGGCGAAGGACCGGTTCCATCGGCCGGCCGGCGACCGCCGGAGACAACTGGCCAATTGTGCCAGATGGTGGGCATCTGTTGAAAATCACAGGAAATTCCCCTGCTCCGCACCCGCCGCGCCGCGCCGGATAATGGTACATATGACTGACGTCCAAACCACCGCCAGACCAGGCCCGGGAAGCGGCCCGGAAGGCAGCCCAGGACGCCAGAAGGAGTGCGATGCGAGCCTGGCCCCGTAGGACGCCGGCCACCGCGGCGGTCGCGGTGTTGCTGGTGTCGACGATGGTGCTGGAGGTCGCCGGTTGCCAGGCACCCGTTCGCGCGACGGTGTCGAGGGTGTCGCAGCCGCGCGGCCAGACCGTGTCTGAGCCTGAATCCCGCCAACCGCTACCGCGGTCAGGTCAAGCACAGGTGCTCGAACTGCTGATGCGGTCGATATCTTCGTCGAAAGTCCCGGTCGAGTTGTCCCGAATCCCGGTTGAATTGACCAACTTCGGTCTGGGCGGGCTCGAGGGAGTACGCGAGCGCGTTGGGAAAGCCACCGGCGCGGCCGCGGTCCGCGGCGCATCCCTGGCGGTAGCGATCATGGACCGCGCCACACACCGGTTGATCACCAACGGCAACGACCAGATCATCACCACCGCATCGGTGGCCAAGCTGTTCATCGCCGATGACCTGCTGTTCAAGGAATCCCAGGGGCGCACCGTGCTGACGAAGCAGGATCGTCGCGCCCTCCACGCGATGCTGAGGTCATCCGACGACAACGCCGCCGCGTGGTTCTGGGCCCGCAACGGCGGCGACGCCATCATCACCCGGGTCGCCAAGCGGTACGGGCTCAAATCGACCACGCCGCCCGGCGACGGCCAGTGGTGGAACACGATCACCTCGACGACCGACCTGATCCACTACTACGAGAGCCTGCTCGACGGCACCGGCGGTCTGCCGGCCGACCGCGCGAGCCTGATCCTCTCCGATCTGGCCAAGTCCACCGCCACCGGAGCCGACGGCTACCCGCAGCGGTTCGGCATTCCCGAGGGTCTCTACGCCGAACCCGTTGCCGTCAAGCAGGGCTGGATGTGCTGCATCGGGCCCGCCTGGATGCACCTGTCCACCGGGGTGATCGGCGCCGACCGGCGCTACATCATGGTGATCGAATCGCTGCAGTCGTCCGACGAAGCCACCGCGCGAAAAACCATCACCCGGGCGGTCAAGACGATCTTCCCCAACGGCCGTATCTGACCGGCTCAATCCAGCAGGATCTCAGGGACGTCGAGTCTGAGTCGTTCGCGAGCGTAACGTGGCTGCGATTTCACGCTCCGGATTTCGCCGTGGCGTTACGCTCGCGAACAAGCGCCCTAGCAGCCTCGAGTGACCGGCTCAATCCAGCAGTTCGGGCCGCTGCTCGCGGGTGCGCCGGATCGACACCTCTCGCCGCCAGGCCGCGATGCGCGCGTGGTCACCCGACAGCAGGACCTCCGGGACGTCGAGGTCGCGCCACCTCGGGGGCCTGGTGTAACTGGGCCCCTCCAGCAGGTGGTCCAGGGCCGGCGAGTGCGAATCATGCTGGTGCGAAGCGGGATTGCCCAGCACGCCGGCAAGCAACCGCAGTACCGCCTCGATCATCACCACCGTTGCCGACTCCCCGCCGGGCAACACATAATCGCCTATCGAGACTTCTTCGACGCGCATCCGGCGCGCAGCGTCGGCAACCACCCGCTGATCGATACCCTCGTAGCGGCCGCAGGCGAACACCAGGTGCTTCTCGGTGCTGTACCGCTGGGCGGTGGCCTGGGCGAACAATGCCCCCGCCGGGGTGGGCACAACCAAAAGCGTTTCCTGCGTGCAGATTTCGTCCAGCGCCTCGCCCCACACCGGGGCCTTCATCACCATGCCGGGGCCGCCACCGTACGGGGCGTCGTCGACCGAGCGATGCACATCGTGAGTCCACCGCCGCAGATCGTGCACACGCATGTCCACCAATCCGGTCGCGATCGCCTTACCCGGCAATGACTCCCGCAGTGGATTCAGGTACTCCGGGAAAATCGTCACGACATCGATTCGCATGCCGGCGGTCATCTCGCAATGCTTCCGCTAGCCGAGGTCAAGGAGTCCATCCGGCGGTTCGATCTCCAGGATGCCGTCGTCCAGCGACACCGAGGTGACTATGGCGCCGACGAACGGCACCAGCACCTCACCGGTATCGCAGGTGACCGCCAGCACCTCGCCGCCCGCGGTGTGCAGCACCTCGGTGACGACGCCGACCTCGTGGCCCCCCGCCGTCCGGACCCGCAGACCCTCCAATTGGTGGTCGTAGTAGGTGTCCGGCTCGCCGATAGGCGGCAGATCGCCGGAGTCGATGACGAACAGGCTGCCGCGCAGCGTCTCGGCGGTATTCCGGTCGGCCACGCCGGCCAGTCGCACCAGCAGTCGGGCGCCGTGCGGACGGGCGCCCTCGACGACATAGCTGCGCTCACCACCGTTGCCCCGGGGCTTCGCGCGCACCCGGCAGCCCGCCGCGAACCGGGCGTCCGGATCGTCGGTGCGGACCTCCACCACGAGCTCGCCGGCGATCCCGTGGGCTTTCGCCACGCGTCCGACGATCAGCTCCATCAGGGCATGGCTACCGGTCGGTGTCCACCACGTCGACACGGATTCCGCGCCCGCCGATACCGGCGACGAGGGTGCGCAGTGCGGTCGCCGTACGCCCACCCCGGCCGATCACCTTGCCCAGGTCCTCCGGGTGCACGTGAACCTCGACGGTTCGTCCGCGACGACTGGTCACCATATCCACCCGGACGTCGTCGGGGTTGTCGACAATGCCGCGGACCAGGTGTTCTACCGCGTCGACCACAACGGTGCTCATCGCGGCTGTCAGCTTTCGGCCGACTCGGAGCCGGCTTCGGCGGTGGGCTCGGCGGCGCCCTCGGCGGCCGGCTCGAGGGCCTCAGCGGTCGGCTCGACAGCGCCCTCAGCGGCCGGCTCGGCGGTCTCCGCACCGGCGTCCGCGTCGGCCTTGGCGGCCTTCTTGGGGGCCGACTTCTTCTTCGGCTTGGCGGCCTCGGTGCTGGGAGCTCCGTCGGCAGCGGCCAGCGCGGCGTTGAACAACTCAAGCTTGCTCGGCTTGGCGGGCTTGACCTTCAGGCGCCCTTCAGCGCCGGGCAGGCCCTTGAACTTGTGCCAATCGCCGGTGATCTTGAGCAGCTTGAGAACCGGCTCGGTCGGCTGGGCGCCGACGGACAGCCAGTACTGGGCGCGCTCGGAGTTGATCTCGATCAGGCTCGGCTCTTCCTTGGGGTGGTAGCGCCCGATGACCTCGATGGCGCGGCCGTCCCGACGGGTGCGCGCGTCGGCAACAGTGATTCGGTACTGGGGATTGCGGATCTTGCCGAGCCGGGCAAGCTTGATCTTCACAGCCATAACGACTTCTCCTGTGGGTGTCACGCTGCGATTCAGCGACCTGGGCGGGATGCCCAGGTCCGGTTTCGCCTCGCGTGTATGACCACCGAACGATCGTGATCGCCCGGCGGACAGCCATTCATTGTGCCAGAAGGCGGCCGTCGCCAAAAAATCGCACGGCGGCACAGACCCGCGTCGGGACGTCGGGACGTCGGGGTGTCGGGGCGCCGGGCGTCGGGGCGCCGGGGCGTCCGACGCCGGCCTCAGTCGTCTATGTGCGCCGGCGGATCGGCGAAGGCGAGGTCCGCCGGGAATTGGCCGGGCCCCATCACGTCGCAGTTCTTGACCGGCGCCACGTAGGAACTGGCGCCGTTGATCACCAGATTGGCCACGGCCACGCAGCGTTCCCAACTGCCGTCGGGCGCAATCGGACCGTCACACTTACCGAGAATGCCCGGTCCGCCGTACACGCAGCCGGCACTGGCCGCCGGCGCCGCGGCGATCAGTCCCACCGCAATCAGCACGGCCGCCATCGCCGCCTCGATGCAGCGCTCCATGGTCATCTCCCTTCACACGAGTTTTTGAAAGGTCTTGGTCTCCACCCGCCGCGTCATCCGCCAGCCCTGGAGCGTGCGCACGAACTCGTCGTCGTACCAGAGTCCGCAGAACAGCACCTGATCCTGCTCGCCGTCCAGCACCATCGGGTTGAAGCAGATCACCCGCGAGGACGCCGCGTCACCGTCGATGCGGACCGAGAAGTTACCCAGCAAATGCGAATAGGCCGGGAAGTTCGGCAGCACCTCCGACAGCCACTTCTTCACCTCGGGATAGCTGCCGTCAATTCCGCCGAGCTGCCGGTAGTCGATATAGGCGTCCGGGGTGAACACGGCGTCCAAGTCGTCGAAGCGGCGTTGGTCGATAGCGGTGGAGTAGTCCACCAGGAGCTGCTGAATTTCCAAGCGGTCGGAAATTTCTTCCAGACTCAACATGATTCGATTCAACACCGCGAGCCCGGCGAACGACAGCAGGTCCGCACAATTCGGCTGGCAAAACGCGCTGCTGGAATTGGTGGTCGACCACCGCCGGCCGCTACACTCTGCCCCCATGCGAAAGCTCATAGCCGCTGCGGTCGCGCTGTTCACGGTCGCGATTTTCAGCACCGGGGCAGCATCGGCCGACATCGATGTACAGCAGGCGGCGGGTTCGGCGCCGATCCCCGACGGTCCGGCGCAGACCTGGATCGTGGCCGACATGGACAGCGGTCAAATCCTGGCCGGCCGTGGCCAGGACGTCGCCCATCCGCCCGCCAGCACCATCAAGGTGCTGCTGGCGCTCGTCGCGATCGACGAATTGGACCTGGATTCGACCGTCGTCGCCCAGGAGGCCGACACCGACGTCGAATGCAACTGCGTCGGCATCGAGGCGGGCCGCACCTACACGGGCCGCGAGTTGCTCGACGCCGTGCTGCTGGTTTCGGGCAACGACGCCGCCAACACGCTGGCTGAAATGCTGGGCGGCCCGGACGCCGCGGTGGCCAAGATGAACGCCAAGGCCGCCTCACTGGGCGCGGGCACCACCCACGCGGTGACCCCGTCCGGCCTGGACGGCGACGACGGCCCCGGCTGGACGACCGCACACGACCTCGTGGTCATCTTCCGGGCGGCGATGTCCGACCCGATGTTCGCCGCCATCACCGCCGAGCCGTCGGCGATGTTCCCCGGTGACAACGGCTACGAGCCGATCTTCAACCAGGACGATCTGCTGACCCGCTATCCGGGTGCCATCGGCGGCAAAACCGGTTACACCAACGCCGCCCGCAAGACGTTCGTCGCCGCGGCCGAGCGTGGTGGCCGCCGACTGGTGATCGCCATGATGTACGGCCTGGTCAAAGAGGGTGGACCGACGTACTGGGACCAGGCGGGCACCCTGTTCGACTGGGGTTTCGCCCAGGGTCCGCAGTCCGGTATCGGCTGGCTGTAGTCACCCCGCGGCCGGCCCGGGCTCGCCTCGGGCCGGGTCCGGCCATGCCGCAGTGAGCAGCGCGGACAGCACCGGGATCCGCCGCTGGGCGACGTCGGGTTGCGGCAGGACGCCTTCCACGATGGCGGCCCCGTCGAAAATGTTGGTCAGCAGCGACACGACGACGGGAAAAGTGTCGTCTCCGAACGCCCGTGCCACGGGCAGCTCTCGGGCGGCGTCGTAGATCTTCGCGGTGTACTGCCCCAACTCGTCCCGCAGTGTGGCTCGCAGCCTATCGTCGGTGCGGGCGGCGACCAGCAGTTCATAGAGCACGGCGTTGACGCTGCCGCCGGTGATGTCTCGCAGGATCGCCAGGCCCGCCTCCAGGGCCGAGGTGTCGGCGGGTATCGCGGCGACCTGTTTGGTGAACGTTTCCAGTTGCCGGCGAAGCACCTCCGAGGCGGTGGCCGCCATGAAGTCGCCCATGGTCTCGA
>NZ_JBKECZ010000059.1:0-5709 GCF_047975165.1 Mycobacterium sp.
GCCTGCGAGTACCGCATGCCGTAGTGCTTGGGATTGGTTTGATACCCCGCCGCCTTGGCCCACGCCCGGCCCGTAGCGCCATGCACCCCGGCCACCGTCGCCGCCGCCGTCGGCGACAGACCCGAATTCACCGCCTCCCAGAACCGCTCACGCACCGACTCCGGCAACCTGTGTGGACCCCGCACCCGAAACCCCATCGAACAACACCTCCGAACTCGTCAGGTGTTGCAGCGACCACTTGAGTCTGAGCGGGTAGGCGGCGCCCTGGGTGCAGAGTCAACGGGTTGGTGGCGAGGACCGAGGACCGAGGGCCTGGCGCTCCGGCGCCCCGGCGCCCCGGCACCATACACTTGCTGGCGTGAACATCAACAAGCTCGTTAGCGACGCAGCAATGGCACCCGTGCGGGCCGGGATCTCGGCGGCCGAGGCCGGACTCGCCGTGGCGGCCAGTGCCCTGGGGACGGTGAAGCAATCTTTGGGTGAGGACGTCCCGAAGACAGTCGACCCGCTTTCCGAGATACTGCCGCTGCGCGGCGCAATCGTCGGTGCCAACCGGGTGGCCGAGCTGACCGAGAGCGACCGTGCGTTGGGCCGCGCCCTGGTCCGCGGCGGGCCGGCGGATCAGCTGATGCGTCAAGGCGGGCTCGCCGACCTGTTGACCAGGCCCGGTGGCCTACTCGATCGGATCACCGAGGCCAGTGGCCCCGCACTCGAGCGGATCCTGGGCCCCGGCGGGCTCGCAGACCGGATGTTTGGTGAGGACGGGCCCCTCGAGCGGATGTTCGCCGTCGACGGCATCATCGAGCGGATGTTCGCCGAGGACGGCGTCGTGGAAAAGCTGCTGGCCAAGGATGGGCCATTGGAACAGCTCACCGAAACCGCCGAGATCCTGAGTCACCTGGCGCCCACGGTGGAGACGTTGACCCCCACCGCCGAAACCCTCGAGAACGCTGTCGCCAACCTCAACAAGATGGTCAACTCACTGAGCGGTATGGCAGAGCGGATCCCGCGGCCGCTGCGGTCGGGTTCGCGCTCGAAGCGTAAGACGGGCGAGGATGCCGCTGACTAGCCGGCACGCGGGCCGGCAGGTCCTGCGCCGCCGAAGGGGCTGGGGCGGCTGGCATCGCGTGCCGGCGCAAGCTCTCCCTTGATCTCCCGATAGGCGGCGACCTGCGCGGCGATCTTTTCCACGGCTTCGGGCACCGGCTTCGTCGGCGCATTGTCGGCGAGAAACAGCAGCGCGTGAATCCGGCTGCGCACCGCGTCGCGAAGCTCGTCGTCGCGCTTCTGAATGCGTTCCTGCTGCAGGGACTCATCGACACGCGCGGCCTGCTCGGCGCACTGCTCCAGAGCCTGGGTTCGCTGCAGGCATTGCTCGCGCAGCGTTTCGGCCCGGCGCTGTGCGTTCGTGCACGTCGCCCGGTCATCGGCCGACGGGTTCGCCGGCGCCGCGAGCATGCTGGCTAGTCGCCGCAATTCCTCGGCGGTGCGGGCGTTGGCAGCGATCGCCGCCAATTCGGGCGTGAAGTCGATTTCGGCGGGGTCGCCCAGCCACCCGCTGCGGGCCGCCTCTGTCCGGGCGATCCTGTCCGCGGCCGTCTGCGCCCGGCCGAGCAGCTGCACTCCCGACTCGCCGAACTCCCGAACCCGCTGCGCCCGACCGGCCGCAGCTACCGGTCGAGGCCCCGGCTGTTGGCGCGTGCGTTCCTGCTGCCGGGCGGTCGCTGGCTCCCGCTTGTGGGCTGACCTCGCCACCAGCCCCGCCGTGCACACCCATGCGATGGCTGGAATGGGTAGGAAAAGCCACCGCTCGCTGTGCGTCAGTACGACGACAGTGACTGCGGCCAGTAGGCTCGCGACCCACAGCGCGCCCTGCTCGCCGGGGCTGAACCGAATCCGTGCTGCTTCGGCTGTCGTGGCAGCCCCCGGCGCTTGGGTGGCAGGCTCCATCCCGGATCCCGCGGATGCACTGGCGGTGGTCCAGAACCCCGCAACCAGGACCAGCACCACGACGGCAAGCAGCGCGAACACAATCAACCGACCCATCGGCCCTCCCTCGCTGGAGCCCTTCCAATATTAGGCCGGTGTGCCGGCACGCGATTTGGTTTGCGGGTGCGCTGGGGCACGACATCGCCGAACCCCCAGTTCTCGTCAATCGTCTAGATAATTTCTCGTCATTCGTCTACAATTAAGCGTTCATCAACATGGGCGCCGCGTGTTCACATCGCCGGCGGACCGTGGTCCCGCGGAGAGGAGTGGTTGTGCCGGTGACACGAACAGTGCAGGCCCCCGCCGACGGCACCGTCCTGCGCAAGGGTGAACGCACCCGTCGGCGCATCCTCGAGGCCGCGCGCGCGGTGTTCGGCGAAGCGGGCTACGAGTGCGCCACCATTCGCGGCATCGCGGCCGCCGCCGGTGTCGACAAGTCGTCGGTCACCCAGTACTTCGGGACCAAGCGGAACCTGTTCGCTGAAGCGGTGCGCTGGACTGTGCCGGTGGATCGCCTGGTCGGGGCAACACCGGGGGAGACGGCGGACAACCTCATGGCGGGGATGCTGTCCGCGTGGGCGCGCGACCCCAACGGGCCGATGGCGATCCTGGTGCGGGCCAGCATGACCAGCGAGGACGCCGCGGCCATCCTGCGTGAGCACGTCACCGAGCACATCGTCGCCGCGGTTGCCGAAACCTTCGGCGACGACCCGGACGCGCGGTTGCGGGCAGCGCTGCTCAGCGCGGTGATGCTCGGGCTCGCCAGCTCGCGGTACCTGCTGCGGATGCCGGACCTCGACGGTGTCGACGACGACGAGATCGTGCGCCTGCTCAGTCCGGCGCTGCGCAGCCTGGCGGACTCCGCAACCCCACCGGCCAAACCCCCCCGAGAACGAAAGAGGTAGCGATCATGTCCTTCGACACCCCCGGCGGAACCCGCGGCGTACACATGCCCGGATATCTCAAGCCGCTGATGAATCTGTTCAACAAATTCAACATCCGAAAGATCCGCAGGTCCGGCACGGCGTTCGGGATGCCGCACCTGGTGCTGCACACCTTGGGCGCCAAGAGCGGGCAGGAACGCGCCAACCCGGTCGCCTATTTCCCCGGCGGACAGGGCCGCTGGCTGATCGTCGCGTCGTACGCCGGGGCGGCGAAAAACCCCGCGTGGTACTACAACATCGGGGCCAACCCCGACAAGGTGCGCATCGACATCGACGGCCGCACCGTCGCCGTGACTGCCGAGGAGCTTCACGGCGCCGACCGGGAGGCGGCCTGGGAGCAGATCACTACCGCCGCCGACCGCTTCGTGAAATACCAGCAGAACACCGACCGACAGCTGCCGATCCTGCGGCTCACCGCGCGGTAAGCCGGGGGCGACGGGACTCCGTGACGCGACGCTACTGCGCAGCCGCGATGACACGCTGGGTGGAAACGTTCGGCAGGTGCCGCTCGGCGACCTCGAAATCGGCGTCGTCATGCAAGACGACCAGGCCGCGGTCGGCGGCGGTAGCGCAGAGAAGCAGGTCGACCACCGAAAGTGCCCGTGCCGCCCCGACGCTCGCGAGCCGGTACTGGGCCGCCTCGATCCAACGCCACGCGGATTGGGGTACCGGAACGTCGGGATAGAGGTCGGCAAAGGTCCGGCTCATCTCATCGAATTCGACGGTGTTGCGCGCCGACCGCTGAAACTCGGCACGTTGTGGTGCACATGACCCAATCGCCCCGCTCAGCAGCGGAGTGGTCCAGCTCTCGGTGAGCTCTGGTTGTCGTTGGATTCGCCAGATCGCCGAAGAATCGGCGAGGAAGTAGATCAATTGCCGACGGCCCTCTCGTCGTCGCGTACCGCGCGCCAGCCCGGGTAGTCCCAGCCCTCGGCGTCCCTGCGTGATCGGGCAAGTGCGTCGATGCGCCGGAACCTATCGACGTAGTCGCGCATTGCGAGGTTCACCGCCTCCTTCTTGGTGCGCACGCCCGCGATCCGCATGACGTGCTCAAGTGCGTCGTCGTCGAGGTCAATCTGCGTTACCGACATCGGCGGGCCTTCCATGTTGGCAATGTATGTCTATCGCATACATGACCAACACTACCCGCCCTCCGGTGGGTCCGGTGCTCGCGGAGGTGCGGCGCGGGATGCGCGGGCGCTGGGCACGGGGCACGGGGCGCGCGTGGCGCGGGGTGCGTGCCCGCCCCGTTCGTTGCGCCGACCCCGGCGACCACGCGGCGCCGCCGGTCCATATGCTCGGGACAACCCAACGCGTAGTGCCGAGGCGATCCGCCGCGGCGACACAATCCGGCTGCAGGTAACGGGGTAAGGAGTCGCTGTGCCCATCAAGACGAAGTTCACCGAGGCATTCGGTGTCGAACACCCAATCGCCCAGGGCGGCATGCAGTGGGTCGGCCGCGCGGAACTTGTCGCCGCCGTCGCCAACGCCGGCGGGCTGGGATTCATCACCGCGCTGACCCAGCCCACCCCGGCCGATCTGGCCACCGAAATCGCCAAGACCCGCGATCTCACCGACAAGCCGTTCGGGGTGAACCTGACCATCCTGCCGGCGATCAACCCGCCGCCCTACGACGAGTACCGTCGGGTGATCGTCGACGAGGGCATCAAGATCGTCGAAACCGCCGGGTCCAACCCTGCCCCGCACCTGCCGATGTTCCACGACAACGGCATCAAGGTGCTGCACAAGTGCACCTCGGTCCGCCACGCCGTCAAGGCCCAGAGCCTCGGGGTGGACGGCATCAGCATCGACGGCTTCGAATGCGCCGGCCACCCCGGCGAGGACGACATCCCGGGTCTGGTGCTCATCCCGGCCGCCGCCGCCAAGATCGACATCCCGATGATCGCCTCGGGCGGTTTCGCCGACGCCCGCGGCCTGGTCGCCGCGCTGGCGCTGGGTGCCGACGGCATCAACATGGGTTCGCGCTTCATGTGCACCGAGGAGTCCTGCATTCACCAGAACATCAAGGAAGCGATCGTTGCCGGTGACGAGCGGGGCACCGAACTGATCTTCCGCAGCCTGCACAACACCGCGCGGGTGGCCAGCAACGCGGTGTCCCGCGAGGTCGTGGAGATCCTGGAGAAGGGCGGCCAGTTCGGCGACATCATGGAGCTGGTCGCCGGTTCGCGCGGCCGGCGGGTCTTCGACGACGGCGACGTCGACGCCGGCATCTGGACGGTCAGCACCGCGATGGGCCTGATCAACGACATCCCGACGGTCGCCGATCTCGTCGGTCGCATCGTCGGCGAGGCCGAGGACATCATCACCGGGCGGCTCAGCCGCATGCTGGCTGGCTGAGCCGGCGCGCTATGACGGCGCGCTTTTGCCGCCCTTCGCAATCGAGGGTGTAGCGGGGTCTGCATCCGCGGGCTTCGAATGGCAGTCATTCGATGCGGTTGGGCAGGGGGATCGTGCGCTGGGTCTTCGGGGGTGTCCGCCGTGGCGGCCGTATCGAGGATCGGCCGCCGCGCGTATGCGCCTGGGGTGTCGAGTGTGAAGCTACGGCGTCGAGTGTGAAGCTACGCCGTAGCTTCACGCTCGGCGCAGTCAACTGAACCGGCTCTTTGCAGTCGGGGGTGTGCGGCGGATCGGTGCGGGGAACGTCCCGGCGAGTGGTGTGGGCAAGGGCGGTGTGTTCGGGTCATCTCGACGATTCGACAGGCGCACCGGCGCACCGGCGCACCGGCGGACCGGCGGACCGGCGCACCGCCGCCCC
>NZ_JBKECZ010000060.1:0-33268 GCF_047975165.1 Mycobacterium sp.
GGAACCGGTGCGCCCGGAGCCGGCTCGGCATCCGGGTCCGGCGGAGGCGCCCAGGGTCGGATCGATTCGGTCATCGCCTTCGCGGCGCCCTTGTCGACCGGATCGTTGGAGGTTCCCAGCCACACCACGAACCAGCGTTGCGGGGGGCCGGCGGGTGCGGCCCCCTCCGCGGTTCCGATCACGCCGGTCCAGATCTGGCCGTTCGGTTTGGCTGCGTCGCTGAACTTGACCTCGTAGTAGGAGGCGCTGCCCGACATGCCGGCGGCATTGAGCGGAATCGTTTCCTGGTTGACCCGGGTGCCGGGGTAGGGCATGAAGAACTCGCCCATGTCGGACCCCAGGCGGACTGCCGCCTTGGAGTTGTTGGCTTCCGCGCTGGCGTAGAGCTTCTGGTCCAGCCGGCCGAGCACGACGCGGGTGTCGTTGGCCACCGGTGGCGCCTGGCCCGGCATCGGAGGCGCACCGACGGTTTTGCTCAGCAGTGCGGACCCGTAGTCCAGGTGCGACGCGTCCGATTCCACCCAGCCGCCGGGGATGGCGAAGCTGAACCCGCCGATGGCGTTGGTCGCTATCGCCGGTGGGGGCGGCGCCTCCGGCGGTGGTGGCGGTGGCGCGTTCGGATCGGGCGGAAGCGGCACCAGGTTCGGGTCCGGCGGCGGGGGCGCGTTGGGCGGCGGCGGCATCGGGGCGTCGGCCGGGGGCTGTGGGGCCTCGGGAGCGCCGGGCGGTGCAGGGGCCGGGGCAGGGGCAGGGGGCACCGGCGCCGGGTCGGCGGTCGCGGTCGCCGGCAAGCCGAGGCCGAAGCCGAGGCCGAGGCTCATCACGGCGGCACTGGCCGCAGCGGCCATGGCCCACGAGGCCCGGCTCCCCTTGTGGCGGGAGGAATTCGGGTGAAGCTCATGCATGGCGACAACCTACCGTGTCGGCGCCGCGATGCAAGGATCGCCCGGCGGGTGTCTCCGCGGTTCGTTGCCCGCGGGTTCGCCTCAGCGGTCAGCCGTCCCCGCGCCGGTGCTGCGCAGGGTGCAGCGCGACCTCGGCCGCCTTGACCCCGAACCACACCCGGACACCGAGTGTGAGCTGCAATTCCGCCGCGGCATCCGGGGTGATGACGGCGGCCAGGCCGGGACGCCCGTCGGGCTGATCGGCGCCGCGCACCAGCACCTCCGGGCCGCGGGCCTGGACTTCGGCGACGGCCACCTCGACGGCGTTGCGGGTGCTGCCGCGCGGCGGGCCGGCGGATACGGCCACGCTTGCCGGGGCGAACACCGCTACGGCTTGATGTCCGTTCGCCGGCGCCGCACCCGTCTGCACGGTGCCGCGCCAGGTCTGCCCGAACCGGGTATGCAGCGCGCCATCGGGCCCGATCGCTCCGGCGACCAGATTGACACCGGCGATCCGGGCGCCGAAACGACTGCGCGGCGCCGCGAGTACTTCGGCGGTGGGGCCGATCTCGGAGATGACGCCGGATTCCAGCACCAACACCCGATCGGCCAGGGCAAAGACGTCGAGCAGGTCGTGGGTGACCAGTAGGACCGCACAGCCGTTGCGGGCGGCCACCTCCCGCAACACCACTCGAATCGACGCGGCGGCGTCGACATCGAGCCCGGCCAGCGGTTCGTCGAGCAGCAATATCTCGGATTCGGCGGCCAACGCCCGAGCAATCGCGACCCGCTGGGCCTGTCCCCCCGACAATTGCGCGGGCCTGCGGTCGGCGAATGCCTCGCCGCCTACTTCGCGAAGCCACCCCAACGCCGACGCCCGGTCCCTCAGCCGGCCCGCCCGGCCCCGCGGCAGCGTCCGGCGCCGGCTGTTGGGGCCGAACGCGACGTTGGCCGTGACACTGAGATGCGGAAACAGCAACGGGTCCTGCAGCAGGACCCCGACCCGGCGCCGGTGGGGCGCCACCTGAATCCCCGTTGCGGTGTCGGTCAGCACGCGGTCGCCCAGGCGCACCACACCGGTATCGGGGCGGACCAGCCCGGCGATCACGTGCAGCAGTGTCGACTTTCCGGCGCCGTTGGGCCCGAGCACGGCCAGCACCTCGCCCGCGGAGACCGAAAACTCCACGTCAAGGCCACGATCGGCCACCACCGCGCGCAGGTGCATGTCGCTCATCGCCGACTACCCCGCGCCGCCCGGGGTCAACCGGCGCGAACCCAGCCCCAACACCACCAGTGCCGCGACCGCGACCAACAGCAGGGACAGAGCTACTGCGGCATCCGGGTCGGAGACCCGCTGCAGGTAGATCTCCAGTGGCAGGGTGCGGGTCACGCCCTGCAGCGATCCGGCGAAGGTCAGCGTCGCGCCGAACTCCCCCAGTGCGCGGGCAAACGCCAGTACCGCCCCGGCCGCCAGGGCCGGCAGCAGCAACGGCAGGGTCACCCGCCACCAGATCGTGGTCGGCCGGGCCCCGAGAGTCGCCGCCACCATCTCGTAGCCGGCACCGGCGCTCCGGGCGGCGCCCTCCAGGGAGATCACCAGGAACGGCAGCGAGACGAACGTCTGCGCCAGCACCACGGCGGTGGTGCTGAACGCGATGTGCATCCCGGCTGATTCCAGATACCGGCCCAGCAGGCCGAGCCGGCCGAACGCGTAGAGCAGCGCGATACCGCCGACCACCGGCGGAAGCACCAGCGGCAGCAGGATCACCGGGCGCAGCAGCCGCACCAGCGGCCACCGGCTGCGCGCCAGCACCAGCGCCATGGGAACACCCAGAACGACGCACAGCGCCGTGCTCGCGGCCGCGGTCTTCAGGCTCAGCAGCAGTGCCGTCGCCGAGGAGTCGCTGCTGATCAGGCTCCAGAAATGCGGCCAGTCGACGCGCAGCGCAATCGCCAGCAGCGGCAGCCCCACGAACACCGTCCCCAGGGCCGCGGGTACATACACCCACCGCGGCGGGCCGGCTGGTGTGTCCACGGGGTCTTTCAGGGCCGGGCGAAACCGGACCGGTCGAGGATCTGCCGGCCCGCCCCGGTGGTGACCATGGCCACAAAACTCTGTGCCAGGGCGGTGTCGGCCGCCGTGTTCAGCACCGCGATGGGATAGACGTTCACCGCGCCGGCAGCCTCGGGAAATGTGATTGCCGCGACCGCGGCCCCGGCATCGGCGGCGGCGGTGCGATAGACCAGTGCCGCATCGGCTTGCCCGCTGCTGACCTTGTTGAGTGCGTCGGCAACGCTCGGCTCCTCGCTGGCCGGCTGCAGGTAGATTCCGGTGGCCTCTTCGATCCGCCACGCGGCGACCCCGCACGGCACCGGCTGCTGGCAGACGACCACGGCCAGCCCGGGCCGGCCCAGGTCGGCGAAGGTGTCGATGCCCTTCGGGTTGCCCGGCGCGGTGACGATCATCAGGGTGTTGGTGGCGAAGTCGGTCGGGTCCGCGGCCAGAAGTCCGGCGTCGCCGACCCGGCCCATCTGTGCGCGGTCGGCCGAGGCGAACACGTCGGCCCTGGCCCCCTCGGTCAACTGAGTCGCAAGCTCCGAGGAGCCGGCGAAGTTGAACGTGACGTTCACGCCGGGGTTGTCGGCCTGGAACCGCTGGCCGATCCGGGTGAATGCGCTGTTGAGCGAGGCCGCGGCAAACACCACCAGCGACCGGGCATCCGGCCGGCTGTGCACACGGTGACACCCCGACACCGAACCGGCCAGCACGAAGACGAGCACACCGGCCATTACCGCGATGCGACGCACTCATCGAATCTATCGGTACGGCGTCGCCGCTGACCAGCTATCCGAACCAACCGCGAGTCGCGGCGTCGCCGAGTTTCACCGAAGTAGCTACCCTCCAGTAACATGAATCGCGATCCCGGGCCGGAGTCCCGGGCGTCGGCAACCCGGGGCCTGGAGCCCGGGGCTGGAGGCCGGAGGCTCGGGCCGAGAACGGGAATTAGGACTGAGACTGAGACTGAGGAGGTCGAGGCGGTGGAGGTTGTAGTCACTGGCGGTGACACCGCTCTCGGGCGCACGGTTGCCCAGGGTTTTCGCGACGACGGCCACCGGGTGACCCTGGTCGGCGCGGGCGAAGCCGAGCTCGCGGTCGCGGCCGGGGAACTCGACGCCGAGGCCATCGTGTGCGACACCACCGACCCAGCCAGCCTCAAAGCAGCGCGCACGCAGTTCCCCCACCATCTGGACACCATCGTCAACGTCCCGGCACCCACCTGGGAGGCCGGCGACCCGCGCACCTACTCGCTGGCGGACACGGCCACCGCATGGCGCCGGACCCTGGATGCCACCCTGCTGTCGGCGGTGCTGACCGTGCGGTGTGTCGGTGACCAGCTGCGTTCGGGCGGCAACATCATCGGCGTACTGACCGAGAATCCGGCTGTGGGCAGTATCGACGCTGCGATCAAGGCCGCTCTCGCCGACTGGGTCGGCGGGCAGGCAGAGGTCTACGGCACCCGCGGCATCACGGTCAACGCCGTCGCCTGCGGCCGCAGCAGCCAGGCGGGCTACCCCGGCCTGTCGCGCACACCGGTACCGGTCGCCGAGGAGATCGCCCGGCTCTCGCTGTTCCTGACCACTCCGGCGGCCCGGCACATCACCGGGCAGACGCTGCACGTCAGTCACGGCGCGCTGGCCCAGTTCGCCTGAGCCCGTCCGAGGAGAATCCCGCCAGGAGTCGCGAAGAATGAGTTCCGAGCAAGAACCCGGAGTCCAGCCGCGTCGTCGTCATCGTGTTGTGATCGTGGGATCGGGGTTCGGCGGGCTCAACGCGGCAAAGAAACTCAAACGCGCCGACGTCGACGTCACACTGATCGCCCGCACCACACATCACCTGTTCCAGCCGATGCTGTACCAGGTGGCAACCGGGATCATCTCCGAGGGCGAGATCGCGCCCCCCACCCGGGTGGTGCTGCGCAAACAGCGCAACGTCCAGGTTCTGCTGGGCAAGGTCACCCACATCGACCTGACCACCCGCACCGTCGAATCGGACCTGCTCGGCCATTCCTACCGGACGCCGTACGACAGCCTGATCGTGGCGGCCGGGGCCGGCCAGTCCTACTTCGGCAACGACCATTTCGCCGAATTCGCACCCGGGATGAAGTCGATCGACGACGCACTGGAACTGCGTGGCCGCATCATGAGTGCGTTCGAACAGGCGGAACGGTCCGGTGACCCGGAACGCCGGGCCAAACTGCTGACGTTCACCGTGGTCGGCGCCGGGCCGACCGGCGTCGAAATGGCCGGGCAGATAGCCGAATTGGCCGAGCACACCCTCAAGGGCGCGTTCCGCGACATCGACTCGGCCAGGGCTCGCGTCATTCTGCTCGACGCCGCGCCTGCGGTGCTGCCCCCGTTCGGCGAGAAGCTGGGCGAGCGGGCGGCAGCCAGGCTGGAGAAGATGGGCGTGGAGATTCAGCTCGGCGCCATGGTCACCGACGTGGACCGCAACGGCATCACGGTCAAGGATGCCGACGGCACCGAGCGCCGTATCGAATCGGCGTGCAAGGTGTGGTCGGCCGGCGTGCAGGCCAGCCGGCTGGGCCGCAACCTCGCCGAGCAGTGCGAGGTCGAACTCGACCGCTCCGGGCGGGTCAAGGTGCTGCCCGACCTGTCGCTGCCCGGACACCCCAACGTCTTCGTCATCGGCGACATGGCCGCGGTCGAGGGGGTGCCGGGGGTGGCCCAGGGGGCGATCCAGGGCGGCAAATACGTCGCCACCACCATCAAGTCCGAATTGGCCGGCGCCGACCCCGCCGAACGCGAACCGTTCCAGTACTTCGATAAGGGCTCGATGGCGACGGTGTCACGGTTTTCCGCGGTGGCCAAGATCGGCCCGCTGGAGTTCAGCGGATTCACCGCATGGCTGATCTGGCTGGTGCTGCACCTGGTGTACCTGGTCGGGTTCAAGACGAAGATCGCCACGCTGCTGTCGTGGACGGTCACCTTCCTGAGCACTCGTCGCGGCCAGCTGGCCATCACCGATCAGCAGGCGTTCGCGCGGACCCGGCTCGAACAGCTGGCCGAGCTGGCCGCCGAGGCCCAGGGGCCGGACCCCATCACCAAGGCCGCGAGCTGATCCCGGCGAAGCGCGCTCAGTCGCCGGCCGGCCGCGCCTCCAGGTTCTGCAGCCGCACCTGGCCGCGGGCCACGAGACGACCGCCGTCGTCGGCGATCGTCACCAGCCACAGCTGCTGGCGCCGGCCACGGTGCACCGGCTCGGCCCGGCCGTAGAGCATGCCGGCGGTGATGGCACGCAGGAAGTCGGTGTTGTTGTTGACGCCGACGATGTTTCCGCCGCCGTGCGCGGCCAGCCAGGTGTAGGCCGCCACGCTGGCCATGCTTTCGACCATCGAGCAGTAGACGCCGCCGTGCACCAGGCCCATCGGTTGCAGCAGCTTGGGTTTCACCTCCAACTGGGCGCGGGCGCCATCGGGGGTCACCTCGGTGAATTGCAGTCCGAGTTCGCTGTCGAACGCGGCGACGGATTCGGGATCGAGCGGGGACGGCACCCCCTGTGTCTACACCATCGGGCCGGTGAAACAGGCGAGCCCCGCGCCAATGGCACGGGGCTCGCCGATCGAGTTGGCCGGGGGTCACTGCAGCCCTCAGGACACTTCCGCAGCCGGTTGTTTCGCTCGACCTCATCTATAGTAGGCAAGGCTGCCCTAATATTCAAGGGGCTGGTGTGAGCAATATCGGGAGTACTCTTGTTGGGAAACTCAGGAGAAGAACCATGCCCAAGCTGATGCGGCTGGGGGATCTGGAACGCGTCGTGATGGACCAGTTGTGGTCCACCGCCCAGCCTCAAACCGTCCGCGAAGTTCACCGGGCGATATCGGTCAACCGGGAGCTGGCCTACACGACGGTGATGACGGTGCTGCAGCGATTGGCGAAGAAGAACCTGGTCTCACAGATCCGGGACAGCAGGGCGCACCGCTACGCGCCGGTTCACGGCCGCGACGAACTGGTCGCCGGGTTGATGGTCGACGCGCTCGCTCAAGCCGAGGACCCCGGCAGCCGCCAGGCAGTGCTGGTGCATTTCGTCGAACGGGTGAATGCCGACGAGGCGGATGCGCTGCGGCGCGCCCTGGCCACGCTGGAAACGCAGCAGCATGATTATTCCGCTGGACCTGCGGGGGGCCGCTGAGGGAGACTATCGGCGTGTCTGCGCTGGCATTCACCCTCATCGCGGTGCTGCTGGCCGGTCCGACCCCGGCTGCGCTGGCCCGCGCCGAGTGGCAGCTGCGTGCCCCACGGGCCGCGATGGTGCTGTGGCAGGCGGTCGCCCTGGCCGCGGCGCTCTCCACATTCAGCGCCGGTATCGCCATCGGCAGCCGGCTTCTCATGCCCGGCGCGGACGGACGCCCCACCGCGGGAATCCTCGACGCTCATGGTCGCCTCGGCTGGCCGCTGTGGCTGGCATACCTGACCGTGTTCGCCCTGACGCTGGTGGTCGGCACACGCCTGGTGGTCGCGGTGGTCCGCGGGGCGGTGGCGACCCGCAAACGGCGGGCCCGCCACCGCATGATCGTCGACCTCGTCGGGATGGGACCGGAGACGGTAACCGCCGACGGGTGTGCCCGGACACGCGATCTGCGGGTCCTGGAGGTCGACGAGCCACTGGCCTACTGCCTGCCCGGGATGCGCAGCCGCGTCGTCGTCAGCGCGGGCACGCTGACCGCCCTGGACGGCGCCGAGGTCACCGCGATCCTGGCCCACGAGCGGGCGCACCTCCGGGCGCGCCACGATCTGGTCCTGGAGGCGTTCACCGCCCTGCACACGGCGTTCCCGCGGGTCGTGCGCAGCGCGCACGCGCTGGATGCGGTCAGGCTGCTCGTGGAACTGCTGGCCGACGACGCCGCGGTCCGTGCCGCCGGCCGCACTCCCCTGGCCCGGGCGCTGGTCACCTGCGCGACGGGCCGCGCCCCGGCCGGGGCGCTGGCGGCCGGCGGACCCACCACCGTGCTGCGGATACGACGGCTGACCGGCCGGGGCAACAGCCTGCTGCTGTCGACGGGGGTCTACCTGGCAGCCGCGGCAGTGCTGGTGGTGCCCACCATCGCGTTGGCCATACCGTGGCTGACCGAGTTGTACCGGCTGGTCGGCAACTGAGGACGGGACACCCATTGAATTCACCTGATTCGCACACCGCGACCGCCCAGATCGGCGTCACCGGCCTGGCGGTGATGGGTTCGAACCTGGCCCGCAACTTCGCCCGCCACGGCTACACCGTGGCGCTGCACAATCGCTCGGTCGCCAAGACCGATGCCCTGCTCGCCGAACACGGCTCCGAAGGCGATTTCGTGCGCAGCCAGACGATCCCCGAATTCCTGGCCGCGCTGGAAAAACCCCGGCGGGTCATCATCATGGTCAAAGCCGGCGGCCCCACCGACGCCGTCATCGACGAGCTCGCCGACGCCATGGACGAGGGCGACATCATCATCGACGGCGGCAACGCGCTCTACACCGACACCATCCGCCGCGAGCGGGCGATGCGGGAACGCGGCCTGCACTTCGTGGGCGCGGGCATCTCCGGCGGCGAGGAAGGCGCGCTCAACGGGCCCGCCATCATGCCCGGCGGGCCCGCGGAGTCCTACGAATCCCTGGGCCCGCTACTCGAAGAGATCTCCGCGCACGTCGACGGGGTGCCGTGCTGCGCCCACATCGGCCCCGACGGTGCCGGCCACTTCGTGAAGATGGTGCACAACGGCATCGAATACTCCGACATGCAACTGATCGGCGAGGCCTACCAGTTGCTGCGCGACGCGCTGGGCAAGTCCGCCGGAGAGATCGCCGACGTCTTCGAGCAGTGGAACGACGGCGACCTGGACAGCTTCCTCGTCGAAATCACCGCGCAGGTGCTGCGCCAGACCGACGCCCGGACCGGCAGGCCGCTGGTCGACGTCATCGTCGATGAGGCCGAACAGAAGGGCACCGGCCGGTGGACGGTGAAGTCGGCCCTGGACCTCGGTGTGCCGGTCACCGGCATCGCCGAGGCGGTGTTCGCCCGGGCACTGTCGGGATCGGTGGCCCAGCGGGCGGCAGCCGCCGGCATGGCGGCGGGCAACCTCGGCGCCGCGCCGGTTGACGCCGCCGGATTCACCGAGGACGTCCGCCGGGCCCTGTATGCGTCCAAGATCATCGCCTACGCCCAGGGCTTCAACCAGATCCAGGCCGGCAGCGCCGAATACGGCTGGCACATCACCCCCGGCGACCTGGCGACCATCTGGCGTGGCGGCTGCATCATCCGGGCCAAGTTCCTCAACCGGATCAAAGCCGCCTATAACGAGCAGCCCGATCTGCCCACCCTGCTGGCAGCCCCCTACTTCCGCAGCGCGATCGAGGCGGCGATCGACAGCTGGCGCCGGGTGGTGGTGACGGCCACCGGGTTGGGCATTCCGGTTCCCGGATTCGCCTCGGCGCTGTCCTACTACGACGCGCTACGGACCGATAGGCTGCCCGCGGCGCTGACGCAGGGTCTGCGCGACTTCTTCGGCGCACACACCTATGGGCGCATCGACGAGGAGCCGGAGAAGAAGTTTCATACGCTGTGGAGCGCAGACCGAAGCGAAGTACGTGCCTGACCGCCAGCCGACGAGATACCCGAGACGATGACACCGCCAAGACGATGAAATTCCTGGACGGGCAGCGGCCCACCTTCGACCTGACCTACAACGACGTGTTCATCGTGCCCAATCGCTCCGATGTCGCGTCGCGCTTCGACGTCGACCTGTCCACCGCCGACGGCTCCGGGACCACGATTCCGGTCGTGGTCGCCAACATGACTGCGGTAGCGGGACGCCGAATGGCCGAAACCATGGCCCGCCGCGGTGGCATCGTGATCCTGCCGCAGGATCTGCCGATTCCCGCCGCCCAACGGACCGTCCAGTTCGTCAAGAGCCGCGACCTGGTGCTCGACACACCGGTGACGCTGACACCCGATGACTCGGTGTCCGATGCGATGGCGCTGATCCACAAGCGGGCGCACGGGGTGGCAGTGGTGGTTCACGACGGGCACCCGGTCGGTGTGGTGGGCGAATCGTCGTGCGCCGGAGTGGACCGGTTCACCCGGGTGCGCGACGTCGCCGCCGGCGATTTCGTCACCGCACCGGAGGGTACGGAGCCGCGCAAGATCTTCGATCTGCTCGAACACGCGCCCATCGACGTCGCGGTGGTGACCGCCGCCGACGGTTCGCTGGCCGGGGTGCTGACCCGCACCGGGGCGATCCGGACCGGGATCTACCGTCCGGCCGTCGACGGTGCGGGCCGGTTGCGCATCGGTGCCGCGGTGGGCATCACCGGCGATGTGGCCACCAGGGCGCAGGCCCTGGTCGACGCGGGTGTCGATGTGCTGGTGGTGGACACCGCACACGGACACCAGGTCAAGATGCTCGAAGCGCTCAGGACGATCTCGTCGCTGAACCTGGGTGTGCCGCTGGCTGCCGGAAACGTGGTGTCCGCCCAGGGAACCCGGGACCTGATCGAGGCGGGCGCCGGGATCGTCAAGGTCGGCGTCGGCCCCGGCGCGATGTGCACGACCCGGATGATGACCGGCGTCGGGCGCCCGCAGTTCTCCGCGGTTCTCGAGTGCGCCGACGCGGCACGGCAACTCGGCGGACACGTCTGGGCCGACGGCGGAATCCGGCATCCGCGCGACGTAGCGCTGGCGCTGGTGGCGGGTGCGTCCAACGTGATGATCGGATCGTGGTTCGCCGGCACCTACGAATCGCCCGGAGATCTGATGCGCGACAGCGACGACCAGCCGTACAAGGAGAGCTACGGCATGGCGTCGAAGAGGGCGGTGGTGGCTCGTACCGGTTCGGACAGCCCGTTCGACCGGGCCCGCAAGGCGCTCTTCGAGGAGGGAATTTCGGCGTCGCAGATGGGCCTGGACCCGGCCCGCGGCGGCGTCGAGGACCTGCTGGACCACATCACCTCGGGGGTGCGCAGCACCTGCACCTATGTGGGTGCGTCGACACTGGCGGAGCTGCACGAGTGGGCGGTGGTGGGCGTGCAGTCGGCCGCGGGCTTCGCCGAGGGGCATCCGCTGCCCACCGGCTGGTGAAATACATATGACCCACACGAGCACGGTGGCCAGCGTGCTGGCCATTCTGGCGCTGACGGCCGGCACCGCGATTTTCGTGGCGGCCGAGTTCTCGCTGACGGCCCTGGATCGCAGCACCGTCGACGCCAATGCCCGTCGCGGCGGCGGTCGCGACCGATTCATCCAGCGGGCTCACCACCGGCTGTCGTTTCAATTGTCCGGCGCGCAGCTGGGCATATCGGTGACCACCCTGGCCACCGGCTACCTGACCGATCCGCTGGTCGACGAGCTGCCGCATCCGGGCCTGGCGTCGATCGGGGTGTCCGACCGGATGGCCGAGGCGCTGACCCTGTTCCTGGCGCTGGTGGTCGTGACGTCGGTGTCGATGGTGTTCGGCGAGTTGGTGCCCAAATATCTCGCGGTGGCCCGGCCGCTGCCCACCGCCCGTGCGGTGGTATTGCCCCAGTGGTCGTTCTCGGCGTTGTTCACCCCGGCGATCCGGTTGACCAACGGGACGGCGAACTGGATCGTGCGCCGGCTGGGTGTCGAGCCCGCCGAGGAGTTGCGTTCGGCGCGGACCTCCCAGGAGCTGGTGTCGCTGGTTCGCACCTCGGCGCGCAGCGGGTTGCTCGACGACGTCACCGCATCGCTGATGGACCGATCGTTGCAGTTCGGCGCCCGGACCGCCGAGGAACTGATGACACCGCGCTCCAAGATCGTCTCCCTGCAGACCGACGACACCTTCGCCGACCTGGTCGCCGCGGTTGCCGACACCGGCTTCTCCCGGTTCCCGATCGTGCAGGGCGACCTCGACGACACCGTCGGAATCGTCCACGTCAAACAGGTTTTCCAGATTCCCCCCGCCGGGCGGGCGAAAACGTTGCTCACCACGGTCGCCATGCCGATCGCGGTGGTGCCGTCGACCCTGGACGGCGACGCCGTCATGGCGGAGATCCGTGCCCACCCCCTGCAGACCGCGATGGTCGTCGACGAATACGGCGGCACGGCCGGAATGGTCACCGTGGAGGACCTGATCGAGGAGATCGTCGGCGACGTCCGCGACGAGCACGACGACGCGACACCGGACGTGATGGCCTACGGCAGCGGCTGGCGGGTCTCGGGCCTGCTGCGTATCGACGAAGTTCAGACCGCGATCGGGTACCGGGCTCCCGAAGGGCACTACGAGACCATCGGCGGGCTGGTGCTGCGCGAGCTCGGACACATCCCCGTTGCCGGAGAATCGGTCGAGGTGCCCGCGCTGGGCCGCGACGGCCTGGTCGATCCGCTGTCCAGTTGGCGGGCGAAGGTGGTCCGGCTGGATGGGCGCCGCATCGACCTGCTCGAATTGACCCCGCCGGACGGTAGGCCCGAACCGTCGGGCACTCCGGAGGCCAGAACCGCCGAACCGAGTGGCCGATGAACCCGCTGCTCGCGGTCCTGCTGGCGATCCTGCTGATTGCCGCCAACGCGTTCTTCGTGGCGGCGGAGTTCGCGATGATCGCGGCCCGGCGCGACCGGCTGGAGGCGCTGGCCGAGCAGGGCCGGGCCGGGGCGGTGACGGTGATCCGGGCCGGTGAACAGCTGCCGGCGATGCTGGCGGGGGCACAGTTGGGTGTCACGGTGTCCTCGCTGTTACTCGGCCGCATCGCCGAACCGGCCGTCGCCGGGATACTGACCGGCTGGTTCGGCATGACCGGTATCCATCCTGCCCTGGTGCACACCCTGGCGTTCGCGGTGGCGCTGGCCCTGGTGGTGACCCTGCACGTACTGCTCGGAGAAATGGTGCCGAAGAACATCGCACTGGCCGGCCCGGAACGCACCGCGATGCTGCTGGTGCCGGTGTACCTGCCGTACGCACGGGTCGCGCGGCCGGTGATCGTGCTCTACAACAAGTGCGCCAACGCGATACTGCGCCTGCTCCGGGTCGAACCCAAGGACGAACTGGCCGTCACGGTGTCGACGGTCGAACTGTCGGACATGATCGCCGAGTCGCTGTCCGAAGGTCTGCTGGATGCCCAGGAGCACGTTCGGCTCACTCGTGCGCTGCGGGTTCGCACCCGTATCGTCGGCGACCTCGCCATGCCGCTGGCCGAAATCCAGGCCGTGCCGGTGGCCGCACCGGGCTCGGGCCCCACCATCGGCGCGGTCGAGCACGCACTGGCCCACACCGGCTACTCCCGGTTTCCGGTGGTCGACACCGCCGGCACCTACATCGGCTATCTGCACATCAAGGACGTGCTCGCCCTCGGCACCGACCCGCAGACCGTGATCGACGCGTCGCTGGTACGCCCCCTGCCCCGGTTGCCGCGCTCGCTCACCCTGCCCGATGCCCTGTCACGGTTGCGGCGCAGCAACAGCCATCTGGCCCTGGTGACCGCCGATGACGGGGAGGCCGGGACCGGCGTTGGCGACATCGTCGCCCTGCTGGCACTGGAGGACCTGGTGGAAGACCTGGTCGGGGGGACCCGCAGCGCGGCGCAGCGGCCCTGACCGGGGCCCGGGTGCGGCTGTCAGGGAACGCGGTCGCGGCGCACGTATGATCTGAGGGCAGGAAATGGCCGGTACGGAGGAGAAACATGACTGATCGTGTTCCGGTGGGCACGGTGCGAGTGGCCCGGGTGCTGTACGACTTCGTCAACAACGAGGCCCTGCCCGGAACCGGAATCGACCCGGACAGCTTCTGGGCGGGCGTCGACAAAGTGGTCACCGACCTCACCCCGCGGAACCGGGAGCTGCTGCTTTTCCGCGACGAGTTGCAGGCTCAGATCGACAAGTGGCACCGCCAGCGGGTGATCGAACCGCTCGACGCCGACGCCTACCGGCAGTTCCTCACCGAGATCGGCTACCTGCAACCCGAGCCGGACGACTTCACCATCGCCACCTCGGGCGTCGACGACGAAATCACCACCACCGCCGGCCCGCAGCTGGTGGTGCCGGTGCTCAACGCGCGGTTTGCGCTCAACGCCGCCAATGCCCGCTGGGGTTCGCTCTACGACGCGCTCTACGGCACCGACGTCATCTCCGAGGACGACGGGGCCGGGAAGGGGTCGAGCTACAACAAGGTGCGCGGGGACAAAGTCATCGCCTATGCGCGCAACTTCCTCGACTCCGCGGTGCCGCTGGCATCGGGTTCCTGGACCGCTGCGACGGGAGTGAGCATCGTCGACGGTCGGCTGCAGGTCGAGGCCGGCGGTGAGGTCACCGGCTTGGCCGGCCCGGACAAGTTCGTCGGGTACCGCGGTTCGGTCGGCTCCCCCGACTGGTCGGTGCTGCTGGTCAACCACGGCCTGCACATCGAGATCCTGATCGACCCGCAGTCGCCGGTCGGCAGCACCGACGCCGCCGGCATCAAGGACGTGGTGCTCGAGTCGGCGATCACCACCATCATGGACTTCGAGGATTCGGTGGCCGCGGTCGACGCCGAGGACAAGGTGGTCGGCTACCGCAACTGGCTCGGGCTCAACCGCGGCGACCTCACCGAGGAGGTGGCCAAGGACGGCCGGAGCTTCACCCGGGTGCTCAATGCCGACCGCGTCTACACCACACCCGACGGGAGCGGGGAATTGACGTTGCCGGGCCGCAGCCTGCTGTTCGTGCGCAACGTCGGCCACCTGATGACCAACGACGCCATTGTCGTCAGCGGTCCCGACGGCCAGGAGAGCGAAGTCCCCGAAGGAATTCAGGACGCGCTGTTCACCGGCCTGATCGCCATCCACGGGCTCCGCGGTGCCGCGGACAACGACGGCGCCAACGGCCCGCTGGTCAACAGCCGCACCGGGTCGGTGTACATCGTGAAACCCAAGATGCACGGCCCGGCGGAGGTGGCCTTCACCTGCGAGCTGTTCAGCCGGGTCGAGGACGTCCTCGGACTGCCGCAGGCCACCCTCAAGGTCGGCATCATGGACGAGGAACGGCGCACCACGGTCAACCTCAAAGCCAGTATCAAGGCCGCCGCCGACCGCGTCGTGTTCATCAACACCGGATTCCTCGACCGCACCGGCGACGAGATTCACACCTCGATGGAAGCCGGCCCGATGATCCGCAAGGGCGCGATGAAGAGCACCACCTGGATCAAGGCGTACGAGGACGCCAACGTCGACGCCGGGCTCGTCACCGGGTTCCGGGGCCGGGCGCAGATCGGCAAGGGCATGTGGGCGATGACCGAGCTGATGGCCGACATGGTGGATCAGAAGATCGGCCAGCCCAGGGCCGGCGCCACCACCGCCTGGGTTCCGTCTCCGACCGCGGCGACCCTGCATGCCATGCACTACCACCAGGTCGATGTGGATGCGGTTCAGGACGAGCTCGCCGGCAAGACCCGCACCACCGTCGAAGAGCTGCTGACCATCCCGCTGGCCAAGGAGCTGGCCTGGGCTCCCGAGGAGATCCGCGAGGAGGTCGACAACAACTGTCAGTCGATCCTGGGCTACGTGGTGCGCTGGGTCGAGCAGGGTGTCGGCTGCTCAAAGGTGCCCGACATCCACAACGTCGCGCTGATGGAAGACCGGGCCACGCTGCGGATCTCCAGCCAGTTGCTGGCCAACTGGCTGCGCCACGGCGTGATCACCGCCGAGGATGTGCGGGCCAGCCTTGAGCGGATGGCGCCGCTGGTGGACAAGCAGAACGAGGGTGACAGGGCATATCGGCCGATGGCGCCCGGCTTCGACGACAGCATCGCCTTCCTCGCCGCACAGGAGTTGATCCTCTCGGGCGGGGAGCAGCCCAACGGCTACACCGAGCCGATTTTGCACCGCCGCCGCCGGGAGTTCAAGGCCCGCTCGGGTGCATGACATTACCGCTGAACTGCGGTAACTTGCACGTGACCCGACGGAGAGGACCTAGGTACCGGTATGGGTAGGCATAGCAGGCCGGACCCCGACGAGTTCGTCCCCGACCGGGATCCGGAGCCCGCCGGGCACGAGGTCGCCGAAGGGCACGAGCCCGCCGGGCACGAGGTCGCCGAAGGGCACGAGCCCGCCGGGCACGAGGTCGCCGAAGGGCACGAGGTCGCCGGGCAACGATGGCAGCGCGAGCCGGCCGACGATCACTGGGCGCCCGGCGGCTATCCCGACTTCGCACCGCCCCCCGCTGACTTCGCACCACCCCCCGCTGACTTCGCACCGCCCCCCGCTGACTTCGCACCGCCCCCCGCTGACTTCGCACCGTCCCCGTGGGAGGGCGCCGCACCGAACCCGCCCGAGGCGTCGCGCGCGGGGCACCGCAGCCTCGGCGACTGGGTGGGCGGGCATCGCAGCGCCGGTGGCCGCCGCGGCGTGAGTATCGGCGTGATCGTGGCGCTGGCCGCTGTGGTTGCGGTGGTCGCCGTTGTGATCCTGTGGCGGTTCTTCGGCGAAGCACTGTCCGACCGTTCGCACAGCGCGGCGGCGCGCTGCATCGGCGGCGACGACTCGGTCGCGGTGCTCGCCGACGCATCGATTGTCGACCAGGTCAAAGAGCTTGCCGACAGATTCAACGCCCAGGCCGGGCCTATCGGGGACCGCTGTGTGGCGGTGACGGTCGGCTCCGCCGGAACCGACGCCGTCATCGGCGGCCTCATCGGAACGTGGCCGGCGGAGCTCGGAAACCGGCCGGGACTGTGGATTCCGGGGAGTTCGATCTCGGCGGCGCGGTTGTCCGCGGCGGCGGGCCGCGAAACCATCGTGGACAGCCGATCGCTGGTGACCTCCCCGGTATTGCTGGCTCTGCCCCCCGAGTTCGAGCAGGTGCTGGAGAATCAAACCTGGGACTCACTGCCCGGTCTGCAATCGAACCCGAACTCGATGGCTGCGTTGAACCACCCCGCCTGGGGTTCGCTTCGGCTCGCGATGCCCGTTGCCGGCAACGGTGACGCGGTGCTCCTGGCCGGGGAGGCGGTTGCGGCGGCGTCGGCGCCGTCGGGAGAACCCCCGACAGCCGGTGTCGGCGCTGTGCACACCCTGATGGGCGCACAACCCGAACTCACCGACGACTCCCTGACCGAGGCGATGAACACGCTGCTGCGGCCGGGCGTCGACGCCGACAAGCTGGCAGCCGCACCGGTGCACGCCGTGATCACCACCGAGCAGCAACTGTTCCAGCGCGGCCGGTCGACCAAAGAAGCCGACAAGAAGCTGACGTCGTGGATACCGCCGGGGCCGGTCCCGGTCGCCGACTACCCGACGGTTCTGCTCGGCGGGCCGTGGCTGTCGGAGGAGCAGACGACCGCGGCCAGTACGTTCTCCAGGTTCATGCACAAGCCCGAGCAGCTGGCCAAGCTGGCCGCGGCGGGATTCCGGGTGAGCGGCATCGAGCCGCCGACCAGTCCGGTCACCAATTTCGAGGCATTGCCAGAGACTTTGTCGGTGGGCGACGAAGCCGAGCGGACGGCCCTGGCCGACATCCTGGCCAGCCCCTCCGCGGGGGCGGCGGTGACGATCATGCTCGACCAGTCGCTGCCCACAGATGACGGAGGCGGGCGGACGCGGCTGGCCAATGTCGTCTCGGCACTGGACAGCAGAATCAAGGTGCTACCGCCGACGGCGGTGGTCGGGCTGTGGACCTTCGACGGCCACGAAGGGCGCACCGAGGTCACCGCCGGGCCGCTGGCCGACGACGTAGACGGCCGACAGCGCTCGGAGGTGCTGCTGGCGGCACTGGACAGGCAGTACGCGTCGGACGGCGGGGCGGTGTCGTTCACCACGTTGCGCATGATCTATGAGAATGTGCAGGCCGGCTACCGGTCCGGGCAAGCGAATTCGATCCTGGTCATCACGGCCGGGCCGCACACCGATCGCACGCTGGACGGGGCGGGGCTGCAGGATTTCATCAAGGCCAACGCCGACCCGGCCAAGCCGATCGCGGTCAACGTCATCGACTTCGGCGATGATCCGGACCGGGCCACCTGGGAGGCCGTCGCCCAGCTCAGCGGTGGCAGCTACCAGAACCTTTCGACGTCGGCGTCCCCCGAGCTGGCCGGTGCGGTGAACAATTTCTTGAGCTGATCCGGCGCCTGAGGCTCCCCCGGCCCGGGCGGCGAAACGCTGCCGACTCCGCCGGAATCTAGGCGAACGCCTCGATAGGCGGGCACGTGCACACCAGGTTGCGATCGCCGTGGGCGCCGTCGATGCGCCGCACCGCCGGCCAGACCTTGGCGCGGTGCGTCTTGCCCAGCGGGTACGCGGCCTGTTCGCGGGTGTACGGGTGGTTCCACTCGGCGGTCAGCAGACATTCGGCGGTGTGCGGTGCGCCGCGTAAGGGGTTGTCCTCCACCGGCCACTCCCCCGAGCCGACCCGGTCGATCTCGGCCCGGATACCGATCATGGCCTCGCAGAACGCGTCGATTTCGGCGAGGCTTTCACTTTCGGTGGGTTCGACCATCAGGGTGCCGGCTACCGGGAAACTCATGGTCGGCGCGTGAAAACCGTAGTCCGCCAGGCGCTTTGCGACGTCATCGACGGTCACCCCGGTTGTCTTGGTGATACCCCGCAGGTCCAGGATGCACTCGTGGGCGACCATGCCGTTCTCGCCGGTGTAGAGCACCGGGAAGTACTCGTCGAGGCGGCGGGCGATGTAGTTTGCGGACGCGATCGCCGTCAGCGACGCGGCCCGCAGGCCGTCCGCGCCCATCATCCGGATGAATGCCCAACTGATCGGCAGGATCGAGGCCGACCCGTAGGGCGCCGCCGACACCGGGGATCCCTGCGGCAACTCGGGGGCGTACGGATGCCCCGGCAGGAATCGGGCAAGATGCGCGCGGACCGCCACCGGCCCCACCCCCGGGCCACCCCCGCCGTGCGGGATACAGAACGTCTTGTGCAGATTCAAATGGCTGACGTCGCCGCCGAACCTGCCGGGCCGAGCCAGCCCGACCAGCGCGTTGAGGTTGGCGCCGTCGACATAGACCTGGCCGCCCGCGTCGTGGACGGCGGCGCAGATGTCGGCGATGTCGTGCTCGTAGACGCCGTGGGTGGACGGGTAGGTGACCATCAGCGCCGCCAGGTGCTCGCCGTGCTCGACGACCTTGGCGCGCAGGTCATCGAGGTCGACGTCGCCGTTGTCGTGACAGCCGACGACCACGACTCGCATGCCCGCCAACGCGGCCGATGCGGCATTGGTGCCGTGCGCGCTGGACGGGATGAGACAGATGTCCCGGTGCGGCTCACCCTGGCTCGCGTGGTAGCCGTGGATGGCGAGCAGGCCCGCGTATTCGCCCTGTGAGCCCGCGTTGGGTTGCAGCGAAACGGCGTCGTACCCGGTGATGGCCACCAGCCACGACTCCAGGTCGGCGATGAGTTTGCGCAGCCCCGCGGTATCGGAAGCCGGGGCGAACGGGTGCTGACGGCCGAATTCCGGCCAGGTGATCGACTCCATCTCGGCGGCGGCGTTGAGTTTCATGGTGCAGGAGCCCAGCGGGATCATGCTCCGGTCCAGGGCGATGTCCTTGTCGGACAGGGTCCGCAGGTAGCGCATCATCGAGGTTTCGGTGCGATACCGGGTGAACGCCGGATGAGTGAGGAATTGCGTTGTCCGCGTTGCGATGTCCACTTGTCTCGGAGACGCTTCCGGGAGACCGAACGCGTCCAGGACGGCCGTGACATGCGCCGGGGTGGTGGCTTCGTCGCAGGCCACCGACACGTGGTCGGCGTCCACCCGCCACAGATTGACACCGCCGGCCCTGGCGGCGGCGACCACCTCGTCGGCCCGGCCGGGCACCCGCGCCAGCACGGTGTCGAAGTAGGTGTCGTGGACAACGGCATCACCCAGGGTGCCGGCAATGGCCTCGGCGTGCGAATGCACCCGTCGGGCGATCCGGGTGAGCCCTTCGGCGCCGTGGTAGCCGGCATACATGGCGGCCATCACCGCCAGCAGAACCTGCGCGGTGCAGATGTTGCTGGTCGCCTTGTCGCGGCGGATGTGCTGCTCGCGGGTCTGCAGCGCCAGCCGGTAGGCGGGTGTGCCGTCGCTGTCGACCGACACCCCGACCAGACGCCCGGGCAACTGGCGGGCGTGGCCGGCATGCACGGCAAGGTACCCGGCGTGCGGGCCACCGAATCCCATTGGCACACCGAAACGTTGGGTGCTGCCGAAGGCGACGTCCGCGCCGATCTCGCCGGGGGGTGCGATCAGCGTCAGCGCCAGCAGGTCGGCCCCGATGGCGACCAGCGCGCCACGGTCGTGAGCCTGCTCGACCAGGGCGCCCCAGTCGATGATCCGACCACTGGCGCCGGGCAGCTGGACGATCGCCCCGAAGAAATCCCCCTCGGGCAGGCCGTCGCGAAGATCGGCGGTGACGATCTCGATCCCCAACGGCCGGGCGCGGGTGGCCAGGATCGCCGCGGTCTGGCCGAAGACGTCGGCGTCCACGGCCAGCCGCTCTCCGGCCCCCCGCGATGCCCGGTGCATCAGGGTCATCGCCTCGGCGGCCGCGGTGCCCTCGTCGAGCATCGACGCATTGGCGATCTCCAGGCCGGTGAGATCGGTGATCATGGTCTGAAAGTTCAGCAGCGCCTCCAGGCGGCCCTGGCTGATCTCGGGCTGATACGGCGTATAGGCGGTGTACCAGGCGGGGTTTTCCATGATGCTGCGGATCAGCACCGGTGGGGTGAGCGTGTCGTAGTAGCCCTGCCCGATCATCGACACCGCGACGGTATTGGCGGCGGCCGCGGTGCGCAGTTCGGCCAGCGCCTCGGCCTCGGTCGCGGCCGGTGGCAGTCGGTCCAGGCCGGGAGCCACACCGGACGGGCCGAGTTCATCGCGGATTTCCGGCGGGAGCGCTGTGGTGGCCAGCTCGTCGAGTGAGTCGACACCGATGACCGCAAGCATGGTGGCCACGGTGTCTTCGTCGAGGCCGATATGCCGGTCTGCGAAGGTGAAACGGTCGGGCATGGGTGAAATCCTAGGCGGCACCGGGCGAGGGCCCTCTCCCCTGTCCTCACTTGGCCAGCGGCTGCTTGAGAGGTTGATGGGTGAGGTATTCCGACGCAGCGCACCGATGGGCGTCGACTGTGAATCGTGGGCGGGAAATCCACCTGAAATCCCGCCCTGTGTTCACAGTGAAAGCCCTGTGTTCACAATCGATATCCAGGTTTCGCGTCCAGCCCGCGGAACCTGTCAACCTGAATGAGGCACCGCTGCCGGCGCCGGGCGCCGGGCGCCGGGCGCCGGGCGCATGGCGCAGCGGCCAAGCGCCGAGCATCAGCCGATCTTGCGGTCGCGATGCTTGCGCCGGGAGGCCAGTTCGTCCTCGGGGGCGACGATCGACTCGCCGCCGTCCGCGCGCTCACCGGGGAAGTCCGCGATGACACCGGTCAGTTCCCGCATGGCTCCGGAGACGGCGATACCGAACACTCCCTGGCCGCCCTGCAGCAAATCGACGACCTCCTCGGCCGACGTGCATTCGTAGACGCTGGTGCCATCGGAGAACAGGGTGATATTGGCCAGGTCTTCTACGCCACGCTGCCGCAGGTGGTCCACGGCGACGCGGATGTTGTGCAGCGAGATACCGGTGTCCAACAGCCGCTTGACGATCTTGAGGACCAGAATGTCCTTGAACGAGTAAAGGCGCTGGCTACCCGAACCCGCCGCGCCGCGGATCGACGGCACCACCAGCGACGTGCGCGCCCAGTAGTCCAACTGCCGGTAGGTGATCCCGGAGATCTGGCATGCGCTCGGACCCCGGTAGCCCACCAGCTCGTCGGGTACCGAGTCGTTGGGGAAAAGACCAGGTTGTACCGGTTGATTCGGGACTTGATTGGCGGCGGCATCACCGTGGCGGGAGGTGGGGCCCGCAGGGGCGGCAAGATCCAGCTCTCCTTGGCGTGGCTGCTCGCTCACGGTGCTTCCTCTCGCCGATCGGGCTGTTGTCAAAGCCGCGTCAGTGGCTGCCTCAACAGCCGCAGAACTTCAGGCCCGAGTGGTAGAGAGCATACGCTGCTGGCTGGCTGTGATTTCCCGGGCCGGTCATCAACTCGTCACCAAAGTATGGCGGGCGCCGGCAACAGCGGCCGGCAACCGCGGGGCGTGTCGACAATCCGTTGTGTGATATGAGACGCATTCGTGACGTTCCGCGGGTACACCCGGCACCCGCCGCCCCAGCCCGCAACCCGCTAGGTCGCCTTGAAGTCGTCGGGGGAGATATTGTCGAGAAACTCCTTGAATTTCTCCACCTCGTCCTCGCGGACCGCGCCGCCGGACTCTTCGTCTCCCTCGTCGGGAATCAGCAGGCCGGCCTGGGCCAGCACCGGCTCCTCAACGTAGATCGGCACGTTGACCCGCAGGGCGATCGCCACCGAGTCCGACGGCCGGGCCGACACCTTGACGTCCCGGTCGAAAATCAAGTCCGCGTAGAAGGTGCCGCCCTGCAGATCGACGATCCGCACCTCTTTGAGCGAATGGCCAAGTGCGGCGAGAAGATCCCTGATCAAGTCGTGGGTGAGCGGCCGGGGAGGCTCAACCCCCTGCTGCTCCAGCGCAATCGCGGCGGCCTCGGACTGCCCGATCCAGATCGGTAGATACCGGTCACCGTCGGTTTCTCGCAGCAACAACACGGGTTGGTTCTGCGGCTGTTCGACGCGAATGCCGACGACGCGAACTTCACCCATCTGAGTCTGCCCTCCGCACCTGCCGCAGTGTCCGACCGAAGTCTAGTCCTCAGCGGTGCAGAACATCGCGGACGGCAGACTTGATCAACGAGGTGTGCAACGTGATTGCCAGCGCCGCGACTTCCCGGGCCACCTCATTGGCGCGATCGCGGGCGCCGGCCTTGTCCGTCTTGACCATCGGCCCGGCGATCTGGGCTATCAGATCGGACTGGCGATCCGCGGCCGAGCGGAAAGCCCGCATGTGTCTTGGCTCTACCCCGTAGTCGGCCAGTGCTCGTGCGCATTGCAGGATCGTCACCGCGTGCTCGTCGAAGAAACCGCCCGGACCGGTGGTGATCACCCCGGCCTTCAATACGGCCGTCAGCAGTGCGTCATCGACCCCGGAGCGGTGCAGAAGGTCTTCCCTGCTGAGGCGCACGTTCGTCGGCGCCACCGCAGCTGCCCGGGTACTCGCGACATCGCCGTCGCCGTCGGCCGGCGGAACCAATCGTGGGACGCCGTAGGGCGATCCGATCGTCGGCAATTCCCCGTAGGGCTGGGCGTCCAGCTGAGCCCGGATCACCTTCAACGGCAGATAGTGGTCGCGTTGCGCAGTCAGGATGAAATGCAGCCGCGCACAGTCGTAGGCGGTGAACCTCCGATATCCCGAAGTCGCACGCTGCGGGGTCACCAGTCCCTCGGCTTCCAGGAATCGGATCTTGGAGATAGTGACGTCGGGGAAGTCCGGCCGCAGCAGATCCAGGACCCCCCCGATGGACATCCCGGTGAGCGCCGGACTATCGGGTGCGCTCACTCGGTGCCGGAACCCCCGTCGTCACCTTTGGGGCCGGTGAGGAAAACCAGCCGGAACTTGCCGATCTGGACTTCGTCGCCGTTGGCCAGCAATGCCGAATCCACCGGTTCGCGGTTGACGTAGGTGCCGTTGAGGCTTCCGACGTCGACGACGTTGAACTCGGCGCTGTCCAGCCGGAATTCGGCGTGGCGACGACTCACGGTGACGTCGTCGAGGAAGATGTCGCTGTCAGGATGGCGGCCGGCCGACGTGATGGGCTGGTCCAGCAGGAAGCGGGAACCCGCGTTGGGTCCGCGTTTGACGACCAGCAGTGCCGAGCCCGCGGGAAGTCCCTCGACGCCCGATACCGAGCTCTCAGTGCCCGCCTGGGCCGGGGCGTCCAGTTCGTTGAGGAAGTCGGCGCGAAAGACCGAGGTCGTTTCTACCGTGACTTCCTCGCCCTGGTCGTGCCCGCTCGCTGAGTCCATGTCCGTCACCCGCTGCTCCTCACTGGCCGGTATGTATGTCGACGGTACCGCAACACGTCCCGGACCTTAGCAATTGTCATTCGGCCAATGTGTCCCGGTAGGCCTGTGCGTCGAGAAGCCCCGCGATGGCCGAATCCAGAGCGGCCACCTCAGCGCTGTCGACCTGCAGTTCGGCCAGCCAGCCGGCGCCGTAGGGATCGGAGTTCAGCAGTGCGGGGCTGCCGCCCAGGTCTTCGTTGATCGCCGACACCCTGCCGGTGACCGGCGCGTAGAGGTCGGACACCGACTTGGTCGACTCGACTTCACCGAAGGAATCGCCAGCGCTGACCTGGGTGCCGACATCGGGGAGCTGCACGAAGACGACGTCGCCGAGTGCGGACTGCGCGAAGTCGGTGATCCCGATCCGGACGGTGTCGTCTGCGCTGCGGCGAACCCACTCGTGCTCGACGGTGTAGTGCAGATCGGTCGGAATTTCGGTCACGGTGGTCCTGTCCTCGTCGGTTCGATGCCGTTCGTCACTTGACCGGCTGAGCGTATTGGCGTGCTTTCGGTTGTCGCAACGTGGTCACCTCGATGCGGTCGGCTTGCTGCGCGGACATCTTTCCGCCGACCCGCTTCACGCTGTCCTCGGCGCCACCGGGAATGTTCATCGCCGCCGCGAGCGTGGGCGGATCGCCTATCGCCAACACCGAATACGGTGGCGCGAACGGCTTGCCGTCGATGGTCAGCGCGCCGGGAGAGCCGGTGACCCAGGTGTCCACCCCAACGCGCACGGACTGGTGCCCGTCGTCGATCTCGATCGCCTCGGCGCCCGCTGCCCGCAGCTCGTTGATCACGTCCAGCATCACCTCGGGCGCCACCCCGGGAGCGGGGTCGGCGATGGTGACCCGAACACCCGGCCCGGTGGCACCCACCACGCCGGCGAGGATGGACAATGCGGCCAGCCTGGCCTGGGCGCTCTCGATCGCCGCCTGGTCGCTGTTGCCCGACGCCTGCAAGGCGTTGAGCGTATTGCGCAGATCGGTGACTTCGCCGCTCAGTAGCGCCTCCCGCTGCCGCAGCGAATCCAGCAGCACCAATAGGTCTGCCGGGCGTGCGGTTTCCAGGGAGTCGCCGGACTCGTTCTGGCGAACCTGGGTGACGACGGCGACCCCGGCCGCCAGGCACAGCAGGACCGCCAGCGTCCCGAACACCACTCTGGAGCGCCCGGTGCGCGGTTGCTTGTGACGTCCGTGGGGTGTCGCTGTCCGCTCGTTCGCGTTGGTCACCCCTGCACCCACTGTGCCACCCGCGTCTCCCCTGTCGCCGCCCTCCGGCCCCCTCACGTCCGGCCCCTCAACGTCAGGCACCGAACAGCCGTCGGCGCAAGGCCGCGGTATTGCCGAATATTCGGATACCCAGCACGACGATGATGGCGGTGGACAACTGGGTGCCGACACCCAGCTGGTCGCCGACGTAGACGATCAAGGCGGCAACCAGGACGTTGAACACGAAGGACACCACGAAGACCTTCGGGTCGAAAATTTCCTCCAGGTAGGCCCGCAGCCCACCGAACACGGCGTCCAGCGCGGCGACCACGGCGATCGGCAGGTACGGCTGGATGGCCTCGGGAACACTGGGATGCACCAGCAGGCCCAGCACGATGCCGACGGCAAGGGCGGCGATTCCGATCATGGGCGCGCTTTTCCCTTCCCTGGCTTCCCGGGCGCATTGCACGGGGTCGGCCCGAGCGTCTCCTCCGGTCCAACGATTATCACAGGATCTCTCCGACTACGGCTGGATCGGTTTGGCGAATTTGACGTCCCGGACCGCCCCGGCCGGCAGCGCCAGGCCGTCGCCGACGCCGACGCTGACACCGACGCCGTAAGAGCTCTCCAGCAACCTGAGCCGGCGCAGACCGGGACTCTGGTCGAACGCGTCGCGCATCGAATGGGGCGGCCCGATCGCGACAATGGTGTACGGGCTGGTCGTCGGGTTGTTGTCGACCAGGATCGCACCGCCGGCCTGCCGGATGGTGACGTTGGGGCCGATGCGTGCGCCGTCGACCGCAATGCCTTCGGCTCCGCTTGCCCACAGCGAATTCACGACGAGTTGCAGGTCCCGATCGAGCAGGATCTGCTGGCTGCCGGTCACCCGCTGCTTGGACGCGTCCGACAGATTAGGCCCGGCGCCCGGGTCGGTCACCGTCAGGGTCAGGCCGGGGCCGGTCACCGCGGTGTCCGCCGCCGCCAGGTCCAGTGTGTCCAGGCGGTTCAACAGTCGCCGGCCTTCTGCGTCGCCGGCGAGGGTGATCCGCTGGACCTCGTCGACTTCTGCCGCCAGCGTGCTGCGCTGCCGGGCAAGGGCGGTGGCGCCGGCCTGGGTGGACCGCACGTTGGCGGCCAGCAACTGCTGGGCCGACCGCATGCCCGGGGCGACCGAGCGGGCCTGGGCGACGCCTGCGGCGAATACGGCGGCCACCAAGGTTGCCGCCAACGCCTGCCACAACCAGCCGGATACCGCCCGCCGGGGATTTCCGGATTCGCTGCGCCGCTTCTTTTCCGCGGCTGCCATGGCATATCCGGGGTCGAGGTGTTCGGACAGCAGCGATCGCAACAACGTCGGCACCGGAAGGTGTTGCCGCCGGGCGGTGGTGTCGGCGCGGTATCCGGCGTTGGGGTCGTATCCGCCGAGCATCCGATCCGGCTCATCCACGTTCGCCCGCCTCCGGTGTGACCGGGGGGTGTCCCACCCTGGGCATCCGCCGCAGCACCAGGACCATCTGCACCATGTACAGCACGAATGCCCACAGGTACATATACAGCCCCCAGATGAGAAACGCCCACCCGCAAGCTCCGACGACGCGACTCCACTGCGCGTCGTACTGGCCCAGCAGCACCAGCGGGAAGCCCGACATCAGCGCGAAGGTGGCCGCCTTGCCGACGTAGGTGACCGGCAGCGCCGAGAGTCCCCGGCCGCGCAGCAGCGGCAGGGTCGCCGCCAGGGCCGCGTCCCGGGCCAGCAATGTCAGGACGAACCACCAGGGCGCCATCCCGCTCATCGCGAACACGATGGGGACGGTGATCATGTACAGGCGATCGACCGCCGGGTCGAGCAGCGCGCCGAGCCGCGACGACTGGCCCATGACCCGGGCGATCTTGCCGTCCGCCCAGTCGGACACGCCGCTGAACATCAGGATCGCGACCGCCCAGCTGTGGGTATGCGACACCAATAGCAGATAAACGAACACCGGAATGAGTGCCAGCCGCAGCAGGCTCAGCACGTTGGGCACGGTCAGCACCCGGTCCCGCGCGGGCGTCGGCTCCATGAGCGGTGACCTTAGTGCGACGATCAGGTTCAGCGGAATACGCCCGGCAGGCTCAGCGTGGACAGGGTGTCGTCCGACAGCGGGTTGTCGTTGACCATGTAGGTCCACGTCGAGGTCGGCCGGGCCAGCTTGGACAGGTCCAGCCCCTGCTCCTCCCCGAGGACATCGGCGGTTTCGAAGGTTTGCTGGGCGGCCTCGATCGCGTCGGCGGCCAGCGACGCGAACGCGTCGACTGCCAGCCGGTGGAATTCATCGAGTGGATTCTGCCGGCCGAGCGCGCGCAGGTGGATGCTCTCCCGGATATCGGCCAGATACGCCAGGTGATCGGCCCAACCGCGATCGAGGTGGTAGAGCATGATCAGCCGGCAGGTCTTCTCCAGCCGGGATTCGGCATCGTCGGCGGGTAGCGTGCCCAGCAACTCCTCATACCGTTTGGGGGCCAGTTCCTCGAGTTCCTCCCGCGCGGTCGCTGTCCGCAGCAGTGTGTTGCGGCGCTCTACGATGATCGCGCGCTGCTGGGCGATCAACTGGTTGTACCGCCAGGTGTTCGCATGCACATCCAGCATCCGGCCCTCGGCAACCCGCTGGGCATGGTCGAGCAGCCCCGCCGCCTTGGGGCTGACCATCCGGCCATCCTCGTCGGTCTGGGTGGGCAGCTTGTTGGGATCGAGATTCGCCGCGACGACGTCGTCCTCCCAACTGGAGAAGAACACCGACGAGCCGGGGTCACCCTGGCGGCCCGCCCGCCCGCGCAGCTGATTGTCCAGCCGCTCGGTGTGGTGGCGGCCGGTGCCGACGACGTGCAGGCCGCCCAATTCGGCGACCCTGTCGTGGTCGGACTCGTCGGACCCGCCGAGCCGGATGTCGGTGCCGCGTCCGGCCATCTGGGTCGAGACGGTGACCACGCCGTATTTGCCCGCCTCGGCGATCACCTGGGCCTCTTCGGCGTCGTTCTTGGCGTTGAGCAGCACTGCCGTCGCGCCGCGACGGGTCAGTCGCTCGTGCAGATCCTCGGATTCGGCGACGTCGTGGGTTCCGACCAGAACGGGCTGCCCGGTTTCGTGCACCTCCACGATGTGCTCGACGATCGCATCGTTCTTGGCTGCGGCGGTGATATAGACCCGGTCGAGCTCGTCCTCGCGGACGTTGGGGGTGTTCGGCGGAATCGGCGAGACGCCCAGTTTGTAGAACTGGCGCAACTGTTCGCCGGCGGCCAGCGCGGTGCCGGTCATGCCGCATACGGTCGAGTAACGGTTGACCAGTGCCTGGATGGTGATGGTGTCGAGTACCTCGCCGGTCTCGGTGGTCTCGATACCCTCTTTTGCCTCGACCGCGGCCTGCAGTCCGTCCGGCCAGCGCTGCAACGCCGCGATGCGGCCGCGCGAGGAGTTGATCAGATGGACCGCGTCGTCGCGCACGATGTAGTGCACGTCGCGCTGCAGCAGCACATGCGCGTGCAGCGCCACGTTGACCTCGGTCAGCGTGGTGACGACGTGTTCCTCGGAATACAGGTCGATGCCGCCGAGAGCCTTCTCGACCTTGCGCGCCCCGGCCTCGGTCAGGTGGACGTTGCGGCTGTCGGAGTCGGTGTCATAGTCGGCCTCGGACTTCAGTCTGCCGACCAGCTCGATGATCTCCAGGCGCGGCGTCTCGCGGTGGGTGGTACCGGCCAGTACTAGTGGTACGAGGGCCTCGTCGACCAGCACGGAGTCGGCCTCGTCGATGAGTGCGACATCGGGGTTGGGCGAGACCAGGTCGTCGACGTCGGTGACCAGCTGGTCGCGCAGCACGTCGAAGCCGATCTCGTTGATCGACGCGTAGGTTACGTCGCAGCCGTAGGCCGTCCGGCGCTCTTCGCTCGTCGACTCCCCGGTGATCCAGCCGACTGTCAGGCCCATGGCCTCGATCAACGGTCCCACCCACTGCGCGTCGCGGCGGGCCAGGTAGTCGTTGATGGTCACCACGTGCACGTGCCGGCCGGCCAGCGCGTAGCCCGCCGCCGCGATGGCGCCGGCCAGGGTCTTGCCCTCGCCGGTGGCCATTTCGATCACGTCGCCGGCCAGCATGCGCAGCGCGGCGAGCAGTTGCACGTCGAAGGGACGCAGGCCGGTCGCCCGCTCGGCGGCTTCCCGGGCGATCGCCAGGAACTGCGGGATGTCGGTGGAGTCGGCGAGGTTGCCGAGGTCGAGCAGGCCGCACGCCTTGCGCAGCTTGTCGTCACTGAGGGCGGCGGCATCCTTGCCGTATTCGTCCGAAGCGGTCACCACCGACAGCGAGCGGTCGCGGTCCGTTTCCGTGCTGGCACCGAGCAGACGCCAGAAACGGCTGCTCAGCCGGCCGGGTTGGGAGCGGATGGTCTTGGGCACAGCCCAACGGTACGCGACCGGGCTCAGGCCAAATTGGATCGGCGCGGGTACGCGACGTTCGGATCGGTCAATACGTTGACGACGGCCGGCAGGCCGCTGGCGAAGGCTCTTTCGAGGGCCGGGCGCAGTTCATCGGGTGCGCTCACCAGCTCACCGTGACCGCCCAGCGCGCGTGCCACCTCGTCGTAGCGGGTACCCGGCCGTAGTTCGGCCACCACGGAGTAGCCGTAAAGCGCCTCCATCGGGTGTTTCTCCAGGCCCCAGATGCCGTTGTTGCCGATCACCGATACGACGGGCACGTTGTGCCGGACCAGGGTGTCCCATTCCATCGCGCTGAACCCGAACGCGCCGTCGCCCTGAAGCAGCACTACTTGCCGCTCGGGATGCGCGATTTTGGCCGCCAGCGCATAGCCGGGACCCGATCCCAGACAGCCGAAGGGGCCGCTGTCCAACCAGCACCCGGGCCGGTAGCTGTCGATGACGCGCCCGGCGTAGGAACCGAAATCGCCGGCGTCGATGACGACCACCGCGTCGCGTTCCAACAGCGGGGCGAGCTCGGCGTAGATCCGCATCGGGTGCAGCGGGGCCCTATCGTCGGCCAGTTCGGCTTGTTCGTGGTTTCGTGTCGCCGTCTCGGTGCCGCGGAGTTCGTCGATCCAGTCCCGGTGATCGGCTGAGCCGACTCCCGCCAGGTCGGTCAGGGTTGCGGTGAGGTCGCCGTAGAGTTCGGCGGCAACCCGCCGCGGATGGTCACGTTCCGGGCGGACGCGGTCGACCACCACAAGCTGCGTCTGCTCGCCGAACACGCCGCCGAAGCCCAGCCGGAAGTCCATCGGCACCCCGACGATCAGGGCGGCGTCGGCCTCCTTCAGGGCTTTTGACCGTGCCCGGGAGAAGGCCAGTGCGTGATCGGCCGGCACCGCGCCGCGGGCCATACCGTTCATCAATACCGGGATTCGCCGCGCTTCGGCCAACCGCAGCAGCGCCGACTCCGCGCGGCCCCACCAGACATTGGTGCCGGCCATGATGACCGGTCGCTGCGCTCGTGACAGCAGGTCGGCAGCTGTGTCCAGCGCGTCGGCATCGGCGGTGACGGCGGCCGGGGGCACCGTGAGGGCGCCGGGGGCGCCGGAATCCTGCGACAACGAGAACACGTGGTCCATCGGGAAGTCGACGAACGCCGGGCCGGACGGTGCCCCGACCGCCGCGCACAACGCCTGGTCTACCAGCCGTCCCGCGTCGTCGGCCGACTGTGCGGTAGCGGCGAAACGGGTCAGCGGTGCCACGAACGGAACATGGTCGATCTCCTGCAGCGAGCCCATCCCCCAGCGCGCTGCCGGTGCCCGCCCGCCCAGCACCACCAGGGGCGACTGGTTCTGTTGCGCGGCGGCTATCGCGCTCATCCCGTTCGTGACGCCCGGTCCCGCTGTCAGTGCCGCGACCCCGGGCACCCGGGTCACCTTGGACCACCCCTCGGCGGCGAAGGCAGCGGCCTGTTCGTGCCGGGTATCGACGAGCCGGATTCCCTCCTCGCGACAGCCGTCGTAGAGGGAAAACAGATGGCCTCCGGACAGCGTGAACAGGGTGTCGATACCGCTGGCCTTGAGCCGGCGGGCGATCAGCCGGCCCGCGTGCAGTGGTTCGGCCGAGGCCCCGGCGGCGGTCTTGTCGCTCATATCGGGAGCCTATCGACACGCTTCGGGTACCTTCCCCAAAGGACTTCCGCTCCGCATCCGCTCAGAGCGCCTCGACCGTCAGGAGACGACACCAGTGGGCCCCAAGCCGTTCACGACCTCAATCGACTGGGCGCACACACTGCCGGATTCGCTGTGGTGGACGGCCAAGGCGTGGGCGATCAGTGCCGTCTGCGTGTTTGCCGTGCTGGTTGCGCTCCGCTACCTGACACCGTGGGGCCGTCAGTTCTGGCGGATCACCGGCGGGTACTTCACCGGGCGCCGGAGCATCCGGGTGTGGGCGATGGTGGGCGTGCTGTTGCTCTCGGTGGTGGTCGCAGTTCGCCTGAACGTGTTGTTCAGCTATCAGGGCAACGACATGTATTCCGCGTTGCAGAGCGCCGTCCAGGGGATCGCATCCGACGATGACGTTGTCAAACAGTCTGGTGTGCACGGGTTTTGGATGTCGATCGGCATCTTCAGCATCATGGCGGTGCTGCATGTGACCCGAGTGATGGCCGACGTCTATCTGACCCAGCGTTTCATCGTGGCCTGGCGGGTGTGGCTGACCGATCACCTCACCGTCGACTGGCTGGACGGCAGGGCCTACTACCGCGACCTGTTCGTCGACAACACGATCGACAATCCCGACCAGCGGATCCAGCAGGACATCGACATCTTCACCACCGGAACGGGCAACGGGCCGAATCAGCCGGCCAACGGGACCGCCAGCATCCTGCTGTTCGGCGCCGTGCAGTCGGTGATCTCGGTGATTTCCTTCGCCGCGATCCTGTGGAACCTCTCGGGCACCCTGACTGTCCTGGGGGTTTCGGTCCCCCGGGTGATGTTCTGGACGGTGATCGTCTACGTGCTGATGGCCACCATCATCTCGTTCGTCATCGGCCGTCCGTTGATCTGGCTGAGCTTCCGCAATGAAAAGCTCAATGCCGCTTTCCGATACGCGCTGGTGCGGTTGCGGGACGCCGCCGAGGCCGTCGGCTTCTACCGAGGCGAGCGGGCCGAACGTGCCCAGCTGTCAAAGCGTTTCAAACCGGTCATCGACAACTACCTGCGCTACGTCAACCGCAGCATCGGTTTCTACGGCTGGAACCTGACGGTCAGCCAGACCATCGTGCCGCTGCCGTGGGCGATCCAGGCGCCGCGGCTGTTCCAGGGGCAGATCAACCTCGGTGACGTAACCCAGACCGCGTCGGCGTTCGGCAACATCTCCGACTCGCTGTCGTTCTTCCGTAATGCCTACGACTCTTTCGCCTCCTACCGGGCGGCGATCATCCGGTTGGACGGGCTGGTCGACGCCAACGAGCAGGGGCGTGCGCTGCCGTCGGTGCTGATCAGTCCGAGCGTGGACGGCTCGGTGGAGATTCACAACGTGGAGGTACGTAAACCCAACGGCGACAGTCTGATCGACCCACTCGATGTCCGGCTGGAGCCGGGCGGCTCGCTGGTCGTCACCGGACCGTCCGGTTCGGGCAAGACGACGTTGCTGCGCAGCCTGGCCGAATTGTGGCCCTTCTCCTCGGGGTCCCTGCACTGCCCCGGCGGCGACAACGAGACCATGTTCTTGTCGCAACTGCCCTACGTGCCGCTGGGCGACCTGCGTTCGGTGGTGTGCTACCCGAATTCGCCGGACGAGATCGCCGATGCCGAGTTGCACGACGTGCTGACGAAGGTGGCGCTGGCCCCGCACATCGAGCGGCTGGACGAAGATGAGGATTGGGCCAAAGTCCTCTCGCCGGGTGAGCAGCAGCGCGTCGCCTTCGCCCGCATCCTGCTCACCAAGCCAAAGGCGGCCTTCCTCGATGAAGCCACCTCGGCGCTGGACCCGGGTCTGGAATTTGCGCTGTATTCGCTGGTGCGCTCGGAGCTGCCGGAGTGCATCGTGGTCAGCGTGAGCCACCGGCCCGCCGTCGAGCAGCACCACCAGCGGCAGCTCGAATTGCTCGGCGGTGGCCAGTGGCGGCTGGGGCCGGTCGGCGCCACTGCGTAGCTCCTGCACGTTCACTCTGCACTCAGGGCGTAGTCCACTCGCACTTTCGCGCCCTCGGTGCAGAGTCAGTGCCACCGCCGCCC
>NZ_JBKECZ010000061.1:0-90181 GCF_047975165.1 Mycobacterium sp.
CTGAATGCCGTAGTCACCGAATGTGATCGAGGTGCCGCCCTTGGCCACGCCGGAGCGCTTGGGGTGGTGCTGCTTGCGGTGCTTGGTCCGCCGGGGGATGAGCATGGCTCAGGCCTCCGTCTCGGCCGCGGCCTGTGGCGCGGCGGTGGTTTCAGGGGCAGAGGCGGGAGCCTCGGAGCCGCCGCGGCGGCCACGGCCACCTCGCTCGCCACGGTCGCCGCGGTCTCCGCGGCGCTGCCGGGGAGCCTGGCTGGCCTGCTCACGTGCGTATTCCTTCTCGGTGAGATCACCCTTGTAGATCCACACCTTGACGCCGATCCGCCCGAAGGTGGTCTTGGCCTCGTACAGGCCGTAGTCGATGTCGGCACGCAGGGTGTGCAGCGGAACCCGGCCTTCGCGGTAGAACTCCGAACGGCTCATCTCGGCGCCGCCGAGCCGGCCCGAGCACTGCACCCGGATGCCCTTGACGTTGGGCGAACGCATGGCCGACTGGATCGCTTTGCGCATCGCCCGCCGGAACGCGACCCGGTTGCTCAGCTGCTCGGCAACCCCCTGGGCCACCAGTTGCGCCCGCGCCTCGGGGCTCTTCACCTCGAGGATGTTGAGCTGCACCTGCTTGCCGGTCAACTTCTCCAGGTCGCCGCGGATACGGTCGGCCTCGGTGCCGCGGCGGCCGATGACGATGCCCGGACGCGCGGTGTGGATGTCCACCCGGACCCGGTCACGCGTGCGCTCGATCTCGACGTCGGCGATGCCCGCCCGCTCCAGACCGGTGGACAGCAACCGCCGGATCGCGACGTCCTCCTTGACGTAGTCGGCGTACTGCTTGTCGGCGTACCAGCGCGATTTCCAGTCGGTGGTGATACCAAGGCGGAAGCCGTGCGGATTGATCTTCTGGCCCACTAGTCTGAGCCTCCCTTCGCTTCAGATGCCTCGGCGGACTTGGCCTTGGACTTGGCCTTGGACACGGCCTTCTTGGCCTCCTTCTTGGCCCCCGAAACAGTTTCAGCCTTGGCGGCGGCCTTCTTGGCTGGTGCCTTCTTGGCCGGTGCCTTCGCCGCGGCCTTCTTGGCCCCCGAAACAGTTTCAGCCTTGGTGGCGCCCGAGCCGGCTCCAGCCTTGGCGGCGGCCTTGCTGCCCTCGGCGCGGCGGGTCCGCGAGGACTTCGCCCGCTGGTCCTTCCCGGGCCGGCTCTCCACGATCACGGTGATGTGGCTGGTTCGCCGACGAATCCGGAACGCACGGCCCTGGGCACGCGGACGGATGCGCTTGGCGGTGGGGCCCTCGTCGGCATACACCGTGGCCACCACCAGGCTGTCCGGGTCGAGGCCCTTGTTGTTCTGCGCGTTGGCCGCGGCACTGGCGATGACCTTGGACACCGGTTCGCTCGCGGCCTGCGGCGCCCACCGAAGAATGTCCAGCGCGTCGGCCACCGAGCGGCCACGCACCAGGTCGATCACCCGGCGTGCCTTCATCGGCGAAACCCGGACGAACCGCGCCTGGGCGGTCGCCGACGGGAATTCAGTGGTGGTGGTACTCATCGCCGTTTGCTCTTTCGGTCGTCCTTGATATGTCCCTTGAACGTGCGGGTGGGAGCGAACTCGCCCAGCTTGTGACCGACCATCGACTCGGTGACGAACACCGGGACATGCTTGCGCCCGTCGTGCACCGCGAAGGTGTGGCCGATGAAGTCCGGAATGATGGTGGAACGCCGCGACCAGGTCTTGATCACCTGCTTGGTGTTCTTCTCATTCTGGACGTCGACCTTCTTGAGCAGGTGGTCGTCGACGAACGGGCCCTTCTTCAGGCTGCGTGGCATGGTTCGCTACTCCTCGACTTCACTCATTGACCGGCTCGACCGCGTCGCGCTGTGTTTCCTCACCGGCGGCTACCGTCCGTGCTTCTTGCCGGTGCGCCGGCGGCGGACGATGAGCTTGTTGCTCGCTTTGTTCGGCTTGCGGGTGCGGCCCTCGGGTTTGCCCCACGGGCTGACCGGGTGCCGGCCGCCGGAGGTCTTGCCCTCGCCACCGCCGTGCGGGTGGTCCACCGGGTTCATCACCACACCACGCACCGACGGACGCTTGCCCTTCCAGCGCATGCGACCGGCCTTGCCCCAGTTGATGTTGGCCTGCTCGGCGTTGCCGACCTCTCCGACGGTGGCACGACACCGCACGTCCACCCGGCGGATCTCACCGCTGGGCATCCGCAACGACGCGTAGCTGGCTTCCTTGCCGAGCAACTGGATACTCGCACCCGCCGACCGCGCGAGCTTGGCTCCGCCGCCGGGCCGTAGTTCCACCGCATGGACCAACGTGCCGGCCGGGATGTTGCGCAGCGGCAGGTTGTTGCCGGGCTTGATGTCGGCGTTGGCGCCCGACTCGACGATGTCGCCCTGGGAAAGGCCGTTCGGCGCAATGATGTAGCGCTTCTCCCCGTCCAGGAAGTGCAGCAGCGCGATGCGGGCGGTGCGGTTCGGATCGTATTCGATGTGCGCGACCTTCGCGTTGACCCCGTCCTTGTCGTTGCGGCGGAAGTCGATGACCCGGTAGGCGCGTTTGTGGCCGCCGCCCTTGTGGCGGGTGGTGATACGACCGTGAGCGTTGCGGCCACCGCGGCCGTGCAGCGGACGAACCAGCGACTTCTCCGGCTTCGAGCGAGTGATCTCAGCGAAGTCCGACACGCTCGCGCCGCGACGACCCGGGGTCGTGGGCTTGTACTTGCGAATTGCCATGTCTAATCAGATCTTTCTCTCGCACCCGGCTAGGCCGGGGCTCCGAACAGGTCGATCGGCTTGCTGCCCGGGGCCAGCGTCACGATGGCGCGCTTGGTGCTCTTGCGCTTGCCGAACCCGGTCCGGGTGCGCTTGCGCTTGCCCTGCCGATTGGCGGTGTTCACCGATGCGACCTTGACGGCGAAGATCTTCTCGACGGCGATCTTGATCTGCGTCTTGTTCGAATCGGGGTGCACCACGAAGGTGTAGACGTTGTTGTCCAGCAACCCGTAGGACTTCTCGGAGATGACCGGAGCCAGGATTATGTCGCGGGGGTCAGCGATGGTCGCCATCAGGCCGGAACCTCCTCGGTGTCGGCGGTGCCCGCATGGGCTGCGATGTAGCCGTTGAGCGCCTCGACGCTGAACACGATGTCGTCGGCGCGCAACACGTCGTAGGTGTTGAGCTGGTCCGGCGGCAGGGCGTGCACACCAGGCAGGTTGCGCACACTCTTGGCTCCGGCCTCGTCGCTGCGCCCGATGACCACCAGCACCCGCTTGTGCTCGGTCAGCGTTGCCAGGAAGGCCGCCGCACTCTTCGTGGAAGGGGTTTGACCGGCGACCAACTCGGTTACCGCGTGGATGCGTCCGTTGCGCGCCCGGTCCGACAGTGCCCCGCGCAACGCCGCGGCGATCATCTTCTTGGGCGTGCGCTGGCTGTAATCCCGGGGTTGCGGGCCGTGCACCACACCGCCGCCGGTGAACTGCGGCGCCCGCGTCGAACCCTGCCGGGCGCGGCCGGTCCCCTTCTGCCGGTAGGGCTTGCGGCCACCGCCGCGGACATCGCCGCGGGTCTTGGTGGCGTGCGTGCCCTGCCGCGCCGCCGCACGCTGGGCGGTGACCACCTGGTGCATCAGCGCGATGTTCGCCGGAGCGTCGAAGAGCTCGGCCGGCAACTCGATGACACCGTCGACCTTGCCCGCCGGCGTTTTCACGTCGATCTTCAGCGCGCCCGAACCCTTGGCTTTCTGCGACTTGGCAGCCATCACTTCTCACCTCGTTTGATCGCGCTGCGGACCATGACGAGTCCACCGGTGCGGCCGGGAACGGCACCCTTGATCAACAGCACCCCGTTCTCGGCGTCGACCTTGTGGACCCGCAGGTTCTGCGCGGTTACCCGGTCGCTGCCCATCCGGCCCGACATCCGGGTGCCCTTGAACACCCGTCCGGGCGTGGAGCAGCCGCCGATCGATCCCGGGCGACGGTGCACGGCCTGGGCGCCGTGGCTGGCGCCCTGGCCGCGGAAGCCATGGCGCTTCATGGTGCCGGCGTAACCCTTGCCCTTGGAGGTGCCCGTCACGTCGACGTACACGCCGTCGGCGAAGATGTCCGCGGTGAGTTCCTGGCCGACCTCGTAGCCGGCGGCCGCATCCGCGCTGTCCAGCCGCAACTCGGCCAGGTGGCGGCGCGGGTTCACACCCGCTTCCTTGTACTGGCCGGTCACCGGCTTGTTCACCTTGCGCGGATTGATCTCGCCGTAGGCCAGCTGCACCGCGCTGTATCCGTCACGTTCGGGGGTACGGATGCGGGTCACCACGTTCGGGCCGGCCTTGACCACGGTCACCGGCACGACCCTGTTGTTCTCGTCGAATACCTGCGTCATGCCCAGCTTGGTACCCAGAATGCCTTTTCTCGCCATTGCCGTGGAAGCTCCTACTGGATATTGACGTCGACGCTGGCCGGAAGGTCGATGCGCATGAGTGCGTCGACGGTCTTCGGCGTTGGGTCGATGATGTCGATCAGTCGCTTGTGCGTACGCATCTCGAAGTGCTCCCGCGAGTCCTTGTACTTGTGCGGAGAGCGAATGACGCAGTACACGTTCTTTTCAGTCGGCAGCGGCACCGGCCCCACGACACTGGCGCCCGTGCGCACGACGGTCTCGACGATCTTGCGCGCCGATGCATCAATAGCCTCATGGTCGTAGGCCTTAAGCCTGATGCGGATCTTCTGTCCCGCCACGCTGCTCCTACCTCATCTCCCACACCCGAGTCCGGGCCCTGACCTGGTGCCTTCCGGCGCGCGAGATCCCCCGGTCAAGGGGCATCCAACGTTGCGCCGGAACCTGCGCCGCTGTTTACCTGTCGTAGGTCAACCGGCCCCGCGCTCGCGAGTGTCACCCGCACGCAGCCTTGTAGGCGGCCGAGATGATCGCGCTCCAAGGTTGGGACCGGACGCGCCCGTGTGGACGCTGGTCGTATGTCCGGCCAGGCGCGAACCTGGCGCAAGACAACCCGAACAGTATGCCTCAGAACACCGCCTCGGCCAAATCCCGGGCCATCGGCCACCGAGGGCGAACGCACCTTCCGCCATAGTCGGCGCGACGTTGCGCTTTCCCGATATTCGGCTGGATGCTGGCTTCGTGGCCACCGATCACCGACACTGGGATTCAGCCCGGGTGCCGGGAAACTCACGAGGATGAGGCATGGACACACCGATCACCGACGCCGCCGCCGAGATTTTCGCCGACCCCAGCGCATATGCCGACGATGCGCGCCTGCACGCGGCAATGACCCACCTGCGGGCACACGCACCGGTGGCGCTGGTCGACCGTCCGCCGTTCCGGCCGTTCTGGGCGATCACCAAGCATGCCGACGTGATGGAGATCGAGCGGGCCAACGAGTTGTTCATCAGCGGGCCCCGGCCGCTGCTGGCGACCGCCGAGGCCGACGACTTGTCACAGTCGCTGCTGGACGCCGGGATGGGATTGCGAACACTGGTGCACATGGACGACCCGCAGCACCGGCTGGCGCGGGCCATCGGGGCCGACTGGTTCCGCCCCAAGGCGATGCGGGCCCTGAAGGTCAGGATCGACGAACTTGCCAAGTCCTACGTCGACAAACTCGCCGCAGTGGGCCCTGAATGCGACTTCGTCACCGAGGTGGCCACGAATTACCCGCTGTATGTCATCCTGTCGCTGCTGGGCCTGCCGGAATCGGACTTTCCCCGGATGCTGCGGCTGACTCAGGAACTCTTCGGCGGCGACGACACCGAATTCCAGCGCGGCACCACCCCCGAAGAGCAGCTTCAGGTCCTGCTCGACTTCTTCGCCTATTTCAACGAACTCACCGCTGCCCGGCGGGCGAACCCGACCGAAGACCTCGCCTCGGCGATCGCCAATGCCCGCATCAACGGCGAACCGATGTCGGACATCGACACGGTGTCCTACTACGTCATCGTCGCCACCGCAGGTCACGACACCACCAGCGCCACCATCTCCGGTGGACTGCAGGCGCTGATCGAAAACCCCGGCGAACGGGAGCGGCTGACCGCCAACCCGGCCCTGATGCCGCTGGCCACCGAGGAAATGGTCCGATGGGTGACGCCGGTCAAGGAGTTCATGCGCACCGCCACCGCGGACACCAGCATCCGCGGGGTTCGGATCGCCGAGGGCGAGTCGGTATACCTTTCCTACGTTTCGGCCAACCGCGACGAAGACGTGTTCGACGAACCGTTCCGCTTCGATGTGGGGCGGGATCCGAACAGGCATCTGGCGTTCGGCCACGGCATTCACTTCTGCCTCGGCGCCGCCCTGGCCCGCATGGAGATCAGCAGCTTCTTTTCCGAGTTGCTGCCGCGCCTGGAATCCATCGAGCTCAACGGGGAGCCGAAACTCACCTCCACCACCTTCGTGGGCGGGCTCAAGCACCTGCGGATCCGGTACTCGCTGCGGTAGGAGCGTAGGGCAAAAACACGCCCGGCGGGGTGCTCGGTTGGTTGTCGGGTTTGCCCGCAACCACCCCCGCCGACCCTGCGCTGAGGGCGCCATCCACTCGCACTTTTGCGCCACCGGCACAGAGTGAACACTCAAGGCGCTAGGCAGTGATATTGATTCTGCGCTCACGGCGGCGACACGCCGACGATCAGCGCCCTGGGCGCAGGATGAACTCGACTGCTCCGCTGCTCCCCCCGCCCACCTGGAAACCAGAGCACGCCGAGGCGAATCAGCCGGCCGCAGGCCACATGACACTAAAATTTCGGCCGTCGGGAACTTGTTAACACCATGTACACCACCGTTAAGACACCGTTAACGTCGGCGGAGCCACTACTTCTCGGCAGGAATTCCGGGCCCCCGACTGGCTAGCGTTAGGCCAACGCACAGGAGTCGCTACGCGAGCACACAGGGTCTACCCGGGGGATTGGGAGCCGATATGTCACATACGAGGAGCAAAAAATGTCATTTCTGACCGCAGTGCCCGAAGAGCTGGCAGCCGCGGCGGCCCAGCTGGGAGCCATCGGTAGTGCGCTTGCAGCGCAGAACGCCGGTGCGGCGGCGCCGACGACCGCCATCGCCCCGGCGGCAGCCGACCAGGTCTCGATCCTGCAGTCCGGCATCTTCGCCGCCTACGGGGCGCTGTACCAGCAGATGGCGGCCGAGGCCCAGGCGATGCAGGAGCAGTACGTACAGACCCTCGGGCTGAGCAGCGGAACCTACGAATGGTCCGAGACCTCCAACGCGGCCGCGGCGACCTTGGCATCCGAGCCCGGGGACGTGATCAACACGATCAGCACGCTGCTCGGCGGTCCGGTCGAAAGCACCGGCGGCCAGCCGTTCAGCCTGTCGGGCAACACGGCGAACTTCGCCAGCTACGAGATAGGCAACTGGGCTTCGGCCACCTCGGGTCTGCTCGGCCTGACCGGCGGCGGTCTCATGCCGGAGGGCTACGGAGTTCCCGAAGATCTCGCCGCCGCCGCGGCCGCGGCCACCACGGCCGAAGTATCGACGGCCAGTGCGGCCGGTGGTGCCGCCATGGCCGGGCCGGTGGCCGCCGGACTGGGCGAGGCGGGCATGGTGGGCGGGTTGGCCGTGCCACCGGGCTGGGCCACGCCCGCCGCCCTGGCGTCGAGCACCACCACCGGCACCCTGTCCGGTGCGGGCTGGACCACCGCGGCGCCGGCCGCAGGGCACAGTGCGCTCTATCCCGGGGTGCCGGGCGTCGCCTCGGCCGGCCGCAACAGTGCCGGCTTCGGCGCACCGCGCTACGGCGTCAAACCGATCGTCATGCCCAAGCCGGTGGGCGCCTAGCTCCCGCCGCCGAGTCCCCAGCCCCTCTTGGAAACCGAAACCGGCCAACGAAGAAACAGGACGCAACCATGTCTTTCGCAGCATTTCCGCCAGAACTCAACTCCGGACTCATGTACAGCGGTGCTGGTGCCGGGCCGCTCATGGCAGCCGCGGCCGCCTGGAACAACCTGGCCGCCGAACTTGCCACCACCGCGGCCCAGCACGAGTCGATCATCACGCAGCTGACCACCGAGCAGTGGACCGGCGGGGCGTCCGCGGCCGCCGCGGCCGCCGCGCAGCCCTACATGTCCTGGTTGACCAATACCGCGGCCGCCGCCGAGCAGGCCGCCATTCAGGCGTCGGCGTCGGTGGCGGCCTACGAGGCGGCATTCGCCGCAACCGTGCCGCCGCCGGCGATCGCCGCCAACAGAGCTCAGTTGGCCGCGCTGGTCGCGACGAACTTCCTGGGCATCAACACCCCGGCGATCATGGCCACCGAAGCCCTCTACATGGAAATGTGGGTGCAGGACGCCACCGCGATGTTCACCTACCAGGCGGCCGCGGCGGCCGCGGCGATGCTTGATCCGCTGGCGCCGGCCGCACCGACCACCAACCCGGCGGCCGCGGGCATCCAATCCGCCGCCGTCGCCGCGGCAGCCGCGGAATCCCCAGCCGCGTCACTGGGCGACATCGTCACCGGTTTGCAGACCCAGTTGAGCACCATGGCCTCCAACGCTTCCTCGATCGGCACCGGCCTGTTCGACGCACTGCCGGTGCAGACGCAGGAAATGCTCAACGCCCTGGACGGCTTCCTCGGCACGCCGCTGATCTTCAACGGCATCCAGCAGGTCGGTGTCACGGCATCGTGGTACGTCTTCGCCGCAATCCCCAACGCGATCTTCGCCGCGCACGTCATCGACGGCAACATTGCCGCCGCGGCGGAGGCAGTCGCGGCCACCGCTCCCGGCATCGCCGCCGCTGGGCTGGCCGACGAAGTCGCCCCCGCCGGCATCGGCGCCAGCCTCGGTGAGGCGTCACTGGTGGGCAAGCTGTCGGTGCCCGCCGGTTGGGCCGGCGCCGCTCCGGTTGCCGAGGATGCCGGTACGGCCCTGGCGGGCAGCGGCTGGGTCGTCCCCGAGGAAGGCGCGGCGCCCGGAGTCATGGCGGGAATGCCCGGTATGGCCGCGGCAACCAAGGGGGCCGGCGCCTATGCCGGCCCGCGTTACGGCTTCAAGCCGATCGTCATGCCCAAGCAGGTCGTGGTCTGACGCAGAGGCCTGCTATGCCGCAGGGGCGTGACATCGAAACGTCGGCGTTCACCGTGAGCCCACGGCGTTCACTGTGAAGCGTCGGCGTTCACTGTGAGGCTAGGGCGGGATTCCGGACGAGATTCCCGCCCTGGCTTCACAGTCGAAGCCCTGGCTTCACAGTCGAAGCCCTGGCCAGGGCGTCACATGCCGGCGGCGAGGGAGCGAACCGATTTCCCGGGGCCGTGCAGGCAGGACTCGCCCACCCGCAGCCCCCCAGCCCCAGCCGCCCAGCCCCAGCCCCCCCCGGTAACATGTGTACGATCTATGACTTGCATGACAAATAGCTGTGCGCTTCACCAGAATGCTGAACTATGCCAGCCATGACTCCCGGGCGCAGCCAACGTCCGCGGCAGGCGATTCTGGGGCAACTGCCGCGAATTCACCGTGCCGACGGCTCACCCATCCGAGTGTTGCTCGTCGACGACGAACCGGCGTTGACCAACTTGGTCAAAATGGCATTGCACTACGAGGGCTGGGATGTCGAGATCGCCCACAACGGGCGCGAGGCCATCGCCAAATTCGACAGCATCGGCCCCGACGTACTGGTCCTCGACATCATGCTTCCCGACGTGGACGGCCTGCGGATTCTGCAGCAGGTCCGCGACTCCGAGACATACACACCCACGCTTTTCCTCACCGCACGCGACTCGGTGATGGACCGGGTGACGGGCCTGACCGCCGGCGCCGACGACTACATGACCAAGCCCTTCAGCCTCGAAGAGTTGGTCGCCCGGCTGCGCGGGCTGCTGCGCCGTTCCGGCAACATGGCGCCGCCCGCCGACGAATCCCTGACCGTCGGCGACCTCAAACTGGACGCGGCCAGCCGGGAGGTGAACCGCGGCGACACACCGATCTCGCTGTCGGCAACCGAATTCGAACTGCTCCGGTTCCTGATGCGCAATCCACGGCGGGCCCTGAGCCGCACCGAGATCCTCGATCGCGTCTGGAACTACGATTTCGCCGGCCGCACCAGCATCGTCGACCTCTACATCTCCTACCTGAGAAAGAAGATCGACGCCGACCGCGAACCGATGATCCACACCGTCCGCGGAATTGGATACATGCTGCGACCACCCGAATGAACTCGCCATGACGGCGCATCGTCACACCCCGCGGTGGTTTCCCCGCACCCTGCGCCGGCAACTGCTGCTGGGCGTGCTGACCGTCGTGACCACCGTATTGGTCGCGGTGGGTTTCATCTCGGTGTTCACCCTGCGCGGCTACGTCACCGCGATGAGCGACGCCGAAGTCGCCGAATCCATGCATGCGTTCAACCATGCCTACGCCAGGTATCTCAACAACCAACGCACACCGGGACACACCGGCACGGAACCGGTGTCCGCGGCGCTGCTGGAGTTCACCGGACAGACACCGGGAAATCTGATCGCGGTGCTCCGCGACGGCAAGGTGGTGGCGTCGGCCGTCTTTTCCGAGGACGACCCGCAGCCTGCCCCCGAGGATGTCGTGCGCGCCATCGAAGCGAGGTCGTGGACCGAAACCCCATCGCGAATAGAGAAGCTGGGCGGTCTCGGCCCGCACCAGGTGAACAGCCGGATGGCCGGACCCGACCGCCTGGTTGTGGGCGTGTCGCTGAATATCGCCGATCGGATCATCGCGCGCAAGCAACTGGCGTCGGCGGTACTCATCGCTACCGCGATGGTGATCACGGCCGGACTGACAACCTGGGTGGTGGGCTACGCGTTGCGCCCGCTGCGCCGAGTCGCCGCAACCGCCGCCGAGGTCGCCGCCATGCCGCTGGCCGACGAGGACCACCGGATCCGCGTGCGGGTGCGGCCCGAGGACACCGACCCGGACAACGAGGTGGGGATCGTCGGGCACACACTGAACACCCTGCTCGACAACGTCGAGGGCGCCCTGGCCTACCGGGTGGAATCCGACGTGCGGATGCGCCAGTTCCTCACCGACGCCAGTCACGAGTTGCGCACCCCGCTGGCGGCAATCCAGGGTTATGCGGAGCTGACCCGCCAGGACAGCTCAGACCTGCCGCCGACCACCGAGTACGCCTTGGCCCGCATCGAGTCCGAAGCGCAGCGGATGGCATCGCTGGTGGATGAACTGCTGCTGCTCTCCCGCCTGGGCGAAGGACAGGATCTGCAGACCGAGCAACTCGACTTCGCCGAGTTGGTGCTCAACGCGGTCAACGACGCGGCCGTCGCCGCCCCCACGCACCGCTGGGTCAGGAACCTGCCCGATGAACCTGTGCTGGTCAGCGGCGACCGCGCCCGACTGCACCAACTCGTCAGCAATCTACTGACCAACGCCCGCGTGCACACTCCCCCGAACGTCACGGTGACCACGGAGATCACCGCCCATCCAGCCGGCAGCGCCCACCGCGGCGACGGCTCCGAGGGACTCCGCGGCCCCTATGTCGACCTGACCGTCACCAACAACGGACCCGATATCGACCCCGACGTCCTACCCCACCTGTTCGAACGATTCGTCCGCGCCGACAAGGCACGCTCCACCCGATCCGGCCATGGGCTGGGGCTGGCGATCGTCAACTCGATCGTCAAGGCACACGACGGCACCGTGTCGGCCGAATCCGCCCGCGGCCTCACCGTATTCCGGGTCCGGCTACCGATGGTCCAACCGGCCGCGAACCCGGTTCGCCCGGCCGGCCCGCGAGCGTAACGCCACGGCGAAATCCGGGGTGCGAAATCGCAGCCACGTTACGCTCGCGAACGACTCTCTGCCGCCTGGGCGCCAAGTAAATTGTCCGAACTCGGGCCGGCCCATCCTCACCCGCACATCGACAGCACGATCCCGTCGAGGATGTCGTGTTCGCTGACGATCAACTCGGCGATGCCCGCCCGGCGGTGCAGCTCACGTGCCAACTCGCCCACCACGATCGCACCCCCGCCGATCACATCGACACGTCCGGCGTGCATGGGCCCCAGGGCTGCGCGCTGCGCCCGGGTCATCGCGATGAGACGTTCACATACCTCGATCAACTCGCCCAGCCGCACCCGGGAAAGGTGAATGGCCGCGGCGTCATAGGCCGACATGTTGTGCGCCAGCGCCGACAACGTGGTCATGGTGCCGGCCAACCCCACCCAGGTCCGGGCCCCGCCGACGGGCACCGCGGACAATGCCGCAGCCAACTGCTCACGCACCGCTTCCCGGGCCGCTGCCACCTCGGGCGCCGTCGGAGGGTCGGTGTGCAGAAAACGCTCGGTCAGCCGTACACAACCGATGTCCGCCGAATAGCTCGCAGAGACGTCGCCGGGGCCGGTCCCGAGCACAATCTCCGTCGAACCGCCACCCAGGTCTGTCACCACGAAAGGGGCGCCAGCACCGCCTAATTCGGTGACGGCCCCGCGAAACGAGAGGTCGGCTTCCTCGGTTCCGGCGATCACCTCGGCTACCGAGCCGGGCAACACCGCACCGAGCACCTCGGCCGTCATCGCGAAGAAGGCATCCCGATTGCCCGCGTCCCGCGTGGCCGAGGTGGCAACCATCCGGACCCGCTGCGCCCGGTGCACCCGCAGTAGACCGGCGTAGTCGACGAGGGCTGCCCGGGTCCGGACCAGGGCTTCCGGCGCAAATTCTCCGGTGGCGTCCACCCCCTGGCCCAGCCGCACGATCCGCATCTCGCGATGAATATCACTGATCCGCCCGTCGGCCACGTCGGCGATCAACAGCCGGATCGAGTTGGTACCGCAGTCGATTCCGGCGAACCGGCTCATCGCCACCGCCCACCGAGTAGGGCGGCGGCCGGACCCGACTCGCCGGCCAGCAACACCAGCGCCTCGTCGCCGAAAGGATTCACCCCGGGCCCCTTGGCCAGCGAATGCGCGATCAGCACGTGCAGGCACTTGACGCGGTCGGGCATACCCCCACCGGAAAACGTGGTGCCCAGCGGCTCGATCGCGTTCCGCTCGGCCAGGTAGGCCTGGTGCGCCCGCCGGTACGCGGCCGCCAGCACGTCGTCATCGCACAGCCGCGCGGTCATCTGGCGCATCAGGCCGGTGGTCTCCATTCTGCTCGCAGCCGCCGTCAGCACCGGGTGCGTCAGGTAGTACAGCGTGGGAAAGGGTGTTCCGTCAGCCAGTCTGGGCGCGGTTTTGATGACGCCGGGGGTCCCGTCCGGGCACCGGTAGGCGATTTCCAGCACCCCGCGGGGCTCGCGGCCGAGCTGGCGGGCGACCACCTCCAGGTCGGCTCGATCAACCACTGGGCGGCGCGGGGTTCGGCGGTGCCGGGACCGGTTCGGCAACCGGGGCGTCCGGCCGAAGGTGCGGCGCGTCGGCGATGGTGTGCCACAGCGAGGTGTACCACGGCTCGTTCGCGACGTGGCGGCCTACCGTCGGTTCCCGCTTCGGTTCCAGCACCGCCGTCGGCGGCAACTGGACCTGGAACGGGATATCCCCGGGTTTGACGAACCCGAGGCGTTCGCGGGCTTGCGCGGCGATGTAGGCCGGGTCGGCGAGCTGGCCCTTGCGTTGTTCCAGCTCGCCGATCTGACGATGCAGCGCGGCCTCGGATGCCGCCAGCTGTGCCATCTCCGTGTGCTGGGAGAAATACGTGCGCACCGGCCCGGCGATGGTCAGTGTCAGCACACACATCACCACCGCCAGGATCGCAGCGCGGCGCGCCGTGAAACCCAGCCGCTGGTCGGAGCGCTGCTCGACCGACTCGGCGAAGGACCGCTTGATGGGGTCGACGAGGTGTTCCTGGGAGGGCCGCGTCGAGCCGCGACCTGTGCTGTCTTCGGGTTCCTGCGCTGGATCCGGCGCCGGCCGCCGGGCCGGCTTGGCAGCGGGCCTGGACGGGGAAGTCGCCGAGCGCCGGCGCGATTCACCGGGCTTCCCCGGCCGCGATGCCGGGGCGCGCCGTTTCGGATCGGACTTGGCGGCCAAACTTATCCCGGGTCCACAGCGAATCGCGGGAAGGCCAGATCGCCGGCGTAGCGTGCTGCATCGCCCAGCGCCTCTTCGATGCGCAGCAATTGGTTGTATTTGGCGACGCGCTCACTGCGCGCCGGCGCCCCCGTCTTGATCTGACCGCTTCCGACGGCCACCGCCAGATCGGCGATCGTGGTGTCCTCGGTTTCACCGCTGCGGTGGCTCATCATCGTGCGGTATCCGCTGTTGTGGGCCAAGGCGACCGCGTCCAGCGTCTCGGTCAGCGTCCCGATCTGATTCACCTTGACCAGCAACGCATTTGCCACGCCGCGGTCGATACCGTCCTCCAGGCGCTCGGGATTGGTGACGAAGATGTCGTCGCCGACGATCTGCACACGGTCGCCGATGGCTGTCGTCAGCGCCGCCCAACCGTCCCAATCGTCTTCGGCAAGCGGGTCCTCGATCGAGACAAGTGGATATGCGCCGAGCAGACCCGCATAGAAATCGGTCATTTCCTCGGCGGTTCGGGTCGCACCCTCGAACCGGTAGCCGGTTCCATCGGGGTAGAACTCGGTGGCCGCCGCGTCGAGCGCCAGGGCGATGTCGGCGCCGGGCTTGAACCCCGCCGATTCGACGGCACGGCAGATCAGATCCAGTGCGGCGGTGGTGCCGGCAACCGATGGGGCAAAGCCGCCCTCGTCTCCCAGACCGGTGGACAGGCCCTCCGTCTTCAGCACCGCCATGAGCGCGTGATACACCTCGGCACCCCAGCGCAGCGACTCGGCGAAGTTGGGTGCGCCGATAGGCGCCACCATGAACTCCTGGATGTCGACGGCGGAGTCCGCGTGCGCTCCACCGTTGAGGATGTTCATCATCGGCACCGGAAGAACGTGCGCATTGGGCCCACCCAGGTAGCGGAACAGCGGCAGTGCCACTGAGTCCGCGGCCGCCTTGGCCACGGCCAGCGAGACGCCGAGGATGGCGTTGCCGCCCAGCCGGGATTTGTCGGAGGTGCCGTCGAGGTCCACCAGGGCCTGGTCCACCAGGCGCTGGTCGTCGGCATTGATCCCGAGGATTGCCGGACCGATCTCGTCGAGCACGGACTCGACGGCCTTTTTCACGCCCTTGCCGCCGTACCGTTTGCCGCCGTCACGCAACTCGACGGCTTCGTGTTCGCCGGTCGACGCGCCTGAGGGCACCGCCGCGCGGGCGAATGTTCCGTCGGCCAGCGCAACTTCGACCTCGACGGTCGGGTTGCCACGCGAATCGAGGATTTCACGGGCGCCAACCTGCTCAATAATCGGCACTTGGGCTCTCCTTTGCGTGCTGGATCCCTGACTGGCCCCGACAGACCTCCAGCCTAAAGCCCGCAGAACCCGAGACCATCCTTCTACAGCGGATGGCCCGCCGCATAGGCGGTCGCCCAGTCCCGGACCGCGCGCGCGTAGACCCAGGAATTGTTGTAGGCGCGCAACGCCATGACCCATCCCTCGGGTGTCGCAAGATCCTTGCCGCGCCAGCACAGATACCCCGCGGCCGAGAGCGCGGCATCGTCGATGTTGTCCGGATCGGCGATGCCGTCATTGTTGGCATCGACGCCGTAGAGACGCCACGTCTCGGAGATGAACTGCATAGGGCCCACCGCACGCTCGATGCCGTCGTCACCGTCCAACTCACCGCCGTCGGCGTCGGAGATCAGCTCGGTGCCGCCGGTTCCATCGAGTCGCACGCCGCGGATGGGCGGGGTGACCTCCCCGCTGGGGCTGACCGTGGCACCCCGATAGGTACCGTTGTGGCTTTCCACCCGGCCGATGCCGGCCAACGTGGTCCAGGCGATGTGGCACGTCGGGTTCTCCACCTCTGCGACCCGGGCGGCATAGGCGTAGGCCTCCAGAGCCGCGGTCGGCATGTCCAGCGCCGGCGCCCGCCGCTGAGCCCAGTGCCGCAACTGATCAGCGGGCCTGCCGGGGGCATGGGTATCCACCGGGGGCACCGGATCCCCGGGTGGCGGCGGCACACCGCTGGGGATGAAAAAGCTGAGTTGCCAGGTGCAGCTGGACGCCAGCAGCATCGCGGTCGCCCCGATCACGGCGACTATGCGCAACCAGCGTCTCGGCGACACATACCCTCCCTATCGCGATCTCCCCGGCAGCGCATTGGGCCGGCTCAGCCATGTTCATCGTCCCACGCATCGGGTTGCCCGAAGCTGTCGTGAACACATCAGGTCACAGAAATTCAACGAATCGTTACCTTCGATGAGTTAGCTACAATATTTGGCGCAACTTGATACCGACGGATAATCATTTGGTTCGCGATTTATAGCAAAGTATATTTACATTGCTAAATGTGGAATTCCCCTGAATTGTCGCAAACATCACCCTCGCCCGCAGTCGGCCAGTGGCCTCGCCACTGGCCGGCGGCCACCGCGCCGATCGATGCCCCCTCGAGCTCCTCGGCAACGCCGTCACCGCGACGGGAGACCCTGATCGCCACCTCAACCCTGCGCACCGTCTCGAGGAAGTCCAGCACCGCGGCCCTAAGCGTGTTCTCCGCGTCGACACCGGCCGACAGCGTGATCGTCGTGAGTTCCGCGGGGATGAGATCGGCCGGCAGCCCGGCCTGCGTCACGCGTTGAATGACCTTCTGGGCCAACGCCAGTGCCGGTTGGCCGGTGTGGAGGTCGTCGACAGCCGAGTTGCGCGACTTCCGCGACCTTTCCAGGGTCTTGGCCGCTTCCCACTGGGCCAGTTGTTGCTCCAGCGAGATCGGTTCACCGGCAAGCACTTCCGGGACACGCTTGCCGAGTTTGCGCATCAGGGTGTCTGCGACGTCATCGATGGTGAACGGCAGTAGGACGGCATCCTCGGCGATGCGGGCGTGGAACAGCACCTGCAACAGCAGATCGCCCAGTTCTTCGCGAACTTGGTCGACATCCCCGCTGTTCACCGCGTCCAGTAGCTCGTAGGTCTCCTCCAACAGGTACCTGCGCAGCGAGTCGTGCGTCTGCTCACTTTCCCACGGTCCGGCCACGCGCAGCCGGTCCATCATGGCGACGGCGTCGATGAGCCGTTCGCCGAGCCGGCGGCCGGGTGCCGAAATCAGCTTGGCCCCCGCGGCCAGGCGCGCCGTGACGGCCGGATGCTCGGGGTCCGAGGACAGCAGAACCGGCGCCTGGTCCCCGGTATGCACCGGATGGGCATCCGGCAGCGACCAGGGTACCGCGATCGGTATTTCCTCGGTGTATTGCACTCGGCCGCAAAGCAATTCGACGGCCTCCACCGGGATCATCGCCGGTTGTCGCGGGTCGACCAGAACGACGATCATTAGGCCGACGACTCCTTACCGGCCCCGATGTCCCGCTGCGGTTTCCCCGCCAACGCCGTCACCAAGTCGGCCACCATCTGCACCAATTCGACATCTCGGAGATGGCCGGCGCCGACACCGCCCGCTCGGGGACTGGGAACCTGCACGGCGCCGACGGTAGGGCGGTAGCGGCCGCCCGGATACATCCGCGCCAACCGGACCTGAGCAGAATCGGGCAGCACCAGCGGCGATAGCCGCACCGTTGCCGCCGACGAGACACCGACCTCGGTGATACCGGCGGCGCGGCACAGCAGACGCAGCCGGGCCACGGCCACCAGCCGAAGCGCCGGTTCGGGCAGCGGCCCGTAACGATCGATCAGCTCCTCGACGACCGCGTCGATGCCGGCGCCGTCCTGGGCCGAGGCCAACCGGCGGTAGCCCTCCAGCCGCAGCCGGTCGCCGGCGATGTAGTCGGTCGGCAGGTGGGCATCGACGGGCAGGTCGATGCGCACGTCCTTGGGTTCGGAGGCGGTGGTGATCTCCTTGCCGTCGGAGGCGGCCCGGTATGCCTCCACCGCCTCCCCCACCAATCGCACGTACAGGTCGAACCCCACCCCGGCGACGTGGCCGGACTGTTCGGCGCCCAGTACATTGCCGGCCCCGCGGATCTCCAGATCCTTCAGTGCCACCGCCATCCCCGCCCCCAACTCGTTGTTCTGCGCGATCGTAGCCAACCTGGCGTGGGCGGTCTCGGTCAGCGGCGTATCCGGCGGATACAGGAAGTAGGCGTAGCCGCGTTCCCGGCTGCGGCCGACCCGGCCGCGCAGCTGGTGCAGCTGGGACATCCCGAAGGTGTCCGCGCGCTCGACGATCAGCGTGTTGGCGTTGGAGATGTCCAGTCCGGTCTCCACGATCGTGGTGCACACCAGGATGTCGAACTCACGGTTCCAGAAACCCTGCACGGTGGTTTCCAGCATTTCCTCGGGCATCTGCCCGTGGGCCACCACCACCCTCGCTTCGGGCACCAGATCCCGCACCCGCCCGGCGGCCGAGTCGATGGAGGAGACCCGGTTGTGCACGTAGAACGCCTGCCCGTCGCGCATCAACTCGCGGCGCAGCGCTGCGGCAATCTGCTTGTCGTCATGCGGACCGACATAGGTCAGCACGGGGTAGCGCTCTTCGGGCGGGGTCAGGATCGTCGACATCTCGCGGATCCCGGCCAGGCTCATCTCCAGGGTCCGCGGAATCGGCGTCGCACTCATGGTCAGCACGTCGACGTGGGTGCGCAGCGACTTGATGTGTTCCTTGTGCTCGACGCCGAACCGCTGCTCCTCGTCGACGACCACCAGTCCGAGGTCCTTCCAGCGCACTCCGGTCTGCAGTAGCCGATGCGTGCCGATCACCACGTCGACCGATCCGTCGGCCATACCCTCGGTCACCGCCCGGGACTCTACGGGGTCGGTGAATCGGGACAGACCCTTGACGGTCACCGGGAACTCGGCCATCCGGTCGGTGAAGGTCTGCAGGTGCTGGTCGGCCAGCAGCGTGGTGGGCACCAGCACGGCAACCTGCTTGCCGTCCTGCACCGCCTTGAAGGCGGCCCGCACGGCGATCTCGGTCTTGCCGTAGCCGACATCGCCGCAGATCACCCGGTCCATCGGGACCGGCTTCTCCATATCGGCCTTGACCTCGGTGATCGCGGTGAGCTGGTCGACGGTCTCGGTGAAGCCGAACGCGTCCTCCATCTCGGCCTGCCACGGGGTGTCCGGGGCGAACGCGTGCCCGGGGCTGGCCTGGCGTTTGGCGTACAGCGAGACGAGTTCGCCGGCAATCTCGCGCACCGCACGGCGGGCCTTGGTCTTGGTGTTGGCCCAGTCGCTGCCGCCGAGGCGGCTCAGCGCCGGAGCCTGGCCGCCGACATACCGGGACAGCAGATCCAGCGAATCCATCGGAACGTACAGCTTGTCCGAACCACCGCCGCGTTTGGCGGACGCGTATTCCAGCACCAGGTATTCGCGACGGGCGCCGCCGACGGTACGTTCCACCATCTCCACGAACCGGCCGATGCCATGCTGATCGTGCACCACCAGGTCGCCGGCCGTCAGCGCCAGCGGGTCGACGGTGTTTCGTCGTTTGGCCGCCAGCCGCTTGCCCTCGACGGCGGAGATCCGGCTGCCGGTGAGGTCGGTTTCGGTTACGACGACCAGATTCGCGCCCGCGACGACGACGCCCTGGCGCAGCGTCCCCTGGAGCACCCCGACGAGCCCGGCTTTGGGTTGACCACCGGGATCCAGGACGGCCGCCGGAACATCGGCGTCGGCCAGGCGCTCCACCATGCGGTGGGCGGTGCCGCTCCCGGGGGCCACCATGGCGGCGTACCCGCCGGTGGCCACCTGCGCCCGCAGCATCGCGAAAATGGCGTCGACGTCCCGCTGACTCCCCTGCTGGCCCCGCTGCCCCCACACCGCGGGCACCGGCCGGATGTCCAGGTCGATCGCCGACTCGTCGGGCAGTTGGCCCAACGTCCACCACGGATGGCCCGCGCCGGTGGCAGCGGCCCGCACCTCGTCCAACTCGGCGAATCCGGATCCGCCGGCCCGCTCCACGTCGACAGGGGCGTCGGCGCCCTGCGCCGCCACCGACCACGACGCCTCCAGGAACTCCCGACCGGTCCGGATCAGGTCCGCGGCCCGGGTGCGCACCTTTTCCGGATCGCACACCAGCACCGGCGTCCCGTCGGGCAATTGGTCGGTGAGCAGCCCACCGTCCTCCCCCCCGGTGGGCAGCAGCTCCCGGCAGGCGACCGCAACCAGCGTGTCGACTTCGATCTCCGGGATCGAGCGCTGGTCGGCTACCGAGAACATGCGCATCTCGGAGATCTCGTCACCCCAGAACTCGACGCGCACCGGGTGCTCGGCGGTCGGGGCGAAAACATCCAGGATCCCGCCGCGCACGGCGAACTCACCGCGGCGAGCGACCATGTCCACCCGGCTGTAGGCCAGCTCGACGAGCCGGGTGGCCACCTCCTCGAACGAGATCTCGCCGCCGACGGTCAGCGTCAACGGTTCGCGCAGCCCCAGCCCGGGCGTCATCGGCTGCAGCAGCGAGCGCACCGCCGTGACCACCACCCGCAGCGGCGGGCCGAGCCGGGAATCGTCGGGGTGGGCCAGCCGGCGCAGCACCATCATCCGGGTGCCGACGGTGTCGACCCCCGGCGAGAGCCGCTCATGCGGCAGTGTCTCCCACGACGGGAAGGCAGTGACCGCGGCGCCGAGCACCCCGCGCAACTCCGCGGTCAGATCTTCGGTCTCGCGACCGGTGGCGGTAACCACCAGCAGCGGCCCGCGCATAACCAGCGCAGCGGCCACGAACACCCGCGCACTGGCCGGACCGGTGAGCCGCAACTCGTCGGGCCGATCCGACGCAAGCTCGACAAGCTGCTGGAACGTCGGTGCGGTCAGCGCCAGTTCGGCGAGCCCGGCGAGCGGCGGGGCAGCGCACACGGTCCCCGGGTCGGTCATGGTGCGCTCATTCTAAAGACGGTTCGGAGACCTCGGGACTGCGCCCGACCCCGGATGTCTGCCGGGGCCGTGCGGGAGCTATTCGTCCTGCAACTGCGGATCGGCTTCCAAATGAGTCAGGCCGTTCCACATCATGTTGACCAGATGCGCGGCGACCACTTCTTTGCGGGGTTCGCGGGTGTCCAGCCACCACTGCGCGGTCATGGACACCGAACCCACCAGCGCCTGGGCATACAGCGGCGCCAGATCCGGGTCCAGACCGCGTCGGGCGAAGTCCCCGGCGAGAATCGAACTGACCTGGCTCACCGCGTCGTTGAGCAGGCTGGAATAGGTTCCCGAGCTGATCGAAGCAGGCGAGTCGCGGATCAGGATCCGGAAGCCGTCGGTGCGTTCCTCGACGTAGGTGAGCAGTGCCAGCGCAACCCGTTCGACACGTACCCGGGACCTGTTGTCGGTCAGCGACGAGGTGATGCCGTCGAGCAGCGCCGACATCTCACGGTCGACCACCACGGCATACAAGCCCTCCTTGCCGCCGAAATGCTCGTAGACGACCGGCTTGGACACGTTGGCGCGCTGGGCGATCTCTTCTATCGACGTTCCTTCGTAGCCGCGTTCGGCGAACAACGACCGGGCGACGCCGATCAGTTGACGGCGACGCTCGCTGCCGGTCATCCGGGCGCGCTGAGTCCGCCCGTCCCGGTCCATGTCAACCACACCGTCAGCGTATCGGCACCGCGAGCGTAGCCGGGCTGCGAAAAAACCCGGGCCGCATCGCATTGGGGTTACACTGGCGCGGCTCCGACTAGGATCTCAGGAGCGGTCCGCGCTGTCCGTCGTGGTGTAATCGGCAGCACCTCTGATTTTGGTTCAGATAGTTCAGGTTCGAGTCCTGGCGACGGAGCCCACCGCTTTGCCTTCACAACGCGGCAGGAGGAAGAGCCGATGACGGGTGACACCGCGATCCTCGTTCTGGCAGCCGGTTCGGGTACCCGGATGCGTTCGGACATCCCCAAGGTGCTCCACCGCATCGGGGGCCGCAGCATGCTGTCGCACTCCCTGCACACCATGGCCGCGCTCGCTCCTCGGCACCTGGTCGTGGTGCTGGGCGGCGATCACCGGCGCATCTCGCAGCTGGTCGGTGACCTGGCGGTCGGCCTGGGCTGCACCATCGACATCGCCCTGCAGGAAAAGCCGCTGGGGACCGGACACGCCGTGGTGTGCGGCCTGTCCGCACTTCCCGCCGGATACGCCGGCACCGTCGTGGTCACCGCGGGTGACACCCCATTGCTGGACGCCGACACGCTGGCCGATCTGATCGCCGCCCACCGCACCGGCCATCCCAACGGCAAGCCGGCGGTCACCGTGCTCACCACGACGCTGGACGACCCGACCGGCTACGGCCGCATCCTGCGCACCCAGGACGACGAAGTGACGGCAATCGTCGAGCAGGCCGACGCCACACCATCGCAGCGCGATATCCGTGAGGTCAATGCCGGCGTCTACGCGTTCGACATCACCGCGCTGCGCCGGGCCCTGAGCCAGTTGAGCTCCGACAACGCCCAACAGGAGCTCTACCTGACCGACGTGGTCGCGATCCTGCGCCGCGACGGCCACAAGGTCAGCGCCCGCCACATCCATGACAGCGCCGCCGTGGCGGGGGTCAACAACCGCGTCCAGCTGGCCGAGCTGGCCGCCGAACTCAACCGCCGGATTGTCGCCGGCCACCAGATCGCCGGTGTCACCGTGATCGATCCCGCCACCACCTGGATCGACGTCGACGTCAGTATCGGCCGCGACACCGTCATCCACCCCGGCACCCAGCTGCTCGGCGGCACCCGGATCGGCGGCCGCTGCGCGATCGGACCGGACACAACGCTGACCGACGTCGGCGTCGGCGACGGCGCCACGGTGGTTCGCACCCACGGCACCTCATCGACCATCGGTGACGGAGCCACCGTCGGCCCGTTCACGTATCTGCGCCCCGGAACCGTACTGGGCGCCGACGGAAAACTGGGTGCGTTCGTCGAAACGAAGAACTCGGTAATCGGCACCGGGACCAAGGTGCCGCACCTGACCTACGTCGGCGATGCCGATATCGGCGACCACAGCAACATCGGCGCATCCAGCGTATTCGTCAACTACGACGGCACCGCGAAATATCGCACCACCGTCGGATCGCATGTCCGGACCGGTTCGGACACCATGTTCGTGGCACCGGTGACCGTCGGCGACGGCGCCTACACCGGGGCCGGCACGGTAGTGCGCGAGGACGTCCCGCCGGGAGCGCTGGCAGTCTCGGCGGGCCCGCAGCGCAACATCGAAAACTGGGTGCAGCGCATGAGGCCGGGCACCGCCGCCGCGCAGGCCGCCGACCAAGCCGCCGAGGCCGCCGGACCGGCCGCCGGCGACGGCGATGCCGGCCAGACACCGTGAGGTCGCCTGTCGGCCGCCCGGCTACCATGGGGCGTTCCGTTCAACCATCTCGATCCGAAACGGCGAGGGCAGCCCGGTGAGCCACGACTGGACAGATAATCGCAAGAATCTGATGGTGTTCAGCGGCCGGGCTCACCCGGAGCTGGCCGAACAGGTGGCCAAGGAACTCGACGTCCACGTCACCGAACAGACGGCGCGCGAATTCGCCAACGGCGAGATCTTCGTGCGGTTCCACGAATCGGTGCGCGGTTGCGACGCCTTCGTCCTGCAGTCCAACCCGGCACCGGTCAACACCTGGCTGATGGAACAGCTGATCATGATCGACGCACTCAAACGGGGCAGCGCCAAGCGGATCACCGCCGTTCTGCCGTTCTATCCCTACGCGCGCCAGGACAAGAAACACCGTGGCCGCGAACCCATTTCCGCGCGGCTGGTGGCCGACCTGCTCAAGACCGCGGGCGCCGACCGGATCGTGACCGTCGACCTGCACACCGACCAGATCCAGGGTTTCTTCGACGGACCCGTCGACCACATGCGCGGACAGAACCTGCTGACCGGCTACATCCGCGACAACTACGCCGACGGCAATATCGTCGTGGTCTCGCCGGACTCCGGCCGGGTGCGCGTCGCCGAAAAGTGGGCCGACGCGCTGGGCGGTGTGCCGCTGGCATTCATCCACAAGACCCGCGACCCGCGGGTGCCCAACCAGGTGGTGTCGAACCGGGTGGTCGGTGAGGTGGCCGGGCGCACTTGCGTGTTGATCGACGACATGATCGACACCGGCGGAACCATCGCCGGCGCCGTCAGCCTGCTGCGCGACGACGGCGCCGAGGACGTGATCATTGCGGCCACCCACGGGGTGCTGTCCGATCCGGCAGCCCAGCGGCTGGCCGACTGCGGCGCCCGCGAGGTGATCGTCACCAACACACTGCCGATCGGCGAAGAGAAGCGTTTCCCCCAGCTCACCGTCCTGTCCATCGCACCGCTGCTGGCCAGCACCATCCGGGCGGTATTCGAGAACGGCTCGGTCACCGGCCTGTTCGACGGAGACGCGTAGATGAAGTCCGCCCGCGCCGTCATCTACCACAACCCCAAGTGCAGTACCTCCCGCAAGACGTTGGACCTGCTGCGGGACAGCGGTTTCGATCCCCAGGTAGTCCACTACCTCAAGACCCCGCCCACCCGCGAGGAGCTGGCGGCGATGATCCGCGCGGCGGGCATCGAGGTGCGCGCGGCGGTGCGCGCCCGCGAGTCGCTCTACGCCGAGCTCGGACTGGCCGACGCCGGTGACGATGAATTGCTCGACGCCATGGCCGAGCACCCGATCCTCATCGAGCGGCCATTCGTCGTCACGCCGAAGGGCACCCGACTGGCCCGGCCGATCGACACCGTCCGCGAGATTCTGTGACGGGGCGGGTCGTTCGGGTATTCGCGGCGGCAGTGCTCACAACCTGCCTCGGGTGGTCGTCGATCGCCTGCGGCGGGCCCGAAACGCCTGACTACCAGTCGCTCTGGACGACGAATACCACCACCGGCGGCACACCGGTACCCACCCAATCCGGTGTCCCGCTATCGGAGTACCTGGAGGGCGAAGGCGTTATCGGGGATGTGGTCCGCCCGGACACTCTGACCGACCTCACGGTGTCGATACCCACCCCGGCGGGCTGGGAGTCACGCGTCGACCCGCAGGACACCCCGAACGCGGTGATGATCTCCAAGGGCGACAACTATCCGGCGGCCATGCTGGTGGTCTTCAAGCTGCACGGAGACTTCGACCTTGCCGAAGCGGTCAAGCACGCCAACTTCGATCTGCCGCCGGACTTCCGCCAACTCGACGCGTCCACCGAGGATTACCAGGGCTTCCCCTCGGCGATGACCCAGGGCACCTACGAACTCAAGGGCGCGCGGATGCACAGCTGGCGACGCGTCGTGCTACCCGCGACCGCGCCGCCGGCCAACCAGCGGTACCTGGTGGAGCTGATGATCACCAGCCTGGCCGATCAGGCGGTCGCCGAGAGCAACGACGTCGAGGCGATCATCAGCGGATTCACCGTCGCCAGGAAGTAGCCCGGGCCAAACCCCGGCGCGCGAGCCTGCGCCAACCACGCCACCGGATCCGTCCCGAGAAGCCGACCGGCGCAAACCCGCCGATTTCCGTCCCATCCCGCCTTTGCGCTAGCCTGGCCGAGCGTCACGGCGAGGGTGCACGGGCTCAGCCCACACCGTTATCGACGGAGACCGACACTCAGTCGCGATCCCTGCCGTGCCCGGAACAGCTACCCCGGAACCTGTACAGGAGCGACACGATGTCCAAGTCAGCAGTCAATCAATTGACCGTCTCGGTGCGTACCGAGACCGGCAAGGGCGCCTCACGCCGGGCGCGGCGCAACGGCAACATTCCCGCGGTTCTGTACGGCCACGGCAGCGATCCGCAGCATTTGGAGCTGCCCGCCCACGACTTCGCGGCCGTGTTGCGGCACTCGGGCACCAATGCGGTGCTCACCCTGGACATCGCCGGCAAAGAACAGCTGGCCCTGACCAAGACGCTGGAGATCCACCCGATCAAGCGCACCATCCAGCACGCCGACCTGCTGGTCGTGCGGCGCGGCGAGAAGGTCACCGTCGAGGTCAACGTCATCGTCGAGGGCGAAGCCGGACCCGACACCCTGGTCACCCAGGACACCAACAGCATCGAGATCCAGGCCGAGGCCCTGTCGATCCCGGAAAACCTCACGGTGTCGGTCGAGGGCGCGGAAGTCGGAACCCAGATCACCGCCGGCCAGATCACCCTGCCGACCGGCGTAGACCTGGTCTCCGACCCGGACATGCTGGTGGTCAACGTGGTGCCGGCTCCGACCGCCGAGGACCTCGACGAGGGCGGAGCGGACGAATCCGACGCCGAAGCGGAAGGCGACGGCTCCGACGCCGAGGCGGAAGCCGGCGAATCCGACGCCGAGTCCGCCGAGGCCGAGTAGGCGGCCCCCGCGATGGCCGAAGCCCTCTTGGTGGTCGGCCTGGGCAACCCCGGCGAGAAATACGCGCGCACCCGGCACAACGTCGGGTTCGCCGTCGCGGACCTGCTGGCGGCCAGACTGGGCGCCAGGTTCACCGCGCACAAACGATCCGGTGCCGAAGCCGTGACCGGCCGGCTGGCGGGCCGCGCGGTGGTGCTGGCCAAACCGCGCTGCTACATGAACGAGTCGGGCCGCCAGGTGGCGCCGCTGGCGAAGTTCTACTCGATACCGCCGGCCGACGTCGTTGTCATCCACGACGATCTCGACCTTGAGTTCGGTCGCCTCCGGCTCAAGTTCGGCGGTGGCGAAGGCGGCCACAACGGACTGCGTTCGGTAGCGGCATCGTTGGGCACCAAGGACTTTGCCCGGGTACGCATCGGCATCGGCCGGCCGCCCGGGCGGAAGGATCCGGCGGCGTTCGTCCTCGAACGGTTCAGCTCACCGGAGCGGGCCGCGATCCCGACCGTCTGCGAGCAGGCCGCCGACGCCACCGAATTGCTGATCGAGTTGGGAATGGAGCCCGCGCAGAACCAGGTGCACGCCTGGTAGCGCTGCGCGGTCAGCTGACCAGGGTGACCGAGTTCGCCCGCCGCAGCTTGCCCGACGGTGTCTTCGGTATCGTCCCCGGCCCCAAGACGACCACGTTGCGCGGTCGCACGTCTACTTCCTTGACGACCTCGTGGGCCACCTGGTGTTCGATGCGGCGTACCTCGTCGGTGTCCTCGAACCCGTTCGACTCGACCGCGACCGCGAACGACTCACGCGAATGCCCGGCATCCAGGCGAACCGCCACCGCGCAACCGGGCCGTACTCCGTCGACGCGACCGGCCGCGCGTTCGATGTCGGTCGGGTAGATGTTGCGGCCGGCCATGATGATGACGTCCTTGACGCGGCCGCACACCACCACGTGCCCGCTCTCGGTCAGGTAGCCGAGGTCGCCGGTGTCGTACCAACCATGGTCATCCTGGGCCGGAACGAATCCGCCCATGGTGGTGTAGCCAGGTGTGAGCGACTCGCCCCGCAACTCGATGACGCCGACGCCGCGGGCGGGCATCACGGCGCCGTTCTCGTCGATGATGCGCGCCTCGAGATCCTGCAGCAGCGGCCCCAACGTAGCAAGTCTGCGGGTGTTGCCCTTGGTCGCCGGAACGGCCCTGCGCAGCGCGGTCAGCAGGTCCGCATCGACCTCGTCGACCACGAGGCCGGCATTGCACTCGGAGAACGACACCGCCAGCGTGGTCTCGGCCATCCCATAGGCGGGCAGGATCGCCGACGGCCGCAGACCGAACGGCTTGCCCGCGTCGAGCAGGTCCTCGACGTCTGCGGGTTCGACCGGTTCGGCGCCCGAAAGCGCGAAACGCAAGGTCGACAGGTCGAATTGCCCGGGCTTGGCCTGCCGGCGCAGCCGCTTGGCCAGTAGCGCGTAGGCGAAGTTCGGGGCTGCGGTCATGGTGCCCCGGTACTTGTCGATCAGCTTCGCCCACAGCAGGGTGTCCCGCAGGAAGTCCATCGGGGTGACCTTGACCAGCTCGGCGCCGAAGAACATCGGGATGGTGAGGAATCCGACCATCCCCATGTCGTGGAAACACGGCAGCCAGCTGACCATCACATCTTTGTCGACGTCGTACTCGGCACCGATGAACATCGCCTCGGCGTTGGAATAGATGTTGCGATGGGTGATCCGAACCGCCTTCGGAGACCCGGTCGATCCGGATGTGAGCTGCATCAACGCCAGGTCGTCCTCGCCCACCTCGATCGGGTCGACCGGGTCGGAGGCGAGCAGGTCGGCGGCCGTGAGGACCTTGATGCCCTTCTCCTCCAGCACCGGGCCGGCAACGGTGAACGGCTCCGACACGATGACGGCTTTCGCCTCGATCATGCCGATGACGGTCATCGTGTCCTCGGCCCACACGGCCAGATCGGTGCGTGGGGTGGGCTGGTGCAGCATGGTCAGGCTGGCACCGCGCATCCACAGGCCCTGCGCGGTAGGGGCGATCTCGACGGGGTAGCCGGCGAGCACTCCGACCGCATCGCCGCGGCCGATACCCGCGGCGGCGAGACCGCCCGCGATGCGGCGCGCACGCTCGTGGACCTCGCCCCAGGTGTGGCGGACGGGTTCGTGGGGTTCACCGGTGACCATGCCCGTCGTGGCAGCGCGGGCATTTCGGTACATCTTGTCGGTAAACCTGCTCACGCAAACCTCCTCGGTTCCACCGCCTGCCCCAAGGTCCGGAACTCATGTTCCACCCGCGACATCTCACTTCGGCGGAGACACACGTAGAAACCAGGGAGCGTTTAGGTCTCGATTCGGCGATGAGACCACGACCCTGCCGACCCTGCCGACCCTGTGGGCCCTGGCGAGAACGTCCCCGCCTCCAGCACGACAGTTCGGCTTCTCGGGCCTCGTCACCGCACGTTATCTTAAGCAAACCTTAAGGAACTGCCAAGCTATGCAGCATTTTGAGGCCGATATCACAGGTGCGCCCGCCGGTCACCGGTCGTCGGTCACCTGTCACTCGCCGGCCCCGGCACCACCCGGGCGCCCGGGACGGGGCCGGCGGCCACCCGGATGGTGCGGCACACCCCGGCTCCGGAGAGCTGGGCGCCCACGTCGACCGCTGCCTCCGCGGAATCGCACAGGAAAGCACACGTCGGACCCGAGCCCGAGACAATGCCGGCAAGGGCGCCGGCCTCCGCTCCGGCTCGCAGCGCCCGTCGCAGCCTCGGGTCCAGACTGACCGCTGCGGCCTGCATTTCGTGTCCGAGCAGCGGCGCCAGCCGATGCGGGTCTCCGGCGGCCAGTGCCGCCAGGACCGGGCCAGGCTCGTCCAGCCGGGGCGGTTCACCGACGTCGCGGAGCCGGTCGAGTTCGGCATACACCCCCGGTGTCGACAGCCCACCGTCGGCGAATGCCAGCACCCAGTGAAACGAGTCGCGCGAAAGCACCGTGGCCAACTCCTCACCACGACCGGTTCCCAGGGCGGTGCCGCCGTGCAGTGCGAATGGAACATCGCTGCCCAGCTGAGCGGCCAGCACGCGCAGATCACGACGAGGGAGGTTGAGTTCCCACAGCGAATCCATCGCCACCAGCACCGCCGCCGCATCCGCACTGCCCCCGGCCATGCCCCCGGCCACCGGAATCGACTTGTCGATCAGCAGAGCCACATCCGGTGCACGGCCCACATGCTCGGCCATCAGCTCGGCCGCCCGCCAGGCAAGGTTGCGTTCATCGGTGGGCACCGTGTCGGCGCCCTCCCCCACCTGCTCAAGTGACAGCACGTCGGCATTGCGCACCGTCACCTCGTCGAACAGCGAAACCGCCTGAAAGACGGTCGTCAGCTCGTGGTAGCCGTCGGCGCGAGGGTCACCCACGGCCAGGTACAGGTTGACCTTGCCGGGAACCTGCACGGTGACCGATCCGGTAGGCACCCACAACTCGGCTGCATTTCCGTCAGTCATCGTCAGCCACCCTGCCAGCCACCGCAGCAGACTATCGCTGCTACCGGCCCACGCCCGGCAGCGGGTCCCCGCTGGCGGGGGCGTCACCCGGTGCGCCGCCCGCGCTGCCGGAGTGCCGCAACAGCCGCACGAAGTCGTCCACGGCCAGCGTCTCGCCGCGGCGGGCCGGATCGATGCCGGCTGCCAGCAGCCGCCTGGCGGACTCCTCACCCGAACCCGCCCAGTCCAGGAAGGCGTTGCGGGAGGTCTTCCGTCGCTGGGCGAAGGCGATATCAACCAATTCGAAGACGCGTTCCCGGAACACATCGTCGGTGGGCCAGGGCGGCGCCGCGTAGCGGTCGATCCGGACCAGGCCGGAGTCGACACGCGGAACGGGCCAGAACACCGTTGGCGACACCGTGCCACAACGGCGCGTCCGCCCGAAGAAGCGCGCCTTGACGCTGGGCACACCGTAATCCTTGCCGCCTGGTTCGGCGGCCAATCGCTCGGCGACCTCGGCCTGCACCATCACCGTGACGACCCGGACCGATGGAAATTCGGCCAGCAGATGCAACAGTGCCGGAACAGCAATGTTGTACGGCAGATTGGCCACCACCGCCGTCGGTTCGGCAGCCAGATCATCGCGGCGCAGCGCAAGCACATCGCGATTGACCACGCTGAACCGCTGGGCGGCCAGCGGTGAGCCGTCGGAACGCTCGGCGATGGTCCGCGGCAGCCGACCGGCCAATACCGGATCGATCTCCACGGTGCTGACCGCTGCGCCGCGGTCGAGCAGCGCCAGCGTCAGCGATCCAAGGCCCGGACCGACCTCCAGCACGGTGTCGGATTCGCCGATACCCGACGCCGAAACCACCCGCCGCACCGTATTGGCGTCATGGACGAAGTTCTGCCCGAAGGATTTCCGCGGCCGGAGATCGAGTTCCCCGGCCAACCGCCTGATCTCGGTACGCCCGAGCAGCCGGATCGTCAGCGGGCACCGACTCGCCCGCTGCACACCGGCCAGGCACCCCACCCCTGGACTGCCTGGGTGACTGTCGCAATCGCGATCTGCTCCTCGCGGGTGGCCAGGTCGGCGCGCGGCGCATAGCGCAGCCCGCCGTGAGCCTCCCAGGTGCCCTGGTCGAACTGCACGCCGCCGTAAAAGCCGTTTCCGGTGTTGATGGCCCAATTCCCGCTGGACTCGCAACCCGCCAGCGCATCCCAGATGCTTCCGTTGCTCACCTCCGGAACCTCGGTGCCCGGTTTGGTGCCGACCCGAAGCACCGATTCGCGTGCCGGGGTGATCACGACGTTGGCGATCGGCATCCGCCCGGTCTCGACACCGTTGACGACGGCCACCGCAAAGGTCACATCCTGGGTGCCCGGGCTGCCCGGATCCTCGACGATCTGGCGGCTCATGTTCAACTCGGGATCCTCGATGCGCCGCGCCGGGGGAGGCAGCGGAACCCGCTCGGTGACCCGCTCAATGCGGTTGCGGGTGACCTGGATCCGCATACCGTCGACGATCGGAGCATCGGAGGCGGGGACGACCTGGTCGCTGCCCAGCAATGGGATTCCGGCGGTGGTCAACATGTCCGCCACGTTCGGGGCCGGCAGGTGCACCGTGCGGACCACGCCGCCGTCGTCGATCTCGACGGTCTTGGCGCTCACCACCGGCAGCGCCATTCCCGCCAGCGGGACGCGACTGCCCCGGGAAGCGGCGGCGGGGGCGGTGTCGGCCATCGCCAATTGCGCCAACGCCTCATCGACGGTGACTGCCGTGGTCCACATTTCCCGAGGATCGCCGCCGTCCAGGCTGATCCGCAACGGGCGCCCGCGGCGAAGCACAATGGTGGCGGCGTCGGCGACAGTGGCGTCACCGGCCGGGTAGACATCGTCCCGGTCGGTGACCGCGAACCCGCTCTCCGCGAGAATGTCGACCACCCGCGACCGCATCGTGGTGACCTGCTCGGACGTTCCGTCGACGGTCAGCGTCACGGTCTTGGCAGCGCGGACAGCCAAGCCTCCGGCGAACACGAGCGTCAGGAGCAGCGCGCCGACCAGCAGGCGCAACACCGGCGATTCGGTCTGATGAACTTTGGAAAGTAGATTCATTGTCCATTCCGGTCTATCGCGGTCTGCCCGACCCAAATGCAACCTGCACGAACAACTCGACGACGAGTCCAGGACCATGTTCAGCTGGAATGACAAAACAGGCCGGGCGGCCCACTCGTTCGATAACAAGACGGTAACGAACGCGCGGTGGCAGAGCAACTCCCGAGCCGAAACATTGCACCGGTCACGTAGCCGTCATTCGACGGCCGGATCCAGCCCGTACACCCGGATGGCATTGCTGGTCGTAATCGCGGCCAAATCCTCTGGCGAACGATCAACCAGCTCAGCAAGGGCACGAACGGTGTAGGGCAGGCAGTACGGCTCATTTGCTGCACCGCGGTAGGGGTGGGGGGTCAGGAAGGGTGCGTCGGTTTCCACCAAAAGCTGGGCCGCGGGTATCAGTGCGACGGCCTCCCTCAGGTCACGCGCATTGCGGAAACTCACCGTGCCCGACAGGCTGAGCAGCCATCCGGCCGCCACGCACAAGCGTGCCATCGCACTGTCCGACGAAAAGCAGTGGAAGATGACGGTTTCGGGAGCACCTTCGGCGCGCAGCACGTCGAGCACTTCACTGTCGGCGCCCCGGTTGTGGATCATCAACGGTTTACCCAGGCGCTTGGCCAGGTCGATGTGCCAGGCGAACGCTTCGCGCTGCACGTGCGGTTGTGCGCAGCCGTCGAGCCGGCCCGGCCAGTACAGATCCATCCCGGTCTCGCCCACCGCCACCACCCGCGGACACCTCGCCAGGTGTTCGATCTCGTCGCGAGCGGCGTCGTCGAGAGCGTCGGCGCGGGTCGGATGCAGGGCCACCGCGCCGTACACCCGCGGGTGGCGCCCCGTTGCCCGAGCCACCCAGCGCGCCGATTCCATATCGTCGGCGACCGTCACCACCGCGGTCACCCCGACCGATGCCGCGCGGTCGAGGATGGCGCGCACTCCGGCACCGTCGCCGCCGATTCCCGCCGAGCCACACGCGTCCAGGTGGGTGTGGGCGTCGATCAAGGGCGCCAGCGGCGGCGGCAGGGGCGGTGGCTCACGCCTGGCGGACCGGTTGGAACACACGACGCACACGATATGTCCACCGCCTGGCCGCCGCCGAGCCCAACTAGGGTGGAACCCCGATGAACAGTTTGCAGCGGCCGCCGCGGTTCTACGTCACCACCGCGATCGCCTACCCCAACGGCACCCCGCACATGGGTCACGCCTACGAGTACATCGCCACCGATGCGATCGTCCGATTCAAGCGGCTCGACGGGTTCGATGTGCGCTTCCTGACCGGTACCGACGAGCACGGCCTGAAAGTGGCACAAGCTGCCGCGGCCGCCGGCGTTCCGACCGCGCAGCTGGCCCGGAACAATTCCGATGTCTTCGAGCGCATGCAGGAAAAACTCAATATCGACTTCGACCGGTTCATCCGCACCACCGACGCCGACCACCACGAGGCATCCCAGGAAATCTGGCGCCGGATGGAAGCGGCCGGCGACATCTACCTGGACAACTACGCCGGTTGGTACTCGGTGCGGGACGAGCGATTCTTCGTAGAATCGGAGACCCGGCTCCTCGACGACGGCAGCCGGATCGCGGTCGAGACCCAGACGCCCGTCAGCTGGACCGAGGAACAGACCTACTTCTTCCGGCTGTCGGCCTATTCCGAGAAGTTGCTGGCCCACTACCGGGCCAACCCGGACTTCATCGCACCGGCGACTCGCCGCAACGAGGTGATGAGCTTCGTCGCCGGCGGCTTGGAGGATCTGTCGATATCGCGGACCTCGTTCGACTGGGGAGTTGCGGTGCCGGGCCATCCCGACCATGTCATGTACGTCTGGGTCGACGCGTTGACCAACTACCTGACCGGGGCCGGGTTCCCCGACATCGGCTCGGAGTTGTTCCGCGACTACTGGCCTGCCGATTTGCACATGATCGGCAAGGACATCATCAGATTCCACGCCGTCTACTGGCCCGCCTTCCTGATGTCGGCCGGAATCGATTTGCCCCGAAGGATTTTCGCTCACGGTTTCGTGCACAACCGGGGCGAGAAGATGAGTAAATCCGTGGGCAACATCGTCGATCCGGTTGCACTGGTCGACACCTTCGGCGTGGACCAGGTGCGCTACTTCCTGATGCGCGAGATCCCGTTCGGCCAGGACGGCAACTACAGCGACGAGGCGATCATCACCCGGATCAACACCGACCTGGCCAACGAACTGGGAAACCTGGCCCAGCGGTCGTTGTCGATGGTGGCCAAGAACCTGGGCGCGACGGTGCCCGAGCCCGGGGAGTTCGACGAAGCCGACACCGAGTTGCTGGCCACCGCCGACGGCCTGCTGGAACGGGTGCGTGCGCATTTCGAGGCACAGGCCATGCATCTGGGCATCGAGGCGATCTGGTTGATGCTCGGCGACGCGAACAAATACTTCTCAGCCGAGCAGCCCTGGGTTCTGCGCAAAAGCGAGTCCGAGGCGGACCAGACCCGATTCCGCACGGCGCTCTACGTCACCTGCGAGGTGGTCCGCATTGCGGCATTGCTGGTCACACCGGTCATGCCCGAATCCGCCGCCACGATTCTCGAGCTGCTCGGCCAGCGTCAGGACAGGCGCACGTTCGCCGCCATCGGGGAGCGCCTGGAACCGGGCACCGCACTGCCGCCGCCGACCGGGGTGTTCCCGCGCTACCAGCCGCCGGAGTAGGCCGAACGCCGCGGCGCCCGGATCGAAGCACCGCCGCCGCATCGAGTTCGGTGGGACTTGAGGGGTGTCCACACACCGACGCATCGCTTCCAGGGATGACATTTGCCATAATCGTCGTATGGATCGCAGACGAAGTCGGCTGGCAGGCGAGTCACCGGCCACCACGCTGCGGGAAATGCCGGCGTCGGTCGTGCTGGAGAGATTCCCTGTCCCGGTGCTGGCTGTCGAAGACGACGGCACCATCCTGTTCGCCAATACGGCGTTCGCCGATATGGTGGGTCGGGAGCCCGGCGAGGTGCTGGCGCTGGGCTTCAAGGCGATCTTCCACGAGGCTCCGGACCCGGAGTCGTCGATCCTGTCCTTCGTCCAGTCTTTGGCCAACATGGTGGTCAAACTGGCCCACGCCGACGGCTCGATCGTCCGGGCGCTGATAAGCAGATCCGCGGTGATGCGCGCCGAAGACAAGTTCGCCTTGGCGGCGTTTCAGGATCTGACCGAACAATTGTGGAAAGAAGAGCACTGAGGCGGTTGCCCGGCGCCCGGCCCGCTAAACGCCCTCGCGCCCCTGGCCCGTCCCGGCCCCGACAGCGTCTTCGCCGCCACCATCTGCACTGTTATCAGCTGATTCAAGCGGAGTGTGCCGCAACGTCTCGCGCGCGAGGAACTGCTGGAAGTAGGGCAGCGACTTCTCGGCGACGGCACCGGGTAGCAGCAACGCCCACATCTGCCCCAACCGCCAGCTGAAATCAACGGTTGGATTCCCGCCGTTGCGATCTTTCGATACCGCGGTGGTGACCACCCGGGCCCCGATCAACGCTCCGACGATCGACACGCTGAACGCTTCCACATCGATGTCCGCACGCAGGTCGCCCTCGGCCACTGCCCTCTCGAGCTGGGCGCTCAAGTTTGCCGCCCACCCGGCGCAGCGGCGTGCCGCCGCGTCGTTGTACCCGCTGAGTGCGGCTGCCAGCTGGTCGGCGGCGCAGGCTGTCCGGTCAGAGGCAAGCACCCGGGCCATCACGAAGGTGCCGTGGATGATGTTCTCCAGCCCGGGCATTCCCGGCCCGCACGCATCGTGGAACGCGCTGACTAGAACTTCGGTGCCCTCATCGATGATCTCCGAGGCCAGCGCCTCCTTGGAATCGAAGTGGTGGTACAGCGCACCCTTGGTCATGCCCGTTCGATCGACTATGGCGCCCCAACCCGCAGCCGCGTACCCGACCTCGCCGAAAACGACAATCGCCGAGTCCAGGATCTTTCGTCGGGTCACCTCTGCTCGAACCTGGCGCGCCATCATCCCGCCTTCTCTGTGACGATTCGGTCAGGTCTGGAATCCAGCCGAGGACGAATCAACTGCCACTCGCCTGCGACAAGCGGGCCGAGACCGCAAGCGCGGTGCGCCTCCGGAGGAATTGCTGAAAGTACTCGAGCCGGCCGGGTACCAGAAGCCCGGCCAACATTAGTTCGCAACTTTTCTCCACATCGTTAAGGAATCGCTGCGGGTCGTCGGGATCGCTGGTAGAGCACAACCCGATAGTCATCGACGCAGCCAGCAGGGCAACGTCTCGGGAGTCCCATCGCGGGTCGAGGTCGCCCTCGCCGATCGCCCGCGCCGCAGCCGCAGCCAGCATGTCGATCCATCCGTCCACCAACCGCTCCCGCGCCCCGCCGCTCCATCCGACCGACTGGACCAGTCGGGAAGCGGCCCTGGCCGAGTCGTCGGTCATATGCTGCATCGCCGAGAGAAAAGAGAAGTCGATCAGGGTCTCCAGACCGGACAGCTGTCGAGCCAGCAGTTGCTCGCTGGCGACGCGCGCATTCGCCATATGCTGGTCGATGATGGTTATGGCCAGTTCAAATTTGGAACGGAAGTGGCAATACATCGCGCCTTTGGAAAGACCGGCCTCGTTCAGGATGTCGTCGAGGCCTACATCGTAGTAGGGACGATCGGCGAATTGGCGAGCGGCTGCGCGCAGAATTTGCGCGCGGCTGCTGTCGGACCTGCCATCCGGCAGGTCAGTGGTCGGCATCTGAACTCGAGGAACAGGGTGTGCCCCAGGCACAGCCGTGCGGCCGGATTGTGCGGTCGCGCAGGTCGCGATCAGCTCCGCCGACCGTCGCTGGCAGCATCGCGATACCTCCTCGCTCCGATCTTCGTCTTCCCGGTCCGCCGGTATACATACCGGTATATATCAAGGCACCCAGTGCGGGTGTGCCGTCTGAAGATTATCAGCCAGAACGCCAACCAACCGCGTCGCCTCGACAACGGATCGCGGCATCCCCACCCGTGACTCCACGATTGTGGGTGGACTCGACGATTCCTCCGGGAAAACTCGCCGGTGAAAATTTGGAACTCCAAAAAGCTGGGCTGGCAAACCCGGCTGTGCGTATAAACCGAGTGGACACATTCGCATCCGCGTAGAGAAACGCTCCTTTGAACCCAGCATTCCGGTGTCACCAGGTTCGGCACAGCTCCCGGTCTCATCGATTCACCTCATCGGCAAAGAAATCTGGCGACGATTTCGCCTTGTTGCCCGGGAGCGCCCCTGCCCCGGCGCCCGCCCCCCCGGCCCCCGGCCCCCGGCCCCCGGCCCCCGGCCCCCGGCCCCGGCCCCGGCCCCGGCTCGATCCGCCAGACCACCACCGCGCGTCGAGAGAATCCGCATGTTCTGTCAAGCTGGGGCGGTGCGTATCGAGCGGCTCGGCGACCTGGGCGGAGCACCGCAGGTGCTGCGCGCAGTCGGCCGCACGACCACCAGGCTCGGCCTGCCGCCGCCCGCCGCGCTGACCGGCCAATGGTTCGATGCGCTGGCCGTGATCGCACCGAGTGTGGAGATACGGCAGATCGAGGTCAGCGACGTTTTCCCGGGACCGGTCGGCGTCGGCTACGGCGAACGGATCGGTGACGGTTCGCCATGCGGCGGCCCGGTCGGCGGAGGCTGGATCGGCTACCTGTCCTACCCCGATCCAGGCGCCGACGGGCAGCCCCACCGTATTCCGGAGGCCGCCGGCGGCTGGACCGACTGTGTGCTGCGCCGCGACCGTGGCGGCCGATGGTGGTATGAGAGTCTTTCCGGCGCCCGCATGCCGGACTGGCTGGCCGGTTCGCTCGCCGGCTCGCCGGCCGCACCCGGCACCGGGACGACGCCGGCAGGACCCATCGAATGGAAGATCGCAGATCGCTCGGCCCACCGCAGCGGAGTACTCGCCTGTCTGGAATCGATTGCCGCCGGCGAGGTGTACCAGGCATGCGTGTGCACCCGGTTCACCGGCTCGGCCACCGGGTCATCGCTGGACTTCTTCGTCGACCGCGTCACACGCACCGCGCCCGCTCGGGCGGCCTACATCGCGGGCCGGTGGGGTGCAGTGGCGTCACTGTCCCCCGAACTCTTCCTGCGGCGCCACGGCAACACAGTCACCTCCAGCCCCATCAAGGGAACGCTGCCGCTGAACGAGTGGCCGTCGGCGCTGCGCGCTTCACCCAAAGAGGTCGCAGAGAACATCATGATCGTCGACCTCGTCCGCAACGATCTTGGCCGAGTGGCGATTACCGGTACGGTGACCGTGCCCGAACTGCTGGTGGTCCAACGGGCGCCCGGCGTCTGGCACCTGGTGTCGACGGTGTCGGCCCGGGTACCGTCCGAGTTACCGGCATCGGCGCTGCTGGATGCGGCCTTCCCGCCCGCATCGGTGACCGGGACACCGAAAATACGCGCCCGGCAACTAATTTCACAGTGGGAACAGTACCGGCGGGGAATCTACTGCGGCACCCTCGGGTTGACATCTCCCATCGCCGGTTGCGAGCTCAACGTGGCAATTCGCACCGTCGAGTTCGACTCGGCGGGTAACGCCGTGCTTGGCGTGGGCGGAGGCATCACCGCCGACTCCGATCCGGACGCCGAATGGGCGGAGTGTCTGCACAAGGCAGGCCCGATCGTGGACCTGCGGAGCACCTCCGCGGCTAGATTCGTCAGCTGATCCCGCAAATTCCCAGTGAGTCTGGTCACCGCAGATCCTCCCGGGCAATTTCGCCGAACGCCCGCAGGAGCGGAAACGGGCGAATAAACTGCGGCCATCGACGTGTGTCGACATCATGCACACGCCGAAGATTCGACAGGGTCGGTGAAATCCGAAGAAGATCTCAGCTAGATCTCAGAATCGGGGCTTAAGAAGGGGTCCGAGAGGAGAAGTCATGAGGGTTGCCATCGCCGGTGCGGCGGCTGCCGCCGTCTTGGGCGGAGCGCTGATGATTGCGCCGCTGACGATCTCCAAACAGGGCACCGTGGTGTCGGGCGGGACGTGCACCGCGGGTGCGCAATGCGACAAGCTCGCCTCTGTCCTGATGCCCGAGGCCGGCGGCCCAGGGGCTGTGGACACCGACGCGGTGCCGGCTCTGAACGCACCCCCGCCGGAACCGCCGCAGGAGGTCGCGCCACCACCTGAAGACGTGCAACCCGCGGCACCGCAACCCGCCGCCTCCGGACAACCCGTCCCGAGGCCCGCCGCTCCGGCGCCGGCCGCCTACACCAACCCCGGCAACCCCGCCGGGGCAGCGCCCGCGGCGGCCCAACCCGCGCCGCCCCCACCGGCGCCGGCTGCGGCCGACGCGGCTCCGGCCGCCCCGCTACCCGAGGCCGCGATTCCGCCCGGTTACGCGGACCTTCCCGGCATCGGCGCCATCCCGGGTATGGACATCCTGGGCATGCCCTATCTCGGCGGCGCGGCGGGCAGCTACGCCGGCCTGTTGGGCGTGCCCCTGGGTGTGGACGCCGGCGTATCTATCATCAACGGTTTGTTCAGCGTGACGAACAGCCTGTCCGCAGCGATTACGACCGGCGCCATGGCCGTCACCTATGTCGTCTTGGCCTACAACTCACTGAAGGACGCCGGCCTGCTGCCGCAGACGGCTTCCGCGGCCGCCGCCTCGCCCAGCCTCAGCAACCTGCTGCTACCCGGGGCGGCCCTGCTTCCGGCTGCCGCCCTGCCTGCGCTGAGCCTGCCCGGGATGCCGAACCTGGATCTCCCGGGGCTGCCGGGTATGTCGCCGGCCGGTCTGATCGGCCTCGCCGCCGCCGGCGGAATACCCGGCCTGAACCTTCCCGGGCTGCCGGGGTTGGCGCCGGCCGCGCTGATGGCGCTGGCGGCCAACGGCCTGCCCGGGCTGCCGGGTGTGTCGCCCACCGACATGCTGGCCCTGGCCGCTGCCGGCGGTGTCCCCGGAATACCGGCACTGGGCGGGATCGACCCGGCCATCCTGGCCGTCGCTCTACCGGCACTGGCCGCGGGGGGTCCGGGCCTGCCTCCGATCCCCGGCTTGGATCCGGCAATGCTGGCCACCGCGCTGCCCGCGCTGGCCGCGGCACTTCCCGCCGTTAGCCCGACGATCCTGGCCCAGGCACTTCCAGCACTGGCCGGTGGCGCCATTCCGGGTATGGATCCTGCAATGATGGCTGCGGTACTGCCCGCACTGATAGGCGGCGCACCAGGGTTGCCCGGAATCGACCCGGCGATGCTGGCCGCGGTACTGCCCGCCCTGGCCGGCGGCGGCCTGCCGGGCGTGGACCCCGCGATGCTGGCCGCGGTACTGCCCGCCCTGGGCGGCGGCGCCGCGGGAGTGAACCCGGCGCTGCTGGCCGCGGCGCTGCCCGCGCTGGCCGGCGGCGGCCTGCCGGGCGTGGACCCGGCGGCTGTGGCTGCCGCGCTACCGGCCATGGCAGCCGCTGCGGGGGTCCCAACGAGCCTCCCGCAGGGCCTCCCGCCGTTGCCGCCACTACCGCCCGCCCCGCCGCTGCCGCCCCACCCGCCGGTGTGCATACCGGGCGGCCCCTGCATCTGACCCGAGTTCGGATGTCGTTCGCGAGCCCTGCCCAATGATTCTGCGCTCATGGCGGCGACACGCCGATGCTCAGCGCCCTGAGCGCAGAATGAACTCGACTGCGCCAGCCCCCAGCCCCCAGCCCCCAGCCCCCAGCCCTCCGTACCGTCTAGGTTTCGTCCGACCGGGGTTCCCGGCGTGAGGTGAGCACCGCTTCGTAGAGCTGGCGGGGCCGCACTCCGGGGTATCCGGTCGCCACTTGGCGGCAGGCATCCTTGATCCGGACGCCGTCGGCAACAAGGCCCTCCACCTCGCCGACCAGGCCAGTCGTCAATACGGCCAGGTCGGCCCGCGGGGCGGCGCCGGCGAGCACCACGGTGATCTCGCCGAGGACACCGTCGGCGGCCCAGGCCGCCAACTCGTCCAGGGAGCCACGCACGACTTCCTCGTGCAGCTTGGTCAATTCCCGGCAGACCACGGCCAATCGTGCGCCCCCGAGTTGCTCAACCGCGTCGTTCAGGCAGGCGCCCAACCGGCGAGGGGATTCGAAGAACACACAGGTACGCAGCTCGTCGCGCAATGAGGCCAGCCAGGTGCGGCGAGCCGATCCCTTGCGGGGCGCGAATCCCTCGAAGCAGAACTTCTCGGCCGGCAACCCCGAGACCACCAGCGCCGTCGTCACCGCCGACGGGCCCGGCAGGCAATGCACGGCCAGGCCGGCATCGATGCACGCTCCGGCGAGCCGATAGCCCGGGTCGCTTATGACGGGCATTCCCGCGTCGCTGACCATCAGCACCGTCGCCCCGGACCCGATCGCCCCGATCAGCGAGGCAACCCGGGAGTCCTCAATCTGATCGAAGAGGCTCACCAGCCGACCGCCTATCCGCACGTCAAGCGCCCTGGCAAGGTTGCGTGCCCGACGGGTGTCCTCGGCGGCTACCACGTCGGCCTCCACCAACGCCTCGGCCAGGCGGGCCGAGGCGTCCTTCGGCTGCCCCAACGGGGTCGCGGCGATCAACAGGCGTCCGGTGGTCATGACCGACAGCCTACGATCGACACCGATGACTGCCCCGGCCCGAGAACCGTCCGTCTTCGGCGGGGACAGCGTCGAGATCAGCCGAGCGCCGGCGGTTCCCGTCCTCAGCCCGGCGCCTCTGCTCCCGGTGGACGATTTCGTCCCGTCGGACCGCCTCCGCGGTTGGATTGCGACGGCCGCCGTCACCGCGCTCGCAGCATTCACCCGGTTCTGGAACCTCGGTTCGCCGACCGATGCGGGCACACCCATTTTCGATGAGAAGCACTACGTACCCCAGGCCTGGCAGCTGCTGAACAACCACGGCGTCGAGGACAATCCCGGGTTCGGCCTGGTCGTGCATCCGCCGGTGGGCAAGCAGATGATCGCGATCGGCGAGGCGCTGTTCGGTTACAACGGGTTCGGGTGGCGGTTCACCGGCGCCCTACTCGGGGTGATCCTGGTGGCGCTGGTGATGCGGATCGTGCGGCGGCTCGCCCGCTCGACTGCGGTGGGCGCGGTCGCCGGGCTGTTGCTGATCTGCGACGGCGTCAGCTTCGTCACCGCCCGCACGGCGATGCTGGACGGGTTCCTCACCTTTTTCGTAGTCGCCGCGTTCGGCGCGCTCATCGTCGACCGCGATCAGGTGCGGCAACGTCTGCGCGTCGCGCTGACCGAAGGCCGCTGTGTCGAAACCCGGTGGGGCCCGCGGCTGGGAGTCCGCTGGTGGCGTTTCGGCGCCGGCGTGCTGCTCGGTCTGGCCTTGGGCACAAAGTGGTCCGGCCTGTACTTCATCGTGTTCTTCGGGGCCATGTCGCTGGCCTTCGACGTAGCGGCGCGGCGGCAGTACCAGGTGTCCAGGCCGTGGCTGGGAACTGCGCGCCGCGACGCGATCCCCACCGCCTATGCGCTGGCGATCATCCCGTTCACGGTCTATCTCGCCAGCTATGCGGGTTGGTTCGCATCCGAAACCGCGATCGACCGCCATCAGGTCGGCCAGACCATCGGCACCGAGAGCGTCGTCGGTCTGCCCGACGCAATCCGTTCGCTGTGGTACTACACCGCCAAGGCGTTCCACTTCCACGCGACCCTCACCAATGCCGCGGGCAACCACCACCCATGGGAATCCAAGCCGTGGGCCTGGCCGATGTCGTTGCGGCCGGTGCTGTACGCCATCGACCAGAACGACGTGCCCGGTTGCGGCGCGCAATCGTGCGTCAAGGCCGTGATGCTGGTGGGCACCCCGGCGATGTGGTGGCTGGCGGTGCCGGTCCTGCTCTACACCACCTGGCGGATGTTGGTGCGCCGCGACTGGCGCTACGCGGTGGTCTGGGTCGGCTACTGCGCGGGCTGGCTGCCGTGGTTCGCCGACATCGACCGGCAGATGTACTTCTTCTACGCGGCGACCATGGGCCCGTTCCTGGTGATGGCGATCGCACTGATCCTGGGCGACATCCTGCACCAACCGGGTCAGAACAGCGAGCGCCGCACCCTGGGGATGATCCTGGTGTGCTGCTATGTGGCACTGGTGGCGACGAACTTCGCGTGGTTGTTCCCGGTACTCACCGGTCTTCCCATTTCCCCACAGATCTGGCGGATGCAGATCTGGCTGCCCAGCTGGCAGTAGTTGCCCGCCACCGACGCGTCACCGCCAAGAACTCGAACACACGTGCGATAGGATTGCGATTGTGGCGATCGCGGTTCAGGGCTCGCTCTTCGAGCACACCGAGCGCAGGCAACTCGGAGATGGCGCATTCGTCGACATTCGCGCGAATTGGCTGGACGGCAGCCTGCCCGACAGCCTGGACCTGCTCAATGTGCTGCTGGCCGCGGTGCCCTGGCGGGCCGAGCGCCGGCAAATGTACGACCGGGTGGTCGACGTGCCGCGCCTGGTGAGCTTTCACGATCTGACCGTCGACACGCCACCACATCCCCAACTGGCGTGGCTGCGCCGTCGGCTCAACGACATCTACGGCGGCGAACTGGGTGAGCCCTTCACCACTGTCGGATTGTGTTGCTACCGTGACGGCTCAGACAGTGTGGCCTGGCATGGCGACACGATTGGCCGCGGCAGTTCCGAGGACACCATGGTCGCCATCCTCAGTTTGGGTGCCACCCGGACCTTCGCCATGCGGCGGCGGGGCGGGGGCCCGTCATTGCGATTGCCGTTGGCGCACGGGGATCTATTGGTGATGGGCGGATCGTGCCAGCGCACCTGGGAGCACGCGGTTCCCAAAACCACCACGCCGGCCGGCCCACGAGTCAGCATCCAGTTCCGCCCGCGCGACGTGCGCTGAGCCGGTTGCCCCGGCTCAGTCTCGGACCGCGTCCACCGCTTTGACCAGCAGGTCGCGGGCACGTTGCGTGTCGACCTTGACCAGCGGCTGCCCCGGTATCACCAGCGGGTTGGCGATCACAATCACCTGGTAATCCCCGAACTGAGCGGCGTAGTCATAGAGTTCGCCGGTACGCGGGCCCCCGGCAACGAGCGCCTGCATCACCCGGTGCACACCCTGGGTATGCGCCGCCTTGATGTGCGGTGCATCGATCACCTCCACCGCACCGCGCAACTGTGCGCCGGAGAAACCGATCCTGGAGCAGTCTTTCCCCGGATCGTGCAGCGGCAACTCCTTGGAGGTCTCCACCGCGATGGCCACGAACCGGTTGCCGTTGCCCTCCGCTGAGATCGCGGCCATGTTGCCCTCGACGCCGGGCGGCATCTCCGGCCCCAGCGCGGTCTTCGCACAGTCCGGCGGCTCGAACGTCAGGCCCTCGGGCAGCTGGCGGGCGGCGAAGAACTGCGGATCGATCGCCCGGGGCGTGATCTCGGTGACCGTGAACTCCGGCCCGAAATCGGACGTGAGGTCGACGATCCCGGCGATATTACCGTGGGCGGACCCGGCGCCCGTGGAGCAGCCAGAGAGCATGAACAACGTTGCGGCCACGACCACCAGCTTCAACATCGTCGCCAATCTACCCAAGACTCAGCCACGCAACATCGACACCGTTTCGACCAGCAGGTCGGCGGCGAACCGCGGCGGCAACGACGGCAGGATCGAGCCCGGGTCGACGGTCAACATGGTGAACACGTAGTGGTCACCCAAGTAGGCCACGAACGTGTACGCGCGCGAATCGATTTCACTGCCGGCCTCGACGGCGGCCCGGATGTCGGCCACCATGCCCAGCGTGTCCGCGCCGTCGATGAGCGGAGCGTCGGTCAAACCGACGGCCACCACGGTTCGACCCGCAGTCAGATCCCAGTGCGGGCAGCCGACGACGGCGGCGCCGTCCAACCGCAGAGATCCCCCCGGCGACGACACCACCACCGCGTCGAGGATGCCGCCCGCACCCGACCCGGACACCCCTTGCGCAGACCGGTCATCTCCGGCTGCGGGCGCAGCCAGGGTCATGCACTGCGACGGGTTCGACACCGCACCCGCACCAAGGCCCCACAGCGCTGCCGGCGAGTCCGCGCGGGCGATGTTGGTCACCTCGTAGCCGGGCGGAAACTCCCGGCCGACCCGTCTGATGTTTCCCGGGTCGACGGTCACGGCATCGGCCGTGGACGACGTCGACGACGACACGTCCGGCTGCCGAGGCGCGGGCTCACGCACGCATCCAACCATGGGCATCAATACCGCGGGCAGCAACACCGCCAGCGCCACCACCGGCCCCATCGGCAACGGCCGCATGATCGTCGACAAAGCACCTCCGGCCGGCCGCATCACGGCCACCGCCGCCAACGGCGCCGCCGCCGGCGCGACAAAGCAGGATCTGAATCAGCCGACCGCATCGATGACCTGGCGGGCTACCTTCGCGATCCGCGCAACCATCGCCCTGTCGAGGCCGGTCTCGCCGGGAACATCGATGACGGTGGCGATCACCCCGACATCGTCGCGCTCCCAGTTGGCGTCGTGGCGGTCCATGATGGCACGCATCGGCACATTGTCGGCCAGCAGTCGCGCGGAGAACTTCTCGACACCGTCCTCCCGGGCCGCCACCGACAGTGCCCCGATCAGAAAGGTCCCGATACCACGGCCCTGGTAGGCGTCGGCGACGGTGAACGCGATCTCGGCAACCGTCGGGTCCGCCTGGTCGCGCACGAATCGCGCGTCGGCAACGGGGTCGCCGTCGTCGACCATCACCCAGACGAAGTGGTCGATGTAGTCGACCTCGGCGAGATAGCGCATCATCGCCTCACTGGGTGTCCGCGCCGACATGAACCGCCGATAGATGGTCTCGGAGGAGAAATGGACATGTCCGTGCACGGTGCGCTCGCTATCACCGGGCAGGACCGGACGAAGCGTCAACTCTGCTCCGTCCCGCAGCCGCACCGGAACCGGTGAGATGTAGCCCACCAGACGCTGGCGCACGGTGCGTAGCAGCCGTTGCATGATCCCGGGTACGTCGGTCATCCGGGTCAGCGCATCTTTGTCGCCGGTCCATCCGGTCAGCGGTTCGAGGGTGGTGATCGTGGCCGTTCGGGGACCATCGCGCAGCAAGGCGATTTCGCCGACGAGCATGCCGGGCAGCACCTGTTCGACGACGACCGCATCGTCCTCGCCGGCGTGGATCACCTCGGCACTGCCCGATGCGATCAGCAGGAACGAGCCCGCCTGCTCGCCCTGGCGCATCAGCACCTGACCGGCAGGAGCCCGCAGCGGAGCAAGGCAGGACGCCAGCGGCCGCAAGTCCTCGGCCGCGCAGCCCTCGAAGATGTCCATCTCCGCGAGTTCTTCGACCCCCACGCCGGTCAATTCGGCCTTCCCTCCGCGGTCTGCTGCGACCAACACTAGGCCGGAGACCGAAGTCGCTTCAACCGAACGGACCGGACACTAATCTGAGGGGCGCCATCAGGACTCGGCTCGCAACGCAATTCCGCGCCCCGGTCCTCCCACGGACCTCGAAATGGACTCCCATGATCGACAATCAGGACCGGATCGAGGCGACTCGACGACTTCTCACAAAAGAAGCCACCCTGCGAAACGGCTATCTGGACGTGTTGGGCGAGTCGACGGCCTCCCCCGTCCCGACGTTCGCTCAACTCGCAATGAACAGCCCCGTGGTGGCAACCGTGTACGAGCGGCTGTGGCGACCGGCCTCCTTCTACCTCGCCAGCGGTGTCACCCCCGCCGCGGAGCTGTACCGTGCGGCAACAGCGCTGCATCTACGCAGTGCAACCAGGCTGCTCGATGTTGCCTGCGGGCCGGGGAACTTCACCGCGCCGCTGGCGGAACGGCTGTCCACCGGCAGCCTGGCGGTCGGCCTGGACATCTCCGAGCCGATGCTGGCCCGTGCGGTGTCGGACAACAGCGGACCCCGAACCTGTTACGTCCGCGGCGACGCCGGGCAGCTGCCGTTTCCCGACGACACCTTTGACGCGGTCTGCTGCTTCGGCGCCCTGTACCTGGTGCCCGAACCGTTCCGGGTGGCCGGCGAGATGGTGCGGGTGCTGCGCCCGGGCGGACGAATCGCCGTCCTGACCAGCTGCTCCGACCAGCAGCCCGCCATCCGCGCCGCCCTGGCATTGTCTGCGGGAGCGATTGGGGTCACCATGTTTGATCGTGACGCCTTCACCGATCTGTTCTCGTCGGCCGGCCTGGTCGACATCGAACAACAGACCCAGCGGGCACTGCAGTTCGTCGCTGCGACCAAGCCCGCAGCCGCGCCGGCCTGAAGCACCGGCCATCGGGCGGCGGCTGCCGGAGAACGCCGACGGCAGCCCGCACGTCATGTGCGCCGCGATCGGCACCAGGGGCCTGCGATGACCGTCGCCGCGTTCGTCCTCGGCCTGACAGCCACGGCGCTCGCGCTGGTGTCGCTGGGCTGGCAGGCGGTCACAACACGGCGCCGGCGGCCAAGTCCGGCGCTTTCGCCCCGTGTCGCGACGCAGGCCCCGCAGGAGCTGGTGGCCACCGAAACCGGCACCGTCGGTGACGGCTCGGCACTGATTGCGGTCGGCCCGCCGGACGAGGACCCCTTGGTCATCGGCGTGCGGGTGGTCGCTGCGGGCACGGACACCGAACCGCCACGCATCATGTTGACGGTTGTGTCCGGCGATCACCGCTACGACACCGGCCCCATCCCGCCCGAGATATTTTCAATTGCCAGTGAGACCAGTTAGTGACACCGTATCCTTGACGGGTATTTCGGCCATCGGAAATCAACCAATCGCCGCCGGCCGAGCCGAAACGATGTGGGGGCTGGTAGATGTCACTGATGATCGCGCCGCAATCCGTGGGAGCGGCCGCAACGCAACTTGCCGGTCTGCGAGACGCGATCGACCAAGCCGCGACCGCTGCCGGCGTACCGACGACGGGTATCGCCACGGCGGCCGGTGATGAGGTGTCGGCGGCGGTCGCGAATCTGTTCAGCGCGCACGGTCAGACGTTCCAGGAGCTCAGTGCCCAGGCGTCGGCGTTCCACGCCGAGTTCGTCAACCTGCTGAGCGGCGGCGCGGCGCAGTACACGGCGGCCGAGGCCGAAAGCGCGTCTCCGCTGGACACCCTGCTGGAAATCATCAACACCCCAACCCAGCTGATACTCGGCCGGAATCTGATCGGCGACGGCGCGAACGGCTACACCGACGGCGCCGGCTACGGCACCAACGGCGAGGCCGGCGGCCTGCTGTGGGGCAACGGCGGGCGCGGCGGTGACGGCACCGCCATCCATGCCTCCGGCGGCGCGGGCGGTGCGGGCGGGCTGATCGGCAACGGCGGCGCGGGGGGAACCGGCGGACCCGCGGGGACGGTTGAATTGCGGACCTACGCTGGCGGATCCGGCGGCAGCGGCGGCGCCGGCGGCTGGCTGATCGGCAACGGCGGTATCGGCGGCACGGGCGGGTACGGCGGCGTCCACGCCGGCGGGATCGGCGGGTTCGGCGGCAACGCCGTGCTGATCGGCGCCGGTGGTGACGGCGGCACCGGCGGCGCCGGTGCACCGCCGGGTGCCGGCGGGTTCGGCGGCACCGGCGGCGGCATCCCCGGGCTGCTGCATGGGATCTTCGGACCCGACGGCGCACAGGGCAACAGCGGTTAGGTTCCAAACCTGCCGTAGTCCGAGCGGCACCCGGGCCGTGTCACCGAGGTCCATCCGCGGGTGCGGGGTGGGTGAATGAGTTCGGCGACGATACAGACTTGCCAGGCGTCCGTCTACTGATCTGTGGTTCCAGTACAAACCCTGGTGGAGCTAAGGGGAATCGAACCCCTGACCTACTCGATGCGAACGAGTCGCGCTACCAACTGCGCCATAGCCCCTGACCGCTAGCAGGCTACCAGCCGACAACCCAACGGGCAGAACCGCGCGGACTACTGGCCGACGGCCCGCGGCAGGTCCCGCGGCCAGCCGTGGTGGCGCGCGGCCACCCCGTAGTCAAGGTGCTCGAAGATCGGGTCTTCGTCATCGATTTCGAGCACGACCGAGCCCGGGCGACGCAGCCGCGACGGCACCAGGTCATATTCGCGGTCTTCGGTGTTGTCGATCCCGGCGCGGGCACGGGCCGTGCGCTGTGCCCGGCGGCGGCGCACCTTCTCCTCGATGCGAGTCTGCCGCCGCAGGTAAGCCAGGTAAAACAGGGTGATCACGGTGGCGGCACCACAGACCCACCAGGCCAGCGGCGTCACTTCGAAGGCAACGATCGCCGAGGCGATCAGGCTCAACGTCATCGTCACCAGGGCGCGCTTGCGAAAGGCGTATTTGCGGGCACTGACCGCGGCGGCCGTCCCGTTGTCGAACCGGCGCTGCCGCGATGCGCCCGAGGTGTACGCCCGCGGGGCCGGGTAGGCCTCGTCGCCGTCCTCTTCCTCGGGCTCCAAACCCGAAGAGTCATCGACGTATTCGAATTCGTCGTCGCCGAGCATCCGGTCCGCGGCGTCACCGGAATCGGTGACTGCTGCCGCGTCCTCGATGCCGGGATCGATGTCATCGGCCCGGGCGGCCGGCGGTACCGCGCCGAGACCCGTCGGCAGGGCATCCGCATCCTCGTCGACAACGTCGACGTCGAGGTAGTCCGGTTCGATGACCGTCGCGGCACCGTTGCCGGTTTTGGCCAATGTCGTAACAACCGAGCGCCGCCAGACCAACACGTCGGTGTCGGGATCATCCAGGTCGCCGCCGTGGCCGGCGGTGGCCTCGGCGAAAGCCCCACCGATCTGGTCGGTGTCGCATTCCTCTTCGGGCTGCCAATCGGGATCGCTGCGGTGCCCGGCGGCCGGGCCCGTCCGCCTGAGCAGGCGGGTGGCCACCCCCCCGTTGAGCACCCGAGTGGCCAGCGCCAGATCGCTGGTTCGCCGCACGGTGTCGCGCTTGCTCACCAGCATTGGCACCAGGACGAACAACCAAAGCACCACGAGCGAGATCCACAGCAACGATTGCGGGATGCTTGGCATGATGACCTGCCCTCTCCGGTTCCGGCTCCGCAGGACACCTCATTGGCCTGCGCGGCCGGGTCAGTGTGACCAGGGCAATTACACACCTGTAATTTGCCGCTTTCAAGCATCACACGCCACATATGTCACATAGACAACATTATTGTTGCCGCCTCGTCACGGCGTGTCTCGGCGCCCCGTCGGGCGCCCCCGCCTCACACCCAGCCCGCACGACCTGCCCGGACCAGACGCGAAGTCGCCGATCCCGGCACCTCTTCGGCGGTGAGCGCAACCAACACATGATCACGCCAGGCGTGGTCGACCTCCAGGTAACGCCGCAGCAGGCCCTCCTCCCGGAATCCGGCCTTGGCCAGGACGGCGCGACTGGCCCCGTTCTCCGGACGCACGGTGGCCTCCACCCGGTGCAGCATCACCGGACCGAAACAATGATCGAGCCCGAGTGCCACCGCCCCGGTGGCCACTCCGCCGCCGGTCGCCTCGCTGGACACCCAGTAGCCGATCCACGCCGACCGCAGGGCACCGTGGGTGACGTTGCCGATGGTCAATTGGCCGCAGAATTTTCCGTTCAGCTCGATCACATACGGCAGCATCCGGCCCCGGCGGGCTTCGGCACGCAGGCCCGAACACAAGCCCGGCCACGCGGCAACGGAGTGGCGGACCGTCCAATCGGCGTCGTTACTGGGTTCCCAGGGCTCCAGTTGCGCACGGTCGGCCAGCCGAATCCGACTCCACTGCGCGGCGTCGCGCATACGAACCGCCCGCAGCCGGATCACGCCGGCCGCAACCAGCAGCGGACCCGGGCTCATCGGCCAACCCGGATGCCGGGCATTGGATCGCATCGGATTCACCAGCGGCCGTACTCAGCCGCGCTGAGCCAGGAAGGCGACGTCGACGATCTCACCTGTGCGGATCTGCTCCGCCCCGCTGGGAACCACCACCAGACAGTTCGCCTCGGCCAGCGTGGCGAGCAGGTGCGACGATGCCCCCGGCGCCCCACCCAACGCCTGCACCAGGTATTCGCCGCTGTCCTGATCCCGCATCAGCTGACCGCGCAGAAAACCCTTGCGGCCGGCCACCGAGGTGATCGGGGAGAGCGTGCGGGCCTGCACGATCCGTCGCATCGGGTGGCGCTTGCCCAGCGACAGCCGGATCAGCGGACGCACCATAACCTCGAAGACCACCAGGGCACTGACCGGATTGGCCGGTAGCAGAAACACCGGAACGCCATCGCGGCCGAGCCGGCCGAATCCCTGGACCGAACCGGGGTGCATCGCGACGCGCGCCACCTCCATATCGCCGAGTTCGCAGAGCACGGACCGAACCGCTTCGGCTGCGGCACCGCCCACTGCCCCGGCGATCACCAGCACTTCGGCCCGGTTGAGCTGGCCCTGTACGATCTCGCCGAGCTGCTTGGGATCGTTGCTGACGATTCCGACACGATTGACCTCCGCGCCGGCATCGCGCGCCGCCGCCGCCAGTGCGTAGGAGTTGACGTCATACACCTGCCCATTGCCCGGCGTGCGCGAAATGTCGACCAGTTCACCGCCCACCGCCATCACCGACACCCGCGGGCGCGGGTGCACCAGCACCCGTTCCCGGCCGACCGCCGCCAGCAGGCCCACCTGGGCGGCGCCGATGATGGCCCCGGCGCGCACCGCCACGTCCCCCGGCTGGACATCGTCACCGGTGCGACGCACGTAGGCGCCGGGCGGCGCACCCCGCAGAACCCGGACCCGGTCCAGTCCGCCGTCGGTCCACCGCACCGGCAGGACGGCGTCGGCAACTGTCGGCAGCGGGGCGCCGGTCTGCACTCGGAGAGCCTGGCCGGGCTGTAGCCGGCTGGGTGTCCGGGCACCGGCCTCGACGGTGCCCATCACCGGCAACGTCACCGCTCTACGGTCATCCGCACCACCGCCCGTCCCGCGCAGCCGTGCGACGCCACCGGATTCACCCACGCCGTTGACGTCGACACTGCGCACCGCATAGCCGTCGATGGCGGCCTGGTCGAAGCCGGGCAGCGGGCGCTCGGTGATCACCTCTTCGGCGCAGAGCAACCCCTGCGCCTCTGCGATGGCCACCCGGATCGGCCTCGGGGCCACCGCGGCCGCCGAAATCCGTGCCTGTTGCTCTTCCACAGAACGCACAGTGCGCCTCTCTGCCGCTTCCGGTCCTGGCCGGGCGCCGTTCCGGCGAACTGGGCCGGCGGTAGCCGGCTGGTCGGCTACCGTTCGGTCAAACCCAGCCGCGCCACCAACCACCGCCGCAATTCCGGGCCGTAGTCGTCACGATCCAATGCAAAGTCAACCGCAGCTTTGAGGTAGCCGCCGGGATTTCCCAAGTCGTGTCGGGATCCGCGGTGCACCACCACGTGCACCGGGTGGCCCTCGGAGATCAACAGTGCGACCGCATCGGTCAATTGCACTTCGCCGCCGGCGCCGCGCTCGATACGGCGCAGTGCGTCGAAAATCGCACGGTCCAGCACATAGCGGCCAGCTGCGGCATACAGCGACGGAGCATCCTTGGCTTTGGGCTTCTCGACCATGCCGTTGACCTTCAGCACGTCGGGATGCTGCGCGTCGGCGGCCGGTGCGACATCGAAAACACCGTAGGCGCTGATCTCCGCGGGGGACACTTCGATGGCGCACAACACCGTGCCGCCGTATCGCGCACGTACCTGCGACATCGTTTCCAAGACTCCCGACGGCAGCACCAGGTCGTCGGGCAGCAGCACCATGACGGCATCCTCGTCCGGCGACAACGTGGGCTCCACGCAGCCGATCGCATGTCCCAGGCCCAGCGGCTCGGCCTGTACCACCGATTCCACCTTGATCAGTGCGGGTGCCCGGCGAACCTTGGCGAGCATGGCCTGCTTGCCCCGCGCCTCGAGGGTGCCCTCCAGCACCAGGTCCTCCACGAAGTGCGCGACGACCCCGTCCTTGCCTTCCGATGTCACGATCACCAGGCGTTCGGCCCCCGCTCCCGCGGCCTCGGCGGCGACGAGTTCGATACCGGGTGTGTCCACGACGGGCAGCAACTCCTTGGGCACCGTCTTGGTCGCCGGCAGGAACCGCGTTCCCAGGCCGGCCGCGGGGACGATCGCCGTGTAGGGGATCGGAATTCCTGGTCGCAGCATCGTCCACACCCTATCCCCCATCTGCCGCATCAACGCCGGATAGCGGCGGGAAGACCACGGCTGCCGGCGCAGCACCGCGCATCTGTCATGGTTCGTCTGTCATGGTTGAAGCCATGACCAACGGTGCCGGCAGGGCGGGCAAGGCCGCGTTGCGCGCCCGGCTGGCCGCTGACAGAACCCGCGTGGCCGACGACGTCCGCGCCGCCGAGGCCACCGCGCTGACACGGCACCTGGAGCGGATCGGGATCGGGTCCGCGACCGTGTGCGCCTACGCCCCGGTGGGCTCGGAGCCCGGATCGGTGGGCATGCTCGACGCGTTGTTGCGGCACGCTCACCGGGTCCTGCTGCCGGTGGCACGGTTGTCCACCGAGAACACCGCCGTGGCCCTGCAGTGGGGCGAATACCGTCCCGGCAGCCTGGTGCCGGCGCGATGGGGCCTGCTGGAACCACCGGCTCCCTGGCTGCCCGCCACTGCCCTGGCAGAAGCCGACGTTGTGCTGCTGCCGGCGCTGGCGGTCGACCGGCACGGCGTGCGACTGGGGCGCGGCCGCGGCTTCTACGACCGGTCACTGCCGTTGCGCGCTACCCGAACCCGCTTGGTCGCGGTGGTGCGCGACGCGGAATTGGTCGACGAGTTGCCGTCGGAGCCCCACGATGTGCCGATGACCCATGTGCTCACCCCGGCCTTGGGGCTGGCTTCCCTGCCGATCCGGGAATGATCGGCATCATATGGCGGTTCTAGCACTTGGAACGGTAGAGTGCCAAGCCAGGTTCAGGATCATCCGGAGGTGTTTGTGCCCACGTACAGCTACGCCTGCACCGAATGCGGCCACCGCTTCGACCAGGTGCAGGCCTTCACCGACGACACGTTGACCACCTGTGAGCAGTGCTCGGGCCGGCTGCGCAAACTCTTCAACTCGGTGGGGGTGGTCTTCAAGGGCAGCGGTTTCTACCGCACCGACAGCCGCGAATCGGGCAGGAAAGAGGCAGGCTCCACCAACGGCTCCACCTCGGCGGGCTCCTCCACCGATGCGGTATCCACTTCGGGTTCCAGCGAAAGCAAGCCCTCGACTTCCGGGGACAGCAAACCCGCCGCCTCCGGCGACAAGGCGGCCAGTTCCCCCGCGCCGGCGACGGCAACCAGCTGACACATCGCGGGCAACGGATCTCCGCGGCGACCGCAACCCGATATCGCACACTCCCGGCGGCAGTTGTCCACAGCCGTCGCGCGGGTGGGCTGCGGTAGATCCCAACCGCCCCTAACCTTGCCGGGTGCGCGAATCCTCGTCCCTCGATCCCACACTGTTCGACCGGGTGTCAACCGCATTGCGGCCGGACTGGGCTCGGACCGTACTGGCCAGAAGGGTCGCCGCGGGCGGGCTTGTCGCCCTTGCCATCATCGCGGGTTTGCGGTCGAACTCCCGGAGCGACCAGGTCGACGTCGTGGTGGCCATCCGCGACCTGAGTACCGGAACGGAATTGACCGACGCCGATGTCGCATACGAGAAACGTTTGGCCACAACGGTTCCCAACGGCGCGCACCGGCAACTCGACGCCGTCGTCGGCTCCGTGCTGGCAGGTCCCGCGCGCCGCGGCGAGATCCTCACCGACGTTCGACTCCTCGGCAGCCGGCTCGCCGAATCGACAGCCGGTCCCGGGGCCCGGCTCGTCCCGCTGCACTTGGCCGACAACGCACTGGCCGAACTCCTCCGGGTCGGCGACGTCGTCGACGTGCTGGCGCGACCGGCCTCGGACTCGCCGCCGGGTTCCCGGCCCACCGGCAAGATGATCGCCACCGGCGCCACCGTGGTGCTGATCTCGAACCGACCCCGCACACCGGCCGGTACTGACAGTCAGGTCGTGCTGGTGGCCGTGCCGGCGGGGCTGGCGACAGCACTCGCCGGTGCGGCGCTGGGGCAAACCGTCTCCCTGGTGTTGCACTGAGTTCCGCTGCGGCACCACACGGCACCGAACCGACTGCACGCCGGGCTCGCGCGTCACCAGTAGTGGCATTCGGCACCGACTGGGCTAAATTCGACATGAGGATCGAAGTTCCGCACGCCATACCCGACCCACTGCAGAAAGGATGTACCCGTGCTCAAGGGATTCAAGGAGTTTCTCGCGCGAGGCAATATCGTCGACCTGTCGGTGGCGGTCGTCATCGGCACCGCGTTCACGGCGCTGGTCACCAAGTTCACCGACAGCATCATCACGCCGCTGATCAACCGGGTCGGAGTGAACGAGCAGTCCGACATGGGCATCCTCAAGATCGGGATCGGCGGCGGTGAGACCATCGACCTGAACGTCCTGCTGTCGGCGGGAATCAACTTCATCCTGATCGCCTCGGTGGTCTACTTCCTGGTGGTACTGCCCTACAGCAAATTCCGCCATGCCGAAGAGGCCGCGGCCGACGCCGCGGAGACACAGGTTGCGGTTCTCGAAGAGATCCGCGACCTGCTCGCGAAGACCAGCGGGACACCGTAGACGCGTGGGTCAGTAACGCTTTGGGCGAGGGGCGAGGGGCGAGGGGCGAGGGGCGCGGGGGAGCAGCGGAGCCGCTGAGTTCATCCTGCGCCCAGGGCGCAGATCGTCGGCGTGTCGTCGCCGTGAGCGCAGGCTCAACGGGCAAGGCTTGCCGGCAAGGAGCGCTCCTTCTCCGTGAAAACCCGACAATCAACCGAGCACCCCGCCAGCCGTGTTGTCGACTCGGGTGTTCAGATCTCCAAGCTGGACAACTGCCCGATGATGGCCGACGCCAACGGATTGAGCGTCGCCATCCCGTCACGCACGGCGTAGCGGGAACCGGCCAGATTCACCACCAGGGTGCTGCCCGAGACACCGGCCAGACCGCGCGACAAGCCGGCGTCGGTAATCCCTGCTGCCAGACCAGACGCGCGGATCGCCTCGGCGATGCCCAGGATCTCCCGGTCGAGGATCTCGCGGGTAGCTTCGGGTGCGACATCGCGGGGCGTGACACCGGTCCCGCCGACCGAAACCACCAGATCCACCCCGCCGATCACCGCGGTGTTCAAGGCATTTCGGATATCCACCTCGTCGGCCTCGACGGCAACGACGGCGTCGACGACGAAGCCTCCCTCGGTGAGCAATTCGGTGACCAGCGGTCCGCTGTGGTCCTCGTCGCCGTGCGCGGTGCGGTCGTCGACGACGACGACCAGCGCCCTGCCGACCACCACCTCCGCATCCTGCTCCACTGCTGCATATCCGAATTCCGGAGATTGCGGATCGACCTTCATCATTGCTTCGCCTTACCGAGGGTGACCTCTACCGTGCTCGTGTCGCCCGCCTTGTCCTGATAGGTCAGCGAGACCTTGTCCCCGGGCGCCTTGGAACGAACCGCGGCAACCAACGCATCGGCGCTGTTGATCGGCCGGTCGTCGACCTTGGTGACGGTGACACCCTTGGGCACCCCGGCATCGGCGGCAGCACCGTCGGAGACGACTTCCATCACTTTGGCGCCGGGCAGACCCTTGTCCGTGGTCACCTGCACGCCCAGCGAGGCGTGCGACGCGGTGCCGGTGCTGATCAACTCGTCGGCAATACGCTTGGCCTGGTCGACCGGAATGGCGAAGCCGAGGCCGATCGAGCCGCTCTGAGCGTCGCCGGAGTCCGCTCCCAACGTGGCGATGGCGGAGTTGACGCCCACGAGTTGGCCGGTCATGTTGACCAGGGCGCCACCGGAATTGCCCGGGTTGATCGCGGCGTCGGTCTGAATCGCGTCCAGCACGGTGTTCTGGTTGCCGGCCTCGCCGGTGGTGGACACCGGCCGGTTCAGCGCGCTGACGATGCCGGTGGTGACCGTACCCGCCAGCCCGAGCGGTGACCCGATGGCCAGCACCGGCTGACCAACCCGCAGGTTCGCCGAGGAACCTATCGCGACCGGGGTCAGGTCGGGGACGTCTCGAACCCGGATGACGGCGATATCGCTGGTCGGGTCGGTGCCGACAACGGTGAACGGGGCAGTCCGTCCGTCGAAGAGGGTCACCGTGGTCCTGGGCTCGGGCCCGTCCGGCGACGGCTTGGCCGCGGCCGCAACGACGTGGTTGTTGGTCAGGATCAATCCGTCGGCGGACAGGATGACGCCGGAGCCCTCCTCGGAGGAACGGCCCATGTCGGTCTCGAGCATCACCACGCTGGGGACCACCTTCGCCGCGACCTGTTCGACCGAGCCCACCGGCAGGTTTGCCGCCGGGATGCTCGGCACCGAACCCGTTGCGGCCGTCACGGTGTCGGTGCCGACGGATTGGTGGCCCAACTCGACGACGGTCGCCGCCGCACCGCCGATGCCGGCGGAGACCACCGCGAGGGCCAGCCCGCCGAAGAACAGCCTGCCCGAGCGCCCCCGCCGGGGTTGCGGGGCCATCGGGGGAAGCATCCCGGGCATCGGGCGCACCCCCGGCGCGCCGGGCACCGGAGGAGGTACGGCGCCGGTGTCATATCCGGCGCCGCCGCGGGGGTCAAAGGGGCGCCCGGATTGATACCGCCAGTCGAATTGCTGGCCGTAATGCTGCTGCCCCTGGGCATAGGCGGGCGGCGCCGGCTGGTTGGGCGCGGCGCTGTTGCCCGGCTGCTGCGGCGGTGGCGAATACCTCGGGTGATTCGTCATGTCGCTTCGACGCTCTTCCTCTGCTAGTTGGGGCTTGCTGAAAGCCGGCGCGGGCATGCGCTGTCCGCATGGCTTCGTTCTCAAGATTAGCTGCAATACCACCGTGTAGGTGCGGTCTGAGAATCCGCTGAGATAACGTTCTCAGAACGCCGTGCATCGGAGACCATCCCGCGCGGCCGTCTAGCGTCGGTGTCGGCATCGTTTTCCAGCTCGTCGTAATCCCGGACGCCGGCACTGACGGTAAACGCCGACGCCGGTAGCGCCCGGCCGGGCAGCAACACGCAGATCGACGTCCCCGGGGGCTGTCCACCCACAACGGTGTCCGCCACTCGCACCGATCCCCCGTGGTTGAGCACCACCTGTTTGACGATCGCCAACCCCAGACCCGAGCCGGGCATGGCCCGCGCCGACGTCGAACGGTAGAAACGCTCGAACACCAGACGGCGCTCCTGCAGGGGAATGCCCGGGCCCTGGTCGGACACCACCAGTTCGGCATGCGAGGGATCGAGTTGACGCAACGTCACCCCGACCCGCCCACCCGGCGGGCTCCACTTGGCCGCGTTGTCCATCAGGTTCAGCGCCACTCGCGACAGCCCGGCTGAATCACCGTGAACCTGCCACGGAATGACATCGACATCGAAGTGAATATCGTTGCGGCGGCGTCGGACTCGCTCCAAACTGCGGTCGACGACGTCGACCATGTCGACCGATTCGTGCACCACCTGGCCCGCGTCGCCCCGGGTCAGGTCCACCAAATCACCTACCAGCGTCGACAGTTCCTCGAGTTGCGCGAGCACGTCTGCGCGCAGCTCGATCATCTCGTGGTCCGGCAGCCGTGGCGCATCGGGCGCCATCGAGGCCATCAGCAGTTCCACGTTGGTGCGCAGTGAGGTCAGCGGGGTGCGCAATTCATGCCCGGCATCGGTGACCAACCGGGCCTGGCGCTCCCTGGATTCGGCGAGGGCGCGGAGCATCAGGTTGAAAGCCTCGGTGAGCCTGGCAAGTTCATCGCTACCGAACACCGGGATGGGCCGCAGATCGTCGGTCCGGGCCACCCGCTCGGCCGCTTCGGTGAGCCGACCCACCGGACGCAACCCGGTCCGAGTCACCATGCCGCCCGCTACCGCAGCCACCGCGACGCCGACGAAGCCGACCATCAGCAGCACGGCGCGCAGCTTTCTCATCAGATGCTCGGTCGGCTTCAAGCTCTTGGAGACCAGCAGTGAGCTGCCGTTGGACAGGTGGATGGCCAGCACCCGCTGGTCGCCGGCGGTGCGCCGGGACATGACCAACTCACCGCGGATGACGGCCTTCTCGGAGTCGCCGACGAGCAGAGTCTGTCCGGGCTGATTGGCGGTATAGATCGACTGACCGGGGTTGACCAGCATCGCGTTGACGTCCGAATACGCCGTGCCCTCGATCGCCCTGCCCGGATCGGCCTCCAGCGAACCGCTGGCGATGAGCAGCTGCGCCCGGCTCTGCAGCTGGTTGTCGATGTCACTGTAGAGGGCGGCCGAGATCACCGCGTACACGACGATGGATACCAGAAACACCACCAGCACCACCATGGACATCGCCAGCAGCATGACCCGCCACCGCAGCGACAGCGAACTGCGCGCCCGCAACGGCACCCGCCTCCCGGCCCGGAAAACACCCATCAGGGCGGTGTTTCGCGTAGCACATAACCCACTCCGCGCACGGTGTGGATCAACCGGGGCTCACCGTCGGCCTCGGTCTTGCGGCGCAGGTACCCGACGTAGACCTCGAGTGCGTTGCCCGAAGTGGGGAAATCGAATCCCCACACTTCCTCCAGGATCCGGCTGCGGGTCAGCACCCGGCGGGGGTTTGCGATCAGCATTTCCAGCAGAGCGAACTCGGTGCGGGTCAGGCTGATGCGGCGCAGCCCGCGCGTGACCTCACGGGTCGCCGGGTCCAGGGACAGGTCGGCGAACGTCATCGCCACCGACTCGGCGGCATCCTCGGGCTTGGTGCGCCGCAGCAGCGCCCGCATCCGCGCCAGCAACTCCTCCAGGGCGAAGGGCTTGGGCAGATAGTCGTCCGCTCCGGCGTCCAGGCCCGCCACCCGTTCGGACACTGAGTCGCGCGCGGTCAGCACCAGGATCGGCAGGTCGTCTCCGGTGCTGCGTAACCGGCGGCACACCTCCAGGCCGTCCAGACGCGGCATCATCACGTCGAGAACAAGAGCGTCGGGCCGGTCGCCCGCAATCGACTCCAGCGCCTCAACCCCGTCGTGGGCCAAGTCGACCGAGTAGCCGTTGAAGGAAAGCGACCTGCGCAGCGACTCGCGAACGGCGCGATCGTCGTCGACAACAAGAATTCGCACGCGGCCCAGTCTGGTACGGACGCCTGAGAGCGGGCTGAGAGGCGCGCCGTCGTACACTCCGGATGTTCCGGCGTGCGCCTGTCCTAGCGCTTGTCGAGATCGATCAGCCCCAGCCGGGCGGCCTTGAGCAGCCGACGGGGCACCTTGTGCTTGTGACCTGCGACGTTGACGCCGACCAGCTCGGCCGGGGCGGCCTTCCACTGCGAGCGCCGGCTACGGGTATTCGAGCGCGACATCCTGCGCTTGGGTGTGGCCATGATCGGGCCTAGCTCCTCGTTCGGGGTTCGGGTCGGGCGTGTCGCGCTGTGGCCTCGGCGGCCATCCGGCGACAAGTTCGTTCCAGAGTAGTCGGTGAACCTACCGGCGGCCAAAATGAGCCGCACGGGTTGGCCCGCCACGAGCGGTATCGGATAACCTACCGGGTGGTTGGTTGATCACCTCACCGAACGATCCCGATGGAGGCCCCATGGTGGGAGGACAGGCGCCGGCTCGTCAGACCGACGCCGTGCGGATCGCGAATTGCTCCGGGTTCTACGGCGACCGGCTGTCGGCAATGCGCGAGATGCTCACCGGCGGTGACGTGGATTTCGTCACCGGTGACTACCTGGCCGAACTGACCATGCTGATTTTGGGCCGCGACCGGATGAAGAACCCCGACCGGGGCTACGCCAGGACCTTTCTCACCCAACTCGAGGACTGCCTGGGCCTGGCCCACGATCGCGGCGTGCGCATCGTCGCCAACGCCGGCGGCCTGAACCCCGCCGGGCTGGCCGACGCGGTACGCACCCTGGCCCAACGGCTCGGCATTGTCAGCCGGGTGGCCCACGTCGAGGGCGATGACCTGCAACCCAGGGCGGCCGAGCTGGGCCTCGGCTCGCCGTTGACCGCCAACGCCTACCTGGGGGCGTGGGGAATCGCCGACTGCCTCGACGCCGGGGCCGACGTGGTGGTCACCGGCCGGGTCACCGACGCCTCGGTGATCGTCGGGTCGGCCGCCGCGCATTTCGGCTGGGGGCCCACCGACTACGACCAGCTTGCCGGTGCGGTAGTCGCAGGCCACGTCATCGAATGCGGCACCCAGGCCACCGGCGGAAACTTCGCGTTCTTCACCGAGGTTCCCGAGTTGACCCGTCCGGGCTTTCCGCTGGCCGAAGTGCACGCCGACGGCTCGTCGGTGATCACCAAGCACTCCGGGACCGGCGGCGCGGTCAGTCTCGACACCGTGACCGCCCAACTGCTCTACGAGATCTCGGGCGCCCGTTACGCCAACCCGGACGTCACCGCCCGGATGGACAGCGTCCGGCTGACACTCGACGGCCCCGACCGGGTGCGCATCAGCGAGGTGGTGGGCGAGCCCCCGCCGCCGACGCTGAAGGTGTCACTGAACGGCATCGGCGGGTTCCGTAACTCGATGACCTTCGTACTGACCGGTCTCGATATCGATGCCAAGGCCCAACTGGTGCGTCGCCAGCTGGAATCCAGCTTGACCGTCAAGCCCGCGGAACTGGAATGGACGCTGGCTCGCACCGATCATGCCGATGCCGACACCGAACAGGCTGCCAGCGCATTGCTGAGCTGCGTTGTGCGCGATCCCGATGCGGAAAATGTAGGACGTAAGTTCTCCTCTGCCGCGGTGGAACTGGCACTTGCGAGCTACCCCGGGTTCACCTCCACAGCCCCCCCGGGAGATGCCCAGGTGTACGGCGTCTTTACCCCCGGGTATGTGCCGGCGGACCTGGTGTCGCACATCGCGGTGCACCCCGATGGCACCCGTCACGAAATACCTTGTGCAACCCAAACTTTGATCTTGGCGCCAGCCGACGACCCGCCCCTGCCCGATCCGTTGTCCCCGGGACCGGCGCGGCGTGGCCCGCTGGGGCTGGTCGCCGGTGCCCGCAGCGGCGACAAGGGCGGTTCGGCCAACGTCGGAGTCTGGGTGCGCACCGATGATCAATGGCGCTGGCTGGCCAACACACTCACCGTGGAGTTCCTCAAAGAGTTGCTGCCCGAAGCCGCCGGGTTGGCGGTCACCCGATACGTGCTGCCCAACCTGCGGGCGCTGAACTTCGTCATCGAGGGGATCCTCGGCCAGGGCGTCGCATATCAGGCACGCTTCGATCCCCAGGCCAAGGGTCTGGGCGAATGGTTGCGCAGCCGTCACGTCGACATCCCGGAGAGCCTGCTGTGAGCATCTGGACCACGCCCGAACGTCAACAGCTGCGAACCACGGTGCGCACGTTCGCCGAGCGGGAAATCCTGCCCCACATCGACGAGTGGGAGCGCGCGGGCGAGCTGCCCCGCGACCTGCACCGGCGCGCCGGCGAAGCGGGCCTGTTGGGAGCCGGCCTGCCCGAACCAGTGGGCGGGGGCGGTGGCGACGGCGCCGACTCGTTGATCATCTGCGAGGAGATGCACCAATCCGGCGCACCCGGCGGGGTCTACGCATCGTTGTTCACCTGCGGCATCGCGGTGCCGCACATGATCGCTTCCGCGGACCGGCGACTGATCGAAACCTACGTGCGCCCCACCCTGGCCGGGGACAAGATCGGCGCGCTGGCGATCACCGAACCAGGTGGCGGATCCGATGTCGGGCACCTGAGCACATCAGCCGTCCGCGATGGGGACCACTTCGTGATCAACGGCGCGAAAACCTACATCACCTCGGGCGTGCGAGCCGACTTCGTGGTCAGCGCCGTGCGAACGGGCGGCCCCGGGGCGGGCGGGGTTTCGCTGATCGTGGTGGACAAGGGGACACCCGGCTTCACAGTGAGCCGGAAACTGGACAAGATGGGCTGGCGATCCTCGGACACCGCCGAATTGTCCTACACCGATGTGCGGGTCCCCGCCGAGAACCTGGTCGGCGCCGAGAACACCGGTTTCGCCCAGATCGCGCAGGCGTTCGTCTCCGAGCGGATCGCGCTTGCGGCTCAGGCATATTCGAGTGCGCAGCGGTGCCTGGACATCACCGCCCAATGGTGCCGGGACCGGGAGACGTTCGGTCGCCCACTGATCTCGCGGCAATCGGTGCAGAACACCCTGGCGGACATGGCCCGCCGCATCGATGTCGCCCGCGTGTACTCGCACACCGTGATCGAACGTCAACTGGCCGGCGAAACCGACCTGATCCCCCAGGTCTGCTTCGCCAAGAACACCGCCGTCGAAGCCGGGGAGTGGGTGGCCACCCAGGCCGTCCAACTATTCGGCGGCATGGGCTATATGGCCGAGTCCGAGGTCGAGCGTCAGTACCGGGACATGCGAATCCTGGGTATCGGCGGTGGAACCACCGAGATCCTCACCGCACTGGCCGCCAAACTACTGGGGTATCAATCATGACTACGTTGCAGTCCACCCTCGATCCGAATGGTGTCGCCTTCGGTGAGGCCGTCTCGGCCACCACCACCAAGCTCGACGAGATCGATGCCGAACTCGCCAAGGCCGTCGCGGGGGGCGGGCCCAAATACGTCGACCGCCACCACGGTCGCGGGAAGCTCACCGCGCGGGAACGCATCGAACTGCTCGTCGATGCCGACTCGCCGTTCCTGGAGTTGAGTCCGCTGGCGGCCTGGGGAACTCCGTTCACCGTCGGCGCCAGCGCGATCACCGGAATCGGTGCGGTCTGCGGCGTGGAGTGCATGATCGTCGCCAACGATCCCACCGTCAAGGGCGGCACCAGCAACCCGTGGACGCTGAAGAAGATCCTGCGAGCCAATCAAATCGCGTTCGAGAACCGGCTTCCGGTGGTGTCCCTGGTGGAATCGGGCGGCGCCGACCTGCCTACCCAGAAGGAGATTTTCATCCCCGGCGGGCGGATGTTCCGGGACCTCACCCGGCTTTCAGCTGCCGGAATCCCAACCGTAGCTTTGGTATTCGGGAACTCGACTGCCGGTGGCGCCTACGTCCCGGGGATGTCGGATCACGTGGTGATGATCAAGGAGCGCTCCAAGGTTTTCCTGGCCGGCCCCCCGCTGGTCAAGATGGCCACCGGTGAGGAATCCGACGACGAGTCGCTGGGCGGCGCCGAAATGCATGCCCGCATCTCGGGTTTGGCGGATTACTTCGCCCAGGACGAACTCGACGCGATCCGCATCGGCCGCCGGGTGGTAGCGCGGCTCAATTGGTCCAAGCAGGGGCCGAAACCCCGGCCGGTCACCGCACCGCTGTTCGACACCGAGGAGTTGATCGGTATCGTGCCGTCGGATTTACGGATTCCGTTCGACCCGCGCGAGGTGATCGCCCGGATCGTCGACGGCTCAGAGTTCGACGAATTCAAGCCGCTGTACGGTTCGTCACTGGTGACCGGCTGGGCGCAACTGCACGGCTACCCGCTCGGCATCCTGGCCAATGCCCGCGGTGTGTTGTTCAGCGAGGAGTCGCAGAAGGCCACCCAGTTCATCCAGCTGGCCAACCGGTCGAACACGCCGCTGCTGTTCCTGCACAACACCACCGGCTACATGGTGGGCCGGGACTACGAGGAAGGCGGCATGATCAAGCACGGCTCGATGATGATCAACGCCGTATCGAACTCGACCGTGCCGCACATCTCGCTGTTGATCGGTGCGTCGTACGGGGCCGGTCACTACGGGATGTGCGGCCGCGCCTACGATCCCCGCTTCCTGTTCGCCTGGCCGAGCGCCAAATCCGCGGTGATGGGTGGCGCCCAGCTGTCGGGGGTGTTGTCGATCGTGGCCCGGGCGGCCGCCGAAGCCCGCGGCCAGCAGGTCGATGAGGCGGCCGATGCGGCCATGCGGGCCGCGGTCGAAGGCCAGATCGAAGCCGAGTCCCTGCCGCTGGTGCTCTCCGGGATGCTCTACGACGACGGAGTGATCGATCCGCGCGACACCAGAACGGTATTGGGAATCTGCTTATCCGCCATAGCAAATGGCCCGATCGAGGGGACGTCGAACTTCGGCGTCTTCCGGATGTGAGCGCTATGGGAATCACGAGGGTCCTGGTGGCCAATCGGGGGGAAATCGCCCGCCGGGTATTCGCCACATGTCGCCGCCTGGGTGTCGGCACCGTCGCCGTCTACACCGACCCCGATGCCGGGTCGCCACACGTCGCGCACGCCGATGCCCGGGTTCGGCTGCCGCAGACCAACGACTACCTCAACGCCGCGGCCATCATCGCCGCCGCCCACGCAGCCGGGGCCGACGCCATCCACCCCGGCTACGGATTTCTCTCGGAGAACCCGGAGTTCGCCGAAGCGGTCGCACACGCCGGCCTGACCTGGATCGGGCCGCCTGCGGACGCGGTGCGGCAAATGGGTTCCAAGATCGAAGCAAAGAAGCTCATGGCCGACGCCGGGGTACCGGTACTCGCCGACCTCGACCCCGACGCCGTCACCGAGGCCCAACTGCCGGTGCTGATCAAGGCGTCCGCCGGCGGTGGTGGCCGCGGCATGCGGGTGGTGGATGAATTGTCCTGTCTGCCGGGCGAAGTCGAGGCGGCTCGCCGTGAGGCGCGGTCGGCGTTCGGTGACCCGACCGTGTTCTGCGAACGCTACCTGCCCAGTGGCCATCACATCGAGGTTCAGGTGATGGCGGATACCCACGGCGCCGTGTGGGCACTCGGCGAACGGGAATGCTCGATCCAGCGGCGCCACCAGAAGGTCATCGAAGAGGCACCGTCGCCCCTGGTCGAACGAATACCCGGCATGCGATCAAAGTTGTTCACCGCGGCCCGGCTGGCCGCATCCTCGATCGGCTACACCGGCGCCGGCACCGTGGAGTTCCTTGCCGACGACGACGGCGAGTTCTTCTTCCTGGAGATGAACACCCGGCTGCAGGTCGAGCATCCGGTCACCGAGGAGACCACCGGCCTGGATCTGGTCGAGCTGCAGCTCGCAGTGGCCGACGGTGGCCGGTTGCCTGCCCACCCCCCGGTGGCACAAGGCCATTCGGTTGAGGCGCGGCTCTACGCCGAAGATCCCGCGCAAGGCTGGCAGCCGCAGGCCGGCCGGGTGCACACCAGTGAGGTGCCCGCGGTGCGCGCGGAGTTCGAGACCCTGGGGTACCGGACGGGTATCCGGCTGGATTCGGGCATTGTCGACGGTTCGTTGGTGTCCATCCACTACGACCCGATGCTGGCCAAGGTGATCTCCTACGCACCCACCCGGCGGCAGGCGGCACTGGTGCTCGCCGACGCGTTGGCCCGCGCATCGATACACGGCCTGCGCACCAACCGGGATCTTCTGGTGCGGGTGCTGCGTCATCCGGTGTTTCTCGATGGCGCAACCGACACCGCGTTCTTCGACACCGTCGGGCTGGATGCATTGGCGGCGCCGCTGGCTGATGCCGCGACGGTCCGCATCTCGGCCGTTGCCGCCGCACTGGCCGAGGCCGCCCGCAACCGCGCCACCGCGTCGGTGTTCGCGACGATTCCCGGCGGGTGGCGCAATCTGGCTTCGGGCTTTCAGGTCAAGACCTACCGCGACGACGCCGGCGCCGAGCAGCAGGTCCGATACCGGTACAGCAGAGCCGGTTTGACGCTTCCCGACGACCCGGCGGTGCAGCTGGTATCCGCGTCGCCGGACGAAGTGGTGCTGGCCGCCGACGGCGTGGACACGACCTTCGCGTTCCGGTGTCACCAGGCGGATATCTACATCGACTCGCCGCGCGGGCCGGTGCATCTGGTGGCGTTGCCGCGCTTCCCCGAGCCCGGATCGGCCGTCGAGCAGGGGTCGCTGATCGCGCCCATGCCGGGCAACGTCATCCGGATCAGCGCCGAAGCCGGTGAGGCCGTCACCGCCGGCCAGCCGCTGATCTGGCTGGAGGCGATGAAGATGGAGCACACCATCGCCGCGCCGTCCGACGGGGTCCTGGCCCAATTGAATGTCCGCGCCGGCCACCAAGTCGAAGTCGGCGAGGTGCTGGGCGTGATCGCAAGCGCGGCGGAGCCGGGCGCCGCGGGTCACGCCCCATCCGACCCGGGCGTGATCGCAAGCGCGGCGGAGCCGGGCGCCGCGGGTCACGCCCCATCCGGCCCAGCCCGCGTCGAATCGCAGGAAACAGAAGGGGAGCCCCAATGACCGATACCAGTTTCATCGAGAACGAAGACCGTCAGGCACTGCGAAAGGCGGTGTCTGAGTGGGTAGCCGGTTACGGCTCCGAGTACTACCAAAAGAAGGCTCGCGCCCAGGAGCACACCGATGAATTATGGGCGGAGGCAGGCAAACTCGGCTTCCTCGGCGTGAACCTGCCCGAGGAGTACGGCGGCGGCGGCGCGGGCATGTACGAGCTGTCGCTGGTCATGGAGGAGATGTCCGCCGCGGGCAGTGCGCTGCTGCTGATGGTGGTCTCTCCCGCCATCAACGGCACGATCATCGGCAAGTTCGGCACCGAGGAGCAGAAGAAGCGGTGGATTCCCGGCATCGCAGACGGCTCGCTGACGATGGCGTTCGCCATCACCGAACCGGACGCCGGATCCAACTCACACAACATCACCACGACTGCCCGTCGCGACGGCAGCGACTGGATCCTCAAGGGCCAGAAGGTCTTCATCTCCGGTATCGACCAATCCCAGGCGGTGCTGGTCGTGAGCCGAACCGAGGAAGCCAAGACCGGAAAGCTACGTCCGGCACTGTTCGTGGTGCCTACCGACGCACCCGGTTTCACCTACACGCCGATCGAGATGGAGCTGGTCAGCCCCGAGCGGCAGTTCCAGGTTTTCCTCGACGACGTACGGTTGCCCGCCGACGCTCTGGTCGGGGCGGAGGACGCCGCCATCGCGCAGCTCTTCGCGGGGCTGAATCCAGAGCGCATCATGGGTGCGGCAAGTTCGGTCGGCATGGGCCGGTTCGCGCTCGGCAAAGCCGTCGACTACGTCAAGAACCGCAAGGTCTGGTCCTCGCCGATCGGCGCGCACCAGGGGCTCGCCCACCCGCTGGCGCAGTGTCATATCGAGGTCGAACTGGCCAAGTTGATGATGCAGAAGGCCGCGACGCTCTACGACAGCGGCGACGACGGGGCGGCTGCCCAGGCCGCCAACATGGCCAAGTATGCCGCGGCCGAGGCGTCGACGCGTTCGGTCGATCAGGCAGTGCAGTCGATGGGCGGCAACGGATTGTCGAAGGAGTACGGGGTTGCCGCGATGTTGACGACGTCCCGCCTGGCCCGGATCGCGCCGATCAGCCGGGAGATGGTGCTGAACTTCGTCGCGCAGACCTCCCTGGGCCTGCCCCGAAGCTACTGAGGCCGCGGCGATGGGTAATCCTCTGGTCGACTACGCCGGACCATCGGACACCGCGGGTCCGTTCGCCCGGTTGACGCTGGACTCTCCGCACAACCGCAACGCGCTGTCGACCACGCTGGTCACCGAGTTGCATGCCGGGCTGCGGAACGCGGCCGCGGATCCGGCGGTGCGGGCGGTGGTGCTCGGGCACACCGGCGGCACCTTCTGCGCCGGGGCGGATCTGAGCGCGGCCGGCGGCGCCACCGAGACCGGCGAGGCCGGCGAAGCCGGGGGCAGCGGGTCGCCGGGATCGGCCTACGACCTGGCCGTAGCGCGAGGCGAGGAGATGGTTGCGCTGCTGCGCGCCATCGTCGAGACACCGCTTCCGGTCATCGGCGCCGTCAACGGGCATGTCCGGGCGGGCGGCCTCGGTCTGGTCGGGGCGTGCGACATTGTGGTTGCGGGGCCGCGCAGCACCTTTGCCCTGACCGAGGCTCGGATCGGTGTTGCCCCGGCGATCATTTCGCTGACGTTGCTGCCGAAGCTGTCGGCGCGGGCGGCGTCCCGTTATTACCTCACCGGCGAGACGTTCGGGCCCGACAGGGCTGCGGAGATCGGCTTGGTCACGATCGCGGCCGACGATGTCGAGGTCGCGGTGGCCGGGTTGGTCGCCGACGCGGGCCGTGGGTCACCGCAGGGCCTCGCCGCTTCCAAGGCCCTGACCACCGCGGCCGTCCTGGCCGGCTTCGACCGCGACGCCGAACGGCTCGCCGCAGACTCTGCCCGGCTTTTCGTCTCGGACGAAGCCCGCGAGGGTATGCTTGCGTTTCTGCAAAAACGGCCTCCGAGCTGGGTATCCCCGGCCGATACGTAGCCTGTTGTCTCAGGCGATGCCCCGTGCGGGACACCGTTTGGCCCCAACCACTTGCCGCGGGATCGGGGCGTCGTAAACTCGCAGGTGAGATGACTAACCCAGCCCGACGTGACCCAAACGCGATGCGTGCGAATCCCGAGCGCGCCGAGGACACCGATCGAATCCAGACCGCGCAGTTGCTGGCCTACGCTGCCGAGCAGGGCCGCCTGGAGCTCGGCGAATACGAGGATCGGTTGACCAGGGCCTACGCCGCGACCACCTACCGGGAACTCGACCAGCTGCGATCCGACCTGCCCGGCGCGGCGATGAGCTCCCGCCGCCGCGGCGATTGCAATCCGGCGCCGTCGACGACGCTGCTGGCGATCCTGAGCGGGTTCGAGCGCCGCGGACGATGGAACGTACCGAACAAGGTCACCACATTGACGTTCGGGGGCAGCGGTGTGGTCGACTTGCGCTACGCCGACTTCACCTCCACCGAGGTGGAGATCCGTGCCTACTCGATCATGGGCACGCAATCCATCCTGCTGCCGCCCGAGGTCAACGTCGAGATCGACGGCCGCGGGGTCATGGGCACTTTCGACCGGCAGGTGCTGGGTTCGGGCAGCCCGGGTGCGCCGAAGGTGAAGATCCGCGGCTTCTCGCTGTGGGGCGGCGTCGGCATCAAACGCAAGGCGCGCAGGCCCAGCAAGTAATCCACAGCACTTCGGTTGTCCACACCGGGCACCGGGTGAGTGGTCCGCCGCGACGTGTGCTGCCAGCATTTCGCCGAAGGTTCGTCTCGGCGGAAGGCAGGTTGTGACGGCGGAAGAACTGCGGGTGGATCCCGATTTCCTGATCGGGGTGGCAGGTGAGTTCGCCGATCACGGCCAGGCCCTGTTCTCCCTGCAGCAATCCTGTCGGCGAGATGCCGACGCCGTCCGGGACGGCTGGGTGGGCCAGTCGGCAGGGGCGCTGACGGATTTGCTCGACGGCTGGGCCGTCGCCGCCGACCGTCAGCTACGCGGCATCGGGGCATGGTCGAGCGGTATGCAAATCGCCGCATCGGCATTCATCGAACTCGACCGGCTCAATGCCGCGCGCCTGGGGCCGCGGTGACGCCGAGCCTCGGCGACATCGACCGCTGGGACCCCGCGGCAATCCGCGCCGTGTTCGACGCCGCGATCACGCGTGCTCACGGTACCCGAAGCGTGTCCGCGACGATCACCGAAACCATGCGGTTGACCTGTTTCGGCGGGGCTGCTGCCGAAGCCGCCCAGGCCGCCGCCGCGCACACCGCCCTGGCTCTCGATACCCACGCCGACGCCTGCGAGGCCGTCGCCCGCGCCGCCGAACAATCGGCACAGGAGGTAGCCGCGATCAAGTGGCGACTCAGCGCCATCCGCGCCGAGGCCGCGGCAAACCACCTGGTGGTCGACGATGAGACGGGTACCGCATTGCCTCCCGCCGACTTTTCTGAATACCCGGCGCCCGATCAGCAGCGCATCCTTGCCGCCGCGGTTCGGCTGACCGACAGCCTGCACACACTGCTGATGTCCGCCGAGCTGGCCGACGGGGATCTGGCGGCGGCGATCCGCGCAGCTGACGGCGACCTGGCATCCGATCACGTCGACACCCAACTGCGCCACCAGCCGCCGGCAATGCCGGTCCCGCCAACACCGGAGTGCGCCGCCGAAAAGGTGAACTCGTGGTGGCGTTCGTTGACCCCCGGCCAGCAGCACCGCGTCACGGAGCAATCACCCGATAGGATCCGCAATCTGGACGGGATTCCCACCGATGTGCGCAGCTCACTCAATTATGCTGTGTTGCACCGCGATACCGCACGTCTGCAGAACGGATGGTACGACGGTTCCGGACGGTGGCACACCTCCGTCGACAAGTTGGCCGATCTGCGGGCGCTGCAGAACGCACTTGCCGCGAACGCCGAATCCCGGCTCGTTTTTCTGGACACCGCCACCGATCCCCGAAAGGTGTTGGCCGCGGTCGCGGTGGGCGACGTAGACAACGCCGAATGCGTCGGCGTGACGGTCGGCGGCCTTGGCACCCGGATCAGCACCAGCGCGGGGAAAATGACGAAACAGGCTGCCGCCCAACGCGCCAAGGCCAGTGAACTACGCGTGGCGGCCCACCGGCCGAACCCGGACGCGGTCGCGTCCATTGCCTGGCTGGGCTACGACGCTCCCGACAGCCTGCGAGATGTGAGCCACGACTGGCAGGCACGCGACGGCGCCGCAAAACTGAACAACTTCTTTCAGGGACTGGCCGCCGCCGGCAACCCTACCGATCAACGCATCACCGCGTTCGGGCATTCCTACGGCTCGCTGGTCACCAGCCTGGCATTGCAGCAGGGCGCACCGGTGGACGACGTGGTGCTCTACGGTTCGCCCGGCGCCGAAATCGTCCGGGCCTCGCAACTGGGCGTCGCACCCGGCCATGCGTACTATATGACCGGCGTCAATGACCGTGTGGCGGAATTGATTCCCCGGCTGCACGCCTTCGGCCCGGCGATGCGCGATGTGCCGGGCATGATGCCGCTGTCCACGGCCACCGGCTTGGCACCGCCGAATGAGTACGGCGACGGCCAGCTGCACGAGCGGGCGTACGGCCATTCCGAATACGCCGAAGTGGGAAGCAACGGGCAGCTCAGGATGAGCGGCTACAACATGGCGGCTGTCCTGGCCGGCCTACCCGATAACCTCATCAGGCCCACCGGTCCCAATCGACCCCTTCCGCCGGGCCTGTCGCCGGATCGCTGACGCGGCCCCGCTCGGCCGGGGACCTCAGCGCCGCCGCCGCGAGCGCAGGTAGTCGCCCACCACCGCGGCCCCCAGCCCGTCGAGGCCGGGCACCACGACGCGCCCTTCCACCCGCCGGGCCACCTGGTCGATGAACCGTGCCAGCCCCGGATCACCGCCCAGCCGGAAGATGGTGATCTGCGCACCGAGCCGGGCCATGTCGTCGAATCCGCGCACGGTGAAGGAGATCGTCCGCGGATGCGGCGGGTAGTCGAAGAAGACCGACGTCCCCTCTCCGTCGAAGTCTTCGAGGTGCGCCGTCGGCTCGCCGTCTGTGACGATCAGGACGACGGGTTGCGCGTTGGGGTGGCGGCCCAGGTGACGCCCGGCCAGCGCGAGCGCGTGATGCAGATTGGTGCCCTGTTCGTACACACCTTCGAGCCCGGTGAGTTCGGCCGCACTCACTGTTCTGGCATAGCGACCGAATGCGATGATCTGCAACGCATCCGAGCGGAATCGGGTGCACACCAGGTGGTTGAGTGCCAGTGCCGTCTGCTTCATCGGCAACCAGCGGTTCTCCATCACCATGGAGAATGAAGTGTCCACCAGCAGCGCAACCGCGGCCTGGGTGCGGGTTTCGGTCTCGGAGATCTCCACATCGTCGACGCTGATCCGCAACGACCGCCCAGGAGCGCTCGCAGCGGCTGTACCCGCTTGGCGCAGTACCGCATTGGTGAGCGTGCGGGAAATGTCCCACGGTTCGGTGTCGCCGAACTGCCAGGGCCGGGTCGCGCCGGTCAGCTCACCGGCCGCACCCGCGCGCCGGTGGTCCCGCTCGCCGTGCCGTCGGGAAAGTTGTTGCGCCACATCACGCAATGCCGTCTCCCCGAGCCGGCGCATCGCTTTGGGCGACAGCCGCCACTGCCCGTCGGAGCCGCGGTCCAGGAAGCCCTGGTTGACCAGGGCCCGTTCCAGTTCGGCCAGGGTACGCGCGTCGACGGCGGCCTCGTCACCGAGCTGGCGGGCCAGCGCGTCGAGGTCGACGTCGTCCATGCTGGCGCCCGGATAGGCCTGCGAGAGTTGTTCGGCGAGCTGTTCCAACTCGCCGATGTCGGCCAGCACCCGGGTGCCTTCACCCATGCTGAGCGGGTTGTCGCCGGAGAACTGCTGACGCCCCGTCCAGTCCTCGCCCGGGCGCGCGGCCTGCAGGTGTGCGTCGAGCCTGCTCAGCTGCTGCATCAGCGACGGCGAGCCGAACGCCTGCTGGGTCAACGCATCCAGTTCGTCGCGTTGCTCCCCGGAGAGGCTGTTGCGGAAACGCTGTGCGGCAGCGGCCCGCTTGGCCAGCGAATCCAGCAACTCCTCGACGTTGCGCGGCTGCTCCGGGAAGAACTCGCCGTGCTTGGCCATGAAGTCCTCGAAGTCCTGCTGAGCGTCTTCGCCCCGGGAGTGCTTGTCCAGCAGGTTGTTCAGATCGTCCAGCATGTCGTTGACCCGCTGACGGTCTTCGTCGGTGGCCCCGGCCAGCGCCTGCTTCATCCCGGAAAATCGCTGGTCGAGCATCTCGCGGCCGAGCAGGTCCCTGATCTGCTCGTATTTCGCCCTGGCTTCGCCGCTGCGCCAGTCATACTCGGAGAGTTCCTGCACGGCCTTGGCCGGCGACGGGGGCAGCGCCTGTAGTTGCAGCTCCGAGAAACGGGCGTCGTCGTCCAGGGCTCGGGCCAGTTCCTTGCGCTCGGCCAGCACCGCCTCGTCCAGCAGTTTCTTGATCTCCTGGAGGGAGCCATCTAAATTATTGCGGCGCAACAACTCCCGACGGCGACGGTTGGCGTCTGCGGCCAGCCTGTCGGCGCCCCGCATATTCTCGGTCCCACGCCGCAACAACTCCTGCAAGGCCCGGCGCGGTGAGGCGCCGGCCATGACGTCCCGACCGATGTGTTCCAGTGCCTCCCGCAGGTCCACCGGCGGAGCCAGTGGGTCGGGCCCGCCGGTGTAGGCGGAGTACCGCGAGGAGTGGCCACTACCCATAGACGGTCCGCCCTTCCCCGGACACTTTGTCGACCCGCTTGGCCAGGTACAGGGCCTCCAGCGCCAGTTCGAGTGCCGCGGCCCGCTGGCCCTCCGATTCCGCATCCAGTTTGGCCGCGATCTGGTCCACCACAGCCAGTCGGGGAACCGCGGACAGCACGTCCTTGGCCGATACCCGGTCGCCGGTCGTCACCGCCGACCCGCCTTCGACCGCCGCGACCAGGGTGCCGACGTCGACGCCGCCGAGCACTCGTGCGGCGGTGTCCGCGGTGGCGCGGCGAAGCAGGTGTTCGAGCACCGCCTGCTCCCGCCCCTCCTCGCCGGACTCGAATTCCAGCTTGCCGCGCAGCACGTCGATCACCGTGCCCAAGTCGACGACCCGTGCCACCGGGTCGTTCTCCCCCAGAATCGCACCCCGGTGCCGGGCCGCCGCCGCAACCGTTTCGGCCGCGGCAATGGCGAACCGCGCCGAGACGCCGGAGCGCTGATCCACCGAGTTGGACTCCCGCAGGTAGCGCGCAAACCGCGCCATCACCTGCAGCAGATAGTCGGGTACCTGGGCGCTCAGGTGCGCCTCCTGAGCGATGACACCCACCTCGGCCTCAAGTTCCAGCGGGTAGTGGGTGCGGATCTCGGCGCCGAATCGGTCTTTGAGCGGAGTGATGATGCGGCCGCGGTTGGTGTAGTCCTCCGGGTTGGCGCTGGCCACGACCAGGACATCCAGCGGCAGGCGCAAGGTGTGACCGCGGACCTGGATGTCCCGCTCTTCCATGACGTTGAGCATGGACACCTGGATTCGCTCGGCCAGGTCCGGTAGTTCGTTGACGGCGACGATGCCCCGGTGTGCACGCGGGATCAGCCCGTAGGCGATGGTCTCCGGATCGCCCAGGCTGCGGCCCTCGGCCACCTTGATCGGGTCGATGTCACCGACTAGGTCGGCAACGCTGGTGTCGGGGGTCGCCAGCTTTTCGGTGTAGCGCTCGCTGCGGTGCTTCCAGGCGACCGGAAGCCCGTCGCCGGCCTGGATTGCCCGCTTGATCGACTCCGGGGTGATCGGGCTATAGGGGTGCTCACCGAGTTCGGCTCCGGCGATCACCGGAGTCCACTCGTCGAGCAGACCGGTGAGTGCCCGTAGCAGGCGGGTCTTGCCCTGGCCTCGTTCACCCAGCAGAACGAAGTCATGCCCGGCTATCAGGGCCCGCTCCAACTGCGGGATCACGGTGTCGTCGAAGCCCAGGATGCCCGGCCACAGCGTCGCGGTGTCGGACCCGTCGGCCAGCTTGGTCAGCAGGTTCTCGCGACTTTCCTGCTTGACCCCCCGCTCACGATGTCCGGAGGATCGCAGCTCGCCCACGGTGCGGGGCAGATTGCTCGGTGAAGTCACCGCTCCACGCTACGACGCATCGTCGGCAGGCGTCACCGGTGGTCCGCACCGGACATGCGAAAGGCCGGGCTCTCGTTTCCGACAGCCCGGCCTTTTCAGCACGTAGCGATTAGTTCACGTTTACGGTGACCTGAGTGTCGCCTGGCTTCCAGGTGATGGTCCCGTGCTCGAATTCGGCCGTCTTGGCACCGTCGGCAGTGTCGGACTCGTCGCTGGTCGGGTAACCAAGCTTGCCCTGGGATCCACCCAGCTCGTTCCACTTGTCGCGGATCTGGCCCCAGACGACGTACGCGGCGTCCTTGTTGACGATGACGCCCCCGTCGAACTGCTGGTAGACGCCGCCGTCGGCATTCGACTGCTGGTTGCCGAGCGGCATCCCCAGGTCTTCCTTGGCCTCGGCGTCCAGGGAGTTGTACTTCTTCAGAATGGGGCCCGACACAGCGTAGACCGCACCGTTGGCGGCCGTCATCTGCGTGTTCTCGGTCGACCCCGCGATCGCAGAGGAGATCACAGAACTCGCCGAACTCGCCGAACTCGAGATGTCGCTAGCCTTGTCCTTGGTCGCCTGGCACCCGGTACCAATCAAGGCAAATCCAGCGATCGCCGCGGAGAACGCGGCTGTCCGCTTAGTAATTTCGCGCATTTTCTTCCTTTCGGATTGGATCGGGCGACCATCCGCCCAAACGGGAATGCTATTCCGAATCACGGCCCCGGATCAAGGGAAAACCGGAGATCAATCGATCGAGCCGCTCCCGCCCGGCCCCGAAACAGGCGGTCAGTGCGCAAAATGACGGGCTCCGGTGAGGTACAGCGTGACCCCGGCTTTCGCCGCTGCATCGGTCACCTCCCCGTCGCGAACCGACCCCCCCGGATGCACGATCGCCCTGACGCCGGCAGCGGCGAGGGTCTCAAGGCCGTCGGGGAACGGGAAGAACGCATCCGAGGCGCCCACCGCACCTACAACCCGCTCACCAGCACGTTCCACCGCAAGGCGAGCGGCATCGACCCGGTTGACCTGTCCCATGCCGACACCGACGGTGGCACCGCCGGCGGCGATCACGATCGCGTTCGACTTGACCGCGCGACAACTGCGCCAGGCGAAAACCAGATCGGTCAGGGTGGCCGAGTCTGCGGGCTCACCGGCAGCCAGGGTCCAGTTGACCGGATCGTCACCGGAGGCGTCGAATTCGTCGCGCTGCTGGATCAGCAGTCCGCCGCTGATCGGTTTGAGTTCGTGGCCGCCGGGCAGTGGCTGGGAAGCGACGAGCACCCGGATATTCTTCTTGCGGGTCAGGATCTCCAGGGCTTCGGGGGCATAGGCGGGCGCGACGATCACCTCGGTGAAGATGGTGCTCACGTACTCCGCCATCTCCGCACTGACCTCGGTGTTGGCTGCGATCACGCCGCCGAAGGCGCTCAGCGGGTCACATTCGTGGGCCTTGCGGTGCGCGTCGGCAACCGAACTTCCGGAGATCGCTATCCCGCACGGGTTGGCGTGTTTGATGACCGCCACGCAGGTTTGCCGGTGGTCGAAGGCCGCCCGCCACGCCGCGTCAGCGTCGGTGAAGTTGTTGTAGGACATCTCTTTTCCGTGCAGCTGCTCGGCCTGCGCCAGACCCGGGAAGGCGGCGGGGTCGCCGTAGAGCGCGGCCCGCTGGTGCGGGTTCTCGCCGTAGCGCAATGTCGCCTGACGACGCCAGTTCCGGGCGAACCAGTGCGGAAACTCCTGGGCCGGTTCCTCGGGCGCCAGGGTGGACTGCATCCAGGTGGCGACGGCGATGTCGTACTCGGCGGTGTGCTGAAATGCCAGCGAAGCCAGCTTTCTGCGCTCGGCCAGGGTGAATCCGCCGTTGCGCACTGCGGCCAGCACCCCGTCATACCCGCGCGGATCGGTGACCACGGCGACGCTGGGGTGGTTCTTGGCCGCGGCGCGGACCATCGACGGGCCGCCGATGTCGATCTGCTCGACGCACTCGTCGACACCCGCACCGGATTCGACCGTCTGGGCGAACGGGTAAAGGTTGACCACCACGAGTTCGAATGCCTTGACGCCGAGATCTGCCAGAGCCTGCCGATGTTCGGGTTTGCGCAGGTCGGCCAGTAGGCCGGCATGCACCCGCGGGTGCAGGGTCTTCACCCTGCCGTCGAGCACTTCGGGAAAGCCGGTCAACTCTTCGACGCGGGTCACTGGAATCGCGCCATCGGCGATGGTCCTGGCCGTCGATCCGGTGGAGACGATCTCCACGCCCGCCTCGGCGAGCCCCCGGGCGAGCTCCATCAGGCCGGTCTTGTCGTACACACTGATCAACGCGCGCCGGATCGGCGTCGTGTCGCCGCTCATGCCGTGGTCATCCCAGGGTCACCTTCCGTTGCGTTACCGTCATGCCGCCGGTGGCTATCGCGGCCACCACATCCACCAGGAGTTGTCGTTCAACAACCTTGATCCGTTCGTGCAGGGTCGCTTCGTCGTCGGCGTCGAGCACCTCGACCGGTTGCTGAGCCAGGATCGGACCGGTGTCGACGCCGGCGTCCACCAGATGCACCGTACAGCCAGTCACTTTGACACCGTAGGCCAGCGCCGCGGCCACACCGTGCGCACCGGGGAATGCCGGCAGCAACGCCGGATGAGTGTTGACGACGCGGCCTGGGAATCGCGAAAGGAATTGCGGCCCAAGAATTCTCATGAATCCAGCGGAAACCACGAGGTCCGGACGGTAGGTGGCGACGGCGTCGGCGAAGGCGTTGTCCCACGCGTCACGGCTGGGATGGTCGCCGACGCGGACGGTGAAAGCCGGTATCGCGGCACCGGCGGCGATCTGCACCGCACGGCAGTCGCGGTCCGCACCGACAGCCACGACGCGCGCCGGGTAGTCGCCCTGGGCGACCGCCAACAGGGAGTTCAGCAGCGAACCGGTGCCGGACGCCAGCACCACCAGCCGCGCCGGTGCGCTGGGCGGTACGCGGAGCGGTTCGGGCACAGTGAGGCAGCCTAACGGGAGTCGATGCCCACCGGGCGCCGGCGTGACCGCAGCCGGGGGCCGGGGGCCGGGGGCCGGGGGCGCGGGGCCCGGGGCGCGGAGGCCGGTGGCCGGGGCCCGGTCGGTCCGGATGTCGCGCTACTCCCGCTGCTCGGGCGGATCGGCTTGCAGGTCCACCGCAACAGCCACCTCGGCACCACCATCGTCGCCGTCGTCACCGGCGCCACCGTCGTCGCCATCGTCACCGTCATCACCAGCACTACCGTCGGAGACCGGCGGCTGCTCGTCGTCGCCCGACGACGGCTCAACACGCCGCGGGCGGGGCCTGCGCCGGCGCCGCCGTACCCCACCTGCCATCAACACCGTCAGCGCACCGATGGCGGTGAACCAGAAGAGCACTCCCAGGAACATCGTGCCCAGATCCACCCCGACGTGGCCGAAGTTGCCCAGCTCTCCGCCTCCCCCGTAGGCCAGCAGCACCATCACCGAAGCGCCGACGAATGCCGCGATCACCAGCTTGATCAGCGCCGGCACCAGCGGCAGCGGATGGCGCGCGCACTGCTGACCAACCGCAACACCCGACGACGCCCCGATGATCAGCAGTGCCACCCACTGCGGCCCCAGCGGCGGTGTGGGCGCGGCGGCCAGGATCGGCAACGCCGGCACGTCACCGCCGAACACGATGAACGGGCTGAACGTCGCGAACCCGATGTGAGCGCTGGATCCGACCGCCATCGCCGATGCGCCGACGACGACATTGGGCGCGTACAGCACGGAGAGCACGGTGAGATTGAACTGACCCCAGATCGAATCGGTGATCCCGTACAGTTCCTGCATCGTCGCCCAGTGCACGACGAGCGAACCCGTCGTCACCACGGCGGACAAACCGAGCAGGGCCAGCACACCCGCACAGGCCGGCCGCAGCGAATCGGCGAGCCACTGCGCCAGCGCGGACGCGGCCATCACTCGTCGTTCCACCCGCGACCAGACGCCTATGGCGGCCCCGACCCCGTGGACCACCAGCACACTGGCGAACGCACGCAGCGCGTTGGGCGTCTGCAATTCGGTCAGGACCGAAGACGCATCGTGAACGACGGCCAGCGCGATCGCCGCCACGAACAGGGGCCCGGCAACGGCCGACACCACCACCCAGCGCACCACCAGCCAGGACGAATAGGGCGAAATCGCACGTGCGGCAACCCGGGCCGTGCCCCAGACCATCGACAGCGCCGGCAGCAGCGGCATGACGCCGAGTTCGCGGCCGCCGATCGACACCGGAACCTGATGCACACCCAGCCAGATGCTGGCGACGGCGCCCAGGGCGCCGGTCATGTCGCTGTTGGCGATCAGCAATTGCAACAGCGTGATTGCCGCGATGACGACCAACGCCACGGCGGCCGGGGCGAACGCGACCCTTACGAGGTCGCGCGCCTGGCGCGCACCCGCTTCGGGACTCTGCTCACTTCGTGCCGATACCACTGTCACTCTTCGCGTGCGGCGGCGACTAGACGCAACGGGGCACGGTCAGATCGGAGCCGAGCCAGGTGAGGACTCCGGGTGCGGGCCCGCACCCGTGGACTCCTCGGCTGCGCTGGAATCGTCGACCGGGGCGCAGCTGCCGACGGACTCGGTGCCGGTGGCCACCGGTGGCGGGGGCCGGAAACTCGGGAACCCGGTGGGTGGGGTGTGCGCTGACTCCTGCGGCGCCTGCAGCGACGCCACCTGGGTGGGCTGGGTGGCCAACCCGTCGGAGCTCGGGTTCGGATTCGGGGAATAGCCGCCGTAGGCCGAGCCGTAACCGGATGACGCCGGCGGCGGGCCGGGGTTCGGGGCGGACTGCGGCGCACCCGGCTGACCGTAGTACGCACCGGGCGGGCCACCGTAGGGCACATAGGGGCCGTAGCCCCCGAACTGGCCGTACTTGGGCCGCGGGACCGGTGCGGTGAGCACACCGGCGTCCAGCAGTAGCGCACCGACCGCGGCCACCGACTGGAACACGATGCACACCAGCACAATCCACAGGGCCCAGCCGGCCGAGGCCGAACTTGGCTTGTTGAGCGTGGCGGAGACGATCACCAACACGTCCAGGACCGAGAGCACGGCAACGATGGGGGTGTAGTTCCTGGCCTTGGGCAGCAGTCCGGCTCCGGCCAGCAGTGCCGCCAGCACTGCAATGACCACGGCCATCCTGGCCCCGCCGGCGGCCCCACCGGCCGACCCCCCGAAACCGAAGTTGAACATCGGGCCGAAGCTGAAGACGTACGCCGACAGGCCGAGCACAACGACCGCGGTACACAGGTGGCGGCCCAGCCCACCTTCCGGCATCTCCGGGGAGTAATTTCCCGGCCCTGCCGCGGGATCCGGATAGGAGCCAACCTGCTGCGCGGGTGGATATCCTGGGCTACCGGGCGGGTAGGTCATGGCTCCTCCTGGTCCTTGCGCTGCCATCGGATTCCACAGCGGCGTCACTGTCGCAGTGTGACGCAGCGCTGCCCGCAACGCCGTTCGATCAACCACGCTAGCGCACCGTGGGAGGAAATCGCCGCCGTCGGGCGCCGTTGCGACCACCGCCGGGTGCGCTTGGCCGGGCCAGGTTGCCCGGCCACGGTAGAACACGTTCTAATTCTTCGCATGGACTACGGACTCGTGCTGTTCACCAGTGACCGCGGCATTGCCCCGGCAGCGGCCGCCAAACTTGCCGACGACCATGGATTCCGCACCTTCTACGTGCCGGAGCACACCCACATTCCGATCAAGCGCGAGGCCGCCCACCCGACGACGGGTGACGCTTCGCTGCCCGACGACCGCTACATGCGCACACTCGATCCGTGGGTCAGCCTGGGTGCGGCGTCCGCGGTGACCTCGCGGGTCCGGCTGTCCACCGCGGTGGCGCTTCCCGTCGAACACGACCCGATCACGCTGGCGAAAAGCATTGCCACGCTGGACCATCTGTCCGGAGGACGGGTCAGCCTCGGCGTCGGGTTCGGCTGGAACACCGACGAACTGGCGGATCACGGCGTACCCGCGGGCCGCCGTCGCACCATGTTGCGCGAGTACCTGGAAGCAATGCGGGTGTTGTGGACGCAAGAAGAGGCTCGGTACGACGGCGAGTTCGTCAAGTTCGGGCCCAGCTGGGCCTGGCCCAAGCCGGTGCAGTCGCACATCCCGGTGCTGGTGGGCGCGGCCGGTACCGAGAAGAACTTCAAGTGGATGGCACGCAGCGCCGACGGCTGGATCACCACGCCGCGCGACTTCGACATCGACGACCCGGTCAAGTTGTTGCAGGACACCTGGGCCGCCGCCGACCGCGCGGGGGCGCCGCAGATCGTCGCCCTGGCCTTCAAGCCGGATGCCGACAAGCTGGCGCACTGGGCCGATCTCGGGGTGACCGAGGTGCTGTTCGGCATGCCCGACGCCGAAGCGGACAAGGTCGCCGCCTATGTGGAGCGGCTGGCGGGCAAGCTGGCCGGATTCGGCTACCCACTGACATCGGCGTAGGCGCCGGGTGCGCTGGAGCCCCTAGAGCCGCTGCAGAATCTCCCGGGCCAGCGCCGCCGTCTCGGACGGGGTCTTACCCACCTTGACACCGGCCGCTTCCAGCGCTTCCTTCTTCGCGGCCGCCGTGCCCGACGACCCGGACACGATGGCGCCCGCATGCCCCATCGTCTTGCCCTCGGGCGCGGTGAACCCCGCCACATAACCGACGACCGGTTTGGTGACGTTGGCCTTGATGAAGTCCGCCGCACGCTCCTCGGCGTCGCCGCCGATCTCGCCGATCATCACGATGATCTTGGTCTCGGGGTCCTTCTCGAAGGCTTCGATCGCGTCGATGTGGGTGGTGCCGATCACCGGGTCGCCACCGATGCCAATCGAGGTGGTGAACCCGAAATCGCGCAGTTCGAACATCATCTGATAGGTCAGGGTGCCCGACTTGGACACCAGGCCGACCGGACCCGGTCCGGTGATGTCTGCCGGGGTGATACCGACCAGCGACTGCCCGGGGCTGATGATGCCCGGACAGTTCGGGCCGATGATGCGCGTCTTGCACCCCTTGTCGACGTTGTATGCCCAGGCATACGCGCTGTCCTGCACCGGGACGCCCTCGGTGATCACGACCAGGAGCGGCACCTCGGCGTCGATGGCCTCCACCATGGCGTCCTTGGTGAACTTGGGCGGCACGAAGGCAATCGATACGTCGGCGCCGGTTTTTTCCATTGCTTCCACGACGCTGCCGAACACCGGCAGCTCGACGGCGTTGCCGTTGGCATCCTTGTGCGAGACGGTGGTGCCGGCCTTGCGGGCGTTCACGCCACCGACGATCTGCGTGCCCGCCTTGAGCATCCGCGCGGTGTGCGTGGTGGCCTCGCCGCCGGTGATGCCCTGGACGATGACCTTGCTGTCTTTGGTGAGGAAGATTGCCATTGTTCTCAAATCCTTTCGTTGCGGCGACCCGCTGCGCCCGGCCTTACCGCGCGTGCGATCGGCGCGTCAGGCGTTGGCCAGCTCGGCGGCTTTGTCGGCACCGGCATCCATGGTTTCGGCCTGGATGACCAGCGGGTGGTTGGCGTCGGCCAGGATGCGCCGACCTTCCTCAACGCTGTTGCCGTCGAGCCTGACGACCAGCGGTTTGTTGGCGTCATCGCCCAGGATCTCCAGGGCCTTGACGATCCCGGTGGCCACCGCGTCGCAAGCGGTGATGCCGCCGAAAACGTTGACGAACACGCTTTTTACTTCCGGGTCTCCCAGGATCACGTCCAGTCCGGCCGCCATCACCTCGGCCGAGGCTCCCCCGCCGATGTCGAGAAAATTGGCCGGCTTGACGTCGCCGTGGCGCTCACCTGCATAGGCGACGACGTCCAGGGTCGACATCACCAGACCCGCGCCGTTGCCGATGATCCCGACCTCGCCGCTGAGCTTGACGTAGTTGAGGTCGTGCTCCTTGGCTTTGAGCTCGAGCGGGTCGGTGGCCGCCTTGTCCTCGAACGCCACGTGGTCCGGCTGACGGAAATCGGCGTTGGCGTCCAGGCTGACCTTGCCGTCCAACGCCAGGATCGCATCGTCCGGCGTCCGTACCAGCGGATTGACCTCGACCAGCGTGGCGTCCTCGCCGACGAAGACACCCCACAGCTTCTCGATGGTGACGGCCGCGGCATCGAGCACCTCCGCGGGCAGGTGACCCTGCTCGGCGATCGACCGCGCGAAGGCCCGGTCAACGCCCTTGACCGCATCCACCGGAACCTTGGCGAGCCGGTCGGGCTTGGTGGCGGCCACTTCTTCGATTTCCACACCGCCCTCCACCGAGCACATCGCCAGATAGCGACGATTGGCGCGGTCGAGCAGGAACGACAGGTAGTACTCCTCTGCGATGTCGCTGGCCTCGGCGACCAGTAGCTTCTTGACGATGTGGCCCTTGATGTCCAGCCCGAGGATGTTCTTCGCGTGCTGGTAGGCCTCCTCGGGTGTGGCGGCGTACTTCACACCACCGGCCTTGCCGCGCCCACCCGTCTTTACCTGAGCCTTGACCATCACGGGGCGACCGACCTCCTCAGCGATGGCCCGCGCGCCTTCGGCACTGTCGGTGACCCGACCCTGGGTGCCGGGCACGCCGTGCTTGAGGAACAGTTCCTTGGCTTGATACTCGAACAAATCCATGGGGCGTCACTGCCTTCGCTCGACTTGTTTACTAGGCCACTGCGGTGGCGATGCCGTCGTCGGCAACTCCACCAAACGAACTGTATCGACCCCGCAAACTGTGACCGCCACCGCATCCCACTGCTGTGATCTTGATCAATCTTCGCCCGGGACGTTCAAACGTGATTCGAGCCACATATGCCGTCGGTTTCCATCCCGAGGTTGCCAGGAGGCGGGGTTTACCGATACCTTTCTCAAGGTCCAGATAACGTTATGGTTACGATCCGAGGACATTCCAGGTTGACTCAGCACCTCTATGGCCGCACGACTGTCTCACGTCCGGCTCACACACGCCAGGGTCACCTGCTGCGCCATCACCTCAACGACGTCACCGAGATCATCCCGTTAGACGGCTTTGATGAACTCGACCGCATGGAAATCGCCATACTCGACGACTTGGACTTCGGAGACTCCGAGTTCGACATCCAGGAGCAGGTGCTCCAGGCTGTGGAACTCGACGATCTCAGTGACGCCGACGATCTGACCCCGGCCTGGCTGGCAGCACCGGTCACCGAGGTACTCGACCGGGTCGTCCTCGACCTGCCCAACAGGTCACATCCCGGGTACGCCACCCTCGCGCCTCGCCGCGGCGGCAGCCACCGCAAGCAGCCAACCAGCGCCGCCAAAGGACGGGTGCTGATCGGTGCGATGGCGGCCGGTGCGGTGGCCGCCGCGACGTACAACGCTATCGGCCAGACCGATACCACAGAGGCCGAGCCGGTGCTGACCGCCAATGCCTCGACGTTATCCGGGGGAGCCATCACCGCCGCACCCCGCGGCGTCCAGGTCATCGCCGCTCAGCCCGACAACCTCGCGCTGCACAACGACGAGCTGGCCCACGGCGTCGCCTTCGCTCAAGAGCGGGCACAGCGCGAGGCACGCCTGCGGCAGCCGCTCTACGTCATGCCGACCAAAGGCATACTGACCTCCAACTTCGGCTACCGCTGGGGAGCCCTGCACGCGGGCATCGACATCGCCAACTCGATCGGGACCCCGATTCTTGCGGTGTCCGACGGCGTTGTCACCGACGCCGGCCCGACCGCCGGCTACGGCATGTGGGTCAAGTTGCGGCATCACGATGGCACCGTCACGCTCTACGGACACGTCAACACCACGCTGGTCAGCGTCGGGCAGCGGGTGATGGCCGGCGACCAGATCGCCACCATCGGCAACCGCGGGTTCTCCACCGGACCGCACCTGCACTTCGAGGTGCTCCTGGGCGGATCCCAGCGGATCGACCCGCTGCCGTGGCTCTCCGAGCGCGGCCTGCACCTCGGCTCCTAGGCGACTCGCCCGGCCGGCGCCCCGCGCGCGCCGCGCGCCCCCTTCTTTTCGCGAGCGTAACGCCAGTGCGAAAATACAGCCGGAATTTCGCACTGGCGTTACGCTCGCGACACCCGGGGAGGGGCGGCAGGGCGTGGCGGGGGGTTCCCGGCGCTCACGGCGGGGGAAGGCTCGCAGCCCGCCCGGCTACAGCTTGCTGATCGGCGCGTGGTTGTGCATCAGCTTCACCCGGCCCGCACTACCGAAGTCGATCAGCGACATCGCCGATTCGCCGACGCCGGAAACCTCCTCGACACGGCCCAGGCCATACTTGTCGTGCGTCACCCGATCGCCGGGCTCCAGCACGATCAGTGGACGTCTACCCGCGGCCGGGCGGACTGATCCGGTGCGCGCCGAGCCAAATCGGCCGGCACCACTCACCGGCGCGCTCAACGACGGCTTTGGGGCGACGCGGCGCCAGTCGATCAGCTGTTGGGGAATCTCCTGCAGGAAGCGGGATTCCGGGTTGAGGATGGGCTGGCCCCACGACGACCGGACCATGGCCCTGCTCAGGTAGAGCCGTTGGCGGGCGCGGGTGATGCCGACGTAGGCCAGCCGCCGTTCCTCGGACAGCTCGGCCGGATCGCCCAGTGCCCGCATGTGGGGGAACATGCCGTCCTCCAGGCCGGTGACGAACACCACCGGGAACTCCAGGCCCTTTGCGGTGTGCAGGGTCATCAGCGTCACCACCCCCGAGTCATGCTCGGGGATATCGTCGCTGTCGGCGACCAAGGACACCCGATCCAGGAACGCCGCCAGCGCCGAGACCTCGGGTGCGTCTTGATCAGCCGAATCAGCCGATTTTTCCGGCCCCGCCTCGGCCTGCCCGGCGGCCATCGTCAGGTCAATGCTGAATTCGTGTGCGACGCTGACGAGTTCGTTCAGGTTGTCCAGCCGCGCCAGCTCCTGCGGATCGGTGGACGCTTCCAGTTCCCGGCGGTAGCCCGTGCGTTCCAGCACCGCCTCGACGAGGTCGCCGAGGTCACCGCCGAGATGCCCACGCAGTTCGTCGAGCAGTTCCGCAAAGCCAGCGATCGCCTTCTCCGCGCGGATGTTGAGCATCGCCACCTTGCCCTGCGCGGCGGCCGCCAGGGCGCCGGCGAAGCTGGTTCCGGCGGTTTCGGCGTGCACCGAGACGCAGGCTTCCGCGCGGTCGCCGATGCCGCGACGCGGTGTGTTGAGGATGCGCCGCAGGCTGACCGTGTCGCCCGGGTTGTCCAGCACCCGCAGGTAGGCAACGATGTCACGGATTTCCCTGCGCTCGTAAAAGCGCACTCCCCCAACCACTTTGTAGGGGATGCCAGCCCGGATGAACACCTCTTCCAGCGGCCGCGACGCGTTGTTGGTGCGGTAGAAGACGGCGACGTCGTTGTAGGCGAGGTCGTCGCGATCGGCCAGTGCGTCAATCTCGCCGCCGATGAACCTGGCCTCGTCGTGTTCGTTGTCGGCGACGTAGCCCACGATCGGCTCGCCCTCACCGGCGTCGGACCACAGCCGCTTTTCCCGCCGCCCGGTGTTGCGGGCGATCACCGAGTTGGCCGCGGACAGGATGTTCTGCGTCGAACGGTAGTTCTGCTCCAGCAGAATCGTGGCCGCATCGGGATAGTCGCGCTCGAAGTCCTCGATGTTGCGGATGGTGGCTCCGCGGAACGCGTAGATCGATTGGTCGGCGTCGCCGACGACGCACAGTTCCGCGGGTGCGATGTCGCCTGCCCCCGGATCGTGCTCCGAGGCGCCGCCTCCGCGGCCGACGAGTTCGCGCACCAGCATGTACTGGGCATGGTTGGTGTCCTGGTACTCGTCGACCAGCACGTGACGGAACCGCCGGCGATAGTGCCGGGCAATCTCCGGGAACGCCTGCAGCACGGCGACGGTCTCGCCGATCAGGTCGTCGAAGTCCAGCGCGTTGGCCGCCCGCAGCCGTCGCTGGTATTCGCCGTAGACCGCTGCGACCGTTTGCGTCAAGTCGTCGGACTCGTCGGTCAGGCCGGACACCGCCTGCTGCGGGTCGATCAGTTCGTTCTTCAGGTTGGAGATGGCATTGGCCAGCAGCCGCGGCGAATAGCGCTTGATATCCAGGCCCATGTCGCGGCCGATCATTTGCAGCAGACGCCGCGAATCGTCGGCGTCATAGATGGAGAAGTTGGAGTTCAGGCCCTCGATCACCGATGCCTGGCTGCGTAGGATTCGCACGCACGACGAATGAAACGTCGATACCCACATGTGCCGGGCTTGGGGGCCAACCAGCGCCACCACGCGTTCGCGCATTTCAGCCGCGGCCTTGTTGGTGAAGGTGATCGCCAGCACCTGGCCGACGTTCACGTCGCATTCAGCGACCAGGTAGGCGATCCGCCGGGTCAGCACGGCGGTTTTTCCCGAGCCGGCCCCGGCAACGATCAGCAGCGGCGAGCCGCGGTGGACCACAGCCTGGCGCTGTTGCGGGTTGAGGCCGTCCAGCAATCCGCCGGCGTCGGATTCTGCGTCGGTTGCGTACACACTCATGGCGCACCAAACCTACCGCCCGGGGTCGACCAGCCGGAGTCAATGGGGCGTAGTCAGTCTCCGAGTCAGCCGACGAAGGGCGGCGGCGGAATCCCGGGGTCGAAGCCAAAGAAGATTCGGAAGTAGTCGTTGAGGTAGGCATACGAGAAGGCGAGTCCCATGTAGGAGTAGGCGCCGCCGCTGCCGTCCGAGCCCATGTTGTAGCCGGCGCCTCCGGGCGAGCCCTGACCTCCGATGCCGACGAAGTAGCCGCCGGTGCCGCCCGTCCCGCCCATGCCCCCGTCGCCACCAATGAGGGGGCTACCGGCTCCCCCGACCCCGCCGAGACCCCCAACACCGAACAGGTAGCCACCGGAGCCGCCCATACCGCCGAACCCGCCACCGAAGCCAACGGGGTTGCTTGCCGCCCCGCCGGCTCCGCCGACCCCACCGAACCCGAACAGGAGGCTGCCAAGGCCACCCATGCCGCCCTCACCGCCCTCGCTGGTACCGGCACCCCCGGCCCCGCCGTTGCCGCCGATCCCGAAGAGGGCGCCGCCGGCCCCGCCGACCCCGCCATCGGCCCCGGCGCCGGCTACGTTCTCTCCACCGGCACCGCCTTGGCCGCCCCAGCCGAAGAATAGCCCGGCGTCCCCGCCGCGGCCGCCAGTCTGCCCTGCAGCACCCGAACCGCCGTTGCCGCCGTTGCCCCACAACAGGCCGCCCGGGCCGCCGTCCTGGCCGCTGCCGGCCGCGGCGTCGGTGCCGTTACCGATCAGGGGGCGTCCGAAGATCGCCTCGAAAGGCTCGTTGACGGCAGCGAACGGATCGTTCGCCGCGGCTTGCAGGGCCGCGGCACCCGAGGCTTCGGCGTTGGCGTAGGAGTTGGCGCCGGCGTTGAGCAGCCCGACGAATTGCTGGTGGAAGTCGGCCGCCTGGGCGCTGATGGCCTGAAACGCCTGCCCGTCGGCGCTGAACAGGCTCGCGACTGCCTCAGACACCTCATCGGCGGCGGCCGGCAGTACCTCTACCGTCTGGCCGGCCACCGCTGCGGTGGCCGAGCTGATCGACTCACCGACACCGGCAACATTGGATGCCGCCGCAGAAACCAATTCCGGTAACGCGAATACGAATGACATTGCCACCTCCAGAAAATCCGATACCTCACCGGGCGAAACCGTCCAACTGCGCTAACGCTAACAGCGAATCCCCGATACCGCAGGCGAACGGCGAGGCCCGCCGGAAGTGAACCGCGCAGCCGGGCTTTTGCATCCGCGCCGCCGCAGGTGGCACACTCGTGTGGTGCTCAGTGCGCAGCGTCGATTTTTCTACGGGTACCCGCCAGCGGTGCCCGTGGCCTAGCTGCATTCGCAGAGCCCCGCGGTCCGCTTCCGGATCCGGGGCTCCTCTGTTGTGTGAGGCCCGAACCCGATGAAGTCACCGCCCCCACATCACGAGATCACCCCACATCACGAGAATGCGGAGTCAGCAGAGATGAACACCGAAGCCATCGACACCGAGTCCGGCATCGACGAGTTGCGCAAGGAGATCGACCGGCTCGACGCCGAGATCCTGGCCGCGGTCAAACGACGCGCCGAGGTTTCCCGGGCGATCGGCAAGGCGCGGATAGCCTCCGGCGGCACCCGGCTGGTGCACAACCGGGAAATGAAGGTCATCGAACGCTACAGCGAGCTGGGTTCCGACGGTAAGGACCTGGCAATGCTGCTGTTGCGGCTGGGGCGGGGCCGACTCGGCCATTAGGGTCGAGTTATGACCTCTGCACCTGCGGACATCACCGGCACGTCCGCGTGGATCGCCCTGAGCAAGCACCACGATCTGATCGGCGAGACCCACCTGCGGGATCTCTTCGCCGACGATCCGGACCGCGGCCGCGATCTGACCCTGACCGCCGGCGACCTGTACATCGACTACAGCAAACATCGCGTCACCCGGGAAACGATCCGGCTGCTGGTCGACTTGGCCCGGGCGGCCAAGCTGGAACAACACCGTGACGCGATGTTCGCCGGTGCGCACATCAACACCTCCGAAGATCGCGCGGTGCTGCACACCGCTCTGCGGTTGCCCGCTGACAGTGAGTTGGTGGTCGACGGCCAGGACGTTGTCAAGGATGTACACGCGGTGTTGGCCGCCATGGGCGACTTCACCGACCGGTTGCGCGACGGGGAGTGGACCGGGGCCACCGGGGAGCGGATCCGCACCGTCGTCAATATCGGGATCGGCGGTTCGGACCTGGGCCCGGTGATGGTGTGTCAGGCCCTTCGCCACTTCGTCGACGCGGGCATTTCGGCACGCTTCATCTCCAACGTCGACCCGGCCGACCTGGTCGCAACACTGGCGGACCTGGATCCAGCCACCACACTCTTCATCGTCGCATCGAAGACGTTCTCCACCCTGGAGACGCTGACCAACGCGACGGCCGCCCGCCGCTGGCTCACCGACGCACTGGGTGACGCCGCGGTGGCGAGGCACTTCGTCGCCGTTTCCACGAACGAGCGCCTGGTCGACGAATTCGGAATCGACACCGCAAATATGTTCGGGTTCTGGGACTGGGTCGGGGGGCGCTACTCGGTGGACTCGGCGATCGGGCTGTCGGTGATGGCCGTGATCGGCCGCGAAGCCTTCGCCGACTTCCTGTGCGGGTTCCACATCATCGACGAACACTTCCGCACGGCGCCGTTGGAATCGAATGCGCCCGCACTGCTTGGCCTCATCGGGCTGTGGTACTCCA
>NZ_JBKECZ010000062.1:0-14959 GCF_047975165.1 Mycobacterium sp.
ATAAACGGGATTTGCACATAAAATGAAAATTGATATATGAAAATTAAAAGAGATTGCCAAACTTCTGGTAATGAATTGAAAAAAATATTTGTAAAATTATTAAATGAGTCATTAATATGTATAAAAAAATAAAGAAATATAAGGAAAAATATAATTAATGATTTGTTTTTTAAAATATTAAAAACAAGTTCAAAAGGGTTGCTTGAACCTTTTTTAGATTTACTTAATAAAATATCATTCATATTTCTTAAAGATAAAGAAATTTCTTTTAAAACTTTATTAATATCTTCTTTATCATTTTTATTATCAAAATTATTTAGCATAATCACTCCAAAGTATTTTAAAGATATTATACCAAAAAGAAAGGAAGAAGATGGAACAAAAAAAAGTTAAACAAATAAGGATTACAACTAAATTAAATAATAAATTGAATCAAAACAATATCAAAACATCTAAAGAAATAAATGAAGTAATAGAATTAGGACTTACATATAAAAATGAAATGTTGAAATTAAATAAACTTGAACAAGAAGTAAAAGAAATAAAAGAAATATTAAAGGAGCTAATATTATGAATACAAAAAGAAAAAATTACTTATTAAAAAAAGAAACAGTTTTAAAACTTGAAGAAATAAAAAAAATAAAACATATTTCTGAAACAAAAATAATAGAAAATTTAATAAGCGAAGAATATAAAATAGAAAAAACTACTAGGGACAAAAACTTAACTTTAAAGATATATGATAGTTTAAAAATAATTGAAAAATATTTAGAAGGTGAAGATCAAGAAAAATTTAAAAAAGTAAAAGATGAATATTATAAAAATAAATTTAATAAAGGAGTAAGATAATGTCTTCACCTAATATTTTGTATGGGCTAACTTTTTCAACTAAAAGAAGCATGGATAAATATAGTTTAAAGTTTTCTAATAAAATAGATTCACTTGAAAGAAAAAATACAAAAGATGGATATAATACAAGAAAATGTGTATATGAAAATTATGATAAATTATTTTTAAAAAAAACAATAGTAGTAGATGGGTATAATACTAGAAAAGAAGTATATTCAGAGTATGAAAATTATTTTGATGATTTAGAAAAAATGGTCTTATACTATGATAATGAAAATGGAACTGTAAAGTATAGCCAAAAAAAATTAAGACTTGATAACATTAATCTTTTAGATGAGATTCAAAAAAAGAATAAAAGTTGTTTATATCAAAATTATATATCTTTTGAAAATGATTATACACAAAAGAATATAATTAAAAAATACAGTGTAGATGAATTGTATAAAAAAATATCGCCACATATAGATGAATATTTGCTTAAAAATAATTTTAATTTAAATAATATTAAATACTTTATAACATTTCATACTAATACTAAAAACTTGCACTTCCATTTTGATTTTATAGAAAAGGAACCAACAAGAGAAAAAAATAAATTAGATAAAAAATATTTTAAAGATTTAAGGAAAAATATAATGCTGGATTTAGATAAAGATTTGGCAAAAGAATATTATAAACATAATGAAGATAAATTAAATTTAAAAAATAAAATAAGAGAGCAAATGAAAAGTATTGATTTTAATAAACTAGATAATTTATTTAAAATGGGTAATCAATACTATCAAGAAGATAAAGTTAGGTATTATAAAGATATCAAACATAAAAAATTCAAAAATATAATTGAAGAAATTAAAAAGGAAAGTATAAGACTAAATCCACAATTTGAAGAACAGTATAAAGAGTTTGAAGAAAGTTTAAAAAAAGATACTAAATATTATTCAAAGTTATATGGTGAAACTAAAAATATATCACATACAAATAAACAATTAGAAGAAATAGATTTAAGGCTAAACAATTTAATCCTACGCCAAATAAAGGAGTACAAAGAAGAGAGTAACATCAAGCATAAGCAATTAAGAAAAGTGAATAAAACTTACAAAAATAAAAAAATAAATATATTAAAAAATTTAAAGCAGCATAAAAAAGAAATAGAAAAGTTAACTAAAGAACATGAACAAGATTTGTTATATGGATATTAAAAGGAGAAGAAATGGAAATAAAGCAAATAAATATAATTGAAGATATAATTCAAAACAAAGTAGCAAAAAACTATGAAATAGAGCTAATATTTAAAAATTTAAAAGAGAAGAATAATTATTTAAAAAAAATAAAATTAAATAATTATATAGTAAATAATCAAAGTGAAACAATTAAAGTATTAGTTCCATTTTCAAAATTAACAAAAATATTAAATGAAAAAACTTTTTCATTATTAAAAAAAGAAATTATATTTTCTAATAAAAACATAGATGATGAAGAAATAAAAGAACTTCAAAATAAGATTAAAGAATTAGAAAGGCAAATAGAACCTGAAATGGCTATTAAAGTTTCTAAAATAGAAAAACTTAAAAATGAATATGTAAGCGTATATTTAGAAGATAGAGTAAATGAAGCAAATCAAATTAAATTACTAAAAGATTTATTAGATGAAGAGTATGATCCAAAAGAAATAAAAGCTAAAATAAATACTATTATAAGTACATTTGAAATAGATAAAATTAAAAAAGAAAAAAATAGATTTATAGAAAATGAGTTTAAAGATACATATTTAAAAATTGAGTGGTTTGATAAGGAACAAACAGATATCATATATAGAGTGTTAAAGAATAAAAAGTTATCAGATAAACAAAAACAAATATTATTTAACCCTTTAATGAAAAGTAATTATATTTTATTAGGGGTAGAAATAATTTGTACCAAAAAAATAAAAGATGAAGAATTAATTAATATCTATTATGAAGATATAAATAATATAAACAATTTAAATGAAAGGAAATTAAATTATGAAGAGATTTAATATAATAATATTTTTAAAATTTGTACCTGCATTTTTAGTATTATGGTTATTGTTATTTCATCCAAGTTTTGTAATAATGTTTTTTCAAAATTTGGTAAAAGAAATAGCAGCTTATATTAATGGTAAAAAACCACAAGAGATTTTAATAACAGTATTAGTGATATTAACTCTAATATGGATTAGTGTTATATTTTATAAAAATAAAGTTAATCCATTTTTAGTGAAACATTTAGATGTGACTAAAAATACTTATTCACATGGAAAAAGAAGATTTATGAAAGATAAGGAAAGAAATAAACACTTTGTATTAGTTGACTATATGAATAATTATACTCAGGGATTGATAGTTGATAGGTATAAACAGGTTTATTTAAATTTAGGGATTATAAAAGTGAATTTATATAAAAAGAAGTTCTTTAAATTTAAAGAAGACAAAAAGAAAGATAACAAAAAAAATAAAAAAGAATATAAAAGAATACAAAAAGAAGAAGCAAACTTTTCTAAAGGGAATAATAAAAAAAAAACAAAGTATACTTTTAAATTAATAAATTTTAAAGATATGATTTTTTTAAACAATGATCCTATCCATACTTTAATTTTAGCAACTTCAAGAGTAGGAAAAACTGCAATGTGGATGTTAGCACAAATAGATTTATTTTCAATGATAAAAGATGAAAAGCAAAAACCTAATATAGTAGTTACTGATTTAAAGTTAGAATTATATAATAAAAGTGCAAAAATAATGAAAAAAAGGGGATATGAGGTTTTGTTAATTAATTTAAATGACTTTGATAAGTCAAATTCATATAATCCATTAGAATTAATTAAAAGAGAATTAATTAATATAATGAATCCTATTGTAAATGAAAATGAGAAGATACCAAACCGTATAATTGAAGAAGTAACTAATGAATTAGAACTTGAAGAAATAAAATATTCAAATTGTAGTATAAAAGAAATTCATAAATTTTTAAATAATCAAGTTAATAAAACAGAAGATGAATATGTAGGAATAAAGGCAGCACTTATAAAGTACAAAGAAAAATTATTAGAAGATAATATTAAAAGTATGGGGAAAGTAACTCAAGAGATAAGAAACTTTAGTGATGGATTTATTCCACCTTCAAAAGATGAAAAAGGAAAATTCTTTGTTCAAAATGCTCAAAACTTTTTAAATGCTTTTATTTATTATCTATTAGAACAATGTTTTATTTATGATGATTACAATAAATTTAATTTATATAGCCTAAATGTAACTATTGAAGAGTTATCGCAAGTTGGAGAAGATAAAGAAATGAAAGTAGTTTCTATTTTAAAAGAAAAAACAAAACTTAACTTTGGTTTTTTAACAATTCCTAAGACCGACAATAAGGATATTTTAGCAACTATAAAAAGTGAAATGTCAATATTTACAGATGTATCTTTAGGGTTTATGTCTTCGATGAACCAAGTTGATATAGATGAAATAATTAAAGGTGATAAACCATACATAATTTATTTAGGTATACCTGTTGAAAAACCTGAATATAATAAATATGTATCAATTTTTATTAATCAAATAATAAATAGATCTATAAGTTATACAAAGAAAAATGGAAAAGAAAGTTTAAATAGAAAAATCCACATATTAGCAGATGAATTTGGGAATATGCCACCTATTTCTGCTTTTGTAAATAAATTAACTTTATGTTTATCAATGGGAATACAGATGAGTTTATTGGTACAAGATTTAGAACAACTAACAGATGTATATTCAAAAGTACAAAAAGAAATTATTTTAGGAAATATACATCAAAAAACTTATTTACGTTCAGCTAATGTTTCTTCAAGAAAATACTTTGAAGAATTAATAGGATATACAACAAGGTTATTGAAAAATATAAGTGGTAGTGAATATGATAAACTATCTAAATCAACACAAGAAGTAAAAGTACCTTTAGTAAATGCAGATGACTTAGGTTTAAATCCAATGGGAATAGGATATAGTGTAATTGATAAAAATTTACCAATGAAAGTTTATTACCGCCCTGCATGGGATTATATGCTAAACCAAATCACCTCAGTAGAAAAAGAGTTACTAGAAAGAAATTTAATAGTAGGGCATAAAGATAAGCAAGTAAAAGATATAGTGTGGACATAATAAGCATAATAGATTGTGTAGTAGAATAAAAACTATTATATAATCTTTTTTTAATATAGAAATTATAGTTAAATAATAAAAAATACCCTTAATAAAATTTATTTGTGAAATTAAACTTTCACAAATTTAAGGAGAAGAAATGAAAGAAAATATAAAACAGAATTTAAAAGTATTTGAGGGAAAAATTTTAAAAGTTCCAACAGACCAAATGTTTGATGATTCACTATTTGGTAAACTAGATTTAAAAAAAGTGACAGTTGAAGATACGAAAAGAAAAAATGTAAATGGTGAAGAATACTTATTGTTTAGATTAAGTTATAATGATAGTGTATATAAAATGTCACCTATAGTACTTGCTAAAGGTGAAGAAATGAATAAACTCTGTAAATTGGGAGAATATTACCCTATTAAAATTGAAGTTAAGGAAACTATGAGGGGAGAAAAATTATTTTATGATGTAATAACGATAGCCGATAAGTTAGGAAAAAGTTACGAAGAAGAAGTTATAGCAAAATTAAAAGAAGATATCCAAAAAGATATGTTAACAAATGATATTAGTCAATTTAGACAATATGATCCATCAGTATTAAAATACAATAAAAAGTGTTTAAGTGAAGGATATGAATTTATATATGCCCCAAATGGAGAGTTTGATATTAAAAAATTAGATGAAAATCATAAAATTTCTAAAACAATAAGTAGTGACAGAATAAATGGCGAAGAAAAAGATATGTTAATGAATTATTATACAGGTAAAGAAACAATATCCTTTATGGCTATTAAAAATAATTCTTCAAAAGAAAAGATCTATAATCTTATTGAAAACTTAGAATTGAAAGTAAGTGAAAATTTTATAATTAAAAAAATTCACAATAAAATAAAAAATATAAATGATAAATGGGAAAAAAATGAACTAGAACATTATAATCCAATTTCTTTTATAAAAGAGGGTCAAAATAATGAAGAATTAAATAATGCGAATATAGAAGAAATATCAAATGCTAAAATAACAAATTATGGTTTAGATATAACCAAATTAGATTTGGAAGTTATAAGTATGGATGCTTGTGAAAAAATAATAGATAAATTAGAAGATGAACAATATTTAAGAAAAGAAAAAGTTTATGATACACCACAAAGTAAAAAACAATTTCAAGAACTTATTAATTTATTTTTAGATTTAGGAGAAACCAAAGAAATAAAAGAAGAAAAAAACAACAAAAATAATCAAGAAACAAAAATACAATATAGTTAAAAAATAAAACCTCCCCTTTTTATAATTTGTTTATAAGAGGGGAGGTGATTTATATAAAAACATATAAAGATCTTAAAGAATTTATAAATGAGGTAGAAGGTAAGAAGTATACTAATTATATTATTTGTAGATGTCCAGAGTGTGAAAAGAAAGAAGCTTATGTTTATTTAAAAACTATGAACAAAATAATATGCAATAGGGAAAATGAGTGTGGTAAGACAACTAAAATTTATATAGAAGATAAAAAAGGCTATGAAAATATAATGAGTAAGTCTTTAAGAGAAGAGCAATTAAAAATGGAGAAAAAAGAAAAGTTTAATAAATCTTTAAATAATGTTTTTTCTGAAGAATTGCTTAATCTTTTAGGACCTGAAAACTATAGGGGAATAGATAAGACAAACTTAAATGGTGTAATTATAGATTGGGAAAATGTAACTAATGCTAAATTACCAAATAATGAGTGTTTTATTTGTTTGGATAATAAAATGTATACTTGTTTAAGTATAAATGAAGAATCGGCTAAAAGCTATGAAAGAATTAAAAAAACAAAAAGAACTGACTATCTTATAAGAAGAATTAATATTATTAAAAATATTAAAGACTTGCAAAGGGTTTATAATAATACAATTAATGATATTACTAAAACTAATAAAACAGAACTTAATAATAGAAATATAAACATAGTAGTTAAAAATAAAGGTAAATATGATAACTATGAATATAATTTATTATTACGTTCATCTAAAGAACTACGTGTAAAAGAAAAACAAATAAATTTAATATCAAAAAAAGAAATCCCTAATTTCTATAAAGATATAAAAGGTAACAAACAAGTAATAATAACAGAAGCTACAATAGATGGACTATCTATTAAAAATACTAATAAAAATATAGATGTAATTTCTTTAATGGGAGTTAAAAATCAAAGTTCGTTGACAAATTTTATTGATAGAAATAAAAAATACTTTGAAGATAAAGAAATTATTGTAGCTTTTGATAATGATAAATCCGGTAAAGAAGGAACAATAAAATTAGCTTCTAAACTTAAAGAAATAGGAATAAGTAATATAAGTAAATATAAATATGAAGGTCAAGAAAAAGATTTAAATGAAATATTGCAAAAAAAAGGTAATGTAAAGCTTAAAAAAGAAAAAGTTCATAATTTTCATACACAAATTAATAGAAAGGAGTTATATGAACAAAATAATATTAACAGGAAGGATTACGAAGAAAATAGATATCAATCATACTAAGAGCGGTAAAGCAATAGTGAATTTTGATATAGCAGTAAAAGATTTAAAAAAGAAAAATGAAGATGGAAGTTTTGGAACGAATTTTATTAGGTGTAAATTATTAGGGAACGGTGCTATTAATTTAGAAAAGTATACTAATAAAGGTAGTAGAATATTAGTTTGTGGAGAACTTAAGATAGATGTTATAAAACAAGAAGATGGTAGTAGTAAATTCTTTTCATATGTTTGGGTGAATGAAGTTGACTAATTAGAAAGAAAAAAATCAAATCAAGATAAATATTTTTCAAATACAGTAAAAGAAACAAAAGATGAAAATTTTAATATCGATGATGAAGATTTGCCATTTTAATTATGGCAATCTATAGAGGTATAATAAATATATTGTTACCACCAACACTATATAAACAAATGAAAGAAAGAAATAAAACATTTAATGATTATAATTTATTAGATAAAATAGATGAAGATGATAGAATTTACTACTCTATAAGCTATTATGACAATAAAAAAGTAAGTAACGAAAAGATAAGAATAATAAATTCTATTCAAGCTAAAGGTATAATGCTTCCAATACTCCTAAGTTCATATAAAAATAAACAAATAGTAGAAATTAATGTTAAAAAAATAAACCTTCCAGAAATAGATAAAAATAATAAGCAAAAATATTATTATGAAACGTTATCAGTTATGAATGTAACAAAACAAATAGAAAATTTAAAAAAGATTAAGGAAAGGAAAAAGTATGCCAAAAATTAAATTAACACAAAATCAAGCAAAAGAAATAAATAAAATAACAAACGAATACTTAAAGTTTAAAAAAATTAAAACTATTAAGTATAAGGAGGACCAAGCTAAAAGGTACGAATTATTAGGAGACTATCTTTTAATATCTACTTTAAAAGAACTTGTAGATGAAATAACTTTTAAAATTATAATGGAGAAAGTAAATATTAAGTTGATTCAAGTTCAAAATAAAGGAACTAGTCCATCAGATGAATCAGAATTTAAAAGACATTAATAAAATAATTGAAAAAGTTTCTTATAAATATAACATTAAAAATCATGAAAAAAAAGATTTGATAATGGAAGGATATTTAAAGTATTATTCACTAAGAGAAAAAGGTGAAGTTAATCCAAGTATTTTAATTAAAGCACTTAATAATCATTATCTTGATTTGATTAAAAAAGAACAGACTCAAAAACGATTAGCGAAAGAATATAAATTGGAATCTGGTATTAATAATACAAATTTAAAATATGAAGATATTATACCTTCTAAAAAGCTAAATATAAAAGAAACAAACTTTAATGAAGTGATTGACAGATTAACAGATAAAAATGTTATAAAAAAAGAGGAGGGAGAAATTTTGAAAGATTATTATGTTAATAATAAAAACCATAATTTCATAGCAAAAAAGTATAATAAAACCAAACAACAAAGTATAGATAAGGTTAAAAACATTAAAAGAAAAATTAAAAATAATAAAAATTATGATTATAAAGAATTTATAGAAGAAAAAAGCTTAAGCAAATAAATATGATGAAATTATAAAAAATAAAGAAGAAGATAATATTTAGTCTTCTTTTTTACTTTTTTAGATATAACTTTTGAATTAATTTTAAAAATAATTTACACCATTTGAAATTAAAATCGTTTTATAGTATAGGGGGTAAAATGGAAAAAAATAAAATAAAAGATGATAAAAAGGTTATAATAAATGAAATAGACTTTTTGTTGGATTTATCTTCTGAAGAAGAAGAACAAGTTTTAATTGGTCTCCTAAGAGATACGATAAATTTATTTAATGAAATAAAAGATATAATAATATAAAAGGGGAAATTATGAAAAAAATTATTAATAATATTAAAAAAAGTCTAAAAGGAACAAACAAAAAAGTAGTTATACCAATAGTAATTATAATAGTGGTGGTTATAGGAGTAGGAACTTATTTCATTCCTAACTTTAATGAATACCAAGCACTTCAAACTCAAACAAAATTATTAGGATTAAACTATCCACAAACTAATATTTTAGTTAAAGATTCAACAATTGAAAAAATGAAAGAAGATATTTTTAATTCACAACAAGAATTAAAAGAAACTGAAAAAAGTACAAAAAAATCTTCTAGTGATGATAAAGAAAGTAAGTCTAATAGTGATAAACAATCAAAAGAAGATACAGATAAAGGAAATAGCACTTCTTCAAATTCATCTAATAATAATTCAAATAACAACAGTAGTTCAAGTAGTAGTGATAATAGCAGTAGTTCTAATGATTCAAATAGTAATAATGGTAGTTCATCATCAGGAGGAAATAATTTAAATAATAATGGCGGTGGTTCATCATCAGAAGGAAATAATTCAAATAATAATGGCGGTGGTTCATCATCAGGAGGAAATAATTCAAATAATAATGGTGGAGGAACAGGAGTATCAAAACCCGATAAACCGACTATTCCAAGCGAAAAAAAATGTGGGTATATATCAAAAAGTGAAGCGGAGATAAAAGCTGCTGATTACTTAGGCGTATCAGTTAATGATGGAACATCTTCTTCAACTGAATATGGTTATGATTGTATAAGTGATTTTTCTTTTAATGGAACTTCGTGGGTTCCGCAATATAAATATGATATGCCCGCCTACGTTTTATCTTTTAATAATGGTAAAACAGTAATGGTGATGGGAAATGGCACTATTTATGATTATTAAGGAGGAATACTATGAAAGAATATAGTCGTGAAATAGGTTTTGAAATGATTATTGATTGGAGTAAAGTCAAGTTTATAACAATTAATTATCAAGAAGAAGAAATAGGGTTAACTCGTAAGAAATACGATCTTAAAATTAATGGTAAAACATCTAAAGCAAAAGAGGCGGAATATCAAATTAATAAGAAAACTATATGGGTTCTTGAAATAGATGGTATAACAATTAGAAGTGGTAACTATGAGACAATTAAAAATAGTTATGATTTTTACTTAGAAGAATTTAAAGAATATAATAATAAATTAAAAGAATTAGAAAGTTAATTAACTTTCTAATTCTTTTTTTAGTTAAAAAATATCTTCTCCCCTCTTTATAATTTAAATGAAAGGAGATAAAACAACAAAAACAAATTAAGGAGAAAAATGAAAATACAACAAATAAAGATTAAAAAGGTAAATAATGAAATATTAAATGTAGGTATTCAATTAGAATTTATGGACGAATATATAAAGCAATACCAAAAAGAATATGGGGTGAGATTAAAACAAACATCTGAATACTCATATGAGGAAGAAATAGAAAATGTTGAATACCTTAGAAATGATAATTCAAGTGAATTACTTAGTTTGAATAAGGCAACCCTTAATACTTTAGAAAATATTAATAAATTATTAGAAAATAATAATAATAATGAAATAGTAGATTCTATTATAGAAGTAAAGGAAACAATAGAAAGTAAAGAAGTTAATTCTAATTCAGAAATTGAAAATAAACTATTTGAAATATCAACATTTTTAGGAAATAAAAAAGTATCAGATGATGAAAAACTAATAGAGTTAATTGAAACAATGGAAGATGTTGGAAATAATAAAATAAACATTGTACTAAATGTACTAAATATAATGATTATGATTATGTTAGTATATTTAGTGATTAAGTAGAGGAAGAACATGAAACCAAAAGTACTAAATATACTTTTATTAGCATTGATAGTTGGGAGTTTAGTTTTACCAACAGTATTTAGTGCTAAAGAAGTGTATCAAGAAGAAACAATTTCTTTTACAAATGAAGAGTTAAAAGAAATAGAAACAAAAGAAAATAGTAGTTATCCTTATCAAGCTAAGTTTGATACAGAAGAAGAAGCAAATATCTATGCTTTAAAATTAGAAAATTACTTAAAAACAAAAGAAAAACAAAAAGGTAACTTTTTGGGAGATCATAAGATCAATGATTCTGTAGGAAATAGTTACTACTATAGTGATAAAAATGATTTTGAAGATTATGGCGATTTCAAGGTATACTACAAGAACAAAACTGTATACAAGTTCAAGTATAACGGTAAGTGGGAGGTTAATACACCATATTTTATGGTTACTAATACGACAGAGTTTAGTTTGCCTAGTCAATTACTTGTTTTTTGCGTAGAGCCCGATAAAGGTGCTGAACAAATAGACGGAGTGGGAGAAAGCAATAATGCTTATAGTTCCTTAACACCACCTCAAAAAAGCAAAGTAAATAGGTTTACCGCTTACATAACTAATTTGTATGCTAGTACAGGTAATATGGATTATCTTACTGCAGGTCAACTTGCTGTTTGGGAAGCAGTTGGGGCAATAGGTTTTACTATTCCTAGTGGAATAAAAACTGAATGGGACAAAATACATGAAGAAGTATCTAATCATGGAACATATCCATCATTCACTACTACATTTGAAGAAAGTGATATTCCATTATATAATTTAACTTATGATTCATCTAAAAACCGTTACGAAACTACTTTAAAAGATGAAAATGGGGTTTTAGATACTCGTTATTTATTAGATATGAAAGGAACTTATGGAAAATTCCACATTGCAGATGGAGAAGGAGCAAATAATTTATTAGTTTGGATAGATGAAGCAGATGTGAACGGTAAAGGAACAGTTACTTCACCTATTGTAAAATCAACTTATGATCCTATGCCACCTTCTGGACAAAGAAATAACATTAAGTACACATCTACTCCAACTTTTGTAAATTCAGGTCAAGATTTAGTTGCAGGACTATCCGACCCTGTAACAGTAAAGGTACAATTTACAGTTAAAGAAGCGTTAGGGGGAGCAAGTTTAACGAAAGTAGAAGATGATTCAGAAACAGTAAATGGAGATAAAACAAATAATCCATTAGAAGGTACGAAGTGGGAAATTAGAACTAAAAAAGATGATAAAGTAGTTAAATCATGTACTACAAACAACGATGGTAAATGCGATTTTAAAGATTTATCATTAGGAGATTACTACGCAATTGAAGTTGATACGGAAACAGGATATGTTTTAGATTCTACCAAATACTATTTCTCAATAACGGAAGATGGACAAGTAGTTTCTATTAACGAAGGAGAGGAGATAACTAATAAAATAATTAAAGGAAAAGTACATCTTAAAAAAATTGGTATAGATACTAATCCATTTAATGATAAATTAGTAGGATTAGAAGGAACGGTATTTGAAATAAAAGATAGTGAAGGAAATGTAGTTGAAACTTTAAATACTGATTCAAATGGAGAAATAACTTCTTCATATTTAAAATACGGAAACTATGAAATATGTGAAAAAATACCTTCAAATGGATATATAAATAGTAATTATTGTGAAGAATTTTCCATTACTAAAGATGGACAAATTATTGAATTAAATGGTGGAGCAGATTTAGTAAATCAGATTATGTATGGTAAAATTTTATTAAACAAGGATGGTGAAAGTTTAATTAATGGAGAAGATGAGGTATATTATCCTTTAGCAAATACTAAGTTCGGTATTTATTGGGATAGTAACAGAAACGGTAAGATAGATACAGGGGAAAGACTTGTTGAAACTTTAACAACTGATAAATACGGATATGCTGAAAGCAAAGTAATGAAAGGTGGAGAACAATACATCATTAGAGAAGATGAAGCCTCTGAAGGATGGGTAAATGCTAATTATGAAGAAGTTTTTGAAATAACTGAAATGGGGCAAATTATTGCGATTAACCATGGAGAAGATATACCTAATAAAGTCATCAAAGGTAAAGTTGAACTTTACAAAGGTGGATTAGATGAGAGTGATACTGAGCATGATTACTTTACATATTACCCTGTATACAAAGATATAAATGGAAATGGAACAGTTGATAAAGGGGAAGATAAGCCGATAGATTTAGCAACTAAAGATAAAATAGAAAGAGAAGAATATACAAAAGAAAATGGATATATCGTTGATAAAAAAAACTCAAAACAATTAGAAGAAAATCTTTATCCTTTAGAAAATGTTGAGTTTACTATTTATCAAGATATAAATGGAAATGGTAAAGTAGATGACAAGGAAGTTAAAAATAATATAATCCAAGTTTTAACATCAGATGAAAATGGTTATATTATTAGTGAGGACTTAAAATTTGGAGATTACGTTTTGAAAGAAACAAAAACTGCTGAAGGATATGTAAATGATGGTTGGTATAAAGCGTTTAGTATTACAGAAGATGGTAAAACTTTAACTTTGTTTGATGGTAAACCTCTTAAAAATAAATTAATCACAAACGATATAAAGATACTAAAAGTAGATAGTGATGATAATGACAAAGTATTAAGTGGTGCTGAATTTGGACTTTACCATGATTTAAATGGAGATGGAATTCTCCAAACGAACTTAGACACAAAAAACGATTCAAGTATCATAAACGAATTTACAGAAGAAAACAGAGCAGCTTATGGTGTAACAGATGAAGAAGGTAAGTTAAGTTTTGAAAATATTCCTTATGGGAAATACATTTTAAAAGAAACAAAAGCACCAGAAAATTATGAGTTTGATGATACTAAAGAAGTTGCAATTTCAGTAAATGAAGATGGGAAAGTTTTTAAAATTACCGTTTTAAACGATAAGATAGAAGTTGAAGAATTTTTAAAAACAGGTTCTTTTAAAAATATAATAATTTTTGTAATATTATCTTTTGTTACATTAATAAGTATAGTAATAGTGTTTTTACATATAATAACCAAAAGTATTAAATAAAAGGAAATTATGAAAAAAAATAATTTAATGATATATCAAAGAATATTTATATTAATACTCTTTATAATTTTAATAATTAGTAATTTTAATACTAAAGATATAAATAAAGAAAATAAAAATATAAATTCAAACGTAACAATAGATGAAACAAAGTATTCTAAAGAAGTTGGAAAAAAAGTAGCAACTTTAACAATTCCTGCTAAAGATATAAGTACAGATATTTATTATGGTAATGATCAATTAGATAATTTTAATTTAATTATGGATAATGATTATAGTTACTTCGATGAAGAGAAAAATATTGTCTTAGCAGGCCATAAAGAAAAAATATCTTCTGCTATTGACAAGATAGAAAAAGAAGATATTATTAAAGTAGACTATAAAGAAGGTAGAAGTTATTACAAAGTAGATTCAATAGGTATAGTGGAAGAAACTCAATCTAATGAGGTATTAAAAGAACAAGATAAAGAGCAGCTTATTATATATACTTGCTATCCCTTTGAGTGGTGGAGTGACAACTCTCAAAGATATGTAATAACAGCTTCTAAAGTATAGTATTTATATTAATAATAATTATTTTTGTATCTTAAATATTTAAACAGAAATTGTCATCTTTTATTAATATATAAATAATAGAAAGTAAAAAAGCTATGAAAAATAGTCTTTTTCAATATTCATGAAAGTGAACAATTGTTCCTCTATTTTTGATAT
>NZ_JBKECZ010000063.1:0-2431 GCF_047975165.1 Mycobacterium sp.
ACGGGCTGCGCTGGCCTTGGCGGGCAGCAGGAGGGTAAATGAGCGCACCTCGGGGCATCGGCACCTGCAAGAACATCTCGATCAGGCCCAAGGACAAGCGCGCCGATGATCCCGGCTGGCTTGTCGGGATCACCGCCGGGGACCTGTGGCAATGGGCATGGCCGATCGCTGATCTCACCGCTTCGCCGGAGCGCACCGCCCTGGCCATCCAGGTCGAGTTCGCCGAGTACTTCAACGGCTACCGCCACGCTGACACCACCGCGTGGATGGCCACGCACATCGCCGAACGCACCGCCGCGCTGCTCGACGGGGATCGAGGCTGGCCATGACCACCACAACACCCACAGCGCCGCCACTGGATGCCGAGCTGGAGCGGTTACTCAAACGGATGCGGCTTCCCCATATCCGACGTGCCGCCCCGGAGCTTTTGGCCACCGCCAAAGCACAACGCTGGGACCCCGGCGAAGTCCTCAAAGCTCTTCTTGTCGAGGAAGTTTCCGGGCGGGAACGATCCGCGTTGGCAGCCCGCCGGACACGAGCAGCGTTTCCCACCGGCAAAACCTTCGCCGCCTGGGACCCGGCCCTGTCCTCCATCCCGGCCCCCACCCAGTCCGCGCTGCGAACCCTGGAATGGCTACACCGCCGGGAGAACCTGGTGGTCTGCGGACCCTCAGGCACCGACAAAACGTTTCTCCTTGAAGCCCTCGGGCAACACGCCGTCGAGTCCGGGCTGCATGTGGCCTGGTTCAGCCTCGAACAACTCGGCACCCTGCTGCGTCGGCACCGTGCCGACGACACCGTCACCAAGGCCATCGCCCGCATCCTGCGCGCCGACCTCGGCTGCGTCGATGACATCGGACTGTTGCCGGTCGGAGCCGATGCCGCCGAAGGCCGCTACCGGCTCGTCGACGCCGCATACGAGAAACGCTCCATTGCGCTGTCCAGCAATCTTCACCCCGCGGGATTCGACGAGCTAATGCCCAAGACAATGGCCACCGCCACCGTCGACCGGCTCCTACACCACGCCCATATCTGCCAAACCAGCGGCGAAAGCGTGCGACTGACCCAGGCCATGGCCGGCAAGGGGGTGAACGCCTTGACCTAGCCACCCACCAGGCACGTCTGATGGCCACCACCGGGCAGATCTCGTGGCCACCAGCGGGCAGTTTTACTGACCGCCACTGGGCAGTCCCTCATGTCCCTTGACACACCAATAAGGCGTTCACCAGCGTCTCCACCGCGTTGGTCTTGGTGACATTCTTGCCGAACAGTCGGCAAACCAACGCCACGGTCGTGCCGCGCAGCTTGGGCCGCTCCAAAGTGACCGGACCCGCCGTGGTCTCGACCCTCACCGGCCGATAGCCGTTACGTGACCCCGGCCGCGCATCCGGTGCCACTGCGCTGCGCTGGTAGCGATCGCGGCCCAGGAACCCGGTCACCTCGACCTGCAACGCGGCCTGCATCAGCAACTGCGCCCCCAGGCGGGCCACCTCCTCCAGAATCTCGGGCAACTCACGATCACAGGCGAACAACTCGTCGATCTTGGCGCGAACACGGCCGGTCGGAGATACTCGCCCAGGCACCGGCGTAGGTCCATTCTTCGACGACTTGGTAGGTCTCGAAACAGAACCCACGCCCGACCCCAATTACACCGGCTTCAGGACGCGACCGTGCCCAACACGGCATCGGATTCCGCACAGGCCGCGAACGCGGACTCTGCGTAGTTCAGCGTAGGAAATACCGAGCGCGAGTTCTCCATCGCTTGCGGGTCGAAAACACTGACCGCTGCGCCCTGCAGTTGCAGTTGTCCGGCGACATTGAGAGCCGGTGAGTCCCGGATATCGTCCGAATTCGGTTTGAACGCGCAGCCCAGCACACCAACCTTGGCCCCTAATAGTTCCCCTCCACAGACATCCCGTGTCACAGCGACCATCCGCATCCTTCTGCTCATATTGATGCTGTCGACTTCACGCAGAAAGGTCAGCAGGTGGTTTGCGCCCAGTTCTCCGGCGCATGCCATCAGCGCACGAATGTCTTTTGGAAGACACCCGCCACCGAAACCGATCCCCGCATTCAGAAATTTGCGTCCGATGCGGTCATCAAATCCGAGCGCATCCGCCAAAACGGTTACATCCGCATCGGCCACGTCGCAAACCTCGGATATCGCGTTGATAAACGATATCTTTGTCGCAAGAAACGCATTAGCCGCAGATTTGACTAATTCTGCGGTTGCCAAATCCGTCACCAGGAATGGCACATCCTGATCGAGTAATTGCGCATATACTTCCCGTGCGACACTCTCCGCTCGGCCGGATATTTGACTATCGACTCCTAGAACGACACGATCGGGGTGCAGTGTATCTTCGATCGCGAATCCTTCTCTTAGGAATTCCGGATTCCATGCGACCTCGACCGAATCCCCGGCGGGAGC
>NZ_JBKECZ010000064.1:0-44304 GCF_047975165.1 Mycobacterium sp.
GCCGCATTGGCGGTCCACGGTGACACCGGGCACTTCTTCGGGGTAGCCGGCGGCCAGCCAGGACAGCCGGGCGAGGTTGCCGGCCTGTCCGCCGATGGCGTCGACACAGCCGGCGATCACGTCATCGACGCCGGCGGGGTCGACGTCGACCCGGTCGAGCAGTCCGCGCCACGCGTGGGCGCCCAGGTCGATCGGATGCACCCCCGACAAGGCGCCCCCCCGCTTGCCCACCGCGGTACGAACAGCGTCTATGACGTACGCCTCCGGCATTGTCAGTCTCCTTCTTGCTGGATTCCGCCGAGAACGATGGCGAGGTACTGCCGGCCCACCTGTTGCGCGGTGAGGGGTCCGCCCGGCTGGTACCAGCGCACCGATACCCAGGTGGTGTCGCGGATGAACCGGTAGATCAGGTCGACGTCCAGGTCGGGCCGCAACGCTCCCTGTTCGATGCCCAGGTTGAGGGCATCGACCCACATCTGGCGTTGTTCCTTGTTGCGCTCTTCTAGGTAGGAGAAGCGGGGCAGCGACGACAGCCGCTGGGCCTCGTCCTGGTAGATGACGACCTGAGCGTGTCGATGCTCAATGGCCTCGAACGACACCATGAACAGGCCCTTGATCCGTTCCAGCGGGTCGGGCCGGGTTGCGACGATCTCGAGGTAGCGGCCGAACAGCCAGTCCAGGAATCCACGCAGCAGGTCGTCGACCATCTCCTCCTTGGAGGTGAAATGGTGATAGAGGCTGCCGGAGAGGATGCCCGCACCGTCGGCGATGTCGCGTACGGTGGTGGCGCGCAGGCCGCGTTCGGCGAACATGACCGCGGCGAGGTCCAATAGCTCTCCTCGGCGGCCGCCGCCGGCCTGGCCAGTCATCCGTTCCACCCGGCCAGATTATCAACCAAGCGCTTGCTTGGCGAATGGCTGTCGTACAACTTCGCGGTTCGCTTCACCGAAGTGGCACGAGCAGCCCGTCGCACGACACCCGGCGGCGTCGATCGCCCGGCCCGGCGGCAACGTACCGCCCACCCCACCAGCACTGCCGACAACCTCCGTCCCGTCGCGGTCAACCCGAGACGACGCCAGCCGTCGGGCACTGCGTGCATGCTGGTCCCCTTCGGTTGCATCGGCACAGCGGGTACCATTAGCGCCCGCCAGGATAAACGCAGGTCGCGGGTCAAAGTGTCCAGATGGGCTCAGGGCTCAGGGCTCAGGGCTCAGAGCTGAAAGAAGGACCATCATGAGTTTTGCCGGCCTACCACCGGAGATCAATTCGCTGCGGATGCGCCTCGGCGCCGGCTCGGCACCCATGCTGGCGGCTGCGGCGGCCTGGAACAACCTGGCTGAGGAGCTGGGCAGTGCGGCCAGCTCGTTCTCCTCGGTCACATCGAATCTGACCGGTCAGGCCTGGCAGGGCCCAGCCGCAGCCGCGATGGCCAACGCCGCCGCCCCGTATTCGGCGTTCCTGCAAGCCGCCTCCACCCGGGCACTCGGCGCCTCCGGTCAGGCCAACGCGGTGGCCAGCGCTTTCGAGACCGCCAAGGCAGCCATGATCAACCCCGAAGCGATCGCCGCAAACCGCAACGCGTTTGCTCAACTGGTGCGTTCGAACTTCCTGGGCCTCAACGCCCCTATGATCGCCGCCGCAGAAGGCATCTACGAAGAATTCTGGGCCGCCGATGTGGCCGCGATGTTCGGCTACTACGGCGGAGCCTCCACAGCTGCGACACAACTGTCTTCGTGGGAGCAGGCCCTGCAGGGGCTGCCGGTGATCGGCGCCTTGCTCGGCGGCGGCGTCGCGGGCACCGCCGAATCCGAGGCACCCGACTACGGAGCCGGCAACAAGGGCGGCGGCAACATCGGCGCCGGCAACACCACCGACGCCGAGGTACTGGTGGATCCCGACTTCGAGATCAACCCGGTTTTTTCCGACGTCACCATCGCCGGCACCGGTGCGGGCAACAACGGATTCGGCAACAACGGCAGCGGCAACACCGGCAGCGGCAACCGCGGTATCCAGAACCTCGGGAACGGCAACTTCGGCGCCTGGAACATCGGTGCGGGAAACATCGGCACCGGAAACATCGGATTCGGCAATTCCGGCATCTACGACCACTCCGATCTGCTCACCGCCACCCCCGGCCACAACAACATCGGCCTGGGCAACAGCGGTGATCTCAACCAGGGGATCGGCAACAGCGGCGTCAATAACCTGGGCCTCGGCAACACCGGCGTCAACAACATCGGCTTCGGGCTGACCGGGGAGAATCTGATCGGGTTCGGCGGCGCCTACTACGACACCGCGACCGGGCAGTTCCACTTCGACGGCAACACCGGCACCGGCAACCTGGGCCTGTTCAACTCCGGAACCGGCAACATCGGCTTCTTCAACTCCGGTGACGGCAACGTCGGCTTATTCAACTCCGGAACCAATTTTCTCGCCGACGATCTCGGCAAGCTGCAAACGTTCGGGATCGGCAACTCCGATACCGGCAACATCGGCTTCGGCAACGGCGGCGTGCGTAACGTCGGCTTCGGCAACGGCGGCATACTCAACACCGGCAACTTCAACGCAGGTGACGGCAATACCGGCGACGGGAACGGCGGCAAGGCCAACACCGGCAATTTCAACGCCGGCTTATACAACACTTTCGACGGGAACTCCGGGAACAGCAACACCGGCAGCTACAACTCCGGCGGGCTGAACACCGGCTCGTTCTTCAACATCGACGGGCCCCTGGAAAGCTCCGGCTACGGTAACGACGGCCCTCCGGGCATGTCCGGCTTCGGCAACATCGTCGGCCTCAACGGAAAGTCCGGGAACGATCCCGTCTCCGGCTTCTACAACAACTTCCCGGGTGGAAGTGCGCTGAACGGTGCAGGATCCGGCTGGTTCAATACCCCGGTGCCGGAGAGTTCAGATGCGCTTGGTATCTCCCCGCCAATTACCATCAGCGGGTTCACCACCGGGTATTTCAACACCAGCACGTTGACCTCCGGATATTTCAACTTCGCGGCGTGGCTGAGAGGCCTGACCGGGTAGGCGAAGGCGCTAGAGGCGGGGAGAAGCCGGCGATTGCCGGGTCACCCGGCCTACGGGTGCTGACTCGAAACCGAGATCACCTCTCCGGTCAGATAACTGGCGTAGTCGCTGGCCAAAAACGCGATGGTGGCCGCAACCTCCCAAGGCTCGGCCGCGCGCCCGAACGCCTGGTTCGAGGAAAGCCTGTCCAGCAGGTCAGCCGACGACGTCTTCTCCAGAAACTTGTGCCGGGCGATGCTGGGCGAGACCGCGTTGATCCGCACCCCGTACTCGGCGGCTTCGATTGCGCTGCAACGGGTCAACGCCATCACCCCGGCCTTGGCCGCGGCATAGTGCGACTGCGAATGCTGTGCCCGCCAGCCCAGCACGCTGGCGTTGTTGACGATCACGCCGCCGTGCGGTGCTTCGCGGAAGTACCGCAGTGCCGCCCTGGTTGCTCGAAACACCGAGGTGAGCGAGACATCGAGCACCCGATCCCATTCCTCGTCGGCCATGTCGGCCACCGGCGTCTGCCCGCCCAGCCCGGCGTTGTTGACCAGCACGTCGATGCGCCCGAACCGGGCTACCGCAGCCGAGACCAGCGCATCGACCTGGGTGGTCGATGTCACGTCGCACACAACGTGTTCCACGCGGCCCAGCCCCAAAGCCGCCAATTCCGTGGCCGTCTCGGTCAACCGGCGTTCGTGATGGTCGGAGATCAGTACGTCCGCGCCCTCGCTCAGCGCCCGTCGCGCCGTTGCCGAACCGATCCCGGTGCCCGCCGCCGCCGTCACCACAACCACTTTGCCGTCGAGAAGCCCGTGTCCGGCAATCTCTTTCGGTGTCTGCGACAAACTCACCCCTTCACCTCCCTGGGCAGGCCGAGCACCCGCTCGGCGATGATATTGCGCTGAATCTCGTTGGAGCCGCCGTAGATGGTGTCGGCACGGGTGAACAGGTACAGGCGCTGCCACTCGTCGAACTCGCCGTCGCTCAACACCAGTCCCGGCCTGCCGATCACGTCCATCGCCAATTCGCCCAAGCTACGATGCCAATTGGCCCACAACAACTTTGACACGTTGTCCTGGCCGGGCTGTTCGACGTCCATGGTTGCCAACGCGTAGGAACGCATGGCGCGCAGCCCGACCCACGAACGGGTGAGTCGCTCGCTGATGGATGGGTCGCCTGCCGCACCGGTGCGCTGGGCAAGTGCCGCCAGGTCGGAGAGCTCACGGGCATAAACGATCTGCTGCCCCAGGGTCGACACCCCGCGTTCGAAGGTCAGCGTTCCCATCGCCACGCGCCAGCCGTCACCCGGCTGTCCGACGACCAGGGCAGCGTCGGTGCGGGCGTCGTCGAAGAACACTTCGTTGAACTCCGCGGTGCCGGTGATCTGGACGATCGGCCTCACCTGGACGCCCGGCTGGTCCAGCGGCACCAGCAGATACGACAGTCCCGCATGCCGTTTGGAGCCCTTGTCGGTGCGGGCGACCACGAAACACCATTGCGACAGGTGCGCCAGCGACGTCCACACCTTTTGTCCGTTGATCACCCACTGGTCGCCGTCGAGTTCGGCCGTGGTCGACACGTTGGCCAGATCGCTACCGGCGCCGGGCTCGGAATATCCCTGGCACCACAACTCGGTGACGTCACGAATGCGCGGCAGAAAGCGCTGCTGCTGTTCCGGAGTTCCGTAGGCGATCAGCGTCGGCCCGAGCAACTCCTCACCGAAATGGTTGACCTTGTCCGGCGCGTCGGCGCGGGCGTATTCCTCGTAGAACGCCACCCGGTGGGCGGTCGACAGGCCCCGGCCGCCGTTCTCCACGGGCCACCCCAGGCACGTGAGACCGGCGTCGGCGAGATGCCGGTTCCATGCCAGGCGTTCCTCGAAGGCTTCGTGCTCACGCCCCGGCCCGCCGAGGCCTTTGAGCTTGGCAAAGTCACCGACCAGGTTGTCGGCGAGCCAGGCGCGGACCTCCGCCCGGAATTCCTCGACGTCCTGCATACCCTGTAGGCTAACCTACCAAGCACTTGCTTTGTTCGCCCGGTGACGGGGCGCGGGCACTTCCGAGGAGCGTCGATGAACAGCGATCCCCGCACCGTCCCCGCGGCGCTGGATCGGCTTGCGCACACAATGCCTGACCACCCTGCACTCGTCACCGAGGACCGCAGCTTCACCGCCGCGGATCTGCGCGTCGAGGTGCACCGGGCAGCCGCCGCCCTGATCGCCCTGGGCGTAGAACCACACGACCCGGTGGCCGTCTGGTCGCCCAACAGCTGGCACTGGGTGATCGCCTGCCTGGCCATCCACCACGCGGGCGCGGCCGTGGTGCCGTTGAACACGCGTTACACCCCCGGGGAGGCTGCCGACATCCTGGGTCGCACCGATACCCCGGTGCTGTTTTCGGCGGGGCGATTCCTGGGCGCCGACCGGGTCGCGGATCTGGACCTGGCCGCCCTGCCGACCCTGCATCACATCGTGCGCATCGGCATCGACGAACCAGACGGAACCTGGGACGAGTTCATCGCCCGCGGCAACGATCCCGGCGCCGCGGAGACGGCCCGCCGCCGCGCCGCCGCCGTCAACCCCGACGACATCAGCGACATCCTGTTCACCTCCGGCACCACCGGCCGCAGCAAAGGCGTGCTGTGTGCACACCGGCAGTCCCTGGACGCCTCGGCATCCTGGGCTGCCAACGGCCGCATCACCAGCGAAGACCGCTACCTGTGCATCAACCCGTTCTTCCACAACTTCGGCTACAAGGCCGGCATACTGGCCTGCCTGCAGACCGGCGCCACGCTGTACCCGCACCTGACGTTCGATCCGCTACACGCCCTGCAAACCATCGAACAGCACCGGATCACCGTCCTGCCGGGGCCGCCGACGATTTACCAGACGCTGCTGGATCACCCGAACCGAGGCAACTACGACCTGAGCTCCCTGCGACTGGCGGTCACCGGTGCGGCGACGGTACCCGTGGTACTGGTCGAACGCATGCAGCGCGAATTGGACATCGATATTGTCCTGACCGCCTACGGCCTTACCGAGGCCAACGGCATGGGGACGGCGTGTCGCCCCGACGACGAGCCGGTGACCGTTGCCACCACCTGCGGGCGTCCGTTCGCGGGTTTCGAACTGCGTGTCGACGGCCCCGACGGCGAGCCGGGGGAGGTGCTGCTGCGCGGCCCCAACGTCATGCTCGGATATCTTGACGACCCGGCGGCCACCGCCGCGGCCATCGACGCCCAGGGCTGGTTGCACACCGGCGACATCGGCACCGTGGACACGGCCGGCAACCTGCGTATCACCGACCGACTCAAGGACATGTACATCTGCGGCGGCTTCAACGTCTACCCGGCCGAGGTGGAGCAGGTGCTGGCCCGGCTCGACGGGGTTGCCGACGCCGCGGTGATCGGAGTGCCCGACGACCGGCTCGGCGAAGTCGGCCGCGCGTTCATCGTCACCAACCCGGGTGCCGAGCTGGACGAAAAGTCGGTAATCGACTACGCCCGAGAACATCTGGCTAATTTCAAGACCCCCCGCTCTGTCCGGTTCGTCGACCGGCTACCCCGCAACGCCGGCGGTAAAGTGCTCAAACCACGACTGCGAGAGTTGATCTGAAGTGGACATCACCTACAACGACGAAACCCTGGCCTTCGCCGCAGAGGTGCGGGCTTTCCTCGACGCAAATCAAGACCGGATACCCACGAAATCCTATGACAACGCCGACGGTTTTGCCCAGCACCGTATTTGGGATCGCGTGCTTTTCGATGCCGGTCTTTCGGTGATCACCTGGCCAAAGAAGTATGGCGGCCGGGATGCGCCGCTGCTGCACTGGGTGGCCTACGAGGAAGAATATTTCCGTGCCGGCGCACCCGGCCGGGCCAGCGCCAACGGGACCTCCATGCTGGCCCCGACACTCTTCTCGCACGGCACACCCGAACAGCTTGACCGTATCCTGCCTAAAATGGCCAGCGGCGAGCAGATCTGGGCGCAGGCCTGGTCCGAGCCCGAAGCCGGCAGCGATCTGGCCTCACTGCGGTCCACCGCGACCCGGACCGACGGCGGCTGGCTGCTCAACGGACAGAAGATCTGGAGTTCGCGGGCCCCGTTCGCCGACATGGGCTTCGGATTGTTCCGTTCCGACCCCAGTGCCGAACGACACCACGGGTTGACCTACTTCATGTTCGACCTAAAGGCCGAGGGCATAACGGTTCGTCCCATCGTGCAGTTGGGCGGCGATACCGGATTCGGCGAGATCTTTCTCGACGACGTCTTCGTTGCCGACGCCGACGTCATCGGCGCGCCGAACGACGGCTGGCGCGCGGCAATGAGCACCTCCAGCAACGAGCGCGGCATGTCGCTGCGCAGCCCCGCCCGCTTCCTCGCGGCTGCCGAGCGACTGGTTCAGCTGTGGAAGGACGCGGGCTCCCCACCTGAGTTCGCCGAGCGCGTCGCAGACGGGTGGATCAAGGCGCAGGCCTACCGGCTGCAGACGTTCGGCACCGTCACCCGACTGGCCCGGGGCGGCGAGCTGGGTGCGGAATCGTCGGTGACCAAGGTCTTCTGGTCCGACCTCGACGTGGAACTGCATCAGACCGCACTCGATATCCGCGGCGCCGACGGCGAACTGGCCGGACCCTGGTCCGAAGGGCTGCTGTTCGCGCTCGGCGGCCCGATATACGCCGGCACCAATGAAATTCAGCGCAACATCATCTCCGAACGCCTATTGGGCCTGCCCCGGGACAAACGGTAATGGAGTTCACCCTCGACGAACAGCAGAAGGATTTCACCGCCAGTATCGACGCGGCGCTGGGTGCCGCCGACCTGCCCGGTGCGGTGCGGGCATGGTCCGTCGGCGATACCGCACCCGGTCTCGCAGTGTGGGAGAAGCTCGCCGACCTCGGAGTCACCGCACTGATGGTGCCGGAGAAGTTCGACGGTCTGGACGCCTCGCCGGTCGATCTGGTGGTGGCCTGCGAGCGGCTGGGCTACTGGTGTGTACCCGGGCCGGTGACCGAATCCATCGCTGTCGCACCGGTATTACTCGCTGATGACGATCGCGCCGCCCAGCTGGGCACGGGCGAATTGATAGCGACGGTCGCCCTGCCGCCCCACGTGCCCCGCGCCGTCGACGCCGACACCGCGGGCCTGGTGCTGTTGGCCGGACCCGACGGCGTCACCGAAGCCGTCGCCGATGGCCGCCACCAATCCGTCGACCCCGGGCGCCGGCTCTACGATGTGACGGCCACCGGTGACAGCTGGTGTGCCGACACCCATAGGGCGGCAAGATTGGGTGAACTGGCCACTGCCGCTCAACTTCTCGGGGCCGCCGCAGCCCTATTGGACGGCAGCGTCAACTACGCCAAACAACGCTCCCAGTTCGGCCGGGTGATCGGAAGCTACCAGGCGATCAAGCATAAGCTCGCCGATGTGCACATCGCGATCGAGCTGGCCCGCCCGCTGGTTTACGGCGCCGCGCTGACCTCGCAGGTTCGCGACGTGAGCGCGGCCAAAGTTGCCGCCGGGGAAGCGGGCTTGCTGGCCGCACGCACCGCGTTGCAAACTCACGGGGCGATCGGTTTCACTCAGGAGCACGACCTGTCGCTGTCGCTGCTTCGGGTGCAGGCGCTGCGCAGCGCCTGGGGCACCGCACAGGTACATAGGCAACGCGTACTGGAGGCGCTGTGATGACCGAGGAACGCACACTGCTGCGGGAAACCGTCGCTGCCCTGGTAGCCCGGCATGCGACACCCGCCGGCGTTCGTACCGCAATGGAATCCGAGCGCGGCTACGACGAGTCACTCTGGCGCTTGCTGTGTGAGCAGGTCGGCGCGGCCGCACTGCTGATCCCCGAGGAACTCGGGGGCGCCGGAGGTGAGTTGGCGGACGCCGCAACGGTGCTGCGCGAGTTGGGCAGGGCTCTGGTGCCCTCTCCACTGCTGGGCACCACACTTGCCGAAGTCGCGTTGCTGGCCGCACCCCGGCCCGACAGCGAGGCGCTGGCGGCAATGGCCGAGGGCAGCTCCATCGGGGCACTGGTGCTCGACCCGGACTACGTCGTCAACGGCGATATCGCCGATGTCATGGTCGCGGTCGCCGACGGACGCCTTGACAGGTGGATCCGATTCAGCGCGGAGCCGGTGGCGACAATGGACCCCACCCGCAGGCTGGCCCGGGTCCGGGCGCAAGCGACCGCACCGGTCGGGCCCGATCCGGGCCTGGCCGACACCGCGGCCATACTACTGGCGGCAGAGCAGATCGGAGCTGCCGAACGCTGTCTGGAGCTGACTGTCGAATACGCCAAGAACCGTGTGCAGTTCGGCCGTCCGATAGGTAGCTTCCAAGCCCTCAAACACCGGATGGCCGACGTGTACGTCACGATCGCCGCCGCGAAGGCGGTCGTCGATGAGGCGTGCGTGCAACCCACACCGGTCAACGCGGCCACCGCCCGGCTGGCGGCCATCCAGGCCCTCGACATCGCTGCCGCAGAGGGCATCCAAATGCACGGCGGTATCGCGATCACCTGGGAACACGATATGCACCTCTACTTCAAGCGGGCCCACGGCAGCGCCCACCTCCTCGAGTCGAGCCGAGACGTGTTGCGCCGGCTGGATTCCGAAGTCCTGCCTGCCTCGTGACCGTCAGCGTCGCCCTGCGTGCGGGCATTCCACCGTTCTACGTCATGGACGTCTGGCTGGCCGCCGCCGAACGCCAGCGTACCCACGGCGACCTGGTGAACCTGTCGGCCGGGCAGCCGAGCGTCGGCGCCCCGGAACCGGTACGCGCGGCAGCCGCGGAAGCGGTACAGCACAATCAGCTGGGCTACACAGTGGCCCTCGGTATTCCAGAGTTGCGCGCCGCGATTGCCGCGGACTACCGCCGCCGGCACGGCCTGGACGTCGAACCCGACGCGGTGGTGGTCACCACCGGCTCCTCGGGTGGCTTCCTCCTGGCGTTCCTGGCCTGCTTCGACGCCGGCGACCGGGTAGCCATGGCCTCCCCCGGCTATCCGTGCTACCGGAACATCCTGTCAGCGCTGGGATGCGAGGTGGTCGAGATTCCCTGCGGACCACAAACCCGTTTCCAGCCCACCGCGCAGATGCTTCGCGAACTGGACCCGCCGGTCGACGGCGTCATCATCGCCAGCCCCGCCAACCCCACCGGCACCGTCATACCACCCGAAGAACTGGCCGCCATCGCCACCTGGTGCGAGAAAACCGGCACCCGGCTGATCAGCGACGAGGTCTACCACGGATTGGTCTACGAGGGGGCGCCGTCGACCAGCTGCGCGTGGCAGACGTCGCGAAAAGCGGTGATAGTCAACAGCTTTTCCAAATACTACGCGATGACGGGCTGGCGGATCGGCTGGCTGGTGCTGCCCACCGAGCTGCGCCGGGCGGTCGACTGCCTTACCGGCAACTTCACCATCTGCCCGCCGGTGCTGTCCCAGATCGCCGCGGTGTCGGCGTTCACCCCGGAGGCTACGGCCGAGGCCGATGCGAACCTGACCAACTATGCCGCCAATCGCGCGTTGCTGCTCGACGGCCTGCGCAGCATCGGTATCGACCGGCTGGCGCCCACCGACGGCGCGTTCTACGTCTACGCCGACGTCTCGGATTACACCGGCGACTCGCCGGCGTTCTGCTCGGCGCTGCTGGCCGACACCGGCGTCGCCATCGCACCCGGGATCGACTTCGACCCGGAGCGGGGAAACTCCTACGTGCGGCTGTCGTTCGCCGGGCCCACCGGCGATATCGGTGCGGCTCTCAGCCGACTCGGTGCCTGGCTGCCGCCCAGAGCACCGGCAGCCAAAAAGCCGCCGAGCGGGTAGGCGGCAGCTAGGTACGCAGCGCGAAGAAGCCGATCATCTCGTAGCTGCCGCGCGGCATCCGGTAGAGGATCTTGCCCAGGTAGGTCCCCGGCACGACCTCGACCAGCTCGTCGCGGATGCTGCGGATGACAACGATGGGGTTCGCCTTGACATCGGCGTAGTCGATGACCATGACCTCGACGTCCGGGTCCGCCTTGCCGGCGTCCTTGTAGGTCTTGAAGTCGAAGGCGAGCTTGCCCTGGGGCGTTTCCTTCATCTTGTAGAACGGCCAGATCAGCTTCGACGGCACCTTGGAGTTGTCGGCCATCCGGTTGTCGCCGACCTTCGACTCCTTGTCGAACCGCTTGCCCTGCCACGGCATCCACAGTTTGGTGATGAACCGAACAGCATTGTCCACGACTGGTTTGGTCGTCGTCATGACCAGGATGCCGTCGGTCGGTCCGTGCAGGTCGCTGGGTGCGGACCCCTTGCGGAAGATCGCGTTCAGTTCAGCCTCGGCGGCCGCACTGTCGGTCTTGGCCTTCTCCTTGAGATCGACGATCCACTGCCACGCCTCTTCGGCGTCCTTGCGCTGCTGCAGGTCAGAGACGCGAGATTCCGTTGCTTCGATTGACACTTCATGTCCTTATCTGTTATCGGCGACCCTAACGCCCAGCACCCAACTCCTGGCGCCGGCGGGTCTGGTCGGTCATAGCCGTGGCCTTCTGCTCGGTCGCCAGATGGTAACGCCGAAGAAGGAAAATTGAAATAGCTCAGAGCCAAGTGTCCTGGGTGGTGGTGGTCAGAAACGTCTCAAGGTCGTCGCGCCACTGGGCGGGGGTGGTCTTGTCCGGTTCGATACCGGTGTACTCGCCTCGGTAGAACAGCAGTGGTCGCGGCTTGATCCTGGGCGCCTCCGACAGCGACCGGACCGCGCCGAACACGACGAAGTGGTCACCGCCGTCGTGCACCGAAGCCACCGTGCAGTCGATATACGCCAGCGACCCATCGATAATCGGCGAGCCCAGTGGCGAAGGTCGCCAGTCGATGCCGGCGAACTTGTCCGGTTCCCTGGAGCCGAAGCGGGCCGAGACGTCCTTCTGCTGCTCGGTCAGCATGTTCACGCAGAACCGCCCCGTCGACTCGATCGCCTTCCAGGATCGCGACACCTTGGTCGGGCAGAACAGCACCAGCGGAGGGTCCAGTGACAGTGCCGCGAACGACTGGCAGGCGAAGCCGACCGGTACGTCGTCTTCGACGGTGGTGATGATGGTGATCCCGGTGCAGAACTGGCCCAGCACGGTGCGGAAGGCACTCGGGTCGACCGGCACGGCGTTCATCGGCTCAGCGCATACCCACGGTGAAGTCGTGACCCCACAGACTGACCGCGGTGCTCTCCCGCGCGATCCAGGAGTCGTCGTCGACTTTCCTTCCCTCACACCCGAATTCAACATCGAACCCGCCCGGTGTCTTCATATAGAAGGAGAGCATGAGGTCGTTGACATGACGGCCCAGGGTCGCCGACATGGGTACCTTGCGCCGCAGGGCGCGATCCAGGCACAGACCCACGTCGTCGGCGTTCTGCACTTCGACCATCAGGTGCACGATCCCCGACGGCGTGGGCATCGGCAGGAAGGCCAGGCTGTGGTGGCGCGGGTTGCAGCCGAAGAAGCGCAGCCAGGCCGGTGCGGCGTCGGCCGGCCGGCCCACCACCTGGGGCGGTATCCGCATCGAGTCGCGCAACGTGAACCCGAGTACATCGCGGTAGAAGTGCAGCGCCTCGGCATCGTCGCGGGTCGTGAGCACCACGTGTCCCAGGCCCTGCCCGCCGGTGACGAACGTGTGGCCGTACGGGCTGACCACCCGGCGGTGTTCCAGCGCCACACCGTGGAAGACCGCCAGCGGATTGCCGGACGGGTCCTCGAATGCGATCATCTCGTCGACCCGCCGCTCGGCCAGTTCGGCGGCCGTCGCTTCCCGGTAGGGAATGCCCTCCGATTCCAGACGCCGGCGAACCTCCGCCAACCCCTCGGCGTTCGCACACTCCCAGCCGGCCTCCGCCAAGCGGTCCCGCTCACCGGGAACGATCACCAGCCGGGCCGGGAAGTCATCCATCCGCAGATACAGTGCGCCCTCGACGGTGCCCTTGCCTTCGACCATGCCCAGGACTTTCAGGCCGTACTCGCGCCAGGCGGCCATATCGGTGGCTTCGATGCGCAGGTAGCCCAGCGACCGGATGCTCATCGCACACCTCCCAGGAAGTCGATTGTCAGCGCGTTGAACTCGTCGAACTTCTCCACCTGAGCCCAATGCCCGCACTGTCCGAACACGTGCAGCTGGGCCCGCGGGATCGTCTTGAGTGCCACCAGCGCGCCGTCCAGCGGGTTGACTCTGTCCTCCCGGCCCCAGATCAGCAGGACCGGCTGACGCAGCCGGTATACCTCTCGCCACATCATGCCAAGCTCGAAGTCGGCACCGGCGAACGACATTCCCATCGCCCGGGTCGCCGTCAGCGACTCCGGTGTCCGGGCCAGTTCGAAACGCTGATCCACCAGTTCCGGGGTGATGAGCTTCTGGTCGTAGACCATGATCCGCAGGAACGCCTCCAGGTTCTCCCGGGTGGGCTCGACGGAGAACTTCCCCAACCGCTTGACACCTTCGGTCGGGTCGGGGGCGAAGAGATTGACACTCAATCCGCCCGGCCCCATCAGCACCAGCCGGCCGGCGAGCTCCGGATAGTCCAGCGCAAAACGCACCGCGGTACCACCGCCCAGCGAATTGCCCAGCAGCGGTACACGCTTCAATTCAAGTTGATCGAACAACCCCTTCAGCGCCCTGGCCGCGTAGCGGTTGAACTGGCCGTGTTCCGCGCGCTTGCCGGAGCTGCCGTAGCCGGGCTGATCGACGGCCAGAACGCGGAACTGCCGGGCCAATACGGCGATGTTGCGGGAGAAGTTCGTCCAGCTCGACGCGCCCGGGCCGCCGCCGTGCAGCAGCACCACCGTCCGATCGTTGCCGGCGCCGGCTTCGTGGTAATGCAGCGTCAGCGGACCGTCGACATCCACCTCGGCATAGCGCGACGTGGATTCGAACGTCAGCTCCTCACCGACAGCGGCCATCCTGGGCAGCTCCTCTCCCCGCGGGGGAGACGGTACGCCCACCGCGTCGCCTCGCTCCGCTACGTCGCCAGCGGCGATCACACCATCGTGTCCCCGGGCGGCAACCCGAACTCGTTGTTCCCGAAGATCACATACGCCCGCTCGGGATCGTTGGCCGCGTGCACCCGGCCCGCGTGCGCATCCCGCCAGAAACGCTGGACCGGAGCATCATTGGCCAGCGCGGTGGCACCGGATGCCTCGAACAACCGGTCGATGGACGCGATCGACCGGCCGGTCGCGCGCACCTGGTCGCGGCGGGCACGGGCACGCAACTCGAACGGGACCTCCTTGCCGGCGGCCAGCAACGCGTATTCGTCCCCGACATTGCCCATCAGCTGACGCCACGCCGCATCGATGTCACTGGCGGCCTCGGCGATACGCACCTTGGCGAACGGGTCGTCCTTGGCCTTTTCCCCGGCGTAGGCGGCGCGTACCCGCTTGCCCTGGTGCTCGACGTGGGCATCGTAGGCGCCGTAGGCCATTCCCACGATCGGCGCCGAGATGGTGGTGGGATGCATTGTGCCCCAAGGCATTTTGTACACCGGGGCGGTGTTCGTCCGGTAGCCGCCGGCGGTGCCGTCGTTCATCGCCTTGTAGGACAGGAACCGGTGGGTGGGGACGAAGACGTCCTTGACCACCACCGTGTTACTACCGGTGCCCTTCAGCCCAACAACATGCCAGACGTCGTCGATGCGGTACTCGGTGCGCGGGATCAGGAAGCTGCCGAAGTCCACCGGCCGACCGTCCTTGATGACGGGTCCACCCAGAAAAGCCCAGGTGGCGTGGTCGCATCCCGACGACCAGTTCCACGACCCGCTGACCAGGTACCCGCCGTCGACCACGACCCCGGCGCCCATCGGTGCATACGACGACGACACCCGCGTACCCGCGGAATCCCCCCAGACCTCTTCCTGCGCCTGCTGGTCGAACAGCGACAGGTGCCAGTTGTGCACGCCAAGGATCGAACTCACCCATCCCGTCGAACCACAGGCGCTCGCCAACCGGCGCACCGCCTCGAAGAAGATCGTCGGGTCGCACTGCAGGCCACCCCACTGCTCGGGCTGCAACAGGGTGAAGAATCCCACCGATTCGAGATCGGCAACCGTCGCCTCGGGGAGCCGGCGCAAGTCCTCGGTCTCCTGCGCGCGCTCGCGAATCCGCGGCAGCAGATCGTCGATGGCAGCCAACACCTGCTGCGTGTCGCGCTGTTGAATGGACGTCACTTGGGTTTGCCTCCTGGCCGAGCGGGCTGGCGATCCTCGGGATCTCGTTGAGAAGAAGACTAGAACACGTTCCGATTTGTGTCGAGTAGGGCGTTCCTGCGGCTGGTAGCGCTTGGTATCGGGCTTTCTATAACATGTTCTAATCGCGATGGAGGGAAGGGTAGGCATTGACGGCGGCGGATCTGGACCAAGCACCCGACGAGCCCCTGGGCGAGCATGTCCTGGAGCTGCAGATTGCCCAGGTCATCGCGGACACCGACGATGCCCGGTCGCTGGTCTTCGAGGTTCCCGACGCCCCCGGCGACCCCGTTATCCCGGCTGAGCGGCTGCGCTATGCGCCCGGGCAGTTCCTCACACTGCGGGTGCCCAGTGAGCGCACCGGTTCGGTGGCCCGCTGCTACTCGCTGTGCAGTTCGCCGTTCACCGACGACGCAATGGCGGTCACGGTCAAGCGGACCGCGGACGGCTACGCCTCCAATTGGCTGTGCGACAACGCCCACAAGGGCATGCGTATTCACCTGCTCGCCCCGTCGGGCACCTTCGTGCCCAAGACCCTCGATGACGACTTCCTGCTGCTGGCTGCCGGAAGTGGCATCACTCCGATCATCTCAATCTGCAAATCTGCCCTGTCCGAGGGCGGCGGCCAGGTGACGCTGGTCTACGCCAACCGCGACGAGAACTCGGTGATCTTCCGCGACCGGCTGCGCGAACTCGCAGCCGAGTACCCCGCCCGCCTCACCGTGCTGCACTGGCTGGAATCGCTGCAGGGACTGCCCACCGTTGCTGCTCTCGCTCGTCTGGCCGCCCCCTTCACCGGCCGGCCCACGTTCATCTGCGGACCCGGCCCGTTCATGGAAGCGGCCAAGGGTGCGCTGGAATCACTACACGTTCCGGCCCGGCAGGTGCACATCGAGGTGTTCAAATCGCTGGCGTCCGATCCGTTCGCCGCGGTCAAGATCGACGAGGGGGCCGACGAGGGGGCCGGAGCCCAGCCGCCGGCCACCGCGGTCGTGGAGCTGGACGGCCAAACGCACACCGTGTCCTGGCCGCGCAGCACCAAGCTGCTCGATGTGCTGCTGGCCGCGGGCCTGGATGCCCCCTTCTCCTGCCGGGAGGGGCACTGCGGTGCATGCGCCTGCACATTGCGCAGCGGCGACGTCACCATGGAGGTCAACGACGTCCTGGAGCAGCAGGACCTCGACGAAGGATTGATTTTGGCCTGTCAATCTCACCCGGAATCTGATTCGGTAGAAGTTACCTACGACGACTAGTCGCGGGGCCGGGCTTTGCAGCCGGGAAACAACTGTTTCGAAGGGGAGCGGGATGAAGCGGACGACACCGGTTCTCGCCCTGGCCGGACTCATGCTTGCGCTACTGCCCGCGCCGGCGGCAGTCGCCGCCAGCAACACCGCCACCAGCTTATTCCCGGTCGGCGACGGCACCCAGATCGAGACACACTCGTTCGTCGACTGCCATGGCAACGGCAGCTGCGACTTCATTACCGGGGCCAACCTGGTAACCCCCGATGGCCCGGCGGGGTTCCCGCCGGGTTTGTGGGCCCGCCAAGCCACCGAGATCCGCTCCAACAGCCGGGTCGCCTACCTGGACGCCCACGCCACCAGCCAGTTCGAGCGGGTGATGAAAACCGGCGGGGGTGACACCATCACCACGATGCATTTCGGTGCAGGCCCACCGGAGATGTACCAGACCACCGGAGTCATCGACTCGGTGAGCCTGCATACCGGCCAGCCGATGACCAACGTGACGGTGTACGTGTGCACCCATATGCAGGTCGTCTATCCCGGAGTGGACCTCACCACCCCCAGTACCTGCGCACAGACCAACTTCTCCTAGGCCGCGAGCGTTACCTCACGACGATTTTCGGCGCAGCCTTTCGCAGCCACGTCACGCTCGCGAAGAATGGCTGCTAGCGGGGCAGGCCCAGCAACCGTTCCGCGGCAACGGTGAGCAGGATCTGCTCGGTTCCGCCGGCGATCGTCAGGCACCGGGTGTTGAGGAAGTCGTGCACCGCCCGGTTCTGCACCAGTCCACCGCCGGCGGAGACGTCCATCAGGTACTCGGCCAGGTCCTGCCGGTAGCGCACACCGATGAGCTTGCGCACGCTGGACTGCGCCCCGGGGTCCCGGCCGCCCACGGCCAGTTGGGCGATGCGCCGGTCGAGCAGCGCGCCGGATTGCGCCAGCAGGATCAACCTCGCCAACCTGTCCTGCTGACCCGCGTCGAGGTCGAGCTCGGCCAGCACCGCGAGCAACTCCTCCATCGGGTCGCCCAGCGCGGTCCCCGAGGCCATCGCGATCCGCTCGTTGGCCAGGGTGGTGCGGGCCAGCCGCCAACCGTCGTTGACCTTGCCGACGACCATCTCGTCGGGAACGAACACACCGTCCAGGAACACCTCGTTGAACAGCTCATCTCCGGTGATCTCGCGCAGCGGCCGGATCTCGATGCCCGGTGACTTCATATCGACCAGGAAGTAGGTGATGCCCTTGTGCTTGGGCGCCTGCGGGTCCGTACGGGCCAGGCACACTCCCCAGGCTGCCTTGTGCGCTGCCGACGTCCATACTTTCTGCCCGGTGAGCAACCACCCGCCACCGCGGTCTTCGGTGCGTACCGCCTTGGTGCGCAGCGACGCCAGATCCGAGCCCGCGCCCGGCTCGGAAAACAGCTGGCACCAGATGAACTCACCGCGCAGGGTGGCCGGCACGAAGCGCTCGACCTGTGCGGACGTGCCGTGTTCGAGGATCGTCGGGGCGGCCCACCAGCCGATGACCAGGTCCGGACGTTCGATGCCCGCCGCAGCCATCTCCTGGTCGATGAGCAACTGCTCGGCCGGGCCCGCACCGCGGCCGTACGGGACCGGCCAGTGCGGCGCCAGCAAACCGGCGTCGGCCAAAGCGGCCTGCCGTTGGCCGGCGGGCAATGCGGCGACTCGGGAAACGGCCACGGCAATCTCTGCGCGTTGATCCTCGACACCGGTGAGGTCGATCGAGAGTCGACGGCGCACCCCGTCGGTGGTCAGCGCGACGACCGTGCGCAGCCAACGCTCGGCGCCGCCGAGGAATCGGCCGATGCTGTGGGCTCGGCGCAGGTACAGGTGCGCGTCGTGTTCCCAGGTGCACCCGATGCCGCCGAGCACCTGAATGCAGTCCTTGACATTGGCCTTGGCGGCGGCGATGGTGAGGCTGGCCGCTACGGCTGCGGCGAGGGCGAACTGGCGATCATCGGGCTCCGATGCCGCCAGGGCCGCATCGGCGGCGGCCACCTCAGCCTGTTCGGCGCGGCAGAGCATCTCCGCGCACAGGTGCTTGACGGCCTGGAAGCTGCCGATCGGCTTGCCGAATTGTTCCCGCACCTTGGCGTAGGCGACCGCGGTTTCCAACGCCCACCTGGCGACACCGGCCGCCTCGGCCGCCAGTAGCGTCGCCGCCAGATCGCTCACCCGGCGGCCCGATTCCAACGGGGTGGCCCGCGCGGAGGCCAGCTCCACCCGGGCCAGCGGCCGGGAGAAATCAGCGGCTCGCAGCGGCTCCAGCGACACCCCCTCGGTAACTGTGTCGACCAGCAGCCACCTCCCGTCGGCCGGTACCAGCAGTACCCCGCCGGCAACGGCACCCAGCGCCCACTCGACGGTGCCGGACACCGCCTGTCCGTCGAATCGCAGGTCCGCGTCCAGCGCGAGCCCGCCGAGGCGGTCCCCCGATACCAGGGTCTCCAGTAACTCCGGATTCTCGACAACCAGGGCGGCCAGTGCGGTGGTCACCACCGGACCCGGAACCAGCGCCTTGGCCGCCTCCTCGACCATCGCGCTGAGGTCCGCTACGGTGCCGCCGGCTCCGCCGTGGTCCTCGGCGACCGCGACGCCGAACAGCCCGAGTCCGGCTAGGGCGCGGCACAACGGTCGCCAGGCGTCGGATTCGCCCTGCTCCACCGCACGGACGGCCGCGGTCGCGGCCTCCCCCGATGCCGCGGTCCGAGCCCAGTCGCGCACCACTTCGCGCGCCGCGAGCCGTTCGTCGGCCACCGTCGCTACCACCAGCACTCCTCACGGTCGATTCCCCGAAAAACCAGTCTGTCATGACCACTAGAACGTGTTCTAATAGTAGGTATGGGCAACCGTCAAGTCGGCGGCGCTCAGACCAGTTGGGAGGGTACGGCGCACCCGCGTTCAGTTGTCATATTCAAGGCAGGAGCGTGTATCGTTTGCCAACCCCTCGACCGCGATAGGAGCCGCCGCACGCATGTCCTCCGCGAACCCCTCCCCGGGCCGCACAGCGGGCGATCAGGCCGTTGAGATGGTGAACGTGGCAGTGCTCGCCGAGTCCGAATTGGGTTCGGAGGCGCAACGGGAACGGCGCAAGCGCATCCTGGACGCCACCATGGCCATCGCCTCCAAAGGCGGCTACGAGGCCGTGCAGATGCGGGCGGTCGCCGATCGTGCCAACGTGGCGGTCGGCACGCTGTACCGGTATTTCCCGTCCAAGGTGCATCTGCTGGTATCGGCGCTGGGCCGGGAGTTCAGCCGCATCGACGCCAAGACCGACCAATCCGCGATGGCCGGCGGCACCCCGTTCCAGCGGCTCAACTTCATGGTCAGAAAACTCAACCGGGCGATGCAGCGCAACCCGCTGCTCACCGAGGCGATGACGCGGGCCTACGTCTTCGCCGACGCGTCGGCCGCCAGCGAGGTCGACCAGGTCGAGAAACAGATCGACGCCATGTTCGCCCGTGCGATGAGTGACGGCGAGCCCACCGAGGACCAGTACCACATCGCCCGGGTCATCTCCGACGTGTGGCTGTCCAACCTGCTGGCCTGGCTCACCCGCCGGGCCTCGGCGACCGACGTGAGCAAACGGCTGGATCTGACGGTGCGCCTGCTGATCGGCGAACAGCAGAAGAACTAGGCTGGCGGGCCCGAGGTACATCCCCGGATCAACTCCGTATCCAGCAGTTCGACCGCCGGCAGTCCCGATCGCGGCGGCCGCAGCACCAATTCCCCGGCGCGGTGCCCTTTGCGCAGACTCGGCTGCAACACGGTCGTCAGGCCACGCCCGATTGCCTCGCCGACACCGTCGAATCCGGTTATCGTCATCCGGCCCGGCACCGAAATACCGGATGCACGCAGGTAATCCATCGCCGACAAGGCAAGGATGTCCGCCGTGCACATCAGCGCGGTTATCCGCGGATCGGCTTCCAGCGCGACCCTGGCCGCATCACCGCCCGAGGTCGATGCATGCTCGTAGCTCTCCACCACGGTCAGTGAATCCCGGTCGATGCCGGCGCCGGCCATCGCCTCCCAGACACCGATGATCCGTTCGCGCTGCACACCGAACAACGGCGACTCCAACCGAGGCCCGGCCACCAGGCCCAGGCGCCGATCCGATCCCAACGGCATGGTCAACAAGCCGATGGCGCGATGCCCCAGCCCGATCACATATTCCGCGAGCTCGCGCATCGCCGCTCGATCGTCGATACCCACATGGGAAACGCCCGGCAGGCCGACCGGCTGATCCACCACCACTACCGGCAATCGGCGTCGCAGTACCGCTTGCAGGTATGGATCATCGTCTCGGACCGAATAGACGACGAATCCGTCCACCCCGGCGCCCAACACCGCAGACGTGCCGTCCTCGACGCTGCGGCTCGGCCCGACAGCCACCAGCAACAGTCCCTGGCCCGATTCCTCGCAGGACTGCGCTACACCGGCAACGAAATCCCGGGCCGCCGGGTCGCTGAAGGAATAGGTCAGGGCTTCGGTGATCACCAAGCCCACTGCCCCAGCCTTGCGGGTACGCAGTGACCGGGCGACCGGGTCGGGCCCCGGATAGCCCATCCGCTGGGCCGTGGCGAGCACCCGCTCCCGCAGGTCGGCCGACAGCTGATCCGGCCGGTTGAAGGCGTTGGAAACGGTGGTGCGCGACACCTTGAGCTCGGCGGCCAACGACGCCAGAGTCGCCCGCCTGCGCGGTGTTGGACTCACGCTCGCTGACGCTACCGCCAATTCCCGCCGCGCGCTGCGGACCACCCCAATGCAGACGGCGAAGCCCTCGCCCGGACACCGGGCCTAGACTTGCCCGTGTGGCCCGCATCGACCTCAACGCCGACCTGGGCGAGGGGTTCGGTATCTGGGATCTCGGTGACGACGACGCCATGCTCGCGATCGTCAGCAGCGCCAACATCGCCTGCGGTTTCCACGCCGGAGATCCCACCCGGCTGTTCGAGGTCTGCCGTTGCGCCGCCGGCCGCGGTGTCCGGATCGGCGCTCAGGTGAGCTATCGGGATCTCGCCGGATTCGGTCGCCGCTTCGTCGATGTCGAGCCCGCGGACCTCCTTGCCGACGTGCTCTATCAGATCGGCGCCTTGCAGGGCTTGGCGCACGCGGCGGGAACTCGGGTTTCCTACGTCAAACCGCATGGCGCACTGTATAATTCGACCGTGACACATCGGGGGCAAGCGGCTGCTGTGGCTGAGGCGGTACGGCTGGCCGGCGGCTTTCCGGTTTTGGGCATGGCAGGTTCGGCACTGTTCGAAGAGGCTGCCGGTCGCGATCTCCCCACGGTCGCAGAAGGATTCGCCGATCGCGCCTACACCAGTGACGGCACACTGGTCTCCCGCCGCGAACCCGGTGCGGTACTGCGCGATCCTGCGGCAATCGCACAACGGGCTGCGGCCATGGTGAGCGCCGGCGAGGTAGTGGCAATCGACGGTACAACCATTCCACTTGCCGTGGAATCTATTTGCGTACACGGCGATTCTCCGGGGGCCGTGCAGATCGCCACGGCGGTACGCAGTCAGCTTCAGGCCACTGGAATCGAGATCGGCACATTCTGCCGATGAGGCTCAAACCAGGACGCCCGAGTCTCGACGGATACGCCGACCGGTTCGACGTCCCGCCTGCGACACCCGACTCACCGCTGTCGGTGACCTGGCTCGGGGTGGCGACCCTGCTGCTGGACGACGGATCATCGGCGTTGATGACCGACGGGTATTTCTCCCGGCCGGGGCTGGCCCGGGTGGCGGCCGGACGGGTGGCCCCGTCGCCGTCGCGGGTCGATGGCTGCCTGGCCCGCGCCAAGGTGTCACGGCTGGAAGCTGTGATCCCCGTGCACTGCCACATCGACCACGTGATGGATTCCGCCCTGGTCGTCGAGCGAACCGGCGCGCTTCTGGTCGGCGGCGAATCGGCGGCGAACGTCGGTCGCGGACACGGACTACCCGAAGATCGGATCATCGTCGCGGCATCCGGTACGCCGATTCGCCTCGGGGCCTACGAAGTAACGCTGGTCGAATCGCACCACTGTCCACCCGACCGCTACCCCGGTGTCATCAGCACACCGGTGGCGCCCCCGGTAAGGGCATCTGCCTACCGGTGCGGGGAAGCCTGGTCCGCGCTCATTCACCATCGACCCTCCGGCACAACGGTGCTGATCCAGGGCAGCGCCGGGTATGTCACCGGCGCGCTGGACGGCCACCGTGCCGAAACCGTTTACCTCAGCGTGGGCCAGCTCGGGCTGCAACCTCGCTCCTACATCGACGAATACTGGCGAGAAACCGTTCACGCGGTCGGTGCGCGCCGAGTCATCCTGATCCACTGGGACGATTTCTTCCGGCCGCTGTCAAAGCCTTTGCGGGCCCTACCCTATGCGGGTGACGACCTCGACGTTTCCATCCGCACACTCGATGAACTGGCCGCCCGCGATGGCATCCCGGTGCACATGCCCACCCTTTGGCAGCGCGAGGATCCCCGGGGGTGAGTGGCATAGCCCCGGTCGGCTGGGGACCGGCAATGACCGGCGGCTAACTCCTGCGCTGACGGGCTATTTCGGCCAGCACTACCCCCGCAGCCACCGCGGCGTTCAAGGATTCGGTCTGGCCCGCCATCGGGATCGACAACACCTGATCGCAGTTCTGCCGGACCAGGCGCGACAGGCCCTTACCCTCCGAACCGACCACCACCACCAGTGGATCACCACCGTCGACATCGTCGACAACCGTTTCGCCACCGGCGTCCAGCCCGACGATCCGCAACCCACGATCAGCCCAATCCTTCAATGTTCTGGTGAGATTCGTCGCACGTGCCACCGGAACTCGAGCCGCTGCCCCGGCGCTGGTGCGCCACGCCACAGCCGTCACCGAAGCGGATCGGCGCTGCGGGATCAGTACCCCGTGGCCACCGAAGGCCGCCACCGAGCGCACGATCGCACCGAGATTGCGCGGGTCGGTGATGTTGTCCAGGGCAACCAGCAGCGCCGGCGAGGAGTTCATGGCGGCGGTCACCAAATCGTCGGGGTGGGCGTAGTCGTACGGCGGCACCTGCAGCGCGATGCCCTGATGCAGATGATTGGCTGTCATCCGGTCCAGGTCGGCGCGCGGCACCTCCAGGATCGAGATGCCCGAATCGGCTGCGCGCGATACCGATTCGGTAAGCCGTTCATCGGCCTCGGTACCCAATGCGACATAGAGTGCGGTGGCCGGAACGCCGGCGCGCAGGCATTCCAGCACCGGGTTGCGGCCGAGCACGGTCTCGGCGTCGTCGGATTTGCGGCCAACGCGTTGGGGCTGAGACTTTGCCCGCTTGGCGGCTGGATGGTTGGGACGCATGCGCGCCGGAGGCGTCGGGCCACGCCCTTCCAGGCCGCGACGCCGCTGACCGCCCGAACCAACGGTCGGCCCCTTCTTGGTGCCTGCCTTGCGTATCGCCCCCCGGCGCTGCGAATTTCCGGCCATTTACTTTCCGCCACCACCCAGCGCCCACTGCGGGCCATCCGCGGTGTCGGTGACCTCCACACCGGCCTGTTTGAGCCGGTCGCGGATCTGGTCGGCCAGTTGCCAGTTGCGTTCTTCGCGAGCCTGCCGCCGATTCTCCAACTCGGCGCGCACCAGCACGTCGACGGCGGCCAGCGCAGCCACCGTCTCGTCCTTGGACTCCCAGCGCTCGTCCAGCGGGTCGCAGCCCAGAATGCCCATCATCGCCCTGATCGCGCCGGCACTGTTCATCGCCCCCTGGTGATCACCGGCGTCCAGTGCGCGGTTGCCCTCCGCGCGCGCCTGGTGGATCTCGGCCAGTGCCGCCGGGACCGCGAGGTCGTCGTCCAGCGCCGCGGCGAAGCGCGGGGTCCACTCGCCGGGACGGACAGCGCCCACCCGGCCCCGCACGCGATGCAGGAACTCCTCCACCCCGACGTAGGCTTTCACCGCGTCGTGCAGCGCCGCCTCGGTGAACTCCAGCATGGAGCGGTAGTGGGCGCTGCCCAGGTAGTAGCGCAGCTCGGCGGGCCGGAACCGCTGCAGCATCGCCGGGATGGCGACCACGTTTCCCAGTGACTTGCTCATCTTCTCCCCGCCCATCGTCACCCAGCCGTTGTGCAGCCAGTAGCCGGCGAAGCCATCCCCGGCGGCACGACTGTGAGCGATCTCGTTCTCATGATGGGGGAAGATCAAATCCATTCCACCGCAGTGGATGTCGAACTCTGGCCCCAAATAGGTTCGGGCCATCGCCGAGCATTCGATATGCCAGCCCGGCCGCCCGCGCCCCCACGGCGAGGGCCACGAGGGCTCCCCGGGCTTCTCGCCCTTCCACAGGGTGAAATCGCGCTGGTCGCGCTTGCCGGTCGCGGCGCCCTCGCCCTGATGGACGTCGTCGATCCGGTGCCCGGACAGCCGGCCGTAGTCCGGGTAGCTGAGCACGTCGAAATACACGTCACCCGCCGCGGCGTAGGCGTGACCGGTTTCGATCAGCTGCGCCATCAGGTCGATCATCTGGGTGATGTGCCCGGTGGCACGGGGCTCGGCCGACGGCGGCAGCACATCCAGCGCGTCATAGGCCGCGGTGAACGCGCGCTCATGGGTGGCGGCCCACTCCCACCACGGCCGGCCGGCGGTAGCCGCTTTGGTCAGGATTTTGTCGTCGATATCGGTCACGTTGCGAATGAAGGCGACGTCATAGCCGCACGCGGTCAGCCAACGCCGCAGGATGTCGAAGGCCACTCCGCTGCGTACGTGGCCGATGTGCGGGAGCCCCTGGGGGGTGGCACCGCACTGGTAGATGGAAACGTGCCCGGCGCGCAGCGGTGCGAAGTCACGCACGCCCCCCGTTGCTGTGTCGTGGAGCCGCAGGCGGGCACGTTCGGTCACGACGTGCCAGCTTACTGCCTGTGCCCGCTGCGGCTCGGCGTGAGCACCCCCGATAGCCCGGCGGCGGGGCTATCGCAACGGAATGACCATCACCGTCGCGATGGCGGCCAGTCCCTCGCCCCGGCCGGTGAGGCCGAGCCCGTCAGTCGTCGTGGCCGCTACCGACACCGGCGCATTGAGTAGCCGCGAGAGCACCGCTTGCGCCTCGTACCGGCGCCAACTGACTTTCGGCCGGTTGCCGATCACCTGTACGGCGGCATTGCCCACCCGAAAACCGGCCTCGGTGAGCAGCGACATCACATGGCGGAGCATGTCGGCACCGGCCGCACCCTTCCACCGCGGATCGTCGACGCCGAAGACACCGCCGACGTCCCCGAGCCCCGCGGCGGAGAGTAGGGCGTCACACAGCGCATGGACCCCGACATCACCATCGGAAAACCCGGCGCAACCGTCGGCACTGGGAAACAACAGACCGACCAGCCAGCACGGTCGCCCCACTTCGATCGGGTGCACGTCCACGCCCAGACCGACCCGAGGGAACTGCATCATCGCCCCACCACCGCCTTTGCCAGCAGCAAATCCAGACCGGTGGTGATCTTGAACGCCAGCGGATCGCCGGCCACCACGTGGACGGGGCCACCGATCCGTTCCACCAGCGATGCGTCGTCGGTGAAGTCCGCGGCATCGATCCGCTCACCGTAGGCACGCATCAGCAGATCGGTGGCGAATCCCTGCGGCGTCTGCACGGCCCGAAGACCCGCCCGGTCCGGCGTGCCCAGCACCATGCCGTCGGCATCCACGGCCTTGACGGTATCGGTCAGCGGAAGACCCGGTACCACCGCGCTATGGCCGGACCGCAAGCCCTCCACCACCCGGACGATCAACGACGGCGGCGTCAGTGCGCGGGCGGCATCGTGCACCAGTACGAAGTCAGGCCGGTGGTCCGAGGCACTGTCGGGCAGTGCCGCCAATGCACGGCTCACCGATTCGGCCCGGCTCGACCCACCCGCCACGACAACCGCCCGGCGGCCCAGAATCAGCTTGGCCTCGTCGGTGCGGTCGGGCGGCACCGCGACGACGACGGTGTCCACCACACCGGATTCCCGCAAACACGCGACCGCTCGCTCGACCAGCGATCGCCCGTCGAGCTGAAAAAATGCTTTGGCCACCCCAGCCGCAAGCCGTGTGCCGGACCCCGCGGCCGGCACAACTGCTACGACACCGCCGATCCCGGCGTTCACCCAGAGTCTCGGGTTATTCAGGAGGCGGCAGCCAGAACCTCATCGAGGATGGTCTCCGCTTTGGCGTCGTCGGTGCTCTCGGCCAGGGCCAGCTCACCGACCAAAATCTGGCGTGCCTTCGCCAGCATCCGCTTCTCACCCGCCGACAGGCCGCGCTCCCGGTCGCGGCGCCACAGGTCACGTACAACCTCCGCCACCTTGTTCACGTCGCCGGAGGCCAGCTTTTCGAGGTTGGCCTTGTACCGGCGGGACCAGTTGGTCGGCTCCTCGGTGTGCGGCGCACGCAAAACCTGGAAGACCTTGTCGAGGCCTTCTTGGCCGACGACGTCGCGGACGCCGACGTACTCGGCGTTGTCGGCGGGCACTCGAACCGTCAGGTCACCCTGCGCGACTTTCAAGACGAGATACTCTTTCGGCTCCCCTTTAATGGTTCGAGTTTCGATCGCGTCTACCAACGCAGCACCGTGGTGTGGATAGACAACGGTGTCGCCGACCTTGAAGATCATCTGATTCGAGCCCCTTTCGTCGGTTAAGTCTAACATGCGGACTTGTAGCGTCCAGATCAACGGTGCAGGTCAGGGGCACGTCGCGGGAATATTGGGGCTTGACAGAAGGTCTCGGACGTGCACGGCAACCCGCTTCGGCGGCATGCTCGTCACCTGCGACAGCGGCTCCGATCCACGCGTAAAGGGTAACTACCGGGCCGCACCGGACTTCAGGCGGGCAGTGTGCGCACGGGTGCGGACGGGGGTGCAGAAGGCGAACGCGTCGCAAATGTTCGATACCGGATACACCGCCACTACCGCCGACGGGACGGGGCTACTACTGTGCATAGTTGGTATGGCATCGAAAAAAGCTCCGTGCAGCCGATCAACCGCGTCTGGCCCACCCCGACGCGCGGTGTCGCACCGAGGCCGAGCAGGAGGCACTGAGTGAACCGCTTGAACACCCGCCCGGCCCAGCTGGCCGCATTGTTGACGACTGCCACTCTGGCAGTAGCAGCACTCAGCGGCTGCGGTACCGGTCAGATTTCCCAGACCGCGAATCAGATGCCCGCCGTCAACGGCAGTGCGACCACGATCAACGGCGTACTACTGCGTGACATCCGGATCCAGGCCGACCAGACCGGTGATTTCCTGGAACCCGGCGAGCAGGTCGACCTGGTACTGGTCGCAGTGAACAACGCCCCTGATTCCATCGACACGCTGACCGGTATCACCACCGACATCGGCACCGTGACGTTGTCCGGGGACGCCGAGTTGCCGGCCCGCGGGATGCTGATCGTCGGGACGCCGGACGGACAGGCGGTGGCTCCGGGGCCGGGGCAGTCCAAGGGGGCGGCCAAGGCGACCGTCAGCCTGACCAAACCGATCTCCAACGGCCTCACCTACCCGTTCACCTTCACGTTCGAGAAGGCCGGCGAGGGCAGGGTCGAGGTGCCGATCTCGGCGGGTCTGGTTCAACCGCGGACCCCGGGATCCAACCACTCCTGACCGCTGTCCGGCCCGTCCTGTCGCACGTCCTGCCGCGCAGCCGGCCCGCCCGGTCCGACTTGTCACACCCTGCCGATACGGTCGCGGCGTGGCCAACACACGATCGCAATTCCGGTGCTCGAAATGTCGGTATATCACCGCCAAATGGCTCGGGCGCTGCCCTGACTGCGGAAGCTGGGGCACGGTCGAGGAGGTGACCGTCCTCGCCGCGGTCGGCAACGGCCGGCACTCCGCACCGGCGGGTAGCGGTGCGGTGCCGATCAGCTCCGTGGCACCCACCGCCAGCAGACACAGGTCCACCGGGGTCGATGAACTCGACCGGGTCCTGGGAGGCGGTGTCGTTCCGGGTTCGGTGACACTGCTGGCCGGCGACCCCGGTATAGGAAAGTCCACGCTGCTCCTCGAAGTCGCGCATCACTGGGCCAAGCGACAACGGCGTGCGTTGTACGTCTCCGGAGAGGAATCCCCGGGGCAGGTACGGTTGCGAGCCGACCGGATCGGCTGCGGCGGCGATGAGCTATACCTGGCCGCCGAGTCCGACGTGCACACGGTGCTCGGCCACATCGAGACGGTGGGACCGGAGTTGGTGATCATCGACTCCGTCCAGACGATGTCCGCCGGCAAGACGGAGGGGGTCGCCGGCGGAGTCACCCAGGTGCGCGCGGTCACGGCCGCGTTGACGGCGGCGGCCAAGGCAACCGGGGTCGCGATGATCCTCGTCGGGCACGTAACCAAAGACGGTGCCATAGCCGGACCTCGATCCCTGGAACATCTCGTCGACACCGTTTTGCATTTCGAAGGTGACCGAAGCGGTGCGTTGCGGACGGTCCGCGGAGTCAAGAACAGATTCGGCACTGCTGATGAAATTGGTTGTTTTCTATTGCGCGACAACGGAATAGAAGGTGTCTCCGATCCTTCGCAGCTGTTTCTGGATCAGCGGTCGGCACCGGTTCCCGGGACTGCGATCACCGTCGCCCTCGATGGCAAGCGGCCACTGGTCGGGGAAGTCCAGGCTTTGCTGGCAAAATCGATCGGCGGCTCGCCGCGGCGGGCGGTCAGCGGCATCGACAATTCGCGAGCGGCGATGATAGCCGCGGTTCTAGAGAAGCACGCGCGGCTCAAACTCGGTGCCGTCGAGATCTACCTGTCCACGGTGGGCGGCATGAGGCTGACGGATCCGTCCTCGGATCTCGCGGTCGCGATCGCATTGTCCTCGGCCTACACCAACCAGCCGCTGCCCGCCACCGCGGTGATGATCGGCGAGGTCGGGCTGGCCGGTGACCTAAGGCAGGTCCACGGCATGCAGCGCCGGCTGGCCGAGGCCGCTCGACAGGGATTCACCATCGCACTGATCCCACCGGGCGCGGAGACCCCTTCGGGCATGCGTGCCTTGACGGCGGCCACCATCGGCGAGGCGCTGCGGCACCTGTCCGACATCGCGGACCAGCGCATCCCCTCCCCGGTGAAGTCCCATCGGGCGGATAGACCCCACCAGGGTCCCGCCGGGCTACGCGCCATAGGAGAATGCACTCTGTGACCCGTCAGACCCTCCGTGCCGCCGTCGCCCGCCTGGCGCCCGGCACCGGGCTGCGCGACGGCCTGGAACGTATTCTGCGCGGCCGCACCGGCGCCCTGATCGTCCTCGGTCACGACGAACACGTCGAGGCCATCTGCGACGGCGGCTTCCCGCTCGACGTCCCGTACGCGCCGACGCGGCTGCGCGAGCTGTGCAAGATGGACGGTGCGGTAGTGCTGTCCACCGACGGCACCCGCATCGTCCGAGCCAACGTGCAACTCGTCCCGAATCCCTCGATCCCCACCGACGAGTCGGGCACCCGGCACCGGTCGGCGGAACGGGCGGCGATCCAGACCGGAAGCCCGGTGATCTCGGTCAGCCACTCGATGAACATCGTGACCGTCTACGTCGGTGGCGAACGGCACGTGCTGACCGACTCCGCGACCATTCTGTCCCGGGCGAATCAGGCGATAGCAACACTGGAGCGCTACAAGGCCAGGCTCGACGAGGTCACCCGGCAGCTGGCACGGGGCGAGATCGAGGACTTCGTCACGCTGCGTGACATGCTCGCGGTGGTGCAGCGCCTTCAGCTGGTGCGACGCATCGGGAGGACGATCGACGACGACGCGGTGGAGCTGGGTACCGATGGGCGTCAGCTACGGCTCCAGCTGGAGGAGCTGATGGGCGGTAACGACATCGCCCGGGAGTTGATCGTGCGCGACTATCACGCAGATCCAGCCCCGCTGGCACAAGCGCAGATCGTGGCCACACTGGATCAGCTGGACGCCCTGTCCGACACCGAGTTGCTGGATTTCACCGCCCTCGCCGAAGTGTTCGGGTATCCCTCGACGGCCGAGGCGCAGGACTCGGCACTCAGCCCCCGCGGATACCGCGCGATGGCCGGTATTCCCCGCCTGCAGTTCGCCCAGGTCGACGCCCTGGTCCGGTCATTCGCAACGTTGCAGGGGCTGCTGGCGGCCAGCGCCAACGACCTGCAGTCGGTGGAGGGAATCGGCACCATGTGGGCCCGGCATGTACGTGAGGGCCTGGCTCAGCTTGCCGAGTCGACGATTGCCGATCCCTAATTCGTCGGCACTCTTGCCGATTGACGGTTTAGCCGGTAGTCGCTAGTCGAGGTTTGGGCCTGCCGGCTTCTCGGGGGGGCTGGTGGTGGTGTCCCTGGCTGGGGGCTGGGGCCGGGTTGCCGGGGGCAGAGCGCTGGGCCCCGCGGGGCACCGGCAGTAGAGGCGCGGCGACGCAGGTGGCGGGCGCGGCGGCTTGAACCGCCGGTATCAGCCGCCCTGCTGGACCTCGGATCCCTCGTCCATCGACTGATCAGGGCCTGGCGCGAGCGGCGGGCCCGGTGGCGGCGCCGGCTGATTCAGCACGAACGGAATCGGCAGCGAGCGAAGATTGCCAAGCTGTACGACCAGGTTGTAGGTGCCGGGCCCGATGGCCGGCCGGGGCAGCGGACATTGCGGTGCCGATCCCATCCCGGTCCAGGTCACCGCGGTGGTCACCTGTTCGCCCGGAGCGAATTCCTTGACCAGGGTCTCATCGGAGGGTGCGCAGTCCAGGTTGGACCACAGCCGCTTGTTGTCCAGCGAGTAGACATAGGCCGCCAGCACTGCCGCACCGACGTCGCGTTTGCAGGACACCAATCCGATATTGGTGACAACCATGGTGAATTTCGGCTGGTCGCCGATAAAGAACTGCGGCTGGTCGGTCAACCCCTTGACGGCCAGCGTGGAGTCGGGGCAGTCGTCACCTTCTTCGAGCACCGGCGGTGGTTTCACCGCCGCGGTCGGTGTGGGCTGGCCCAGGTTCGGGTTCCCCGACGCACCGCCGACACTCTCAGACGGCTGCTGTCCGACCGGTTGCTTCGCTTGCGGCGCCTGCGGCGCGTCCGGGCCCGCATGACCTTGAGCCGCAGCCGGCTGGCCGGCAGGCTTCGCCCCGGCACTGCTGCTGACGAATGCGATGATGGTTGCGACGGCGATCCCGATGACGACTACCGCGATGCCTACGGCCAGCCCCCTGCGCCGCCAGTAGATTTCGGTAGGTAGCGGTCCCCGCGGTTCCAGATCCAGCACAATGTCACCGTAGGGCCAGGTCAGGCTTACGCGTTCGACCCTGCCCGGCGTGTCGTCCGGTTGGCTATCGGACGAACGTGTTAGAGGGCTGCGCCAGAGGGGCCCTCACCCACGTCACCGATGTGATCGCGCAGCACAACCCGGCCGTGATCGAGCTGATACGTAGTGCCGACGATCGCCAACGAGCCCGCAGCCACCTGTTCCGCGATGATCATGGACCGGTCCATCAGTTGCGCGACCGTTTCGTGGATATGCCGCTCCTCGAACTCGTCGACCCGCTCGAGTCCGTCACGCTTTCCCAGCAGGATCGACGGTGTCACTCGCTCCACTATGTCCCGAACATATCCGCCCGGTAGCTCACCGCCGTCGATCGCCGCCAACGCGGCCCCGACCGCGCCGCAGCTGTCATGGCCCAGAACGACGACCAGGGGCACTTCGAGCACCGCCACCGCGTACTCCAGCGACCCCAGGACCGCCGCGTCGATCACATGGCCCGCGGTGCGGACGACGAACATGTCGCCGAGCCCCTGGTCGAAGATGATCTCCGCGGCCACTCGAGAGTCCGAGCACCCGAAAATGACCGCATGCGGTGTCTGCCCGGACGCCAGCCGGTTGCGACACGCGACGCTCTGGCTGGGATGCAGAGCCTCACCGGCAACGAATCGTTCGTTACCCTCCTTGAGTGCTTTCCAGGCGGCTATCGGGTTGCTGTTCGGCATGGCTCCCATTGTGCCGGAAATATCCGTGACTCCGGCTGTACACATATCAGGTACAAATCTTCTCACCTGGTACAGCGAGTTCCGGCGCGATCTGCCGTGGCGCCGGCCCGGCGTCAGCGCCTGGCAAATCCTGGTCAGCGAAATCATGTTGCAGCAGACGCCGGTGTCGCGGGTACTGCCCATCTGGACCGATTGGGTATGGAGGTGGCCGACACCGTCGGCGACCGCCGCCGCGACCACCGCCGAACTGCTGCGCGCCTGGGGCAAGTTGGGCTATCCGAGGCGGGCAAAACGCCTGCACGAATGCGCGGCGATACTCGCGCGCGACCACGCTGGCGAGGTACCCGACGATGTCGAGACACTACTGACCCTGCCCGGCGTCGGCAGCTACACCGCGCGAGCGGTGGCCTGCTTCGCCTACCGGCAACGGGTTCCGGTGGTGGACACCAACGTTCGGCGTGTAGTGGCCCGCGTCATCCACGGACGCGCCGATGCCGGCGCACCGTCTGTGGGCCGTGACAATTCCGAGACGGCAGCACTGCTGCCCGACGACGGCACAGCGCCGGAGTTTTCCGCCGCCTTGATGGAACTGGGCGCCACGGTGTGCACTGCCCGCGCACCGAAATGCGACTTGTGCCCACTCATTCCATGCGCGTGGCGCGACGCGGGATATCCTGCCGACCGCGGCCCCCGCCGCCGAGCCCAAAAGTACGTCGGAACCGACCGTCAAGCCCGTGGAAAATTACTGGACGTATTGCGGGACAACGTTTTTCCGGTCAGTCGTACCGATCTGGATGTCGCCTGGCTGACCGATCCGACGCAGCGCGACCGGGCGCTGCGATCCCTGCTGGCCGACGGCCTGGTGGCCCGGACCGCCGACGGGCGGTTCGCACTTCCGGGCGAACGCTAGCCTCACACACCGAGAAACGACTCGACGGCCGCGCGATAGGCCTCGGGCGCCTCGTCGTGGATCAGGTGACCAGCGGGAATCTTCAAATACGTTGCAGCGGCTCCGATCTGCGCCATCTTCCGCATCTGTCCAGGGGGGGTGACGGACGTTCCCGCCTCGATGAGCAGCGATGGTGCACGCACGGCCAGCCATTGCCGCCAGTAGTCCCGGGTACCCCACTCCGCGGCGATCTCGATCCACTTGGCAGTGTGGCCGTGCAGCCGCCACCCTGCGCCGGTGCGATCGAACGCCTCCAGGAAATAGCGGCCGGCAACCGGGCCGAATTCCGCGCAGACCTTTTCGGCGGACTCGAATTCGACCGGAAGCGCGTGCAACCACGGCTCCCAGGCCCCGGCGGTCCGGCCGCGAAAGTCCGGTGCCATGTCCTCGATCACCAGGGCGGTGACCAGCTCGGGATGCTGTGCCGCCAGGCACCAGGAGTGCAGTGCGCCCATCGAGTGCCCGATCAGCCTGACCGTGGTTCCCAGGGCCGACACCACCTCGCCAAGGTCGGCAACGAATCGCTCGGTGCTCACCGGATGGGGATCGTTGACGTCCCGGCCCCGGTGCCAGGGAGCGTCGTAGGTATAGACGGCCCCGAGGTCGCTCAGCCAGGGAAGCTGCCGCGACCACGTGGTACCCCGGCCCATCAGACCGTGTACCAGGACAATCGGCTCGCCCTGCCCTCCGCGACGGGTCAATGGATCGGTGGGCATGCCGGGCACGGTAACCTAACGAAATGCCAGTAGTGAAGATCAATGCAATTTCGGTGCCGGCGGATGCCGGCCCGGAACTGGAAAAGCGTTTCGCCCACCGCGCACACGCAGTGGACAACTCCCCGGGCTTTCTGGGTTTCCAGTTGCTGCGTCCGGTAAAAGGTGAAGACCGCTACTTCGTGGTGACACACTGGGAGTCCGATGAAGCATTCCAGGCCTGGGCCAACGGCCCGGCGAGAGAGGCGCACGCCGGGGAAAGGGCCAAACCCGTGGCCAGTGGCGCCGCCCTCCTGGAATTCGAAGTTGTGCTCGACGCCCCGGCAAAACGTCCCGCCCAGTAGCCGCGTCGCGGGCCGGTGGCGGCACGTCACAGCACTGATGGCTGCCGCCGCGCTGGCGCTTGTACCGGCATCCGGCTGCTCGTCGCCACCCACCCCGTCGGCATACGCGGCCAACTCCGAGCACCGGGTCAACACCACGACCCCGCCGGGCCTGCGTGCCCGTCAAACCCTGGACATGCTCAACTCCGATTGGCCGATCGGCCCCGTCGGGGTGGCCACCCTGGCGGCGCCGCACCGGGTCGACGACGTCGAATCGACGATGGAGGCCCTCTGGTGGGACCGCCCGTTCGACCTTCACGGCGTCGACATCGGTGCCAGTACGGCAACCCTGCACCTGGTCTCCTCCTACGGTGCCCGCCAGGACATCCGCCTGCACACCGATGACGCGGGACTGGTCGACAGATTCGTACTCGAAACTCAGCCGCCACCGCGGATTTCCACCTGGCAGGACTTCGACGCCGTGCTGAGCGAGACCGGTGCGCGCTACTCCTATCAGGTGGCCAGGATCGACAACGGCCACTGCACGCCGGTGGCGGGCACCAACACCGGCGAGTCCCTGCCGTTGGCGTCGATTTTCAAACTTTTCGTGCTCCACGCGCTGGCCGGCGCAATCAAAAGCGGCACCGTCTCCTGGGACGATCAGCTGACGGTCACAGCCAAAAGCAAGGCCGTCGGCTCGTCAGGCCTGGAATTGGTTCCCGGCGACCACGTCTCGGTGCGCACCGCTGCCGAGAAGATGATCGCGACCAGCGACAACATGGCCACCGACCTGCTGATCGGCAGGATGGGCACCCATGCCATCGAGCGGGCCCTGGTCAGCGCCGGGCACCACGATCCGGGCAGTATGACGCCCTTCCCCACCATGTACCAGGTGTTCTCGGTCGGCTGGGGTAAACCCGATCTTCGTGAGCAGTGGAAGGACGCCTCGCCACAGGAGCGCGCCGCGCTGCTCGCGCGGGCGGATTCCGCGCCCTACCAACCCGACCCGCTGCGCGCCCACACCCCCGCGTCCAACTTCGGCGCCGAATGGTACGGCAATGCCGGGGACATCTGCCGGGTCCACGTCGCGCTGCAGGCCGATGCCTCCGGGCCGGCCACACCCGTGCGAGCGATCCTGTCGGCCGTCCCCGGTATCGAGCTGGACCGCAACGTCTGGCCGTACATCGGCGCGAAGGCCGGTGGCTTACCGGGAGACCTGACCTTCAGTTGGTACGCCGTCGACAAGACCGGGCAACCATGGGTTGTCAGCTTTCAACTGACCTGGCCTCGCGACCACGGGCCCAAGGTGACCGGTTGGATGCTGCAGGTGGCCAAACAGGCATTCGCACTGGTTGCCCCGAAGTAGCGGCTTCACCACCCGTTCGGCCGGCCTGCCTCCGGCCCGTCGGCGGGGCGTCGAGACAATTCCCGGGTCCGGCTACTGCTCGACGGGCCCGGGCCCCCCGGCGCCCCCGGTGCTGTGTGCGCCCGCCTGGGCCAGGTCCGGCTCCGGCGGAGGCTTACGCGTCCCGGCGAAGGTGAACTTCGCATCTTCGCCGGCGCCTTCGCCGTCCCAATCCTCGACGTCCACCGTGACGATCTGCCCCGGACCGAGCTCTTCGAACAGGATCTTCTCCGAAAGCTGGTCCTCGATTTCGCGTTGGATGGTGCGCCGCAGCGGGCGGGCTCCCAACACGGGGTCGAAGCCACGCTTGGCAAGCAGCGACTTGGCCTTGTCGGTCAGCTCCAACGCCATATCCTTGCTCTTGAGCTGTGCTCCGACCCGGCCGATCATCAGATCCACCATTCGGATGATCTCGTCCCTGGTGAGCTGGTGGAAGACGATGATGTCGTCGATGCGGTTGAGGAACTCCGGGCGGAAGTGCTTCTTCAGCTCGTCGTTGACCTTCTGCTTCATCCGCTCGTAGTCGTTGTCGCCGCCCGTCTTGCTGAATCCCAGGCCAACCGGCTTGGAAATGTCGGACGTACCGAGGTTGGAGGTGAAGATCAGCACTGTGTTCTTGAAATCCACCGTCCGGCCCTGACCGTCGGTGAGCCGGCCGTCCTCGAGCACCTGCAACAGGCTGTTGTAGATCTCCTGGTGTGCCTTCTCGACCTCGTCGAACAGCACAACCGAGAACGGCTTGCGCCTGACCTTCTCGGTGAGCTGGCCACCCTCCTCGTAGCCGACATATCCCGGCGGAGCACCAAACAGCCTCGACGCGGTGAACCGGTCGTGGAACTCACCCATGTCGATCTGGATGAGGGCGTCGTCGTCACCGAACAGAAAGTTGGCCAGCGCCTTGGACAGCTCGGTCTTTCCGACGCCGGAGGGGCCGGCGAAGATGAACGAACCCGACGGACGCTTGGGGTCCTTGAGTCCGGCGCGAGTGCGGCGGATCGCCTTGGAGACGGCCTTGACGGCATCCTCCTGCCCGATGATCCGCTTGTGCAGCTCGTCCTCCATGCGCAGCAGACGGGTGGTTTCGGCCTCGGTGAGCTTGAACACCGGGATGCCGGTCCAGTTGCCCAGCACTTCGGCGATCTGCTCGTCGTCGACTTCGGCAACCACGTCGAGGTCACCTGACCGCCACTGCTTTTCCCGCTCGGCGCGCTGGGCGACCAGTTGCTTTTCCCGGTCGCGCAGGCTCGCGGCCTTTTCGAAGTCCTGGGCATCGATCGCCGATTCCTTCTCCCGGCGCGCGTCGGCGATCTTCTCGTCGAATTCACGCAGGTCCGGCGGAGCCGTCATCCGGCGGATTCGCATGCGCGCCCCCGCCTCGTCGATCAGGTCGATCGCCTTGTCCGGCAGGAACCGGTCGTTGATGTAGCGGTCGGCCAGAGTCGCCGCGGCCACTACCGCTCCGTCGGTGATCGACACCCGGTGGTGCGCCTCGTAGCGGTCGCGCAGCCCCTTGAGGATCTCGATGGTGTGCTCCACCGTCGGCTCGCCCACCTGCACCGGTTGGAACCGGCGCTCCAGCGCCGCGTCCTTCTCGATGTACTTGCGGTACTCGTCGAGAGTGGTGGCGCCGATCGTCTGCAACTCGCCGCGTGCCAGCTTGGGCTTGAGGATGCTGGCCGCGTCGATCGCGCCCTCGGCAGCACCCGCACCGACCAGCGTGTGCAGCTCATCGATGAACAGGATGATGTCGCCGCGGGTGTTGATCTCCTTGAGTACCTTCTTGAGGCGTTCTTCGAAGTCACCGCGATACCGCGAGCCGGCCACCAGCGAACCCAGATCCAGGGTGTAGAGCTGCTTGTCCTTGAGTGTCTCGGGAACCTCGCCGTTGACGACGGCCTGTGCAAGACCCTCGACGACGGCGGTCTTGCCGACACCGGGTTCGCCGATCAGGACCGGGTTGTTCTTGGTCCGGCGGCTCAATACCTGCATGACCCGCTCGATTTCCTTCTCCCGGCCGATCACCGGGTCGAGCTTGCCCTCCATGGCAGCCGCGGTCAGGTTGCGCCCGAATTGGTCGAGCACCAACGACGTCGACGGGCTACCGGACTCGCCGCCACGGCCACCCGTGCCGGCTTCGGCCGCCTCCTTGCCCTGGTAGCCGCTCAGCAGCTGGATCACCTGCTGTCGCACCCGGGTGAGTTCGGCCCCCAGCTTGACCAGCACCTGAGCCGCCACACCCTCACCCTCACGGATCAGGCCCAGCAGTATGTGCTCGGTGCCGATGTAGTTGTGACCGAGCTGCAATGCCTCACGCAGGCTCAGCTCCAGAACCTTCTTCGCGCGGGGGGTAAAGGGAATGTGGCCGGACGGCGCCTGCTGCCCCTGGCCGATGATCTCTTCTACCTGGCTGCGCACACTTTCCAGGGAGATTCCCAGCAGTTCCAGCGACTTCGCCGCCACACCTTCGCCCTCGTGGATCAGGCCCAACAGGATGTGCTCGGTACCGATGTAGTTGTGGTTGAGCATCCGGGCCTCTTCTTGCGCCAGGACGACAACCCTGCGGGCACGGTCGGTAAAACGTTCGAACATTGGTGGTTACCTGCTCTCCCTCACCATCGGTACTCCGTCATGCCAGGACTCGGTTGTCATGCACGACCTGCCGGCACCGGGGCCGACACCGCGTACCTGGTGTTCAGTCTAATGGTCGGCCGGCCGGGCTTCTAACCTTGCGGCTACCGGCACCGCCGAGCCCAGCTACAACAGCCTAACGAGAGAAAGTCCCGATACGTTTCCCATACCGGGGGGTGATCCGTTCGCCGTCAGCGAACCGCCAGTCCCGGCGCTGGGATCGATACCGGGCCGACCGGGTTGGCGGGGTTGGCCGGTACCCCGGCCCGGACCAGCCCAGCCCGGCCGACCAAAAGTCAGCTCGCAGCGTGGAACGCGTCGATGACCTCGGCCGGAATGCGGCCCCGGGTTGACACTTTGTGTCCGTTGCGCCGCGCCCATTCGCGAATCGCGGCACTCTGCTCGCGGTCGATTGTGCCGCGGCCACGTCCCGAGCCACCACGCCCACGGCGCCGCCCTCCGACACGACGACCGGCGTCCACCCATTGCTTCAGGTCACTGCGTAGTTTCGTCGCATTCTTACTGGAAAGGTCGATCTCGTAGGCGATCCCATCGAGCCCGAATTCGACTGTTTCGTCGGCAGCACCGTCGCCGTCGAAATCATCGACCAAGGTGACGGTCACTTTTTTCGCCATTAATTTTCCCTCACGTTTCTTCGCCTTTGGCTACAGACCCAGTTTAGCTACGATCGTCAACCGGTTAATCTGCCACACCAGGGCCCAATATTCAATCCAGACACAACTGAGGCGGTTCAGCTGGAGTACGGCCGGACAATCGGGAACAATACCGTCTCCCTTATTGAGAGGCCGGTCAAACACATCAGCAACCGGTCGACACCCATTCCCGTTCCGGTAGCCGGCGGCATGCCGAACTCCAATGCCACCAGGAAATCCTCGTCGAGTGCCATGGCCTCGTCATCGCCAGCGGCGGCCGCGCGGGCCTGATCGGCGAATCTCTCGCGCTGCACCACCGGATCGTTCAATTCGGAATACCCGGTGGCCAGCTCCACCCCCTGAACATAGAGGTCCCACTTCTCGGTGACTCCCGGCACGCAGCGGTGCTGGCGGGTCAGCGGCGTGGTTTCCACCGGAAAGTCCCGAACGAACGTCGGCGACGTCAAACTCGCACCCACCGTGTGCTCCCAGAGTTCCTCGACGAGCTTTCCGTGACCAATTCCCTTGTCATCCAACAGCAGGGTGTCGAACCGGTCGGCGATCCCGCGCAGCCGCTCGACGGATGTCGCCGGTGTGATCTCTTCGCCGAGTGCTTCGGACAGCGAGGAATACATTTCCAGGCTTGCCCATTCGCCGTCGATGTCGTAGACACTGCCGTCGGGCATCGGGAGTTGCCTGGTCCCGATCGCCTCGTCGGCAACCTCCTGAATCAGCTCCCTGGTAACGAGCGCTGAATCGTCATAGGTCGCGTACGTCTGGTAGGTCTCCAACATCGAAAATTCCGGAGAATGCGTCGAATCGGCTCCTTCGTTGCGGAACACTCGATTCAGTTCGAAAACCTTGTCGAAGCCGCCCACCATACAGCGCTTGAGGAACAGTTCCGGCGCAATCCTCAGATAGAGGTCGATATCGAGGGCATTGGAATGCGTGATGAACGGCCGCGCGGCAGCGCCACCGGCCAGCGTCTGCAACATGGGGGTTTCCACTTCGAGGAACCCACGACGCTCCAACGCACTCCTTATCGCGCGGACAACGGCAATCCGCTGTCGAGCCACCGCACGGGCTTGCGGACGTACGATCAAATCCACATAACGCCGCCGGACACGCGCTTCTTCGCTCATCTCTTTGTGCGCAACCGGCAACGGACGCAGCGCTTTGGCGGCAATCCGCCAGGAATCGGCCAGAACCGACAACTCACCGCGGCGCGAGCTGATCACCGTGCCGTACACATAGACGATGTCGCCCAGGTCGACGTCGGATTTCCAGGCATCCAGGGACTCGCGGCCGACTTTGTCGAGACTGATCATCGCCTGCAGTTGAGTTCCGTCACCATCCTGCAGCGTCGCGAAGCAGAGCTTTCCGCCATTGCGCGCGAAGACGACACGGCCGGCCACGCCGACGACGTCGTCGGTCGCCGTATCCGTCGCCAGATCGGGGTGGGCCGACCGAACTTCGGCCAGCGTGTGGCTGCGCAGGATGGCTGCCGGATAGGGATCGTGGCCTTCGGCAAGCAGGCGGGCACGTTTGTCCCGGCGAATCCGGAACTGCTCGGGCAGTTCCTGCACCGGGTCTTGGTCCGAGGCACTCACGACGTGCCAGCTTAAATGAACTTTCCCCGGCGCCCGAGGCTGGTACGGCGGTGCGAACGACCGGCATCGCGTTCAGCGCGCGCTGTGCAGCCGGCTGCGTTGCCCCTCCCGGTTGCGTTCGAAGACCAACCGCAAGCCGTCGAGGGTCAGGTTCCGGTCATAGTGGGCGACGGTGCGAAGTTCCGGCAGCAACAGCGGAGCGGCGTGCCCGGTGGCCACCACCGCGACCTCGTCGTCGCCGGAGAAACCCGTCACGTCCTCCCGGATCCGGTCGACCAGGCCATCGATCAATCCGGCGAAGCCGAACACCGCGCCGGCCTGCATGCACTCCACCGTGTTCTTGCCGATCACCGATCGCGGTCGGGTCAATTCGACCCGTCGCAACGCCGCCGACCGGGCGGCCGCCGCGTCCGAGGACACCTGCAATCCGGGCGCGATTGCGCCACCGAGAAACTCCCCCTTTGCCGAAACCACGTCCACGCAGATCGCCGACCCGAAGTCGATGACGACTGCGGCGGTGGCAAACCTGCTGAACGCCGCCAGGCAATTCACGATCCTGTCGGCACCCACCTCTTTGGGGTTGTCGACCAACAGCGGGATACCGGTGCGCACACCGGGTTCGATCAGCACAGCGGGCACCGACGGCCAGTACTGATCGAGCATGACCCGCACCTCGTGCAATACCGACGGGACGGTGGACAGGGCTGCGACGCCGCTGAGCCGCTCGGAATCCTCCCCTACCAGACCGTCGATTGTGAACGCCAGCTCATCGGCGGTGGCTTCGGATTCAGTGCGAATCCTCCACTGCTGCACTACCTTTGCATGTTCTCCGGATCCAGACAGTAGACCCACCACGGTGTGGGTGTTGCGGACGTCGATAGCCAGCAGCACGGCTACCGCACACCGATCCGCGGGTCGAGAAGTTCGTCCACTCCATCCGGCACGAAGGCCGGGTCGTCACCGAGATCCACCTGCCGGTTCGCCTCGTCGACGAACACGATCCGCGGCTTGTAGGTACGCGCCTCGGCATCCTGCATAGTCCCGTAGGCGATCAAGATCACCAGATCACCCGGATGAACCAGGTGTGCCGCGGCACCGTTGATCCCGATGATTCCGCTGCCTCGTTCGCCGGTGATCGCATATGTCACCAGTCGCGCACCATTGTCGATGTCGACAATGGTGACCTGTTCGCCTTCGAGCAGGTCCGCGGCATCCATCAGGTCGGCATCGACGGTCACGGATCCGACGTAGTGCAGATCTGCCTGGGTCACGGTGGCTCGATGGATCTTCGACTTCAGCATCGTGCGTAACATCATTTCCTCCGTTGCAATTGAGCCGATCGGCCCCTGGGTTCATCCGGCCCACACTCGGCGCGCGTGCCGCCCCCCACCTGGATTGCGACATTGTCCAGAAGTCTGGTGACACCGATCCTGGCAGCCACCAGCAACCTGCCGGATCCACCTGCGGGCAGCGACCCCAATCCTGGATCGCGCAGTTCCAGATAGTCGACGGCCAGCCCGGGCGCCGCGTCCAGGACGGATCGCGCGGCGTTCAACGCAGCCTGTGCACCATCAGCCGCGGCGTATGCCGCCGCCGTCAGGGCCGCCGAAAGCGCCACTGCCGCCTCGCGTTGCCGCGGGTCGAGATATCGGTTGCGCGAGGACATCGCCAGACCGTCGGCTTCACGCACCGTCGGCACACCCACCACTTGCACGTCCAGGTTGAGATCGGCGACCATCTGCCTGATCAGCACCAGTTGCTGGTAGTCCTTCTCGCCGAAGAAGGCCCGGTCCGGGCCGACGATGTGCAGCAGCTTCAAAACTACGGTCAGCACACCGGCGAAATGTGTTGGGCGCGCCGCACCTTCGAGTTCGGTAGCTAGCGGGCCGGGCTGCACTGCGGTGCGAAGGCCGCAGGGATACATCGACGTGGCCCTCGGAGTGAAGACGATCTCGACACCCTCGGCGCGCAACATCGCAAGATCGTCGTCAAGGCTGCGTGGATAGCAGTCGAGATCCTCTTCTACACCGAACTGCAAGGGGTTGACGAAGATCGACACGACTACCACCGAGCCGGGCACCCGCCTGGCTGCACGCACCAGCGTCAGGTGTCCGTCGTGCAGCGCTCCCATGGTGGGCACCAGCATTATCCGGCGGCCGGTACCCCGCAGCGCCCCGGTGATCAAGGTGACATCCCGCGGCGCGGAATACACGTTGAGCCGGCCTCGTTCGAAGTCGGGGAGCTTCATCGGGCCAGCACCTCGACCACATCCGCCGGAGCATGGGCACGCTGCGCGGTCCGCAGCGCGTTCATCCGGTAGGCCCGAGCGAGTTCGGGATCCGCACGGTGCAGCGCTCGCAGATGACCGGCAACCGCAGCCGAATCACCGCGGGCCACCGGGCCGGTGAGAGCGGCCTGGCCACGCTGCAACGTGTTTTCCAATGCCGCCCGCGCCAGCGGCCCGACAATGCGCTCGGCGATACCGCCCGGAGAATCGTCGACAAGCTGCTGGCCAAGGAGTTCGTCGCCGCGCACCGCCGCCCGCAGCGCCTCCAGCGCATCGGCCAGCACCGTCACCAGATGGTTGGACGCATGCGCCAGCGCCGCGTGATACAGAACACGTTGGTCCTCGCGCACACCGAACGGTTCACCCCCCATTTCCAGCACCAGCGCCGCACCGATGGCATAGCCGACTTCGTCGGCAGCCGTGACACCGAAGCAGGCATCGGGCAGCCGGACGATGTCCTCGTCGGAACCGGTGAAGGTCATCGCCGGGTGAATGGCCAGCGGGACGCATCCGTGTTCGGTCAGCGGCGCCAGAACGGAAACCCCGTTGGCGCCGGAGGTGTGCGCCACGATGGTGCCGGACCGCACCGACGCGGTAGCGGCCAAGCCGGACACCAATCCAGCCAACTCGGAGTCGGGTACAGCCAATAGCAACAGTTCAGCAGTGGCGGCGACATCCCGCGGAGCGAGCACCGGGGTGTCCGGCAGCCGTCGCCGCGCCCGCTGGTTCGAGACATGCGAGACGGCGCTGCACGCCACGACGACGTGGTCGGCACGCTCCAGCGCCACCCCCAGGGCGGTGCCCACCCGGCCGGCCGAGATGATCCCCACCTTGAGCCGGGCCGGACGTAAACCGTCGGGCTGCATCATCGCAGACGGCCTCACAGATCCTTTGGTTCGTTCCAGTCCCGACGTGCGGGTACCGGACGGTCACCAAGACCTTAGTCGATTGGTCCACGTGGTCCCAGTTCAGCCGTCGCGGCGGCGACGGCGCCCGCCCTCGCGGGACTGCCCCTGCAGCCGTGCCATCAAGTCGGCCACCGACAGGCCGTCGCTTTGCGGCTCCGGGTCGGGGAGGTGGGCGTCGGCATCCTCGGGGCTGCGATGCCGAGCAGCCTGCGCCGGCGGGCCCGGGGGCGCCGGCGGGGGCGGAATCGGGGCCCGGGCCGGGGGTGCGGGGCGGGGTTGTACGGGCTCGGGGACCGCCGGGGCCGGCGATTCGGGCGGATTCACGTCGCCGCGCTCGGCCGGGGACCGCGTGAGGTTGGCGACGCTGAAATCGCGGTACTCCGCCGAATGCCGCGACCGCGACCGGC
>NZ_JBKECZ010000065.1:0-2693 GCF_047975165.1 Mycobacterium sp.
CAACGCGAACCCGGCGAACATGCCGATCATGGCAAGCGTCCAAGCCATCGTCATGGCCGAGCTGTCCACGGTGATGGAGTCGATGAAGACATCGCCGATGACGAACCAGGTGATGGCGGCGAACACCACCACCGTGCCGACCGTCAGCGCAGTCTTCTCCACCACCGAGTCCAGGGTCATCCGACTGTTCGTCGGCGGCGCGGAAGCACCGCCCTGTCCGCTGCCGGACAGGTCGATCTGCCACTGGGATGGGTCCGCGCTGCGCGTTGCCCCACTGCCGTTGAACTCCGCGTTCCTGGCGAAGACCGGGTTACTGCTCCGCATGGTGTCCTCTCAAACGATGTCCGAACAATATTCGGGTTCCCTGATGGTCCCGATTCCGTTGGGGTTCGGTAGTGTCTCCTACCTTATCCAACACCTCCACGGTGGCAATCCTTCCCGGCTCACCGAATGTCACGCCCCACTGGCAGAACACCCCACTAGCAGAACGCCCCACTAGCAGAACGCACCGCCAGCAGAACGCACCGCTGACAGCACAATCAGTTCAGTCCCGGATCGTCGGGCAGGGTGGCCCAGTACCGGGTCTCCCCCGATTGTCGCCGCAGCACCTGCCCCCATAGCCGATCCGGCACCGCCGACATCAAGTCGGCATCATCGGCCTCGATCACCAGCCACGATCCCTCAGCGATCTCCGCTTCAAGCTGGCCGCCCGCCCATCCGGCGTACCCCGCAAAGACGCGCAGCCCCACAAATTGGCCACGTTGGGGCATCGGCCCGTCAAGGTCGACCAGTCCGATCCGGCCGGTCAACGGACGCCAGCCCACCGGGCGGGTCACCGCATCGGGCACCACACCCACGGCGAGCGCTGAATCCATCGCCACCGGCCCACCCTCGAACAGGCAACCGGGAGTGTTCACCCAGCTCTCCCAGCCGGGCAGCACGTCCTCAACGTCAGACTCCAGCGGGCGGTTCACGATCACGCCGAGCGCGCCATCGGCATCATGGTCCAGCATGAATACCACGGCGCGCCGAAACGGGCCCGAATCGATCGCCGAGGTAGCGACCAGCAGTTGGCCCCGTACCCAGTCCATGCGTCCATCTTGCCGGAGTCAACCGCGCGCAACCAGCGAATCAGTGCGATGCCCGTCGGCGAGTTCCGCGAGGACACTCGCAGGAGATCGCCGGGATCTCATGGTCAGCGACGCGATCGCCGAGGTGGTGAAACGGGGCTTCTTCCAGGTCTACGACGACAAACCAATCCTGCTGTTCAGCAATCACCTAGAGGGCCTAGTCCTGCTCACCGACCGACAACTGCGCATCTTGAGCGATTGCGTCATCTAGTACGGCCCTCACGCCGAGGAGAGATCGGCGTACCCCGACAGCAGTGGCACACCGCCGATTGACCAGCACGTTAGTTCGCACTCACCGAGGCCGCCTCCGCCTTGCTGAGCAACTCAATCCAGGTCTTGCCCCGCGGCAGAGCCATCGGTTTGCCATCGGCGTCGCGCAGCTCAATGGTCGAAGCATCATTCTTCTTGGACCACCGGCCATTGATTCGCGTGCCTCCGACGAACAGCACGGCCTTGCCGCGGCCAGCGAAGACCGTTTCAGGCACCGGATTGCCCGCCGGATCGGTATACCCGGCGTCCTTCTCATCGGCCCACAGCACAACCAGGTTCCGCGCCCCGAACTCCTTGGCGCTGGTGCCGTTGGTCCGGTTCCAGACCTTGGAGTCGAAGGACCAGCTCGTCGTGTGACTGCGCGAGAAAGTGACCCTCGCCGAGGTGACTGATCGGCCGGCCGGCTTGGCCGCGTTCGCTCCTGCCCAGCGAAAGTACGGCCGCTGCGGTTGTTTGTTCTTCGCTTCGGCGTTGAGCGCCTTCAGATCAACCTGCCGGTTGTTGGGACTTTATCCGTTATCACTAGAGAAACCCGAGCTCACGGCGTCCTCGGAGTGAATGATTATCCCGGCGCCCTTGATACGTGAGATGTTCTGTACCGCGCCTCCGGAGTCGACCACTTGACCGGCGACCGGCTTGGCGATACCAATATCGGTGGCACGCATCGACCGCACGTGCCCCACCAGGGTTGGTGCCGTCGTGTAGTACAACGCGGCCAGGCGGGTAATGCCGCCCTCAACGGTCTGCTCGACCACCATGTCGGCCTGATCGATGTTCTTTTGCGGCGCCGAGGCGGGCGTGTTGTCGATCTTGACGACGTATACCGGATTGGCCGGAGCCTTCTTCATTGTCGCGCCGGTCAGCGGATTGATCGCCACCGCCTGCGCTGCCGAGGTCTTCGACGGCTCACTCGCCCGCTCCTGGGTAGTCTCATCGTCGCCGGAGCAGCCAGCCAGCGCCAGCATGCCAGCGGCAGCCATCGCGACCGCCGACCTCCCAGCCACGGACAACATCGTCACCTTCATGCACACCAGAATGCCCGATGGCTGGCGAGATTGCCTGGTGCCAGCACCGTGGCGGCGGCACCGGAATTGACGGAATACTTCACGGCGCACGCAGGTCCCGACGGCCCAGTCCGATCATGGCCAGTCCCAGCGCAGCCACCGCGACCAGGAGCATCACCACCAACGGGCGGGCATCGGCCGCATCCAGCGGCGACGATGGCATGTGCCAAAACGGTGACAGCGCACTGAGCCAGTCGGGGAATTTGAGTAGTTCGCCTACGAAAACCTG